>JBQCIU010000038.1:0-36149 GCA_051953395.1 Sphingomicrobium sp.
CCCCGGCTTGCCGAAGCGGACGACGACCGACTGCTTGGTCTCGGGAACGATCGGGAAGCTGCCGAGGAGCACGATCAGCAGCACGAAGGCAATGACCGCCGAAAGGAGCGGGCGGCGGCGGATGAAGCCGGTCATTGCTGCTGCCCCTGCGGTTGTTGCTGACCCTTCTTCACCTCGGGAAGAGGCAGATAAGGCGTGACGCCGGGAGCCTCGACGATGGTCTTGTCGACCTTCGAGAGCACCTGCTCCATGGTCTCGTAATACATGCGGCGGCGGGTCACCTCGGGCGCGAGCTTGTATTGCTCATAGACCTTGTCGAACGCGGTCGCCTCGCCCTGCGCCTTCTGGCGGAGCTGGAGGGAATAATCGTTCGCATTGTTGATATAGGTCTGGGCGTCCTGCTGGGCGGCCGTCACCTGCTTGAACGCGTCGTTCACGGCGTCGGGCGGGTCGGCCTGCTTGATCGCGATGCCCTGGATCTGGATCCCGGACCGGTAGGTGTCCAGAACCACCTGCATCCGCTTCGCCACTTCGTCCTCGATATCGGCGCGGCGGTCGCCCATCGCGTCGTTCAGCGACACCTGGCTGATCACCGCGCGCATCGCGCTTTCGGCGACCTCCTGGATCGTCTGCTCCGGCTGCGCCAGCTCGAACAGGTAAAGCTCGGGCGTGCGGATGTTCCAGCGCACCGAATAAGCGATGTCGAGCAGGTTCTGGTCGCCCGTGAGCATCAGGTCCTCGCCCGATTCCGAGCCGAGGTCGACATTGCGGATCTTCTCGACGTCGAGCTTCTTCACCCGCTCGAACGGCGAAGGGAGAGTCATCCCGACGCCGGGGTTGAGCGTGTAGACGTAGCGGCCGAAACGCGTGACCACGCCGCGCTCGCCGGGCTCGATGCTGTGGAAGCTGGTGAACACCAGCCACAGCACGACAATGCCGACAAATCCCCAGAGCACGATCGAGCTTGCGCCGCCGCCTGGAAAGCCGCCTCCCGGAGACCAGCGCGCGCGGCTCCTGCGGATGAATTCGTCGAGCGAGGTGATGTTGCCCCCGCGGTCGGCGCCGGTCGATTTGCGTCCGCCGCTCTCGCCCCAGGGGCCCGGCGACGGCTCCGGCTCGTCGCCGGATCCCTTCGGTCCCCAGGGACCCTTTGTATCGGCGAAGAGCCCGCGAACGCGCTCCCCCCACCCGGATATCGTCGTCATGGTTTGCATCTATAGGAACGGCCACGGACGAAAAACAGTGGCAAGCAGCGCCCGAGTGCCTATCTCGCAACCGCGATGCCCGACTCCGATACTGCGCTTGCCGCCCTCGATGCCTTGCCGGAGGCGTCGCGAATCCGTTCGCGGCGTCTGTCCGGCGAAATCGCGACGATCGTCGCCGACGCAACCGGGCTCACTTCAGGCGAGCGCAAAGCCTTCGAGGAACGGCTGAACTCGGCCGCCCGCGGACTCGCCGGGGTTCGTGAAGTCCGGATCGCGCTGACCGCCAGCGAGCCGAAGCGAAAGCTTGTGGCGGTCGCCAGCGGCAAGGGCGGCGTCGGAAAGTCGACCCTCGCCGTCAATCTGGCCATCGCGATCGCCCGGGCCGGCAAGAAGGTCGGTCTTATCGACGCCGACGTCTATGGCCCGTCGCAGACGAAGCTGCTCGGCTCCGACGAGCGCCCGACCGCGGACGACAAGCGGCTCAACCCCGTCGCCGCCCACGGCATTCGATTTCTTTCGCTCGGCCAGCTGGTCTCGCCCGGCCATGCGCTCGCGTGGCGCGGCCCGATGGCTTCGGGAGCGCTCGCCCAGCTGGTCGAAGCCGACTGGGGCGACGCCGAGATCCTGGTCGTCGACCTGCCCCCCGGAACCGGCGATGTGCAGCTTTCGCTGGTGCAGAAATCGCGGCCCGACGGTGCGGTCATCGTCTCCACGCCCCAGGCTCTGTCGCTCATCGATGCGACCCGCGCCATCGATCTGTTCGGCAAGGTGTCGGTCCCGGTGATCGGCCTGGTCGAGAATATGTCGGGCTTCACCTGCCCGCACTGCGGCGAGCGTTCCGACCCGTTCGGAAGCGGGGGTGCCGAAGAGGCGGCGGAGGCGATGGGCATTGCCTTTCTCGGCAGAATTCCACTCGATCCATCGGTTCGCGAAGCCTCGGACGCAGGCACTCCGCCAGTCGCCTCGTCGGGCGCGCAGTCGCAGGCGTTCACAGCAATTGCGGAAAAAGTGCTCGCCGTTCTGGAAACAGCGCCGGCCGCGAAACATTCTCCATTGGAGGAGAGTGAACATGCTTCGAGATGACGAGCAGATCGCGGACCTTCTTGCGAACGCGCGGACGATCGCGATGGTCGGCGCCTCCGACAGGCCCGATCGTCCGTCGAACGGCGTGATGAAGTTCCTCCAGGCCCGCGGTTACAAGGTCTTCCCGATCAATCCGACGATCACCGGCGAGCGCATCCACGGCGAATATGTCTGGCGCGACCTGCACCAGATCGGAGAGCCGATCGACATCGTCGACATCTTTCGCAATTCGGAAGCCGCCGGCGATGCAGTCGACCAGGCAATTGCGGTCGAAGCCAAGGCGGTGTGGATGCAGCTCGGGGTCGTGAATCGCGAAGCCGCGGAGCGAGCCGAAGCGGCGGGCCTGAAGGTGGTGATGAACCGCTGCCCCAAGATCGAGATCATGCGGCTTGAAATCCCCGCGGTCGGGGAATCGAGCGAGGCCTAGGCGGTCCCGACCGTCATTTGCGGAACGAAAATCGTCGGAGCGTCGATCCCGCGCCGGAATTCCAGGTCCGAGCCTGGCTCCAGGGTCGCAAACATCTCGATGAGATTCGAAGCGATCGTGATCTCCTGAACCGGCGGTCCGATTTCGCCGTTCCTCACCAGGAAGCCCACCGCTCCCCGGCTATAATCGCCGGTCACCGGATTGACGCCCTGGCCGATCAATTCGGTCACCAGGAGCGCTTCCGGGAAGGCGGCAAGGAGCTCTTCGCGGCTTCGAGTGCCGGGCGCGATGTAGAAATTGCTCGGCGCCACCCCGGGCGGGCTCCCGACCGACCGCGAGGAATGGCCGGTCGGCAGGATTCCCAGCTGGCGGGCCGAAGCGCTGTCGGCCATCCAGCTCTTCAGGATTCCGGCCTCGACGATCTCCTGCCGTTCCGCGCGCATGCCTTCGCCGTCGAACGGACGCGAGCGGAGTCCGCGCGGGCGAAGCGGATCGTCGATGATCCGGACATTTTCGGCGAACACGCGGCTTCCGAGCCTGTCCTGGAGAAAGCTGGACTTGCGAGCCACCGACGAGCCGCTGATCGCGCCTGCGAAATGGCCGAGCAGGCTCCCCGCGACTCTGGGGTCGAACAGGACCGCCATCGGCCCCGATCGTGGGCGTACCGGATCGAGCCTGGCGACCGCTCGGCGTCCGGCCTCGAGTCCGATCGATTCCGGGTCTTCGAGGTCTTCGAGCTGGCGGACGGAATGCGACCAGCTGTCGCGCTGCTTGCCCGCGCCTTCGCCGGCGACGACAGAAACCGAGCAGCCGCGGCCGGTGGCGATATGCGCTCCGCTGAACCCCGCCGAGGTCGCGATCGCGACGGAGCCCGTCGAAGCGCTCGCTCCTGCGCCGCCGGAGTTGGTTATGCCCGCAACGCCAAGCGCTGCCTGCTCCGCCGCAAGCGCTCGCGAACGAAGATCGGCCGGGTCGGGCTCGACCGGATCGATGCAGTCCAGCTCGGGAAAGGGCGCTTTCGCCAGGAGTTCGTCGGGCGCGAAGCCGGCGAACGGGTCTTCGGGCGCTTCGGCCGCCATGGCCAGGGCTCTTCGGACGAGCTCATCCAGCGCCTCCTCCGACAGGTCGGACGATGCGACCGACGCGGGCTGCGACCCCAGGAAGACCCGAAGCCCGATCTCCTCGTCTTCCGAGCGGTTGACATGGTCGAGCTGGCCGAGGCGCACCTGGACGTCGGTCGAGCGGCTGCCGGTATAGAGTGCATCGGCGCAATCGGCACCCGCGCGCATGGCGCGCTCCACGAGCCGCTCCGCCGCGGTTCGAGACTCGTCCTTCGAAAGCATGGCGGGGCGTTAGCGGGTGGAAAGGCCGACGACCAGAAGTCCCAGGAAAACGAGCAACCCGCATGTCCGATTGGATCGGAACAGCTGGAGCGCTCCGGTGCCGTCCGCAGGATCGGCGCGAAGCGCCTGGTTGCCGAGGTGCAGCGCCGCTGGAGCGAGAGCGAGAAGCGCAAGCCAATCGGGCCGTACCAGCCAGATCGCAGCCCCCCACAGCGCGACCGCGATGGCGTAGAAGATTGCGACCCCGGTCGCGGCATGCTCGCCGAGCCGCCGGGCACTGCTCTTCACGCCGACGAGCGCATCGTCCTCGATATCCTGGATTGCATAGAGCGTGTCGTAGCCGATGACCCAGGCGATGCTCCCGAACCACAAGAGGAGCGGCGGCCAGTCGAGGCTTCCGCGAACCGCCGGCCATCCGACCAGTGCACCCCATGAAAAGACGAGCCCGAGCCAGGCCTGCGGCCACCAGGTGATTCGCTTCATGAATGGGTAGGCGGCAACGGGCGCCACGCTGACGAGCGAGAGGATCTGCGCGGTTCGGTCGAGTTGCAGCAGCACCACGAGCGCGATTGCCAGCAGGATGGCGATGAGCACCCAGGCGCTCGCGACCGATACGCGCCCGCTCGCCAGCGGTCGCAGCCGGGTTCGCTCGACCCGCACGTCGAGATCCTTGTCGACGATATCGTTATAGACGCATCCCGCGCTCCGCGTCGCGAAAGCGCCCAGCGCGAACCATCCGAACAGGTCCCACCGGCCGCCGACGCCGGCCAGCGCAACGCTCCACGCGCACGGCCAGTACAGCAGCCACGTGCCGATCGGCCGGTCCAGCCGCATCAGCGACGCATAGGGCCGAAGCGGCGGCGGGAGAGCGCCGATGAATCCGCTCCGCTCGCTGTCGGGGACGATCTCGGTGGTGGCGGTCACGAGCGACTCTGTGGCACCCCGATGGTCTGTGCTCAAGCCGCTCGAATTTGATGCAAATTATGGATGGAAATTATCCGAAGAAGTTGCAGCCAAAAACCTGTTTGAGCGTTGTGGCAACGTAACGACGACCGGAAAACGGCCGCGCAGCCTGGAAGGTGCGGCGCATGTATGAGGCCTATTTCACGAAGCGTCTTCTCGAGGCGCTGACACTCGCGGACGAAGCGGCCGACGCCGGCGAACGCTCCGTCCATCTTCAAGCTTCCCGTTATTATCGCGACCTGCTGGATCTTCCGGACGAGCGGCTTTCCGCCCGCCATCCCGTCCGGATTCGAGCGATCGTTCGTTATGGGACACTGCTGAGACGCGTGACCGTGACCGACCTTTCGATTGGCGGGTTCCGGATGACCGTGGGCGACACGCTGGTTCCCGGTGCGCCGGTCGAACTTCGGATGAAGGGTCTCGCACCGCTCCAGGGTTCGGTCGTCTGGCAGGACGGCGACCAGGTCGGTTGCAGGTTCGCGGCGGACATTCACCCGGCCCTGGTCGACGCCGCGATCGCGTTGGGCAATCGGCCTTAGTGGCCTAAGCGGCCCATGGCCGCTAATCGGCGGCAATGCCCGCGACCCCCGCCTGGCCGCCAAAAAGCCTGACCCGGCTCTTCGTCCGGCAGCCTCTCGGCGCCGGCGCGCAAATCGACCTCGATCCGAAGCAGGCCAATTACCTCGGCAACGTCATGCGCCTTCGCGAAGGCGACGAGCTGCTTCTGTTCGACGGACAGTCCGGCGAGTGGCTTGCTCGCATCGCCGATTCGGCGCGCAAACGCATGAGCTTGACCGTCGAGCGCCAGACCCGCTCGGCCGAAGCGATTCCGGATGTGTGGCTCGCCTTCGCCCCGGTGAAGCGCGCGCAGACCGATTGGTTAGTCGAAAAAGCGACGGAGCTCGGAGCCGCCCGCCTGATTCCCGTGATCACGAAGCGCACCATCGTCGACCGGGTGAGAACCGACCGGCTGGAGGGAATCGCGATCGAAGCGGCCGAGCAGTGCGGGCGGACTCGCCTGCCCGCGATCGACGAGCCGGTCCCGCTAAAGCAATTCCTTGCCGGCCGGGACTCACGACGACCGCTGTATTTTGCCGACGAGAATGGCGGCGAAGTTGCGGCGCAGGCGTTCAGGCCCGGTGCTGCAACGATTCTCACCGGCCCCGAAGGCGGCTTTACCGAGGATGAGCGCGCGTCGGTGCGGGCGACGACCGGCGCGATCGAGATCTCGCTCGGGCCAAGGATCCTGCGCGCGGAAACCGCGGCCCTGGCGGCGCTCGCCACCTACATGGCCTTTGCGGGCGACTGGCGCCCATAAGCAGGATTGGTTGCATCATAAGACGGAAGTGCTGGCGCGCGCTTTCGGCCGGAGCTAAGCGCGCCCAGGCATGACGACGCGGACCGACGACAGCGAGAGCCCGCCGATCGAGAGCCGCGACGATTTGCTCGCGACTTTCGCGGCTGGAGAAAAAGCGCCGCAGGAATGGCGGATCGGCACCGAGCACGAGAAGTTCGTGTTTCGAACATCCGACCACCGCGCCCCTTCGTATGAAGAGCCCGGAGGAATCCGCGACCTGCTGACGGGCCTGACCGAATTCGACTGGAAGCCAGTCATCGAGAACGGCAATGTCATCGCCCTTCTCGGCCCCCACAACGGAACGATCAGCCTCGAGCCGGCCGGACAGTTCGAGCTGTCGGGAGCGATGCTCGAGAACCTTCACCAGACTTGCGTCGAGGCGGGCCGGCACCTCACCCAGTGCAAGGCGATCGGCGACCGGCTCGGCCTCGGCTTCCTTGGCCTGGGCATGTGGCCGGACAAGACTCGCGACGAGCTGCCGAGGATGCCCAAGGGCCGCTACGCGATCATGCTCAATTACATGCCGAAGGTCGGCAATCTCGGCCTCGACATGATGCTGCGCACCTGCACCATCCAGACCAACCTCGACTATTCGTCGGAAGCCGACATGGTGAAGAAGTTCCGCGTCGGCCTGGCGCTCCAGCCCGTCGCGACCGCCCTCTTCGCCAACTCGCCGTTCACCGAAGGCAAGCCCAACGGCTACCTCAGCTATCGCAGCCACATCTGGGAGGATACCGACCCGGACCGCACCGGCATGCTGCCGTTCGTGTTCGAGGACGGCTTCGGATACGAGCGCTATCTCGACTACGCGCTCGATGTGCCGATGTACTTCATCTACCGCGACGGCAAATATCTCGACGTCGCCGGCGAGAGCTTCCGCGAATTTTTGGACGGCAGGCTGCCCCAGCTTCCGGGCGAGAAGCCGGTAATCTCCGACTTCGTCGACCATCTCTCGACTATCTTCCCAGAGGTTCGGCTGAAGAGCTTCCTCGAGATGCGCGGCGCCGACGGCGGTCCGTGGAGCCGAATCTGCGCCCTCCCCGCCTTGTGGGTCGGCCTGCTCTACAACGAGGTTGCGCTCGACGCGGCCTGGGACCTCGTCAAGGGCTGGAGCATCGAGGATCACGAGCAGCTTCGCCGCGACGTGCCGAAGCTGGCGCTGAAGGCGCCGGCGCCGGGCGGCGGGACCGTGCACGATCTCGCCCGAACCGTTCTCGACATCGCGACCGACGGGCTGACCCGCCGCAAGCGCCTCAACAGCGCCGGCGACAACGAAAGCGGCTTCCTCGATCCCCTCAACGAGATCGTCGCCACCGGCAAGACACCGGCCGAGCGCCTCCTCGACCTCTACAACGGTCCGTGGCAAGGGGACCTCAGCCGCGTCTATTCGGAGTTCAGTTTTTGAATCCTCCCTGTCGCGAAGCGATGGGGAGGTGGCACGGCGAAGCCGTGACGGAGGGGCCCCTCCACCATCACTCTTCGGTGCTGGTCCCCCTCCCCACGAGCTTCGCTCGCATGGAGGAATTATGACGGAACGCCGCACCCTCTATCCGCCCATCGAGCCGTACAAATCCGGCCATCTCGACGTCGGCGACGGGCACAGTCTCTATTGGGAATTGTGCGGCAATCCGGACGGCAAGCCGGTCGTCTTCCTTCACGGCGGCCCCGGCGGTGCATCCAGCCCCGATCACCGGCGGCAGTTCGATCCCGACAAGTACAAGATCCTGGTGTTCGACCAGCGCGGCTGCGGCAAGTCGACGCCGTTCGCCAGCCTCGACAACAACACGACCTGGGACCTGGTCGAGGATATCGAGAAGCTTCGCACCCAAGTCGCAGGCGTCGAGAAGTGGCAGGTGTTCGGCGGAAGCTGGGGCTCGACGCTCGCGATCGCCTATGCCGAAACCCACCCCGAGCGCGTCACCGAGCTGGTGCTCCGCGGCATCTTCCTGTTCCAGCAATATGAGCTCGACTGGCTCTACGCCGAGGGCGGCGCCTCATCGCTCTACCCCGACAAATGGGACGAGTTCGTCGCGCCCATTCCCGCAGCCGAACGCGGAGACCTCCTCCAGGCCTATCGCAAGCGGCTGACCAGCGAGAACATGGACGAGCAGGTCGCTGCGGCGAAAGCGTTCGCGGCATGGGAAGGCAATGTCGTCACCCTGCTCCCGAACCCGGAGGTGATGGAGGAGTTCACCGATCCCAAGAAAGCGGTCGCGATCGCCCGGATCGAGAACCACTACATGATCAACAAGGGCTGGCTGGGCGAAACTCAGCTGCTCGACGGCGCGAGCAAGCTTGCAGGCATTCCCGGCATCATCGTCCAGGGCCGCCACGATTGCTGTACCCCGCCCCGCGCTGCCTGGGCGCTGAAGCAGGCCTGGCCCGAGGTCGACCTTCAGATCGTCCCCGACGGCGGCCACCTGTTCAACGAGCCCGGAATCCTCGACGGCCTGATCCGCGCCACGGACCATTTCGCCGATCGTTGATTACTGACCCGGGTGGTACGTCCGCTCGGTGTGGCCCTGCAGCTGCTCCGGCCAGAAATAGACCTGGCGCAGCGCGCCCGACGCGTAGCGCGGCATCTGATCGGTGAAGTGGGGCGAATCCGCGTGTCCGCTCTCGCCGCCGACCTTCACCGCTCGGGCGTTCACCTTGGGTCCGAACTCGACGATCGCGACGAAGCTGTTGCCGTGATAGCCGTACCACTTCTTCGTGCCCGGGCGCTGGTCGGACTTGAACGAAGCGAGCGAACCGAAATTGCCGTCCGCGAACGGCACCGGGAAGCTCGGCGCGGCATCGTCGAACGGATGGTCGATCGCTGACGAGATCCGCTGGAAGCGGTTGATCTCTCCCCATGGCACCTGCCACTTGCCGAAATCGCGCTGGAGCCAGTCGACTGCGTCGGAGAGCGCGTCCAGCTTGTCCTCGGCCGAAGTATCGCGCGCGAGCCGCATATATTTCTTGTTGGTGACCTCGTCCGGTTTGGCCTTGAGCCGGCCATAGAGCTTCCGCCCGTAGAACATCGCCAGCGACTGCTGCACGGAGCCCGCGCCCCAGCGATAATCCCACCCCCTCAGCGCCGCAATGGGGCCCGCCAGCTTCGCCTTCCTCGCGTCGGCCGCGGGGAGCGCATCATAGGCCTGGAGAAGCGGCGGGATCAGCGCGGCGAAACCCGGCTGGTAGCTATCGAAAGCCGCCGCATTGAGCTTGTCGGCGGTCCACCCGCTGCTCCCCTCCAGCATCCGAAGCGCATGCAGTCCGCGGAAATTCTCCCCGAACTGATCCATATATTTCGGGAAGTCCTTCGCTTTCGGGCTGTACGACCCCGCGGTCGACCAGGGCGCGTTATTGTTATTGTCGACCCAGCCGTTCGGCGGGTTGATCGCGTTCGGCAGCTTGTCGACGGGCGTGTCGCCCTTCCAGTCCGTCCGCGGATCGGACCCGTCCACCGGCTTCGTATAATCGAAGCGGTCGTCGCGGACCGGCACGAACTGCGGGTGCAGATAGGCGATGTTGCCCTTGTCGTCGGCGAACAGGGTGTTGTTGGAGCTGTTCGCCTTCAAGTCCGCGACCTTGAGATAGGAGGCGAGATCGCGGGTCTTCGTCCGCAAATAGGATTGTTGAAGCGCCGCGATCGGCCGGTCCATGATCGCGAATGAAATCCATTTGCCGTCGGCCGAGCGCACGATTGGACCGTGATGCGTGCTGTACGTCGTGAAGCTGCGCGTTCCGAACGTGCCGTCCGGCTTTTTGTAGCGGATGCTGACCTGCTGCTCGCGCACCGGCCGCCATTCGCTGCCATATTTGTACACGAGCTTGCCGTTCCGCTTCTCGACGGTCTCCGCGAACTCGTCGATCGCATCGGCGCCCGTCGATGTGTGCATCCAGCCGGTGTGCGGGTTGAAGCCCTGGTAGACGAAGAACTGGCCCCAGGTGACCGCGCCATAAGCGTCGAGCCCTTCGTCGCTCTTCATTTGCAGCTCGGAGCGGAAGAAGAAGGTGGTGTGCGGATTGATCAGGAGCAAAGCGTGCCCGTCTGCGCTGATCTTCGGAGCGATGGCGATGCCGTTGGAATTCTGGTGCTCGAGCGTGTCGGTCAGTGGCGGCCTATCGAAGGCGATTGAAGCAAGTTGCGGGTGGCCGGCCGAATAGAAGTCGCGCAGCTTGTCGAGGTCGATCGATTCGATGTCGCCGCCGATGCTGCCTTCGGTAAAGCTCAGCGCCATCCACGGTTCGAAATGCGTGATCGCCTTCGGGTGAACATCCGGATGGGTGACGAGATAATAGTTTAGCCCGTCGGCCCACGCCTTCATCAGCGTCTTCAGCCACTCCGGGCTTCTGGCATATTCGTCCTTCAGCTTCGCGTCGTTGACGTAAAGCCGCGCCCGCAGATCCTGCCAGATCGCCTTCTCGCCATCGGCCTCGGCGGTCCGGCCGAGCGCCGTCAGGTAATTCGCTTCGACGCGCGGGAAGTCGTCCTCGGCCTGGGCGTAGATCATCCCGAACACCGCGTCGGCGTCCGTCGGACCGCTGACGTGAGCGATCCCCCAGTCGTCGCGGACGATCGTCACGCGCGCCGCTTCGCTTTTCAGCCGGTCGAGATCGGCGGGCGTGGTTGCGGCGGTGAGGAGGAGGAGAAGCGGGAGAGCAAGTGTACGCATGGACGAAGGGCTAAGGCGCGGAGGCGGGATCGGCAACCCGGACTGGAATTCGCCCACCTGTTCGCGTTAGCCTGACCCGCGAAAGGTGGGGAGACGGATGGCAACAGCAGCAAAACGGAAAACGCCGATCGGCCGGGTTATCGCGGCGAGCCTGATCGGGACGACGATCGAGTGGTACGATTTCTTCCTCTACGGCTCCGCCGCGGCCCTCGTCTTCAACAAGCTGTTCTTCCCCTCCTTCGATCCCCTCGTCGGCACCTTGCTCGCCTTCGCGACCTACGCCGTGGGCTTCGTCGCCCGGCCGTTGGGCGGAATCGTCTTCGGCCATTTCGGCGACCGCATCGGCCGCAAGAAATTGCTGATGTGGAGCCTCGTGATGATGGGCATCGCGACGGTCCTGATCGGCTTGCTCCCGGGCTATGCCAGCATCGGCATCTGGGCGCCGATCGGACTCATCCTGCTCCGCGTCTTCCAGGGTTTCGCGGTCGGCGGCGAATGGGGCGGAGCGGTGTTGCTTGCCGCCGAATATGGCGACGCGAAACGTCGCGGTTTCTGGGCAAGCTGGCCGCAGGCCGGCGTTCCCCTGGGCAGCCTTCTCTCGGCGGGAATTCTCGCGCTGATGGCCGGCCTGCAGAGCGAAGCCGACTTCGTCGCCTGGGGCTGGCGAATTCCGTTCCTCCTCTCCGGCCTCCTGGTGATCGTCGGCTGGTACATCCGCAACCGGGTCGCCGAGACCCCGATGTTCGAGGCGGAGGTCGAGATGGCCAAGGCGCCGGCGAAATTGCCGGCCATGGACGTCTTCCGCGAACGCCCGCGCGCCGTTCTTCTCGGCGCCGGCCTCAGGGTCGGCGAGAACATCGTCTACTACATCCTCACCGTTTTCTCGCTGACCTTCCTGGTCGACGTCGCGACGGAAAGCCGGAGCCTGGCGCTCGACGCCTTGCTGATCGGCGCCGCGGTCCAGTTCGTCGCGATTCCCCTGCTCGCCATCCTGTCCGACCGCATCGGCCGCCGACCGGTCTATGCCTTTGGCGCGTTCGGGCTCGCCATCTTCATCTTTCTCTTCTTCCCGATGCTGGCGAGCGGAAGCGACGGCGCGATCATCCTCGCCATCGTCGTTGGCCTCGTCCTGCACGCGTCGATGTACGCGCCGCAGGCCGCCTTCATCACCGAGCTGTTCCCGACCCGAATCCGCTATTCCGGCGTGTCGATCGCCTATCAGCTCACCGCCATCTTCGCGGGGTCGCTGGCACCGATCATCGCCCTATGGCTCTACAAGGACCTGCACTCGTCGGTGCCGGTCTCGATCTACGTAGCCATCGCCTGCGCGATCAGCGGCGTAAGTGCTCTGTTGGCGCGGGAAACGAAGGGCGTGGAGCTTAGCGAGATTAGGTAGCGGATTGCCGACCACCGCTAGGGGCCACGCCACCACGTTCCCTGACGGCGCCGAGCCTGTTGTGCGCGCTCTCGGTAGATGATGTTCGGAGATCCGATCGGACCACCCGAACGCTGTCGATCCGCGGCGTACTCCAATGCGCGCGGATAAAACGGCCTAAACGAGGAGCGCAGAGCCCACGAATGGCCAACGAAGGCTGCAAGAAAAGCGAACGCGAATGCGAGGACGTTCTCAACGCCGACCGCATTGGCATCTGAGTACGCAACCCAACAAAACCACAGGAATGCCGCAAAGAATGTGATCCACTGGATAGACATGGCCGCCATCGATCGACGCCGGTAACGCTCGATCCCGTCGAGCATCTCGCTCTCCGAGACCGGGAGCCAAGGCCAATCCTCGCCAGGATGAAAGTACCAGTTCCCTGACGTATCGTCGGCGAAATAGTTGGCGAATCGGTCGATCAGATCCGTTCGTTCGATAAACATTCGTCGAGTTTAACAGAAATAGTCGCCACTTCAGGACCGTCGGCGCACTGAGGAGCGAGTCAGGCCCCCGGAAGCGCCTGCTTCGCTTCGCCCCAGCCGAGCAGCAATTTCTTCGACGAGCGTTCGATCAGCAGGTCGAGTTCGCGGATGGTGAAGGCGTTGCCGCCCTCGTAATCGCCGAGTTCTTCCCAGGCGATGGGCGCCGCGACGGGAGCGCCTTCGCGGGCCCGCGCGGAATAAGGCAGCACCGCGGTCGATCCGCGCTGGTTGCGGAGCCAGTCGAGGAAGATGCGGCCCTTGCGCTGCACCTTGCGCATGTTGGCGGTGAAGCGCTCCGGCTCCGCTTCCGACACCGCACGCGAGAAGCGCTCGGCGAAGCTCGACACCGCGTCCCAGTCTGCCGACTGGTCGAGCGGCGCGATGACGTGGATGCCCTTGCCGCCGGTCAGCATCGGAAAGGTCTTCAGGCCCAGATCGGCGAGCAGGTCGCGGATTCGCTTCGCGGCCTCGCGCACGTCGTCGAAATCCAGGCCCACGTCGGGGTCGAGGTCGAACACCAGCCGGTCGGGATATTCGACCTTGTCGGCGCGGCTCCCCCACCCGTGGAATTCGATCGTGCCCATCTGAACGCAGGACAGGATGCCCGTGATGTCGTCGACGTAGAGATAATCCTGCACGCCGCCCTTTTTCTCCTCGATCGGCACGTGCTTGACCGCGTCGCCCATCGATCCGGTGTCGTGCTTCTGGAAGAAGCACTTCTTGGCGCGGCCCTGCGGACAGCGGATGAGGGTCAGCGGCCGGTTGGCGGCGTCAATCATCAGCAGCGGATTGATCGCCGCATAATATTCGGCGAGGTCGTATTTGGTCAGCTTCTCGGTCGGGTAGATCGCGCGGTCGGGGTTGCTGATCTTTATGCCGAAGCTCTCCGGCGTCGGATGATCGCCCTTCTTCGCCGATTTGGGCAGCTTTGTCTTCGTCTCGCGCACGACCTCGCTCGCCGGCTTGTCCTCGCGAAGAGCGATGAAGCTCGGGTGGCGCAGAATACCCTCGGACGTGAACTCGGTGTAGGCGATTTCGGCGACCAGTTGCGGCTCGATCCAGTGGCCGCCCTTTCGCTCGGCGCGCGGAACGTCGAGGGCCGGTTTGTCGATCTCCAGCGGCTTCATCCGGTCGAGCAGCTCGCCCATCGTCTTCATGTTGAATCCGGTGCCCACCTTGCCGGCGAACCGCAGCTTGCCGTTGTCGCGGGTGGCGAGGAGCAAAGAGCGGAAGCCGCGGCGGACCTTGTCGCTCTCCGACCATCCGACGATGACGAATTCCTGCCGCTCGATGCATTTGATCTTGAGCCAGTTTTTCGTCCGTTCACCGCGATAGGGAGCGGTGGCCTTCTTGGCGACGATACCCTCGCCGCCCTCGGCGCAGACCGCCTGGAGCAACTCCTCGCCCTTGCCGAGCACGTGGTCGCCGTAGATGATCGTCGACGGCGCATTCTCGAGAAGCGCGGCGAGCCGCTCCTTGCGTTCGAGGTTGCCAAGCTTGCGGATATCCTCGCCGCGGTCGACCAGCAGGTCGAAGGCATAGAAGACGAGGTTCTTTCCCCGGCTCTCCTTCAGCGTCGATTGCAGAAGCTGGAAATCGGGCTTGCCAGCCTTGTTCAGCGCCACCGCCTCGCCGTCGATCAGGCAGCCGGGGGGAAGGCCTTCCGCCGCCTTCACCAGCGCCCGGAACTTGTCGCTCCAGTCCTTCTGGTTCCGGGTCCAGGCGGTCGCCGCGTTGGAGCCGGTCGCGAGCAGCAGCCGGTATCCGTCATATTTATATTCGAACAGCCAGTCGGATCCGGTCGGCACATGATCGACCAGGGTCGCCAGCTGCACCGGCTTGAACGCCGGCGGTGCGACACTCGCTTCGGTCTTGCCGCGGCCGCCCTTCTTCCCGCCGCGGTTGGAGCGCCAGACGTCCTCCCCTGATGCAATTTCCGCCATCGTCCGGCCCGTCGTCACGCTGGTGGTGCAGTCGTCGACCAGCTCGTCGCCATGCTCGGGCTCGGCATATTCGTCGTCGACTTTCTTGAGCATCCAGCTTTCGCGGTCGGCGGGCTTGCGCGGCTTGAGGCGGAACATCACCCACTCTCCCTTCATCCGCTCCCCTTCGAGAGTGAAGTGGAGATGGCCTTCCTCGATGGTCCTGGTCGGGTCCTTGCCGGGCTCGGGCACCCACTTTCCCTCGTCCCAGAGCATCACCGTCCCGCCGCCATATTCGCCGCGCGGAATCGTGCCTTCGAAGTCGCCATAATCGAGCGGATGGTCTTCGGTCCGCATCGCCATCCGCTTCACGGAAGGGTCCAGGCTGGGCCCCTTCGGCACCGCCCAGCTCTTCAGGACGCCGTCCATTTCCAGCCGGAAATCCCAATGGAGATGCGAGGCGTCGTGCTTCTGCACGACGAAGCTGTCGCCCTTGCCCTTGAGCTTGCGGCCCTTTGGCTCCTTCGTTTTCGAGAAGTCGCGCTTCTTGTTGTAGGTTTCGATGTCGAGCTTGCGGGTGGGCACGTCAGCCCCTCCCAGTCATTGCGAGCGAAGCGAAGCAATCCAGCCTCGCGCCGCTGGATTGCTTCGTCGCTGCGCTCCTCGCAATGACGACCCGGACAGTCACTTCCGCCCGCCCGCCGCTTTCTTCTTCGGCTTTTCGGTCGAGCTCGGCCGCGCCTTCGAACGGGGCGCCGGCTTCGCCTTCGGCTTGGCTTTCTCGCCGCCCGCGTTGCCGCCCGTCTCGAGGCTCTTCTTCAACGCCGCCATAAGGTCGATAACGTTTGAGCCTTTCGGAGGCGCGCCTTCCGGCTCCTGGATGATCTTCTCGCCCTTGTGCTTCTGCTTTTCGGCGATGAGATCCTTCAGGGCATCGACATAGCGATTGTGGAACTCGCTCGGGTCGAACTTGCCCGTCTTCTTCTCGATGAGCATCGACGCGAGGTCGAGCATGTCCTCGTCGGGCTTGTGGTCGCCGATCTCGCGGAAATAGCCTTGAGCCTTGTTGACCTCGTCGGCGTAGCGCAGCGTCTCCAGGAGAATGCCGCGGCCGCATGGCTTGATCGCGACCACATATTCCTGGCCGCGCATCGCTAGCTGCCCGATCCCGACCTTCTTCGCGTCCTTCAGCGCGTCGCGGAGGACGACATAGGCTTCCTCGGCAAGGTCGTCCGCGGGCACGACGTAATAAGGCTTCTCGTAATACATGGCGTCGATGTCGCGCAGGTCGACGAACTCGACGAGGTCGAGCGTCTTGCGGCTCTCCAGCTTGACGCTCTCGATCTCCTCCGGATCGAGCAGGACATAATGCCCCTTCGACACCTCATAGCCTTTGACGATCTCGTCGCGATCGACGGGGCCGATTCCCGGCACGACCTTCTCATATTTGATTCGCTTGCCGGTCGGCTCGTGGACCTGGTGGAACTGGATCGACGCGCCGCTCTTCGTTGCGGGGAACAGCTCCACCGGGATCGACACCAGCGCGAGCCGGATCTGCCCTCTCCAAACTGGACGTGCGGCCATGGGCCTCAACTCCTCGCGAAAACCGCGGAATCAAACTGCTTGGGCGTGGCAGTCGTTCCGTAGCCGCGATGAGTCGACGCGGGTGGCCGCTTTCAGGGAGGCGACGAAGGGCGCGACCGCGGAGGCCGGCGACACGGCGGCGGCGATCAGCGAGACGATCGCAGAGCCGCAGATGACCCCGGCCGCCCCCGCGTCGAGGGCGGCGCGGACATGGTCGGGCTTGGAGATACCGAAGCCGAAGACGGGAGGCGGGGCACCAAGGTTCCGAAGACGGTCGATGAGCTTCGGATCGAAACGCGCACCCGCGTGATTGCCGGTGATCCCGGCTCGGGTGACGCAATAGGTGTAGCCGCCGGAGAGGCGCGCGATGTTGCGGAGCGTATCGTCCGGTGTGTTCGAAGCTGCGATCAGCACCGGGTCCAGCCCGGCTTCCCGCATTTCCTCTGCCCACGGTTCCGCTTCGACAGACGGGAGGTCGGCGACGAGCAGGCTGTCGGCGCCTGCTTGCGCTGCTCGGGCAAAGAAGTTGCGCCGGCCGCGCGCGAGCACCAGGTTCGCGTAGGTCAGGATTCCCACCGGCACGTCCGGATGCCGCCGCCGGAAATGCGCGATCAGGTCGAAACACTCGGCGGTGCGGACTCCGGCAGCCAGCGCGCGGCCCGACGCCGCCTGGATGACCGGACCGTCAGCGATGGGGTCGGAGAAAGGGATCCCGACCTCGATCATGTCCGCACCGCCGTCGACCAGCGCATCGAGAACGCGCGCGCTGGCCGGGGGATCGGGATCGCCGAGCATGACGAAGGCGCCGAACGCGCCTTCCCCGCGGGCGTGCAGCCGCTCGAACATGGAGGCGTAGCGGCTCATTCGGCGGCGACCTTCAGTTGGGCGTGAAGCAAATGCTGCGCTTGAGTCACATCCTTGTCGCCGCGCCCCGACAGGCCGACGATCAGGAGCGAGTCCGGCTCCCGCTCGGCGAGCTTCAGCGCATGGGCAAGGGCGTGCGCGGATTCGAACGCGCAGAGGATCCCCTCTTTCTCCGCCAGCAGCCGAAAGGCGGACAGAGCCTCGCCGTCGGTCGCTCCGACATAATCGGCGCGGCCGCTGTCCTTCAGGTGCGCATGCTCCGGGCCGACCGCCGGATAATCCAGGCCGGCGGACACCGACCAGCTTTCGGAAATCTGGCCGTCGGCGTCCTGAAGCACATAGGTTTCCGCGCCGTGAAGCACGCCCGGCCGACCGCCGAATAAGGTCGCTCCATGCTTGTTGCTGTCGAGACCGCGGCCCGCGGCTTCGACGCCGATGAGGCGAACGGGGTCATCGAGGAAATCGGCAAACAGGCCGATGGCGTTCGAGCCGCCGCCGATGCAGGCGATTGCCGCGTCGGGGAGGCGTCCCGCCTGCTCCAGGATCTGCGCCCGCGCCTCTCGCCCGATCACGCGCTGGAATTCACGGACCATCAGCGGGAAGGGGTGCGGTCCGGCGGCCGTGCCAAGCAGATAGTGCGTGTGCTCGAAACTCGCCGACCAGTCGCGGAGCGCCTCGTTGATCGCATCCTTGAGCGTTCGTCCCCCGATCTCGACGGGAATGACTCGAGCGCCCATCAGCTCCATCCGGAAGAGGTTGAGCTGCTGCCGCTCAACGTCCTCCGCGCCCATGTAGATCACGGTCTCGAAGCCGAGCAGCGCGCCGGCGATCGCGGTCGCAACGCCATGCTGGCCCGCGCCCGTTTCAGCGATCAGCCGGGTCTTGCCCATCCGCTTCGCAAGCAGCGCCTGGGCGAGCACCTGGTTGGTCTTGTGTGCGCCGCCGTGAAGCAGGTCCTCCCGCTTCAGGAAGATGTTGCCCGGGAGGTTGCGGCAGCGGGTGAGCGGCGTCGGCCGCCCGGCATAGTTGGCGAGCAGCGTGTTGAGCTCGGCTGCGAAACCGGGGTCCGCCTGCGCATCGAGGAACGCCGCTTCGAGCTGCTCGAGCGCGGGCAGCAGGATTTCGGGGACGTAGGTCCCGCCATAGCGGCCGAAGCGTCCGTTCAGGCGCATTGAAGGAGCTCCTGCCGGGACTGCGGCCGAAGCGCGTCGAAGAGGGCGCGGATCTTCTGCGGCGACTTGACGCCCCGGCGCGCATCGACCGCCGAGCCGACGTCGACCGCATAAGCGCCCAGGGCGGCCGCTTCGCGGGCGTTCCCGGGTCCAATCCCGCCGGCGATCAATGCGCTGGCGAGACGCGGATGATCGCGCACGAGGTCCCAATCGAACGCCTGCCCGGTGCCGCCCGGACCGCTGTCGAACAGCAGCCGGTCGGCAGCATCGAAACTCTCCGGCCGCGAAGTCCCGACCGAGAGCGCCTTCCAGATCTCGCAATCGCCCGGCAGGTGGCGAGCCAGCGAGCGGACGTAATCGGCGTCCTCTCGCCCGTGCAGCTGCACCGCCGCCAGCCCGAGGACGGTCGCCGTCTCCGCAACTTCGGCGATCGGCGCACTGCGGAACACGCCGACGCGCTTCGGTCCTGCGCCGGTCAGGCGGAATGCCTCTCCCAGGGAGACGGCGCGCGGGCTCTCCGGGACGAACACTAGGCCCACATGCGTGGCGGCGGGATGCATGTCTTCGCCGCGCCTGACTCCGCACAATTTCACTCGGCCGAAGACCAGCTCGCGCGCCGCGTCGGCGGGATCGGAGGCGCCCATGAGCGAGCTTCCGACCAGGAACGCGTCGACGTGGCCTGACAAGCGCTCGACATCGGCGCGTGACGCGATGCCCGATTCGGAAACCAGCAGCTTCCCGCCCGCGAGCTTCGCCAGCCGCTCGGTCGCGGATAGGTCGATCGAAAGGTCGCGCAGGTCGCGGTTGTTGATTCCGATGATCTCCGCTCCGAGCGCGTTCGCACGGCGCATCTCCGCTTCGTCGTGGACCTCGACCAGCGCGCCCATGCCGAACCGCTTCGCTTCGGCGATCAGCGAGCGCGCGGTGGAGTCATCGACCAGCGAGAGCATCACCAGGACGGCATCGGCGCCCGCGATTCGCGCCTCGACCACTTGGCGCGGGTCGAGGAAGAAATCCTTGGCGAGGATCGGACCGTCGAATTTCCGGCGCGCGATCCGAAGATCGTCGAGCGAGCCGCCGAAATGCCGACTTTCGACGAGCACGCTCAGCGCGTCGGCCACTCCGGCATAGCCACCCGCGACGTTCGCCACGTCGGCCTGGGCGCGAATCGCGCCGCGCGATGGCGAGGCCTTCTTGATCTCGAGGATGAAGCGGCTGCCGGCCTGAGCCAGAACGTCGGCAAGGCTTCGGCTCGTGCGTTCGGCGCGGCTCCTTAGCGATTCAAGGCTCACGCCGGCGAAACGGCTGGCGAGGTCCGCACGCCGCGCTTGCGCGATTTCGGCGAGGATCCCTTCAGCCACGGCTCGCCTCCACGAAATCCTGGAGCAGCCTGAAAACTCGTCCGGAGGAAATTGCGTCCTGCGCCATGTCCGTGCCCTGGCGAAGGTCGGCGGCGAGACCCGCGGTTTCGAGCAGGGCGCCCGCGTTGATCGCGACGATCGCGCGCTGTGCCGCGGTTCCGCGACCTTGCACTATGTCGAGCAGCAGCTGCGCATTTTCGGCAGGCTGGCCGCCGGCGATCTCGTCCTTCGGATAACGCTTCAGGCCGGCCTGCTCCGGCGTGATTTCCAGCCGTTCGAGTTCGCCGTCGAGCAGCCTGATCGCCTGTGTGAAACCATGGACCGCGACTTCGTCGAGCCCCGAGCCGTTAACGACGAGCGCGCGCTCGACGCCGAGCGCACGCAGCGTTTCGGCAACCGGCTGCAGCAAGCCAGGATCGGGAACGCCGAGCAGCTGGACCCGGGGACGGGCCGGGTTCAGGCACGGGCCGAGCAGGTTCATTGCCGTTCGCACCCGAAGCGCCCGGCGCACCGGCCCCGCATGCGCGATGCCTGGGTGATAGGCAGGCGCCAACAGGAAGCAGAAGCCGGTTCGGTCAAGGGAAAGGCGCGAAGCCGGGGGGCTGAGATCCAGCTTCGCGCCCAGCGACTCGAGTACATCCGCCGAGCCGCATTTCGATGTGAAGGACCGGTTGCCGTGCTTGACGACCGGAAGTCCGCAGGCGGCGGAGACCAGCCCCGCCGCGGTCGATACGTTGATGGAGCCGGAACAGTCGCCGCCGGTGCCGCAGCTGTCCGCGAATAGATAATCGGGCCTTGGGAACGGCCGGGCGGCGGCACGAAGCGCCAGCGCTGCCCCGGTGAGTTCCTCCGACGTCTCGCCCTTGAATCGAAGCGCGACGAAGGTCGCCGCCATCAGCGGTTCGGGCAGGTGCCCTTCGACAATCTCGGTGAAGAGATCGCGGGTCTCTTCCCGATCGAGATCCTCGCGATCGAGCAGCCGGGCGATCGAGCGTTCAATGCCAGCCGAAGCGGCCACGGGCGCGGCTGTGGCGGGGGAGATGGAAGCAACAAGGGTCATTGAAGTCACCTGAAACAAAAAAGCCCGCCGGTGGCGGGCGGGCAGTCGATGATCGGTTGTTAGGCGATCAGTCGCGCCATCGCGCCGCAAGAGTCGACGAGCGCCACCAGAAGCGGACGGTCGAAGTTGCGGCGATGGCGTTCAGGTGTGCCATTGGCGCGCTTGGTACGCCCGCGCCGCGAGTCCAGTCAAGCGGCGAAACTCTTGCCATTCCAGTTGACGTCGCCAGATAGGCAATGGCATTGGCGCGGTCCGCTGCGCCGAGCGGGTGTAGCTCAATGGTAGAGCAGAAGCCTTCCAAGCTTACGACGAGGGGTCGATTCCCTTCACCCGCTCCAATTTCGCGACCTGCCGGGGGCAGGTTCGAAATTGGAGCGCGCGCGAGCCTGGCTCGCGCGGCGACTGGCACATGGGCCTGTGGAACGCGTTACTCGCGTTGACACGCCGCACCCGCGCCGCCATTTGGCGCGCCTGCCTGCACCTGTGGAGAGGTGGCCGAGTGGTTAAAGGCAGCAGACTGTAAATCTGCCCGCGCAAGCGTACGCTGGTTCGAATCCAGCCCTCTCCACCAGCTCCGATAGCCCCCGATCGCGGACATCGGGCCGGCCCTGGCGCTCTGAAAAAGGCAAAATTCCGCTTACCCTTAACGAAAGATAACCCTCTGTCCTTGGCCGAAGCATCCATTCTGACGTAGGTTGCCGCTGACTCGGGCGTTACACCGGGGCAGTAAACAGCGTTTGAAAGGATAGCTCGGGTGCCGAATCCCGCGCTCAGGGGCGTTTGCCCCAACGAGATCGAGCCGGACAATGCCGACCGGGTGGCGAAGCTGACTCCCGGCCAGCTGGACTGCCTGCATCTCGTTGCGCAGCATCTTTCGTCGAAGGAAATCGCGGTCGAGCTCGGGATTTCCCCGCATACGGTCGACCAGCGCATCCGCCAGGCGCTCCACATCCTGCAGGTTCCGCGGCGCAGCCAGGCGGCTCGCCTCGTCTCTCTGTACGCGGAGCCATATCAACGATTGATACATCAACCGCCGTACATTGAGACCGAGGCCGCGACAGGCGACCAAGACGGCGCGGTCAGCAATCAGATTCGGCACGCTGATCGCGCAGGGGAGGCCTGGGACAGCGCGGGCTTTCTAACCGAGCAGAAGCACGAGTCGTTCTGGTCTTCCCTGCAACTGCCGTTCGCAACGAGGAGCCACTCCCGCAATGAGATGAGTGTCGGCCTCCGGCTGCTCTGGATCGTGATGATCGCGACTGGAGCTGCATTTTCCGCCGGCATGTACCTCGCCGGCCTGGAGAGCCTCGCTAGACTGCTGAAGAGCTAGCCCGGCCGGCCCAAATCGAATCGGGACATTTTGACTTCGCAGGTCAGCGCCTGCGGAGAAGGAGCAGCCATGCGCAAGCAAATGATTCAGGACGCGGCTTACGAAGTCGCCACCCAGGTGCGGGCCGTCGAGGCAACCATCGACAGCGCCCTCAATGAAATCGCCGAGCTTCAGTCGAGGATCATGCACGTCAATTCTGTCGCCGGAGTCGGCTACGGAGTCATTCATCCGACGCTCCAGCAGCTCGCGACGGCAGTGACCGGCCTGGTCGAGACGCGCGGTGCGATCGTCGCCTGCCACGAGGCCCTGGCCGATGCGAAGGGCAAGGTGCCGGGTCTCCGCACTGTCAGCTGGGGCGACGGCGAGGATTGTCCGCCGAACACCGCCCGGGCAGACCTTCGGATCGTGGCGTAGGATGTTTGACCGGACCATGGCGATGTGGTCCGGTCCCCTTGAAATGCTTCCCAAACAGATCTTCTGGGCGATCGTCATCCTCATCTGCGCCTACGCATGGATGCGTGGGCGCACCGAGGAGCGGATCGCGGCGACCACTTGCCTTCTGGCGACGGTCGCCACCCACTTCGTGATCTCGCCGCTTCACGAGCGCTATACCGAGGTCGAGACCGGACTCCTGGTGATCGACCTCGCAGTGCTCGCAGCCTTCGTTGCGATCGCGCTCGTCTCCAGCCGGTTCTGGCCGCTGTGGGCCGCCGGCTTCCAGCTGACCGTCAGCATGTCGCACATGCTCAAGGGAATCGACCTCGCCCTGCTGCCCAAGGCCTATGCAGCCGCTGCCGTCTTCTGGAGCTACCCGATCCTTCTGGTCATCGTCGTCGGCACCTGGCGAACCCGGCGCAAGGTCGCCGAAGGGCTGGTCTAGCGGGGCTTGCGTCCCCTCTCCCTCCCCCGCATTGAGCGGGAGCAATGGCCCGCAAGAAATCACATCACCAGCACGGAAGCCCCAAGCGGCCTCGCCTGTGGGGCCGGCATGCGGTCGCCGCTGCCCTCGACAACCCGAGCCGCTCGGTCGTCAAGGCCTGGGCGACCCGCGATGCTGCCGACTTCATGCAATTCCCCAAGGACGTTCCGGTCACCCTTGCGGATGTCGCCGATCTCGGCCGGCTGGTCCCGGGCGACGCGCCGCATCAGGGCGTCGTCATCGAAGTGGAACCGCTCGAGGACGTGTGGCTCGACGAAATTCTTGCCGACGCTCCCGATCCGGCTGTCCTGCTGGTCCTCGACCAGGTCACCGACCCGCACAATGTCGGGGCCATCCTGCGGTCCGCCGCCGCATTCGGAGCAATCGGGATCGTCACGCAGGACCGGCATTCGCCGCCGGAAAGCGGGGCTCTTGCGAAGGCCGCCTCGGGCGCGCTCGAGACGGTGAAATGGGTCCGTACCGTCAACCTTGCGCGAGCTTTGGAGGATATTGCCGAAGCGGGGTTCTGGCGAATCGGCCTGGCCGGCGATGTCGACCTGGACCTCAAGGACGCGCTCGGTCCCAAGCGGGTTGCACTGGTCCTCGGCGCGGAGGGGCCGGGTTTGCGGCCGAACACGCGCGAACATTGCGACTCGCTCGCCCGGCTTCCGATCACCGACGCGGTGGAGAGTCTCAACGTGTCCAATGCCGCGGCCGTCGCTCTCTACGCCGCGGTCAGCCGCTGATGGTTCGAACCGCCGAAAGCATCCGTGCCGCGGTCGAAGCCCTCGCCGAGCGGGAGGCGGCCTTTGCGCGGGTCGTCGAGAAATACGGGATCCCGGAACCGCGGCGAAGCGAACCGGGCGCCCACACCCTCCTGCGAACCATCGTCGGCCAGCAGGTCAGCGTCGCGGCTGCGCGGTCGATGTGGGCGAAGCTCGAGGCCGCGTTCGGCAATCCGCCCGACCTGACGATGCTGCTTGCGGCAAGCGACGACGAGCTTCGCGCGGCCGGGATTTCGCGGCAGAAGGCCGGTTATATCCGGAGCCTCGCGGAGCTGGTGCTCTCCGGCGAGCTCGACCTTGGCGCGCTTCCGAAGGACAATGAGGAAGCGATCGCCTTGCTCACCAGGATCAAGGGAATCGGGCGCTGGTCCGCGGAAATCTACCTGCTGTTCGCGGAAGGGCGGCCGGACGTATGGCCCGCCGGCGACCTGGCAGTGCAGATCGAAATCGGCCGCCTCTTCGGCCTCGACGACAAGCCGAGCGAGAAACATCTACGCGAGCTTGCCGAGGCCTGGCGACCGCATCGCGGGGCTGCCGCTATCCTGGCCTGGCACAGCTACAACAGCGCCGTCCTCTAAGAGGCTATTTCCGCACCTTCAGCTCGTGCACCCGGGCATCGAGTCCGCGGAAGATACGCGGGCCCAGATCGAGCCGGAACGGGGCCAGCTTGTCGCCTCCGGTCGCTTTGCCGACGAGGTAGCTTGCGGAGGTCTGCCCCTGGTTGCTGCCCCAGCCATACAGAGCGTTGAACGCAATCATCGGCACGAAGAGCGGACGTCCTTCGATTTCGATTGGCCGCACGTTGTCGCGCGCCATGAACACCGCCGTGTCCACCTTGATCCGCTGCATCGGGGGAATCAGCGGGATCCGGTCGCCCTTCGCCACCGGATTATCGAAGAACAGCTGGATCTGCTGATCCTGCGTGGGTCCGGCGTTGAATAGCGACGCCTCGAGAAGGACGTCGCGAGCGGGTACGTTGCCGGAATTGACGACGGAAATCTCGAACGCGACGGCGGCGCGGTTGTCGTCGACCACCGCCCGGTCCGGCCGGAACTCGATTTCGAGCCAGGGCCTCAACCGAGTCGAAACCACGCCAGTCGGCTGCTCGGGGATGGGCGAAGGCACAGGCGCAGGCTGCGCGGATTTTGGCTCCGCGGGCTTGGGCGACGCAAAGGCGCGCGGCTGTGCCGGAGCCTGGGGAACCGGCTGCGGCGCCGGATCGAGATCGAAGCTGCTGATGCCGGCGTAGCTTTCGCGCGGCCGGTTGCGGAAGAAGAAGAACCAGACGGCGGCGGCGGCAGCAACCAGCGCCGCCACGATCCAGGGCAGGATCGGCAAGCCGTGGGCCGGCACATCGGAATGGGCATCGGCGGGGGCCGGCGCAATATCCGTCGGCGAATCGGCGGTCGGATTGGCGGAAACTGGCTCCGTCACTGCCGCGGGCGGGATCTCCGCGCCGGGCTGGGGCGAAATCGGCTTGGCCTCGACGTTCGGGACCGCCTGCTTTCGAACCGGCGCGGCAGCGGGCGCCGGCTCGCGATTCGCTGCGGAGCGTTGCTCCGGTTGCGTTGCCGCGACCGGTTTTTGCCGCTGAGCAGGAGTGGGCCTGGAAGGCTGGGCCTGTGTCGGAGCAGGAGCGGCGCGGGTGACGGTTCCGTTCAGCGAGAAATTGCTGAGCTGGGGCGGGCCGACGAGGTCGTTGCGAACCGGCGCGCTCGGCTGCTGCTGCGCGCTTTCCTGGGCAAGCGCGGGAGGCGCCGCCACCAGCAGCCAGGCCGAAGCCGCGACAATGATCCGCAAGCGCGCCGTCATGATCCCCAGGCGATTGATTGAAATAGGCGTTTCCCCGCGCCGCGGCTCCATGCCGCCGCTCGCCCGCCACTTCAAGCACAGCTTACATTAACGGGCGTCGACCAGCACCAGCTCCGAGTCCTCCTCGGCCTCGATCGTCACCTGGCTTTCGCCCGTGATCGCGATTCCGTCGCGGGGGTTGGCTTCCTGTCCGTTGACCCGGACCTTGCCGCTGGCGACCAGGTACAGATGACGGGCAGGGTCGGCGTCATAGGAGATCCTGCCGTCCGCCTTCACGGTCGCTCCGAGGATGGCCGCATCGGCGTTGATCGTCAGCGCGCCGTCATCGGCATTGCCGCTGGCGAGCAGCTGGAACGAGCCCTCGCGCGCCTCCTTCGGGAACGGCATCGCGCCCCAGCTCGGCTCCGCGCCTGGCCTGTCGGTTTCGATCCAGATCTGGAAGAGAGTCGTCGCTTCGTCCTCGAGATTATATTCGGCGTGGACCACGCCCGTACCGGCGCTCATCACTTGCACGTCGCCGGCGGCGGTTCGTCCCTTGTTGCCCATCGAATCCTGGTGCGTGATGGCGCCCGTCCGAACGTAGGTGACGATCTCCATGTCGCGGTGCGGGTGCGGCGGGAAGCCGCTCTTGGCGCCGATGGTGTCGTCGTTCCAAACGCGAATGCGCCCCCAGCCCATGCGGTCGGGGTCGTGATAGCTCGCGAACGAGAAGTGATGGTGGGCGTCGAGCCAGCCGTGATCAGCGTGGCCGAGGCTGTCGAAGGGTCGGATGTCGATCATGCAGCCAAGGTGGCGAGCGGCCGATCGCGTTCAAGTGTCAGGCCTGTGCCTTCGCCCCGACAAGCGCGCGGGTCCATTCGACCAACAGCAGTTGCGCGACCCGGCTCCGCAGCTATCGTTCGCGGATTCAGCACCGAAAGGATCGATCATGGACCGCCGCGAATTCCTGTCTTCCGCAACGGCGGCCGTAGCCGTTCCCCTCGTCTCCTCGGCGGTTCCGGCCAGGGCGTTTGCGGCGCAGGCCGCAAGCGGTGCCGGCGATGCCGCACTCAACGCCGCGTTCGACAAGATCTTCACGGAAACGATGAAGGACAATCCGGGGTTCGCAACCTCGCTTGGCCTCGACAAGGGCAATCTCGCCTATCTTCGCTCGACCTTCGATGCCAAGCCGTACGACCAGGCCCGCCGCGAGGATGTCGCGCACACGCAGGCCGCTCTTGCCTTGCTCCGGCCGATCGATCCGGCAACGCTCAGCCAGCCCGCCGCGCTCAACCGCGAAATCGTCATGTACGGGCTCGAGCAGAACCTCGTCGCTTACCCGAAGTTCGGGATCAGCAGCGTCCAGAACCCCTATGACATCACCCAGCAGGACGGGATCTATTTCGGGATTCCGGACTTCCTGAACAGCACGCACCCGGTGGAGAATGCGGCCGACGCCGAGGCCTATCTGTCGCGTCTGTCCGAGTTCGCGAAACTCCTGGATTACGAAACGGAGGACCAGCGCGCGCAGGCCGCCCGCGGTTATCTTGCCCCGGCATGGTCGCTCGACTTGGCGCTCGGCCAGATCGGCAAGCTGCGCAATCAGCCGGCGGCGACCAACGGTCTCGTCACCTCGCTCGCCGACCGCGCCAAGGCGAAGAACATACCCGGCGATTGGGCCGCGCGCGCAACCAAGATCGTCGAATCGGACGTCTATCCGGCGCTCGACCGTCAGGTGGCGATGCTGAACCAGCTGAAGCCGACCACCCGTCCCGGCGATGGCGCGACGCGCCTTCCGAACGGCGAAGCGCTCTATGCGGCCGCCCTGGCGGAGGCGACGACCACGACCATGACTCCGGACGAGGTGCACAAGCTCGGCCTGGACCAGGTGGCCGAATATACCGGCAAACTGGACGCTTTGCTCAAGGCGGCGGGCTACACCAAGGGCACGGTCGGCGAGCGCCTGTCCGCGCTCAACGCCGATCCGGCACAGCTTTACGCGGACACCGACGCCGGCCGCGCAGCCCTGCTCGCCAGCCTCAATGCCAACGTCAAGGAGATGATGGGGCTGCTTCCCAAGGCGTTCGCGACGATCCCGAACCAGCCGCTCGAAATCCGCCGAGTTCCCGTGGAGATCCAGGACGGCGCGCCCAACGGATATTACAACAGCGCATCGCTCGACGGTTCGCGGCCCGCCATCTACTGGATCAACCTCAAGTCCACGCACGATTGGCCGAAATATTCGCTGCCCTCGCTGACCTATCACGAGGGCGTTCCGGGCCATCACCTGCAGATCAGCCTTACGCAGACATCGAAGGACATTCCGATGCTGCGCAAGATCAGCTTCTACAACAGCTATCTCGAAGGCTGGGCGTTGTACGCCGAGCAGCTGTCGGACGAGATCGGCGGCTATGACGGCATCGAGCGCGCCGGATATCTCCAGTCCTTCCTGTTCCGGGCCACGCGCCTGGTCGTCGACACCGGACTCAATTCCAAGGGATGGAGCCGGGAGAAAGCGGTCGACTACATGGTTTCTACCACCGGCTTTCCGAAGCCCCGAGTGCAGCGGGAGATCGAGCGCTACTGCTGCTCGATCGGGCAGGCTTGCAGCTACAAGATCGGGCACCTCGCCTGGCTCCGCGCGCGGGAGAAGGCGAAGGCAATCCTCGGCTCCAAGTTCGACATCAGGCAGTTCCACGAGGTGTTGAAGGATGGCGCGATGCCGCTGACGATCCTCGAGCGTCGGGTCGAAGCTCGGGCCCGCGCCCGGCTGGCCTGACGCCGCGGGACAATTTGGCCAGCTGACGCGTTTGCTCCCCTGAGGGAGCAACGGAGAGCCATGGATTCCCCCACGCTGCAGGAAGTGCAGTCGGAAGTGATCGCGATCGAGGCGGTACTCATCGCGGTCTTCAGGCGCATCGCCAGGTCCGATTCGGCGATGGTCCAGTTGCTGTGCGATTCCTTCGACGAGGCCGAGACGGTGATGTCCGGCCTCGCCGTCAAGCACGGCATGGAAGAGGTGCTTCACACCACCACGGCCGCGATGGCGATCGTCGAAGAACTTCGGCAGGCAGTGCTTCCCGCGACGTCGCCCTGCCGCGACTAGGCGGCGTCTTCTCAGCCCCTCTGCATTTGCAGGTTCGTCATCTCCGGCATCGGGCCCATGTTCACAGCCAGGTGATACATGATCCAGATCGTCCCGATCATGACGAGGAAGACGATCAGCACCCCGAAGGCTAGCGCGAGGACGTTGTTGGTGTTGTCCGGGCCCGTCGTGATGTGGAGGAAGAAGACGAGGTGGACGCCCATCTGCGCGATCGCGAGGACGACCAGCCCGACAGCGACGCCCGGGCCCCACAGGACGCCCGTCGAGGCGACCCAGAACGAAACGCCCGTCAGCAGCAGCGCCAGTCCGAGGCCGACGATATAGCTCAGCGTCTCGCTGAGAAGGCTGTCGTGCGGAGCGCCCGGCGCGACGTCCATCAGCTCCTGCTGTTCATGTTCGCTCATGGCAGCGTCCCGATCAGGTAAACGATTGTGAAGATGGCCACCCAGATGATGTCGAGGGCGTGCCAGAAAATGCTGAGGCACATCAGCCTTCGCGTGATGTGCGCGCGTTCGAAGCCCTTGGCCCAGATTTGCGCCATCATCGTGCCGATCCACAGCAGCCCGGCGGTGACGTGGGCGCCGTGGCAGCCGACCAGCGTGAAGAAGGACGACAGGAACGCGCTCCGCTGCGGTCCCGCGCCTTCGCCGATCATGTGCGCGAATTCGTACAGCTCGATTCCGAGGAAGACCGCGCCGAGCAGGCCGGTGACGAGCAGCCAGATCTCGGTCCAGATGAGGTTCCGGCGCTTGGCCGCGATGATTGCGAGGCCGCAGACGAAGCTCGACAGCAACAGCGCCATGGTTTCGATCGCAACCAGCGTGCGGTCGAACAACTGGTTCGACGTCGGACCGCCGTCCGTCGCGTGGGCCAGCGTCGCGTAGGTCGCGAAAAGCGCCGAGAACAGGACCATGTCGGAAAGGACGAAGAGCCAGAAGCCGTAAGGAACGACGATGCTCTTCGATTCGGGCCCGCGGTTGCCGAGGCCCGTATCTTCGGACCCGCCGTGAGTGAGGCCGACCGCCGGTGCTTCCGCGCTGGTCATGATACCGGCTTCCAGGTGCCGAGGAGCTCGCTTCGGACACGCCGCCGCTCGCGGTCGAGCCGGGCCACTTCGTCGGCCGGGATGATATGCTCATGCTCGTCGCGCCAGGAGTACCAGACCAGCACCGCGAAGGCGCCGATGAGGCCGAGGATCGCCAGCCACCAGATGTACCAGATGACCGCGAAGCCGCAGAGCGAGGCGAAGAAGGCGACAATCACTCCGGTCGGCGTGTTCAGCGGCATTTCGATCGGCTCGTAGTGCGGCTCCTCGATCAGCCTTTCCTCCCGAAGGGCGGTCTGCTTGCGGGTCCAGTAGGCTTCTTCGCCATGGACGTCGGGAAGGACCGCAAAGTTGAAGTGCGGCGGCGGCGAAAGGGTCAGCCACTCCAAAGTGCGCCCGTCCCAGGGGTCGCCCGTGAGATCCAGCCGGCGCTCACGTGTCCGGATCGAATAGATGAGCTGCCAGACCGTCAGCACGATCGCCGCAAGGATCAGGACCGCGCCGACCATGGCCACGTTGAGCCAGGGCTGCCAGCTGGGGTCCGGGATGTGCTGCATCCGCCGCGTGGCGCCGTAGAAGCCGAGGACATAGAGAGGCATGAAGGCGAGATAGAAGCCGATGAACCAGCACCAGAAGATCATCTTGCCGAGCCGCTCGTCGAGGGTGAATCCGAACGCCTTTGGAAACCAGTAGGTGTAGCCGGCCATCACCCCGAACACGACCGCGCCGATGATGACGTTGTGGAAATGCGCCACCAGGAACAGGCTGTTGTGGACGACGAAATCGACGGGCGGGATCGCCAGCAGAACGCCGGTAAGCCCGCCGATCGTGAAGGTCAGCATGAAGCCGATCAGATAGTACATCGGAACCGTGAAGCGGACTCGTCCGCCGTACATCGTGAACAGCCAGTTGAAGATTTTGACGCCGGTCGGGACGGCGATGATCATGCTCGCGATTCCGAAGATCGCGTTGACGTTGGCGCCCGCGCCCATGGTGAAGAAGTGGTGCAGCCAGACGCAGAAGGAGATGATGCAGATCGCGAGCGTCGCGAAGACCATCGACCGGTAGCCGAACAGCGGCTTTCCGGAAAAAGTGGCCGCGACCTCCGAATAGATTCCGAACGCCGGCAGGGCGAGGATGTACACCTCCGGATGTCCCCATACCCAGATGAGGTTCATGTACAGCATCGAGTTGCCGCCGCCGTCGTTCGTGAAGAAGTGGAAACCGAGATAGCGGTCGAGCATCAGCAGCCCGAGGCTGACGGTCAGCACCGGGAACGCGGCCAGGATAAGCAGGTTGGCGGCGAGCGTGGTCCAGGTGAACACCGGCATGCGCATGTAGCTCATGCCCGGGGCGCGGATCTTCAGGATGGTGGTGACGAAATTGACCGCGGTGAGCACTGTGCCGACGCCGGATATCTGCAGCGCAACAAGGAAATAATCGACGCCGACGCCGGGCGAGAATGCCTTCTCGCTGAGCGGCGGAAAGGCGAGCCACCCGGTCCGTGCGAACTCGCCCACGAACAGGCTGACGTTGATCAGGAGCGCGCCCGATGCCGTTAGCCAGAAGCTGACGTTGTTCATCGTGGGAAAGGCGACGTCGCGAACGCCGAGCTGCAGCGGGACGACGAAGTTCATGAGCCCGATGATGAACGGCATCGCCATGAAGAAGATCATGATCGTGCCGTGGGCGGTGAAGATCTGGTCGTAATGCTCGGGCGGCAGATAACCCTGCGATTGCCCGACAGCGAGCATCTGCTGAGCGCGCATCATGATAGCGTCGGAGAAGCCGCGAACCAGCATCACCAGCGCGAGGAAGACGTACATGACGCCGATGCGCTTGTGATCGGTCGAGGTGATCCACTCGTTCCACAGATAGGGCCACCATTTGCGGACGGTGATCCAGACCAGGACGGCCGCGATCGCCAGAATGACCACGATCGAGGTTATCAGCGGAATCGGCTGGGTAAGCGGAATGGCGTCCCAGGTGAGCTTACCGCGCATTGTTCGGGTCCAGCGGCGGCTTGGTTGAAACGTGCATGGCGGGCGGAGTCGTCTCCGGAAGGGTCGGTCCGGGCGCCCGGTTCGCGACGATCGAGTCGTAGAGCCCGGGCGCGACCGCGCCGAAGATCATCGGCTTGACGTAGCTGCTCGGCTTCGAGAGCTGGTCGTAGGCTTTGCCGTCGAGGGCGACCCCCTGCCCGCGAGCGCCCTGCGTCCAGGCGGCGAACTGTTGCGGCGGCACGGCGTGAACCTTGAAGCGCATCCCGGAAAAACCGTCGCCGCTGTAATGCGCGGAGAGGCCGTCATAGACGCCCTGCCGATCCGCCTGCAGGTTCAGCTGAGTCGTCATTCGCGGCATCGTGTAGATCATCGTCCCGAGCTGCGGGACGAAGAACACGTTCCACACCGTCGCCGATGTCAGCCTGTAGTGGACCGGGATGCCGGTCGGGACGACCAGCTGGTTGACCGTGGCGATCCCCTGGTCGGGGTAGATGAACAGCCATTTCCAATCGAGCGAGACGACCTCCACCTCGACCGGCTTCACCTTCGACGGAAGCGGCTTGTAGGGGTCGAGATCGTGGCTTCCGATCCACGCGATCCCGCCCAGCAGAAGCACGGTCAGCGCCGGGATCGACCAGACGACCAGCTCGACCGCGCCGGAATATTCCCAGTCGGGCCGGTATCGGGCTTTCTTGTTGCCCGCCCTGAACCACCAGGCGACGGCAACCGTCGCGATCATCGTCGGAATGATGATGGCGAGCATGATCGCGGTCGAATTGATGAGGATCGTCTTTTCGGCGGCGGCGACGGGGCCGGCCGGATCGAGGATTCCGCGGTTGCAGGCGGATGTCGGCAGAATCAGGAAGGTCGCGGCGGCGAGACGCCGAAGGGCTCCGGAATGAAATCCGGCGCGCATCAGATAGCCGTTAAAGCTACAGGAATCACGAACCCCCGTCCGCTGGATTGGGCTGCTAACAGGCCATACGAACGCGGCAGGATCAGAGTTCCACGATCGGCTGCGATTCGCAACCGCTGGGCCGTTTACCGAGCAAGCTCCTCCGCCATTGCCGCCACTTGCAGCCAGCGCTCCTCCGCCTCGTGCTTCTCCGCGCGAAGCCTTGCGACTTCGTCCGTGAGCGCACGGAACCGCACTGGGTCGCGGCCGTAAAGGTCGGGATCGTGAAGCGCCTCTTCGGCCCTTGCGATCTCCATTTCGATCCGCTCGATTTCTCCCGGAAGCCGGTCGAGGTCGCGCTGGTCCTTGTAGGTGAGCTTGCTCGCTGGCGACGATTTGGGTTCAGGCCGAGTCTGCGCCGTCTTCCTGCGTTCCTGGGCGCCGGTGCTTTGCGGCGAGCGCCTCCGCTTCTCCCAATCGTCATAGCCGCCGGCGACGATATCGACCCTGCCCGACCCGTCGAGCCCGAGCGTCACGGTAACGGTCCTGTCGAGGAAGTCGCGGTCGTGGCTGACGATGAGCACCGTGCCCTCGTAATCGGCGATGACTTCCTGGAGCAGGTCGAGCGTCTCGAGGTCGAGGTCGTTGGTGGGCTCGTCGAGCACCAGCAGGTTGGCCTCGCGGGCGAATTCGCGGGCCAGAAGAAGGCGCGACCGCTCCCCGCCCGACAGCGAACCGATGGGAGCGTCGGCGATCGCGGGATCGAACAGGAATTCCTTCAGATAGCCCTTGATGTGCTTCTTGTGACCGCGGACGTCGATCCAGTCTCCGCCGTTCGCGAGCACGTCCTTCACGCGCTTGTCCGGCTCCATCAGCCTGCGCTGCTGGTCGATCACGATCCCGGACAGCGTCTTGGCCCGCGTCACGGTGCCCTCGTCGGGTTCGATCTCGCCGGTCAGAAGCTTCAGCAGGGTCGTCTTGCCGGCTCCGTTCGGACCGACGATTCCGATGCGGTCGCCGCGCTGGATCCGGAGCGAGAAGTCGCGGATGACGATCCGCTCGCCGAAGCTCTTCGTGACCCGGTCGGCCTCGATAACGGCCTTGGAGCGAACGTCGTCCTTCGCCAGCGCGAGCTTTGCCGATCCCGGCGCTCCGAGCATGGCCGCCCGTTGCGCGCGCATCTCGTGAAGCTTGGCCAGGCGGCCCTGATTGCGGCGGCGGCGCGCGGTGACGCCGCGTTCGAGCCAGCGAAGCTCGATGGCGAGCTTGGCGTCGAGTTTCTCCGCCGCCCTCGCTTCCTCTTCGTAGATTTTCTCCATCCACCCCTCGAACCCGCCGAAGCCGATCTCCGCGCGCCGAAGATCGCCGCGGTCGAGCCACAGGCAGTTCGTCGTAAGCCGCTTGAGGAAGGTCCGGTCGTGGCTGATGACGATGAAGGCGCCGGTGAAGCGGCCGAGCCATTGCTCCAGCCACTCGATCGCGCCGAGGTCGAGATGGTTGGTCGGCTCGTCGAGGAGCAGCACGTCGGGCGATTGCGCAAGCGCGCGAACGATGGCGGCCCGGCGGCGCTCCCCGCCGCTGGCCGTCGCCGCGGGCCGACCAAGATCGATTCCGATGCGGTCCGCGATCGCGGCCGCTTCGTGCGCCTGCGGAGCGTCGGCGCCGGAAAGGACCCAGTCGAGGAGCGTTCCTTCGCCCCCGATCGACGGGTCCTGCTCCAGAAGCACCACTTTCGTTCCGGGAACGATCGTCCGCCGGCCCTCGTCCGGGTCGATCAGCGCGGCAAGGCATTTCAGAAGCGTCGTCTTGCCGGCGCCGTTGCGTCCGATCAGCGCCAGTCGGTCCCGTTCGCCGACATAGATGTCGAGGTTGCGGAACAGCCAGCCGTCGCCCTGGATAAGGCCGAGATTTTCGTAGGAGAGAACGGGCGCTGCCATGGCGGCTCAGCTAGGGAGAGCGGCGCTCGAAGTCACGCATTCTAAAGGCTTGCCGCAACCCGAACCTTGATTAATGTCAATTTTCCTGGCGGCGCGAGGCATCGCGTCGGCTCTTTGGGGGGAGAAGTCGATGCGTTTGCAACTGGGTCTGGCGGCCGTGCTCGCCGCGGCAATGAGCACTGCCGCGCAGGCGGCGACCTTTCCGGACGAAGCTCCGGCCGGGAAGATGTGGATGAGCTGCTTCGTCTTCCTGAAGGACACGGAATATGGCGCGAAGAACCCCATCGCGCTGGGCGGATATTGGCTGATCGATGTGCCCGAAGGCACGCGCAAGGAAACCGTGGATCGTCTGAAGGCCCAGTGGCTCGACGAATATCTGGATCGAATCCCGGCCGAATTCCCCGGCTTTGTCGCGCGAATGGTCAACGGGCAGGTCTCCGACGCGCGGTGCGGCAGCTACAGCTCGCGCAGCGACTGGGCCGCCTTCGCGTCTCACATAAGGGAGCCCGTGACGTCGCAGACGGTCTTTCGGTCCGACTTCGTGCCGAGCTTTGCCGAAGCCTGGATTTCCACGCGCGAGCATGCGCGCGACTACACCGGCGAGGTCGCCTTCTCCGGCAATATCAAGCCCAGCAAGCCGGTTGTGACAAAGCCGTCCAAGGCGCCGGAACAGCTGAACATCGTCGCTCCGCCGACCGGTTCGTCGGCCAGGGAAGACGAGGCCGCGGCGAGAAAGCAGAAAGCGGCGGAAGCGGAGTTGGCGCGCAAGGCAGCGCGCGAGCAGCGCGAAGCCGAGTTCCAGGCGAAGCTGGCCGAGCATGATGCGGCGGTCGCCGATTACGAGGCCAAGGTCGCGCAGCGGGACACGGAAATCGCGCGCCAGAAAGCCAAGCTGGAAGCCGACCGGAAGGCGGCCGCCGAAGTCCAGGCGGAATTCGAACGGAAGAAAGCCGAGCACGAGCGGGAAGTGGCCGAGGCCAACGCTCGCCTTTACGAATATCAGGCCGCCCAGCGCCGCTACGCATCGTGCGTCGCCGGCGACCGACAGGCCTGCGCCGACATCGCCGCGGGGAAGCTGGCGGTGAGCGCGACGCTTGCCGATGCAAACAACGCCTCGACTGCCACGGACGCGACGCGATGCGTCTCGAGCCCCGTCGTCGGACCGAGCAGCGTCTGGAAAGACGCGACAGCCGCGACCGTGGTCAACGGCTGCCCGACCGCCGTCGACATCCGCATCTGCCTTCTTCGCGAAGGCGGCTGGAATTGCGGGGTCAACTGGGGTCTCCAGCCGCAGGAGAAGTGGGTCTGGTGGTCGTTCAAGGCCAGTGGGGAAATCTTCTGGGACGCGCGCGTAGCCGGGTCGGCCAAGCCGCTGAAGAGTCCGGAAGGGAGCTGATGCCGCCCGCGGGGCTATTG
>JBQCIU010000039.1:0-25984 GCA_051953395.1 Sphingomicrobium sp.
TTCCGCGCGTCGATGAGGAGCACCGCGACGTCGGCCGTCGACGCGCCGGTGATCATGTTGCGAGTATATTGCTCGTGCCCCGGCGTGTCGGCGACGATGAACTTGCGCTTGTCGCTGGCGAAGAAGCGGTAGGCGACGTCGATCGTGATGCCCTGTTCGCGCTCCGCCGAAAGCCCGTCGACCAGCAGCGCAAAGTCGAGCTTGCCGCCCGCCTTGCCCGCGGTTTTGCTTTCCGATTCCAGCGTCGCGAGCTGGTCGTCGAAGACCTGGTGGCAGTCGTACAAAAGGCGGCCGATCAGGGTCGACTTGCCGTCGTCGACGCTGCCGCAGGTGATGAAGCGGAGCATCTCCTTCGCTTCGTGGCGGGCAAGCCATTCGGAGACGTTGGACGCGATGAGCTCGCGGTCGTGGTCGAGCGGGAGGGTCATCAGAAATAGCCCTCCTGCTTCTTCTTCTCCCTGCTGCCGGCGCCCGCATCCTTGTCGCTGGCGCGCCCCTGCCGCTCGGATGTCGTCGTCAGCAGCATCTCCGCGACCACTTCCTCGACACTGGCCGCCTCGCTCTCGACCGCGCCGGTCAGCGGATAGCAGCCGAGCGTCCGGAAGCGCACCATGCGCGGCTTGGGTGTTTCGCCGTTGAGCGGAAATCGCTCGTCGTCGACCATGAGGATAAGGCCGTCGCGTTCCACCGTCGGCCGCTCCGCAGCGAAATACAGCGGGACGATCTCGATCCCCTCGCGAAGGATATATTGCCAGATGTCGAGCTCGGTCCAGTTCGACAGCGGGAAGACGCGGACGCTCTCGCCCTTCTTCTTGCGGACGTTGTACAACGACCAGAGCTCCGGCCGCTGGCGCTTGGGGTCCCAGCGGTGGCTGGAGTTGCGGAAGCTGAAGATCCGCTCCTTGGCGCGGCTCTTCTCCTCGTCGCGGCGGGCACCGCCGAACGCCGCGTCGAACCCATATTTGTCCAGCGCCTGCTTCAGCCCTTCCGTCTTCCACATGTCGGTGTGGATCGGCCCATGATCGAACGGGTTGATCCCCTGCCGCTCGGCTTCCGGGTTCTTGTAGACGATCAGCTCGATCGCCGGGTCGGAAGCGACCTTCTCGCGCAGCGCGTACATCGCCTTGAACTTCCACGTCGTGTCGACGTGGAGCAGCGGGAACGGAAGCGGCGCGGGATAGAAGGCCTTGCGCGCAAGGTGCAGCATGACCGCCGAATCCTTGCCGATCGAATAGAGCATGACCGGCCGTTCAGCCTCCGCGACCGTCTCGCGGAGAATGTGGATGCTTTCGGCCTCGAGGCGGTCGAGATGTGTCAGTGACATCGGCGACAACAAGCCACCGTCTGCGCGTTTGCGCCACTCATTTCTGGCAATCCGCTAAGGGCTGGGATGGGCGCTACACCTATCGGCATACCCACCAAAGTAAAGGTTCGACCGCTTGTCATCGGGACAAAAACCATTAGTGAGCGGGGCTCCGCGGGGGGCGTTTTCGCTCGGGCCCGGCGTCGGTTTCGGTAATCGCGGGGCCTGCAGCCGCCTGTCTCGACGTGCCGCCGGGTACCCACGGGGTTTCATTCCCTATCAGTGAGTTGACTGTGCAATCTGACCTGAAAATCGCCGTCGTCGGCCTGGGCTATGTCGGCTTGCCGCTGGCGGTCGCTCTCGCAGCCAAATATCCGGTCGTCGGCTTCGACATCAGCGCCGAACGCGTCGCCGGCCTCAAGCAGGGCAATGACGTCACGCACGAGGTCTCCGCCGATCAGCTCAGGGCCGCGTCCGCTCTCAAGCTCACCGCCGATTCCAGCGAGATGAAGGGGTCGGACATCTACATCGTCACGGTCCCGACGCCGATCGACGAAGCCAATCGCCCCGATTTCACCGCGCTCCTCACAGCCTGCGCGCTGGTCGGCCCCAATCTCGAAAAGGGCAATATCGTCGTTTTCGAAAGCACCGTTTACCCGGGCGTGACCGAGGATATTTGCGGGCCGGAGCTGGAGCGCTGCTCGGGCCTGAAGGCGGGCTCGGACTTCAAGCTCGGCTACAGCCCGGAGCGGATCAATCCGGGCGACAAGGACCGGCCCATCCACAAGATCATGAAGGTCGTCGCGGGCGGCGATGCGGAGACTCTCGATACGCTTGCCAACGTCTACGGCTCGATCATCGAGGCGGGAATCCACCGCGCCAGCTCGATCAAGGTGGCCGAGGCCGCAAAGGTGATCGAGAACACGCAGCGCGACGTCAACATCGCTTTGATGAACGAGATTTCGAAGATTTTCGACCGCATCGGAATCCGCACCAGCGAGGTTCTGGAAGCGGCCGGGACCAAGTGGAATTTCCTCAAGTTCCACCCGGGCCTGGTCGGCGGCCACTGCATCGGCGTCGATCCCTATTACCTGACCGCCAAGGCCGAGCAGCTGGGCTATCATCCGCAGGTGATCCTGTCAGGCCGGCGGATCAACGATGGAATGGGCGCCTATGTCGCCCAGCGCGTGGTGAAGCTCCTCGCCCGGCGCGACCAGCCGGTTGCCAGGGCGCGCGTCGGAATCCTCGGCTTCACGTTCAAGGAAAACGTGCCCGACATCCGCAATTCAAAGATCGTCGACATCTACCGCGAGCTCCAGGCTTTCGGAATCGAGCCGATGGTTCACGACCCGGTCGCCGATCCGAAGACGGTCGAGAAAGCCTATGGCGTCGAGCTGTGCGACCTCGACCAGCTGACCGACCTGTCCGCCCTGATCGTTGCAGTCGCGCACGACCAGTTCTCCGCGCTTGACGGAGAGCGGCTGAACGCGATGCTCGCTCCGGACGGAGTCCTGGTCGACATCCGCTCCAGGATCGACCCGGCTTCATTGCGGCCGGATTTGTGTTACTGGAGCCTCTAGCTGCCTGGAATTGCCGCGAAAGCGGACGCAGCAATCCTTTTCACCGTCAGGGAAATGGTCGAAACGAGGCCCGTGGAAGTCGACTTTGAGTAAGCTGCGTATCACTGCCGTCGGAACGTGCCGGATTCACACGCCGCTTCGGCGGGCCGCCGTCCGCCATCCGATCGAGGTGGACCACCGCCGGAACTACGGCTTCGTCCACACCAGCGACGAAGCCCTTCAGCTCGTCCGCTTTCTTCAGGGCGACAAGCAGTTCCGGCCCGAAGTCGCGCCGCTCGTCATCCGCGAATCCCGGCTGGAGCAATATGAGGCCGAGCAGTGGGAGCCGTCGGACCTCCACATCGTCGAGATCAGCTCCGCCAAGCGCCTGACTTCCAACGGCGATTCGGTTCAGTCCAATTATCTGTCGCACCACTTCGCCGATTTCTTCGCGAGCCCGCGGCGGGCGCACGTCTTCTGGTCGCAGGTCAAGAAGGGCCATCGCCAGCAGCTGCTGAAGTTCCTCGAGCGGCAGGAGGAATATCAGCTTCTCTCGGCGACGGACCGCGAGCTTCTTGCCTCGCTCCAGATCGAGCCGCAGTCGTTCAAGGCGATCAAGAGCGACATGCAGGAGATCGTCGAGCGGATCGGCCGCGACAAGCTTCTGTTCCTCACTCACGTCAATGCCGCCGGGCCCGACGGCGAGCTGATCCCTGCCCGCGACCGCCTCGTCCGCTGGGTCAGGATGGCCGCCGAGCAGCTTGGAGTCCCGGTGTTCGATCCGACGCCGGCGATGCAGGATTTCGGGCAGGAAAAGGCGCTCGAGGCCGGCGGGACCGACCTCACCCACTACACTCCGGCTTTCTACGACCGGGTCTATGAAGAGATTCACCACGCCCACATTTTGCCGCTGATCGGGACCGCCGGCGGGGCCGAGGCCGATCCGCGTTCCGCCGATCTCGCAAGGCGGGCGGCCCGGCTCGAAACGCTGCTCGACGTCGGCGATTTCGTGGCGGCTTCGAGGGAGGTTCACGCGGCCGTTGCCGAGGACCCCGATGCCCTTCCGCTCGTCGAATTGCGCGGGCTCATCCGGTCACGGATCGGCGATTTCGAAGGCGCGGTCGAGGATTTGACCAGGCGCGGGGACGACAATGCCTTGTCGCAGGGGATGCGCGTCGGCCTTGTCGAGGCGCTCAGCGCCACCGGCGACAACAAGCGCGCGCTGTCGGTCGCCGAAAACCTGCTCGGCGAGGAATATGAAAGCGCGGCCCTGTATCGCGCTGCGGCGACGGCGGCCGAGAAGCTCGGCAATCTCGAGCTCGCAATCGCTTATGCCAAGCAGGCGTTCCGAAAGGACCGCAGCGATCTCGGAGCAGCGCTTCACGCGCTCGTCCTGTTGAGCGATCACCGCTCTCCCGTCGAAGTGGCCGGCTGGAGGCGCGAGATCCTGGAGAACAGCAGCGAATCGGCCAACGGGGCGCTGGAAGTGAGCCTGTGGTCGATCCGCAACCGGGATGACGAGCTGTTCACCGCCGCGCTCAAGGCCGTGGCCAGGGTGGACAAGGCGGGCGCGATCGACCTCCTCGAAGATGCCTTCAACGCCGGCATGTTCCGCGGAGTCGCGGGCTCCATCGAGATCGCGGCCGGCGTCGGCCGAATCTCGCGGAGCATGTCGGAGCGGCGGCTCGCGATCATCGAGGGCTGCCTCGACCAGGCGGAAAAGCTGTTCGAGGCCGGCGATTCTGCCGCCGCGTTCGAGCTTGCCCGCGGACTGCTCCCCCTCGAGGAAAGCAGCAGCACCCAGATCCCCGGCCGGATCCTGGCGCGCAACGCGCAAAGGCTCATTCGAAGGCTCTCCCAGCAGGTCCGCACCGGAATCCGCGACGCCTACAATGCCAGGGACAATGATGAAGTCGTCCGGCTGGGCGACGCGGCGGGCTCCGTCCTGTTCTCGCTGCCAGACGCCGCGACGATCTACGCGCGGGCGCTTCACGCCAAGGACCGGGTCCAGGATGCTCTGGCGGTGATGAAAAGGATTCGGGCGGCCAATGCCGACGATTTCCTGACCACCCGCTGGACCGCCCGGATCGCGTCGATCGCCGGCGACTATTCGACCGCGATCGAAGCCTATGGCCAGCTGCGCCGCTCCACCGATCCGGCGCTGGCGAAAATCCGCCCCGAAGTGGACCAGTTCTTCGGCCGTGCCGGGCGCCGGGCGCTGCGTGAGCTTCACGATCTGGTCATCGACGGTGAGCCCGAGCGGGCGCTCGAGCTGGCCCGGCTGATCCGCTCGGAAATCGGCGAGGAAGAGCGCGTCGAGCGCGAGATCCGGCGGCTTCACAGCCTGCTTCGCCGCCGCCTGAAGGAAATGGACGAAGGTGAGGAGGACAGCCAGGAGCGCGAAATCCTGCTTCGCCAGATCGCCGACCTTCGTCCCGACGACCTGCGCAATCTCCGCAAGCTCGCCCTGCACCTGATGCAGAGCCTGCGATTTGCCGAGGCGTCCGAGGTCTGGGATCGCATTTCCAGGCTGGACGCGACCGACCAGACTGCCCACAGGCAGCGCGAACGCTGCGCCCGGATGGCAAAGCGCAGAATGGCCGCATGGGGCGAGGATCTGGACGCCGCCGCCTGAGAAAGCCGTGCATTTACATCGGCTTAAATAATCTCCGCTAACGACCTGTATTGTTGCCGCACCGAATGGAAGCGGCTTGACCTCTCGGCCATAACCAAAGATAGCGGACCCTGCCGAAGTACGTGTTGGTGGGGAATTCCCGTTGGAAGATCATATAGATGACCTTCGTGGCGACGCCGCGCCATGTGAGGTCGAGCTGGCTGCGCGCGAGCTGCTAGGCATCGCGGAGGATGGCAAATTCGCCGAGGAATGGGAGAAGCTGGACAGGCTTCACCCGGATGCTCCGGCGCTGTTCGCCGTTCGCGCTCGCCGGCTGATCAAGCAGAAGCGGTTCGCGGAAGCCGTCGAACTTGTCGAAGCGCATGACTTCGGCCCGCCGTCCGACGCCCTCGACCACATGCTCAAGGCGGAGCTCCTGTTCGAAGCCCAGGATTACGAGCGCGCGGACAAGCTGTTCTTCGAGCTGATGGATGCCGATCCCGAGCACCGCCGGGACGTCGCCATCCGGTATTCCAAGCGCCTGTTCAAGGCCGGCAGCCTCCGCCGCGCCCTCGAAATCGCAACGCCGATCCGCGACTGCTTCCACGAAGGCGGCAAGGGCCACGCCTTCATCCTCAAGCTCGAGCATTATTTCGCGCTCCTCACCAGGCTTGAAGGGCGCGAGCCGGGCAGTGACGAAAATTGCCGGATCCTGGCGATGAAGCACGCGATCCTCGCCTTCCGCGATCGATCGATCCGGCCGCGCAAGCCCGGCTCGCTCGGCCGCCTGACCCTGATCACCGGCGGGCTCGGCCCCGGCGGTGCCGAGCGCCAGCTCACCCGGCTGGCGATCGAGCTGGAGCGCGCGCGCCGGGAGAAAGGCGCGGTCGCCGATATCGAGCTCGACCGGCCGATCGAAATCGTGGTCCGTTCGCACGGTCCGGAGAAGCAGAACGACTTCTACCTCGACGACGTCGTTGCTGCGGGCGTCGAGCTCCACCAGCTCAACCATTTCGACGTGATCGCGCCCGACGCGTTCTGCGACAATCCGGAGCTCCTTCAGCTGCTCGACTATTTGCCGCCGAGCGTGAATTTCGGCGTGCGCAGGCTGACCCGGCACTTCATCCAGTCGGACACCGACACCGCTTCGGTCTGGCAGGACGGCGCCTGCCTGTTCGCCGGACTCGCCGCTCTCCTTGCAGGCGTTCCCCACATCCAGCTTGCGATCCGTGGGCTTCCGCCCAGCGTTCGGAGGCACATGTTCCGGCCGGAATATGACGTCTTCTACCGGACGATGGCCGAGATTCCCGGCGTGTCCTTCGTCAGCAACAGCATCTCTGCCGCGCGCGCCTATGCGGATTGGCTGCACATCCCGCTCGACCGCTTCCGCATCGTGTACAACGGCGTCGAACCCATGTCGCCAGAGCCGGGCCCCGAATGCCAGCGCCGCTGGACGGAGTTCGTCGCGGCAACGCCGGAGGCGACCCACACCGTCGGCGGAGTGTTCCGCTTCGACACGGACAAGCAGCCTCTGCTGTGGATCCGCTTCGCCGCTCGCTATCTCAAGCAGCACGCCGACGCGCGGATCGTGCTGGTCGGCGGCGGCCGCCTGCTCGGCAATGCGATCGAGCTTGCCGAGGAATATGGGATTGCCGACCGGATCCTGTTCGTCGGCCGCTCGACCACGGTCGGCTTCTGGATGACGAAGATGGACGTCCTCGTCCTGCTGTCGCGTTACGAAGGCCTGCCCAACGTCCTGATCGAAGCCCAGTATATGGGCGTCCGGGTGGTCGCCACTCCGGCTGGCGGGACCGCGGAGTGCCTGATCGACGGACTCACCGGCCATCTTCTGGGCTGCGCCGAGAAGCCCGATTATCAGGAAATCATTGACAATGTTCACGATCTCTCGACTCTGTCGGGCGATCGGGAGCTTTTCGCTTCGGACGGATTCGCCCGCGCGTTCCTCGATTCTCACTTCTCCATTCCGCAGATGCTGGCTGAATATGTCACGTGCACCTACGACGGCCTTGGCTCGGCCGATGATTTCGACGGGGAGCAATCGCTCTCGCTGCAGGCGGCCTGAAATGGGCTTCGGCCGTTGCCTCGCCGCGCTCATGATCGCGACAGCGAGCCTCGGCGCATGCGCGATGCCGCAGCCGGTGGCCTCGCTTTCCGACGTCCAGAGCGCGGGCAAGTCCGGCGCAATCAATCTCGTCATGGTGACCCCCACCACGATTCCGCCGGCTCCCGAGAAAGCTTCGAGGAGCTTTCCAGCGTCGTTCCTGTCCGCTCCCGACACCGCGTTCGACACGCTCGGCCGCGGCGACCGGATCGCCATCCACATCTGGGAAAGCGGGACTCCGACGATCACCTCGTCCAGCGGCGGCGGGTCCGATCTCGGCGAAATGACGGTGGACCAGCAGGGCCGGATCTACGTCCCCTATGCGGGTTCGGTCCGTGCCGAAGGGCTCACCGTCGCGCAACTCCGAAGCGCGATCGAAGGCAGGCTTCGTACCGTCGTTCTCAACCCGCAGGTAGACGTCCGGATGGTCGAGCACCGAAGCGCGCTCGTCAGCATCCAGGGCGATGCAGCGAAGACCGGCTCGGTCCCGCTGGAGCGCGGACGAACGCGGCTCGGCCAGGTGCTCGCCGACATCGCCCCCGACCAGAAGAACCCGGAAATGCTGGAAGTCGTCGTCCGCCGCGACGGGACCAGCGGGGCTGTCCGGCTCAGCGACATCTACGCCGACCCGAAGCTCGACATCGCGCTTCGACCGGGCGATTCGATCATTCTTCGCCAGGTGCAGGAAAATGTGACGGTCCTCGGCGCCGCCGGAGTGCAGGGCCAGGTGCCGATCACCAAGCGCGGGTTCACGCTCGTCGACGCGCTGGGCCAGGCGCGCGGGCTCGATCCCAACATGGCCAATGCCCGGGCGGTGTTCCTTCTTCGCGCCAATCCCGACCCCAACGGCGCACCTCTCGTCTACCAGTTCGACATGCGCAAGCCGCAGGCGCTCGCCTTCGCCGGCCGAACCGTCCTTCGCGACAATGATGCGGTCATGATCTCCAGCGCCCCGTTCGCGCAGGTGCGGCTCGCTCTCATCGCCTTCGCCCAGTCGATGACCGGTCTGCGATCGGCGGCGTCGATCCCGGTGCTCTAATGCCTGCGGAGCTGACCGCGGGCGGAGCCGGGCCGCGTCCGAGCCTGGGCGAGTGGATCGTCAAGCACGGCGAGATCGTGCTCGCTCTCGCCCGGCGCGACCTCAAGACGCGTTTCAGCCAGAATTTCTTCGGCTATTCCTGGACCTTCGTCGCGCCGCTGGTCTGGATCGCGGCGACCTACGGGATGTTCTATTTCCTGGGCCGCAAATCGCCGGTCTACACCGACACGATCACCTTCATCATCTCCGGCCTGATCCCCTACGCGTCGTTCCGCTACGTGATCAACTCGATGGGGCGAGTGGCGGGCGCGACCCGGCCGCTGCTGATCTTCCCGACCGTGACCCGGGAGCATGCCGCCCTCGCCGGAGCGCTGGTCGAATATGGCAACATGCTGATCCTCGCCGCGATCATGATGGCGATCAACTATGTCGCGTTCGGCAATTTCGAGCTCGACGACTTCCCGATGTGGATCGAGGGCCTGACTCTCGCGTGGCTGCTGGGCGTCGCCTACGGCTATTTCTTCGTCGTTCTCTCACGCGACGATCCGACGCTGTTCCAGTTCGGCGTCGTCATCCTTCGCCCGAGCTACTTCATCTCCGGCGTCTTCTTCGTCCCGAATGAGCTTCGGGGCGACATCTTCGCGATTTTCTCCTGGAACCCGCTCCTTCACGCGATCGAGATCGCCCGCGACGGAATGCTCTTCCATTATTCCTCCCACGTCGCCGACGCCGGCTATGTACTCGCCTGCGTCGGGGTGATGTTCGCGGCTGCGCTCGCGGTGCGGGCGTGGAGGGGCGACTGACCATGTGGGGTTTCGTCGACTGCAGCCGCTATTTCACGTCTTTCGGGCTTCCGAAGATCGTCCTCGACAATGCGTCGCTGGTGATCGCTCCGGACGAGAAATTCGGCCTGCTCGCCGCTCCGGGCGCGGGCAAGTCGACGATCATCCGGCTGCTTGCCGGCACCGATACGCCCAACAGCGGCCACGTCCTTCGCGACGAGGGCGGCTGGCCGCTGGCCTACGGCGGCGGCTTCCGCCCCGAAATGACCGGCGAGGAGAATGTCCGCATGGTGGCCGCCTTCGCCGGCCTCGATCAGGACGAGTTCGCGGCGTCCTGCGCCAGCTTCGCGGACATCGGCGAAGCCTTCTTCGTCCCCTCCCGGCTTTACACCGGAGCGACCCGGACCCGCCTGTCCTTCGCGGTGTCGCTGGGGCTTCCGGCGCGGACCTATCTCGCCGACGAGAAGCTGGTCGCCGGCGACCCCGAGTTCCAAGAGAAATGCCGCCTTGCACTCGACGAGCGGCTTCGGACATGCGGCCTCATTCTCGTCGCCAGCAATCCCAAGGCGATGGAGGGGGTATGCGACCGCTTCGGAGTGCTCAGCAGGGGCAAGATCGTCCTGTGCGGCGACTTCGAGGAGGCCAAGGCGCTGATGACCTTCGATCTTGAACATGGCGGCGAGGAGGAGGCGGTCGACGAAGAGCTCGCTTCCTTCGACCTCGCCTGAACGCACGCAAACAAGGGTTGGATAAACGGCAATGAGCAACGAAGAACGGATCAAGCGGTGGCGTGAGCAGCGCCGTCCGAACCTGACCCCGGGCGTGGCTGCCGACGAGTTCGACGACCTCGCCGATCTCGACATCCTGGCGCGCGATGCTCCGGAGCGCCCGCGCGCCGAATCGACCACGGCGCTTCAACGGGTGCACGAGATTTCGCTGGAAGAAGCGCGCGCCGCAATTGCCGAGCGCCGCCGCGCGAGCTGGCGAAGGCTGCTTCGCCGCACCGGCCTCTATGCCGGCATCCCGCTGCTTGCGGTCCTGTCCTATATCGCGCTGGTCGCGACCCCGCTGTACCAGGGCGAAGTGGTCTTCACGGTCCAGACCAGCTCCGATTCCGGCACGGCGGCGAACGCGGGCCTGTTCGGGTTGAGCGCCGGCACCGCGGCGGTCGCCGACGCCCTCAAGGCGCGGGAGTTCATCCTGTCGCGGCCGATGATGGACTATATGGAAAAGAACTATGGCTTCATGAGCCATTTCGCGTCTTTCCACATGGACCCGCTGCAGCGCTTCGACAGCCCCATGGGGCTGAACCGCGACCCGCTCGAATATTACCGCAAGCGCGTGCGCGTCGCGGTCGACGTCCAGGAAGGAATCCTGACCCTCTACGTGCAGGCGCGCACCCCGGACGAGGCGAAGAAATTCGGCAATGCCATCCTCGCCGCCGCCGAACGGCACGTGAACTCCTTCTCCGAGAAGATGAGCGCCGACCAGATCGATGCATTGACTCGCGACGTCCAGAACAGCGCCAGGCAGGTCAGCGACGCCCGCCGTGCGCTGGCGGTCCTCCAGGCCCAGCGCGGCGACCTCAATCCGCAGCAGACCGCGACCGCCATCTACACGCTGATCAGCAATCTCGAGCTGCAGCTCTCGGAATCGGAGCGCCAGCGCAATGCGCTGCTCGACCAGGGGCTGACCAACTCGCCCCTCCTTCCGCAGCTGAACAGCCGGATCGGTGAGCTGAAGTCGCAGATCGCGGAACAGCGCAACCGCCTCGCCAATCCCAACGGCGGGTCGATGGTCAAGACGGTCAACGAGTTCGAAAATGCTTCGGCGCGCAAGGAGCTTGCGGAGACCCGCTACCAGACGACGCTGAACACGCTGCAGCAAGCCTATCTGAAGATCCTGGAGCAGCGGCGCTATTTCGTCACGATCGTCGCTTTCTCCGTCGGCGCCAGCGCCGCGGTCCGCGACGTCGTGACGATCGCCTGGCCGATCCTCCTTCTGCTCGCGCTCGCCTACGCCGCCTTCCGGCTCGCCAAAGCGGCCCGCGGCGGCACCGGGACGTTCCGCTTCACCGACGTGGTGCGCAGATGGCGTCCATCTTAGACCGCGACCGCTTCGAGGAGCTCGAGGAACTCGTCCGCGGCGCGCGCTGGGACGAGGTCATCGCCCTGTGCGAGGGGGAGCTGCCGCGACGGGATCGCAACCTGCCGGAGGTGCGGCTCGCTCACGCCATCGCACTGCTTCGCAGCGGCCGCGAGAAAAAGGGCCTCTCGCTCCTCGACGCTTCGGTCTTCGAGCTTCCAAACGCCCGCTCCGACCTTCGCCGCTACGCGGTGTCGCCGCTGGTTTCCGAAGGGGCGACCGAGCTCGCGGCCGAGCTCCTCGACCGGCTCGTCGCCGCTTATCCGCACTCGATCGAGGACCGGCGGCTCCGAGCCAGCCTCTACGGCCGCCTGAAGCGCTGGGATGTCGCAATCGCCGACGCCCGCATGGTCGCGGAGGCGCGCGAGGACGATCTCGCCGCGCAGCGCCCGTACATCCAGCTCCTCCTCCAGGCCGGCCGGACCGAGGAAGCGGGCGCAGAAGCGTCGAAGCTCGGCATCGATTCCGCGAACGAGCCGAAGCTTGCCAACATCGCCCTGCTGGCGCTCGCCCGAAGCGGCCGCAAGGCGGAGGCGGCGAACCTCGCTCTGGAAATGGCGGACGGCGACATCGAGGATGAAGGCACTGCCGCCGCGATCGTCCGGGCGCTGGTCGAAACCGGCCGCGATTCCGACGCGATCGAGGTCGGCGAGCGCCTTCTCGACGAAGGCTGGGAACATGAGGTGCTCCGCTCCTCTCTCGCCCAGGCCTATCTCGGCTCCCATCGCGACGACCGCTACGAACGGGCCATCGAACATCTTCGCGAAGGGCTCGGGATCGCCCCCCGCGACGTGCGCATGAACACCGCGATGGGCGAGGCGCTGCTTCGCTCGCGCAAATATTCCGAAGCCATTCCCTATCTGCGCACCGCCTGCGAGGTTCAGCCGAAAGGCGCGCAGCAGCGGGCGCTTTATGCCCGCGCGCTGAAGCAGGTGGGCGAGCTTTCCGACGCCGCCGACCAGTTCCGGGCGCTTCTCGATCTGCAGCCCTCGTCGCCGCGCTGGGCGCGCTACGCGGCCGGGGCTCTGAGCCAGTCGGGCCGGCGCCGCGAGGCCGCCGACCTGTTCGAGAAGTTCGTCGGCGAGCGCCGCTCGGCCCTGCCGAGGAATTTCGAGAAGGGACTGGAGGCGCTGTGGGACAAGGTGCCGTCCGTCAGCGTTCCCCAGGCGCGGCTCGACTGGGCGTGGGAGCTGAGGACCGACCGGACCAACGACCGCGAGGACTGGGAGCGGCGGGCCAAATGGGGCCACCTCGCCGACCATTACATGCTCGACTGGCTGGAATGCCGCGACGACCGGATCCACGACGTGATGGAACGGCTCGCCGACCTCGGCGAAGCCGAGCGGGTCCTCGGCGGGATCGACCACAGCAAGGGCATGATCCTCGCCTCGGCCCATATCGGCCCGATGTATGCCGGTCCGCTCGCGCTCGAGCTTCTCGGAATTCGTTCGCGCTGGCTGGCCTCGACTCCAAGCGTTGCGCGGACCGTCTATTCCAAGTCGCTGATCTCGACGAGCGAGCAGGACGACATGGAGGTCGGCAAGGCGTTCATGAAATCGCTTCGCCAGGGCTATTCCGTGGTCATCGCGGTCGACGGAGCAATCAATCTCGCCGCTCCGCGAATCCCGTTCGAAGGCCAGGAGATGACCTATTCGAGCTTCGCTGCCAGGACGGCGCACCGAATGGGCGTTCCGTCGGTGTTCGCCGCTCCACGCTGGGAAGGCGACCGGATCGGCTTCGTCATCCAGCGCTTGCCCGACCCCGAGCCGGAAGAAGGCGCCGACGACCATGCCGAGCGCTGGAAGGACGCTTTCCTGTCGGCGCTTCGCGCCTATCTCGGAAGCGCTCCGGAGAATCTGCGCCTGAGCGGCGGGCTCTGGCGCCACATCCGCTGATCGCGACTCTGCCCGGTCGGGCGCAGGCAAGGGACGAGCCGTGAAGATTTGCGTGGTGACCCGGTCCTATCCTGCCCCCGGCGACCTCTACAAATATCCGTTCGTCCATCGCCGGGTGCGCGCCTATGCCGACGCCGGGCACGAGGTGCGGGTGTTTCGGCCCGATCCAGACGCGCCGGCTGCGTCCAGCCACGAGTTCGACGGAGTCGAGTGCCTGGCCGGCGGCCGCGATTCACTCGCGGATTGCGTTTCCGAATGGCGGCCGGACGTCATCGCTGCGCACGGCCTGAGCGAAACGATGTGGGACGTTCTCGAACCGACGGCGAGCCACGTCCCCGTCCGGGCGTGGCTGCACGGGTCGGAAATCCCGGAGTTCATGCGGCGCAAGGCTGTGGTGGCGCCCGAGCGCGACCGCCCGGAAGCGCTTCGCCAGCTGCAGTTGCGCTGCGACTTCTGGGCGCGACTGCTCGACCGCTTCCCGCCGACTCTCGGGCTCGTCTTCGTCTCCCGGACGTCGATCGATCTGGCTGTCGAGGATTGGGGCGAGCGCGTCGACGGGCTTCCGCACTGGGTGATCCCCAATCCGGTCGACACCGACCTGTTCCGCTATCGGCCCAAACAGGCCGAAGACCGCTTCCACGTGCTTCTGATCCGGCCGTTCGATTCCGCGACTTATGCGAACGACCTGGCGGTGGAGGCGATCCTCAAGCTCTCGGCGCTCGACGCCGCGGGACGGCTGCGATTCACGATCATCGGCGACGGGCCCTTGTTCGACGAGACTCTGGCGCCGCTCCGCGCCGTCCCGAATGTCACCATCTCGCGTCGCTTCCTTCGCCAGGAGGAAATTGCGGCGGAGCATGTCCGCAACGGCATCTTCCTGGTCCCGACCCGGCTCGACACGCAGGGCGTATCGCGTGACGAAGCGATGGCTTCGGGGCTGGTCCCGGTAACGAACGCGATTCCGGCGGTTCGCGAATTCGTCGACGAGCATTGCGCCGCACTCGCTCCGCCGGATGATTCCGAGGGCCTCGCGCGCGCCTTGTGGGCGATGGTCGAGGATCCGAAGCTGTTCCTCGACCGCTCCGCCGCGGCCGCCGAAGCCATTGCCGGCCACCGGAGCAACGCCCGGATCATTCCGCTCGAGCTCGAGGTCCTGGAAAGCGCGGCGCGTGGCTGACGATCTGCCCCGTCCGGATTTCTACATCGCCGCCATCGGCCGGTCGGGCAGCACTATGCTGTCCAACTGGCTGTCGACGCCGCCGGACCGGATCGTGTTCATGGAGCCCTTCTTCCTTCGGCCGATGAACTCGCGTCTCCTCCGGATCCAGCTCGCCAATCTGGGAATGCCGGTCTCCGACGCCGAATGGGAGGCGTCCGATCCGTCGGCGCTCGACCGTTTCCGCCGCCTGATGGTCCCGCGCCTTGAAGGTCGGCGATGGGCGGCGAAGGAAGTGCTCTGCGAAGAACATGAGGCGATGACGGAGACGTTCGCTCCGCCGCGCGTGCTGGTCAGCGTTCGCAACATCGAGGACGTGGCCCTCAGTTTCTTCGAAAAGCATCGGCTCCAGGACAATCTCGATCGCTTCGGGGACGATTGGGTCGCGGACTATTGCCGGCGCGAGAGCAGCGGCATTCTCGGCTATCTTTCGCGCCTGGAGCAGGCGGGAATCCCGTCCCGCGTCGTTCGTTACGAGGATTTCACTGCAAGCGCCGAAGAGCGCGCCGGCTTGCTGGAGTTCGTCGGCTGGCCGGGCGGCGGAGAGGTGACTGCGAACCTCGACGATTTCGACCGGCGCTTCGAGGTCGAGCGGCACGGAACCGGGATCGCCGCCTCCGCCCGCGATCGAGCGAGCCGCGGCTTGGCTCCGGAAATCGCCGCTGCAGCTGCCGCGATTGCGGAGGAGTGCGGAAATTATCAGCGCCGTTTTGGCTATGCGGTTTCGCGTTAAGTTCCCGCTGTCGCGGCCGCTTTTGCTCCAAATTGACGCAGATTGTTGCACCTGAGACACAATTTCCATCAATTTCCCGCCGCAAGGCTGGAACCGGGAAACTCTTCGGGGTTGGCCTGTGTTCTCTGGTCATTGCAATCAGCGAAAGGGCAATAAGCGATGAGATTCTATTTGCTGGCGGCTGTCGCAGCCGCTGCAGTCGCCGCTCCCGCAGCCGCTCAGACGGGGCCGTATGTCGGCGCCGATCTCGGCGGAATGTGGATCCAGAAAGACAATATGGATTACCAGGGACCGACGGGCGCCGACGATGGCACCCTTCGGGTCAAGCACGACATCGGCATCGATGCCGACGTGAACCTGGGCTACGACTTCGGCATGTTCCGGCTCGAAGGTGAGCTCGGCTACAAGCGCGCTGGTCTCGGCGATGTCGATCTCAACCTGCCGACCTTCGGCCCGGCCCTGGGCGACGGCGGCCGCGCCCGCAGCGTGTCGGCGATGGTCAACGGCCTCGTCGACTTCGGCGTCGGCGAGAACTGGACCGCGTTTGTCGGTGCCGGCGCCGGTGTCGCGCGGACCAACTACAAGATCAACGCGATCAGCTTCCAGGGGACGGATTCGAACTTCGCCTGGCAGATCCTCGCGGGGGTCAAGACCGCGATTACCCCGCACGTCGACCTCGGTCTGAAGTACCGGTACTTCAACACCAAGTTCAACATCGAGGAATCGCCGGCCGAAGAGATCCTCGGCCACTGGCGCTCGCACAGCCTGCTCGCCAGCCTCACCTACAACTTCGGTGGGGAAGCGGTGCCGCCGCCGCCGCCCCCGCCCCCGCCCGCTCCGCCGCCTCCGCCGCCTCCCGCGACGCAGACGTGCCCGGACGGAACGGTGATTCTGGCGACCGAGGCCTGCCCGGCCCCGCCGCCTCCGCCTCCGCCGCCGCCGCCGGCGCCGGAACGCGGCTAAGCCTCGTCACAATCGAGCGAAGGGACGGCCCGGGATTTCCCGGGCCGTTTCTTTTGGAGCGGATCAGGCCTTGGCCGCGGCCTTGCGGCGCCTGGGCGGAGCCGCCGTCTCGCCGACCGCGTCGACCAGCGGCTGCAGCCCAGCGCCATATTTTTTCCAGCGCTTCACCGCCGTCTTGTAGATCGGCTTGCGGACCTGGGCGACGCTGGCCGTCTTCACCGGCCGGTCGGACTTGTGGAACTCCAGGCACCTGGGATCCCATTCGAGGCCGATGAAATCGATGAGCGCCTTCGCCTGCCCCTCCGTGTCGGCGACGACGTCCTCGTAACGCACCGTCGTCAGGACGCCCGCGGGAAGCACCGCCTGCCAATGCTCCATCAGCTCGCGATACTTGCAATAATAGCGCCCCAGCTCCGTCAGGTCATAGCTGTGCGGCATGTCGTCCTTGAACAGCTTGGTGAAGCCCGACAGGCAGGTGTCGACGGGGTCGCGCAGCGTGTTCACGAACTTCGCCTTCGGATAGAGGAGGTGGATCAGCCCGACGAAGAAATAATTGGTGAGAAGCTTGTCGGTGACCCGCTTCGCCCCGCCCGCCCCGGCCGTCAGCGCTTCGAGATATTTCTTCCCCACCATGTCCAGCTGCGCCGGAGTGATCTTCGCCATCATCTGCGGGTAGCGCGGAAGCGACGGTAGCCGGTCGCGAAGCTTGCCGATCGCCTGGCTGAGATATTTCACCTCGCCGGCGCCGTGGACGTCAGGGTGGCTCGACAGGATCTGCTCGACCAAGGTCGATCCCGACCGCGGCATTCCGATGATGAACACCGGCCGTTCGTCGTCGAGCCCCTTGAACCTGCCCTCCTCGAACAGCTGCTTCGGGAACGCCTGGCGAATGGAGTCGAAGAAACCGAACGTCTCCTTCTCGTTATAGTCGAGCTGCGCCCGCTTCATCCGCCCGCCGGTGATGTAATGGTTCAACGCACGCTCGTGCTCGCCGCGATCGTCGAGCGCCTTGGCGTAAGCGAAGTGAAGCGGCAGCAGCTGCTCGGCTTCCGGATCGGTCGCCGCCTCGAAGATCGCGTCCATGCGGTTGAACAATTCCTCGCCCTCGCCCTTCGAGAAATCGACGAGATCGTTGAGGTTGGCATAAGCGCCGAACATCGAATCATTGAGCCTGAGCGCTTTGAGGATGTAGTCGCGCGCATCGTCGAGCCGCCCGACGGACTTGAGCGCGACCCCATAGAAGTTGAGCGCTTCCGGGTTGCGCGGATTGGCTTGGACCGATTTCTCGAGCACCCCGATGGCTTCGTCGTAGCGGTCCGTCTCGTGCAGGATCTGGCCCAGCACGGACAGCGCCTCGGCATTGTCCGGCTGCTGCTGGAGCACCACCCGGGTCGCCTGTTCCGCCGCCGGGAAATTGGCCCGCCGGAGCTGGATTCGCGCCGTGATCAGCAGGGTCTGCGGATTGGTCGGAGCGATCTTCAGCACGTCGCCGAGCACCCGCAGCGCCTCGACGTCCTTCTTCTGGGCGACGTACAGGTTGGCGAGATTGTTGTGCGCCTCGACATAGCCGGGCCGCTGCGCGATCGCTTTCCGGAGCGCGTGTTCCGCTTCGTCGAACCTGCGGTCCTGCTGCAGCAGGGTGCCGAGATTGTTATAGGCCTCGGGATAGGCCTCCCGCCGCATCAGCGCGTCCTGATAGGCGTTGATCGCGCCGTCGATGTCGCCCGTCACCCGAAGCGCGTTGCCGAGATTGTTGAGCGCTTCCGCCATGCCCGGAGCGATCGCCAGCGCGCGGCGATAATAATCCACGGCGCTGTCGAACCGTCCCTTGTCATACTCGAGGATGCCGAGATTGTTCAGCGCCTGCGCATTCTGCGGGTCGAGCTTGATCGCCTTCTCCAGCTCGGCGGTCGCCTCTTCGCTATCGCCGTTCTGCCGAAGGATTTCGCCGAGGTTGGCGTGGAGGCTTGCCGCCTGCGGAGCGAGCTTCACCGCGATCCTGAGCTGCGCGACCGCCTCGCTTCCGCGTCCGAGGGCCTGGAGCGCAGCGCCGAGGATATTGTGCGCGTCGGCGTTGGCCGGCCGGGCCTCGACGATCTGCCAGCAGACCCGCTCCGCTTGGGCGAAATTGCCCTCGGAATAGAGCTGCGCCGCCATCTGCACCGCCTTTTCCGCGGACACGTTGACTCGTCCGCGCTGGGCCTGGGCGATGGTCGCGCCGAGCGCGTTGGAGGCGGGGCGCTGCGCCCCGGACTTGGGCGGCGGTGCGGATTCGCTCGTCGTCTTGGTGCGGCTCATGGTTCCACTTTTCGACTACGAAACAAGGATTTGATGCTGGCAGAAAAGCTCCAGCGGATAAAGGACGAAGAGGGAGTTTCCTCCCTCTTCGCCCATTTTACGCAACTTCGGATTTCGAGCCTTGCCTAGAACCCGCGTTCCGGCGCCGGAGCCGGCGGGGGTGGCGGTGGCGGCGGTGCCGGGCACGTGTCGGTCGCCAGGATCACCGTTCCGTCCGGGCACGTCTGGGTCGCCGGAGGCGGCGGCGGAGGCGGAGCGGGCGGGGGCGGAGGCGGCGGCGGCGGCGCAACCGGCCCACCGAAGTGAAGGACGAGCGAGCCGTAGACCGCATGGTCGGTATAGTCGCTGTTGAACTGGCCGAGGTAGCCGATCCGTCCCGTCAGCGCCGAGTTGATCGCTCCGGCGAGGCTCACTCCGGCAAGGATCGAGCCGCGCTTGTAATCCTCTTCCTTGCGGAAGTCGGCGCCGGCCGGAGCGTCGACGAAGAATTCGTCGACCCCGAGACTGCGGTTGAAGTCGTAGCGGTAGGCGACCTTGGCCTCCGGAACGATTCCGCCCCAGTTGCCCGCCCATTTCAGTCCGACGACTCCGGACGTCTGGTGCTCCGTCTGCGAATCGAAGCCGAGACGGGCGCCGATACCGCCGGTCTCCTCGAACGCCTTCAGGTGCATGCTCGTATAGTCGATCGCCACATACGGCGTGATCCAGGACGATCCGAGGTCGAACCGCGCGCCGGCCTCGCCGTAGAAGGACCAGACGTTGAGGTCCGGATCGCCGGTCGAGGATCCGGTCAGCCCGCCGATATGGAAATCGCGGCGGCTGTCGCCGTTGAGCCAGGCATAGCTTCCGATGCCGCGGACATAGAAGCTGCCGACGTCATAGGTGGCGTCCAGACCGACGTTCCAGCCGTTGGCGCTGATCCGGCTTCCGACGAGCGAGTCCGGATAATCGACCTTGAGGTCGCGATAGCCGCCGAACACGCCGATCGAGAAGTTGCCGGCGAGATAGTCGAAGCCGATCGTTCCCGACCAATTGTCCGCCTTGTAGCCGATCGCGTTCGGGTTGCTGTCGAGCTTGCCGTGGTCGAACGTGCCCAGGCCCCAGACCCGCCAGCCGGTGCGCGGATCGCGGCAACCCTGCACTCCGCGGCCGAACTCGATCGAGCAATCGAGCTGGTCGGAAACGAAGGTGTTGAGGACGAACTGGTTGTTGCGCACGTCGTGCAGGTAGTTGGGATATTCGACGCCGCTCATCTGGTCGAGCGCCTGGAAGTAATGCGCCGGATCGAGCGTGAAGAGCTCGGCGACGACGCGCGCGAACGGTCCCGTCAGCGAAATGTCGTAGACATTCTCGATCGCGGTCGCGACGGCCAGCTCGTTCCTGGTCAGCCCAAGGCCCGCGGCGTTGAACGCGACCCTGGTCAGTCCGAGATCGACGTCGCCATTGGCGGTGTCGACCGTGCAATCGAGATCGCTGAGCAGCGGCGTCGTCGCGTAAGGCGCGGCGAGAGCGCAACCCGAGAACGTCCCGTTGATCGTGTTGGCATCGATCACATTGTCCCAGAAATAGCTGTCGGCGAACAAGCCGTTGGCCGGCGAGATATCGGCGAACAGGGTGCCGTCGATGTTCGCGACGTCGGCGAAAACCTGCGGGTAGGTGCCGACCGGCTGCGTTCCGCCCGCCGAAGGCTGGAGCTGGAAGGTGATCGCTCCATCCGGGTCCATGTTGAGCGTGTTGATGAACGCATAGGCCGGGCCGTCGTACATCGTCGGGTCGCCGGTCAGGCGAGGATCGGCGAGTTCCAGATTGCCGCCCGCGTTGATGTTGAGGGTGCCCTCGCCGAACAGCCCGCTGTCGAGAGTCGCATCGGTCACTCCGCCTGCCGGCAGGAACTCGGGATTGATGATCCCGTCGAAATAGGTCGTCCCGCTGGCGACGTTGATCGTGTCGGACGTCTTGGTGTCGATATTGCCGTAGATATTGCCGTCGCCGACCAGGTTGATGACGGACGGATTGGCGGTGTCGGCGAGCGTTACCGCCATGCCGCGTTGCCAGCTTGCGCCGCCGTCGGTCGACTGGCGCACCATGATGGTGCCGCCGTCATTGGTGAAGGTGAAGGCTCCTGCCGCGCCCGCGCCGCTCGGGTGGACGCCAATGGCCGTCGCCGTGCCGCCGTTGCCGGTGACCGCGGAGACGTTGAGAGTACCGCTGTTGGTAACGGTCGCCGTGTTCGATCCGGCGCCTGCGTTGAGCACGATGCCGCTTGCAATGGCGGCGCTCGTGGTGCCGCCATTGGCGCTTGCCGTGACGTTCATCGTCCCGGAGTTCGTGACCGCGCCGGCCAGCGTGCCGCTGGCGTTGGCGACGATTCCCAAGGCGGCGGCAATCGCTCCGTTGGGAGCGTTGGCGACCGCCGCGACGGTCATCGTCCCGCCGTTGACCGCGCTGACGCCGAGTCCGGCCGTGTCGCTTACGAGATAGCCAAGACCGACTGCGGCCGCGGTTCCGCTCGCGGCAGATGCATTGGCCACGGCGTTGATGTCATAGGCGCCGTCGTTGACGAAGTTTGCGATCCCGCCTTCCGCCGCCTGGTGAACGCCGAAGGCGACGGCGATGGCATTGGCGTTGGTCGATGCGTTGGCATTGGCCGAAGCGGACACTCCGAACGTGCCGCCCGCCTCGTTGGTGAAATTCTCCGTGCCGCCGTTGGCGTGCTGGCTGGCTCCGAGAGCCACCGCGGCTGCAGTGGCGCTGACCACGCCGGTCGCGCTTGCGACAGCGGCGATGTTCATCGTCCCGCTATTGTCGAGCGTGACGACCGAACCGGTTGCGTTCTGGTGGATTGCCCCACCGGTCGCGCCAAGCGTCGTTGCTCCGACGAAAGCGCCGGCGAAGGCGTTGCCCGCGCTGGCGGAGGCATGCGCGTTGGCCGAGATGTCGAGCGTCCCGCTGTTGACCAGCGAAACATTCGCTTCCCCTGTCACGGCAGTCGCGCTCTGCGAGATTCCCGGCGCCACCACGGCCGATGCGAAGGCCGAGGAGCCCTGCGCCGCAGCATTGGCGGAGATCGCCATCGTGCCGTCGTTGACCAGGGTCGCGGTCGCGTTTCCGTTGGTCGCATAAGCGAACTGGTAGATCGCGCCCGACACCGCCGCGGTCGCGGAGGCGTAGGTTGCGCCGACCGCGTTCGCGCTGGCGCTGATCGTCAGCGAGCCATTGTTCTCGATGCTTGCAAGGGCGTTCCCGTTGGTCGCGCTTGCCGACTGGTAGATGGCGGATTCGTTCGACGCATAAGCGAAGGCGGCACTTGTCGCGCCGGTCGCGTTGGCGGTCGCGTGGATATCGATCGAACCGTCATTGATGATCCGGTCGGATGCATCCCCATTGCCGCCGACGTGGACGATAGCGAATTGCGAGATCGCGCTGTCGATGCTCGCCTGAGCGCTTGCCGACGCGCCGACCGCAGTGGCGACGGCGCCGATGTCGATGACCCCCGCGCCGGTGGCCGTCGTCCCGGTTCCGTTGGCCAGGGTCACCGCCGCATTGCCGGTCCCGTGGACATGGGCCGACTGGTAGATTCCGTCGCTGATCGACGCGCTCGCCGAGGCATAGCCGGCCGGTGCGGTGGCCTTGGCGACGGCTTCGATATTGAGCGTTCCGTCGTTGGCGAGCGAGACGGTGTGATTGGCGTTCGAAGCGAAGCCGCTCTGGTAAATTCCGCTTTCGATGCTGGCCCGTGCGAATGCGTCGCCGGCTCCGGCGCTTGCCTGCGCGGCGGCCGAGATGCTCAGGGTGCCGCTGTTGCTCAGCGTCTCGAGCGCCGTCCCGCCGTTCGAGGCGGAGGCATATTGGTAGATCCCGGTCTCGACGCTCGCGTCGGCCGAGGCGAAGGTTGCGCCGGCGCCGATGGCATTGGCGACGGCGTCGATCGTCAGAGTCCCGTCATTGGTCAGCGAAACGCTCGCGTTGCCGCCGTTCGTCGCTTCCGCCGACTGGTAGATCCCGGTCTCGATCGTCGCGTCGGCCGAAACTTCGGTGGTTCCGCCATTGGCATTGGCGATCGCGTTGATGGTGAGGTCGCTGGTGTTGGCCAGGGACACCGACGCATTGCCGCCGCTGCTCGCCGTCGCGGACTGGTAGATGCCGGTTTCCACGCTCGCATTGGCCGAGGCTCGGGCGGTGCCGGTGGCGTTCGCCGTTGCGGCGATCGTCAGAGTCCCGTCGTTGGTCAGCGAAACGGACGCGTCGCCGCCGGAGCTCGCGGACGCGGACTGGTAGATCCCGGTGACGACCGACGCGTCGGCGTCGGCGACTCCGCCGCTCGCATTGGCGATGGCGTCGATGGTGATCGTGCCGGCATTGGCGATCGTCGCATTGGCGTCGGCGCCGCTGTTGCCTTCGGCGAATTGCTCGATCCCGGTGACTTCGGCGCTGGCGTCGGCCGCATCGCCGGTCGCATTGGCGAGCGCTCCGATGTGGAGCGCGGCGCCGGTGGAATTGGTGAAGGTCAGGTTTGCCGCATTGCCCGTTCCGGTGGCGCTGGCGAACTGGGTGATCCCGTTGTTGACGTCGGCGTTCGCATTGGCCGTCGTTCCCGACGCGTTGGCAATCGCGAGCACGTTGAACGTGCCGTTGTTGGTGATGTCCTCCGACACGTTGCCGGCGCTGGAGGCGTCCTGCCAGAAGCCGTAATCGACATTGGCATTGGCCGCTGCGGCGCCCCCGGTGGCCGTCGCATTGGCGACCGCCTCCATCGTGTAGGTGCCGTTGTTGGTGAAGGTGACGTTCGCCGTGGTCGCCGTCGAATCGACGAACTGGCCGGGGCCGTTGCCGGCGTGGGCGTTGGCAACCGCGGCCGCGCCCGTGGCGGTCGCCAAAGCGTCGACCAGAAGCGTGCCTTCGTTGTCGACGTTCAGGGTGACGTCGGTGCCGAAACCGTCCTGGCGAATCGGCCACGAGGCCAGCGAAGCGGTGGCCGCCGGGCCGCCGACCGCGATCGCTCCGACTTCGGCGCTTCCGTCGTTGACCAGGCTGAGGTCGACCGTCGCTCCAGTGCCGTGCTGGTAGATCTGCCCGTTGGCCGTGGTGTTGACGAGCGCGATCGACGGAGGAGTCGTGTCGATGATGCCGGAGAAGCAGGTGTCCGCTTCGGTGCAGATCGTCAGCGTGTTCGCGCTTGTGCTGGTCCCGGCATAGGTGCCGTCGGCTCGTCCATCGTGGGGAGCGGCAAGGGCCGCTGTCGGGGTGAGGCCGGTAATGCCCAGCGCTGCGATCGAAACGCCCGCGAGAAGCGCAATGCGCCCGTGCGTATTCTGCATTTTTTTCGTCCCCTGTTTTAAGAACTAACCGGCCCTATTCCTCCTAGAAGTCACGCCATTGAGTGCGGTCTATTACAGCCCCGGCCGCACCTTGAGACTCGCCAGAAAACAGGCGATCTCAAGCTTGCCTTGCTAGCCTCAATGGCAGTTTCTGGCAATATGGACTCTTCATGCGCTGCCGATTTTTTTAATAAGCCCCTGTTATTATCCTCTCGTCTCCACGTTCTTGTTGCGTTTGACTTTGCAGCTCTCAAGAAGAGGGGCGCGCTCGACTCCATTCATTGTGCGGCAATGTCATTTGCGGGACACCGCGCCTGTCGACGCGGGACCGCCGAAAGGCTAAATGTCCCGCCACCATTCAAGCCCAGGGGTTGCACTGTGATCACTCGCCTTTCTCTTATCGCCGCCGGACTCGCGATGGCTTCGGCCGCCGGCGCCCAGAACGCCAACCAGGCGCCGCAGCAGGTCAGCAAGGCCGACTTCACCAAGAACGTCGACGCCCGCTTCGCCGCGGTCGACACCAACAAGGACGGCTCGCTGTCGAAGGCGGAGATCGCCGCTGGCCAGGCCAAGGCGCTCCAGCAGGCGCAGGCCATGGAGCAGCAGCGGATCGAGGCGGAGTTCGCCAAGCTCGACACCAATCACGACAAGTCGCTGAGCCTCGCCGAGTTCAAGGCCGTCGCGCCGTCGGTCAAGGCGTCGGAAACGCCCGACCAGATGATCGCCAACCTCGACACCAACAAGGACGGCAAGGTGAGCGCGGCCGAATATCGCGCCCAGCCGCTCGCCAACTTCGACAAGGCGGACGCCAACCACGACGGCATCCTCACCGCTCAGGAGCTCGCCGCGGCGCGCCAGAGATAAGACAAGCAGCACTCTAAATCGGGCCCGGCGTCTGGAAAGGCGTCGGGCTTTTCTTTAGGGACGACTCTTCCCCGGGGAGCTTGAGGGAACGCCGACAGTGCGGGGCACTGTCGGATCCCGCAAAGGCTGAGAGGCGGCATTCGGCCGCGACCCGCTGAACCTGATCCGGCTAGCACCGGTGGAGGGAGAGAGAAGATGGGCGACGCGCCTGCACGTACCGAACTCAAGGTCACCACCGGCCCGATCCGCGGATCGCGCAAGATCCACGTCAATGGCGTCGCCATGCGCGCCATCGATCTCGAGCCGACCTCCGGCGAGCCGCCGGTCATCCTCTACGACACCAGCGGCCCCTATTCGGACCCGAACAGCCGAATCGACATCATGGCCGGCCTTCCCGAGCTCCGCCGCGACTGGATCCGCGGCCGCGGCGACGTCGAGGAAGTCGCCGCCCGCGAAACCCGGCCCGAGGACAACGGCCAGCTCGGCCCCGACCGCAGTGGCGGAGTCTCGCCCTTCCCCAACGTCCGCAAGCGCGTGCTGCGCGCAAAGCCCGGCGCGAACGTCACCCAGATGCACTACGCCCGGCGCGGCATAATCACGCCCGAGATGGAATATGTCGCGACCCGCGAGAACATGGGCCGCGAAGCCGCTCTGAACGCGCCCCGCGACGGCGAGAGCTTCGGCGCCGCAATCCCCGACTTCATCACCCCCGAGTTCGTCCGCGACGAGGTCGCCCGCGGCCGCGCGATCATCCCCTCGAACATCAATCACCCGGAATCGGAGCCGATGGCGATCGGCCGCAACTTCCTGGTCAAGATCAACGCCAACATCGGCAACAGCGCCGTCGCCTCCGACGTCGCGTCCGAGGTCGACAAGATGGTGTGGGCGATCCGCTGGGGCGCCGACACGGTCATGGACCTCTCCACCGGCCGCAACATCCACGACACGCGCGAATGGATCGTCCGCAATTCGCCCGTGCCGATCGGCACCGTCCCCATCTACCAGGCGCTGGAGAAGGTCGGCGGGATCGCCGAGGACCTGACCTGGGACGTCTATCGCGACACGCTGATCGAGCAGGCCGAGCAGGGCGTCGATTACTTCACCATCCACGCCGGCGTCCGCCTGCCCTACGT
>JBQCIU010000040.1:0-93275 GCA_051953395.1 Sphingomicrobium sp.
GGCTACACCGCGCGCCACCACACCTTCTTCGAAATGCTCGGGAATTTCTCGTTCGGCGACTATTTCAAGGATCGCGCGATCGAACTCGCCTGGAACCTGATCACCAAGGAATGGGGGATCAGCCCCGACAGGTTGACCGCGACCGTCTATCATACCAACGACGAAGCCTTCGGACTTTGGAAGAAGATTTCCGGCTTGCCCGAGAGCCGGATCATCAAGATCCCGACCAAGGACAATTTCTGGGCGATGGGCGACGACGGGCCGTGCGGACCCTGCTCGGAAATCTTCTACGACCATGGCGAACATATTCCGGGTGGCCCTCCGGGGAGTCCGGACGAGGACGGCGACCGGTTCGTCGAGATCTGGAATCTCGTCTTCATGCAATATGAGCAGGCGGCGGGCGAGATCGTCTCCGAACTTCCGAAGAAGAGCATCGACACGGGCATGGGGCTCGAGCGGATCGCGGCCGTGCTCCAGGGCGTCCACGACAATTACGACACGGATACGTTCAAGGCGCTGATCGAAGCGAGCGAGGCGCTGACCCATACGAGGGCGGAAGGCGCGAACCAGGCCAGCCACAGGGTCATCGCCGATCACCTGCGCGCAAGCGGCTTCCTGGTCGCGGACGGGGTCCTGCCGGCCAATGAGGGCAGGGGCTATGTGCTTCGCCGCATTATGCGCCGGGCGATGCGGCACGCTCATTTGCTGGGCGCGAAGGAGCCGCTGATGTGGCGGCTCGTGCCGGCGCTGGTGGCGGAGATGGGCGCCGCCTATCCCGAGCTGGTCCGGGCGCAGCCTTTGATCGAGGCGACCCTGCAGCAGGAAGAAACCCGCTTCCGGCACACGTTGGCGACAGGGCTGAAGCTGCTCGACGAGGCGACGTCCGACCTTGCGGAAGGCGGCACGCTGGCGGGGGCGACCGCGTTCAAGCTCTACGATACCTACGGTTTTCCTTACGATCTGACGGAGGACGCGCTTCGTCCCCGCGGGATCGCTGTCGACCGCGACGGCTTCGACGCCGCGATGGCCGAGCAGAAGAGCACGGCGAGAGCGGCCTGGAAGGGGTCCGGAGCAAAAGCGTCCGACGAGCTGTGGTTCGACCTTGCCGAGGAATTCGGGAGCACCGAGTTCACCGGTTATTCCGGCGACGAAGGCGAGGGCGCCGTCCTCGCGATCGTCAAGGACGGCGTTCGAGCCGAGCGCGCGGAGGTGGGCGAGACCGTTCAGATCCTGCTCAACCAGACTCCGTTTTACGGAGAGAGCGGCGGCCAGACCGGCGACAGCGGAAAGCTGACTACACTCAAGGGTTTCCGGGCGGATGTTGAGGATACAACGAAACCGCTCGGCAAGCTCCACGTCCTTTTGACGAAAGTCGTCGCGGGCGAGCTCTCGGTCGGCGATACTGTCCAGCAGAAGGTCGACAGCGAGCGCCGCAACCGGATCCGCGCCAACCACAGCGCGACTCACCTGTTGCACGCGGCGCTTCGGCATCGGCTCGGCACGCACGTGACCCAGAAGGGCAGCCTGGTCGCGCCGGACTATTTCCGCTTCGACTTCTCGCATCCGAAGGCGATGACTCGCGAGGAGATCGAAGCGGTGGAAGGCGACGTGAACGCGCAGATCCGCGGCAACGAGCCAGTCACGACCCGGCTGATGACTCCTGACGAGGCGATTTCGGCGGGAGCGATGGCGCTGTTCGGCGAGAAATATGGCGACGAGGTCCGCGTGCTCAGCATGGGCCGCACCGGCCAGGGCGATTATTCGGTCGAGCTTTGCGGCGGCACCCATGTGCGCGCGCTCGGCGACATCCAGCTCCTCAAGATTGTCAGCGAGAGCGCGGTTTCCTCGGGCATTCGGCGCATCGAGGCGCTGACCGGGGAGGCGGCCCGCCGGTGGCTGTCCGATCGCGAGGCGAAGCTTCGCGAGGCTGCGGGAACGCTGAAGAGTTCGCCCGACGAGGTCCCGGCGCGGATCGCAGCGCTGGTAGAGGAGCGCAAGCGCCTGGAGCGCGAGCTCGCCGACGCGAAGAAGGCGCTGGCGATGGGCGGCGGAGGAAAGTCCGAAGGCCCCGCGGCCGAGCAGATCAACGGACACGCCTTCCTTGGTCAGGTCGTGGAAGGCTTTGAAGCCAAGGGCTTGCGAGCCGCTGTTGACGAAATGAAGAAGAAGCTCGGCTCGGGGATTGCAGCCCTCATCGCTGTCAATGACGGCCGCGCCAGCGTTGCGGTTGGAGTCACCGACGACCTCGCGGCGCAGGTCAGCGCCGTCGAGCTGGTCAAGGCGGCTGTGACCGCGCTTGGCGGGCAGGGCGGCGGCGGGCGGCCCGACATGGCGCAGGGCGGAGGGCCCGACGGCGACAAGGCTGCCGACGCGCTCCAGGCTGTCAAAGACGCCCTGGAGAAGGTCCCGGCGTGACCGACAGCGGCTCGAGCGATCCCGTCACGCTCAACGGCTCCTGCCACTGCGGAGCGGTGAAGTTCACCACCACGCTGACGCAAGGTTTCGCATCCGCGCGTCGGTGCACCTGCTCGATCTGCCGGATGCGCGGCGCCGTGGCGGTGACGTCAACTCCGGCGGAGTTCCGGATCACCGAGGGTGAGGACAAGCTCGCCACCTACCGCTTCAACACGATGAGCGCCGAACATCATTTCTGCACCGTCTGCGGGATTTACACGCACCACAAGCGCCGCTCGAATTCCCATCAGCTCGGGGTCAACGTTGCCTGCCTCGAAGGCGTGTCGCCGTTCGATTTCGCCAAGGTCGTGGTCTACGACGGAAGCCGTCACCCGGCGGATAATGAAGAGCACAAGACCTACGTGGCCGGCGTGCTCCGGTTCGAGCCCACGTCCGGCTGAAGGTCGCGCAAACGCCGCCGGCCCAGCCGGGGCTCTTCCTCCAGCTCCGCCTCATCCTTGATCTTGGCGCGCAGCTCGTCGCGCTTTTCGTGGATCGAGGCGATTACGGGACCCATGGCGATCCCGAGATCGACCAGCGCCGCCTCCGACAGCTGCAGCGAAGCCTCCAGCGTCTCCGGCACCGCATCGGTGACTCCGGCCTTGTACAGCCGCGCCGCGTGGGCGGTGTCGCGCGCGCGGGCGATGATCGGCAGGTCCGGATAGGCCAGGCGCAAGCGCTTCGCGAGACGCGCCACGAGCACGGGATTGTCCATCGTCAGAATGACTGCGCTCGGCTGTCCGAGGTGCAGCCGCTCTACGAGGGTGCCTCGGGAAACGTCGCCGAAGAGCACGTTGTAGCCGCTGTTCCGGCCGTCGTGGACGCTGTCCGTGTCGGCATCCACCGCGACATAATCGAGGTTGTGGGCGCCGAGCATGTCGGCGACGATCCTTCCGACGCGCCCGAACCCCACGATGACGACCTTGCCGGCTCCGCTCTGCTGGAGCGCATCGCCGAGAGCAGCGTCGCCTGTGCGGTCGATCCGCCGTCCCGCCATTCTTCCGACCATTCCGAGGAGCGGCGTGATGGTGAGCCCCAGCGCCGTGACGATTTGCCAGAAGGCTGCCGTTTCCGGGCGGATCAACTGCGCCGCGGTCGCAGAGCCGAGGACGATGAGGGTGGTTTCAGACGGCGACGCCATCAAGACGCCGGTTTCCGCGGCAACACCGGTACTGGCGCCGGACAGCTTGAGGAGACCGCCGGTGACGAGTGCCTTCACAAGCAGCACCGCGACCAGCGCAACGAGGATCTTCTCCCAATTCGCGAGGACGATGCCGAGATTGACGCTCATTCCGACGGTGATGAGGAAGATTCCGAGCCCGAGGCCCCGCATGGGCGCGGTGATGACTTCGACCTCGCCCCGATATTCCGTCTCGGCGATCACGATTCCGGCGATCAGCGCACCCAGCACCGCCGAGAAGCCGATCGCCGACGTCACCAGGCTGGCGACGATCACGACCAGCAGACAGACGGCAAGGAAGACTTCGGGGTTCTTGGTTCTAGCGGCCTGGCCGAAGAGAAGCGGCAGGAGGAGCCGACCGCCGAAGAGCAGCCCGACCGCGACGGCCCCTCCGAGCAAGAGTGTACCGACCAGCGGGCCGACTCCCGCGGTCGCCGTCGGGGCCATGGCTCCCAAGGCGAAGACGATCGGCACGAGCGCGACGTCCTCGAACAACAGCATTCCGAGCGCGGAGCGGCCGACGGCGGACTGGGTGCCGACGAGCGGAAGGACGATTGCGGTCGAGGAGAGGGCGAGGGCGAGCCCCAGGCCGATCGAGCCGGGAACTCCCTGGCCGATCCAGTGCAGCCCGGCGCCGATGATGACCGCGCAGCCGATCAGCTCGGCCGCACCGACTCCGAAGACGATTCGCCTCATCGACCACAAGCGGCGGAAGGAAAGCTCGAGGCCGACCGAGAAGAGCAGGAGCACGATTCCGAGCTCGGCGAACGGCTCGATCCGGTGGGCGTTCGAAATCGTCAGGTAGTGCAGCCAGGGATGGCCGGAAGTCAGCGCACCGAGGCCGGAAGGCCCGAAAGCGACGCCGATGAGGATGAAGCCGATGATCGGGCTGATCCGGAGCCTGGCGAAGGCCGGGATGACGATTCCCGCCGCGCCGAGGATGACGAGCGCGTCGCTGAAGCCGGATGTCGAGAATTGTTCGTCCATCCAGGTCCTTGTGCACGTTTCGCCCGGCTAGCAACAGCGCCGGTACGGCCGTTGCGGGTTTCGCAGGGGATGCGAAGGCGGTACGAATGGCGTCATGGCGTCGGAGCTGGACCTGATCGTCGGCGGCGGCGGCCCGGCCGGAATGATGGCAGGGTTGCTGTTCGCCCGGGCCGGATGCCGGGTGAAGGTGCTGGAAAAGCACGCCGATTTCTTCCGCGATTTCCGGGGCGACACGGTGCATCCATCGACGATGGAGATCCTCGACCAGCTGGGGATGCTCCGGCGGTTCCTGGAGCGGCCGCACAGCGAGCTTCGAGGCGCCGAGCTGGAGCTTGCGGGGCGCACCTGGAAGATCGGCGATCTCACGCATCTCCGCACGCCGGCGCCGTTCATCGCGATGATGCCGCAGTGGGATTTCCTCGATTTCCTGCGCGACGAAGCGAGGGCCTTTCCGGGCTTCTCCCTCGAAATGGAGACACCGGTCGACAGCTTCGTCCAGGACAAGGACCGGATCCTGGGGGTGCAGCTCCGTGAGGGTCGCGAATTGCGGGCTCGTTTGACGATCGCCGCCGACGGGCGCGATTCGCTGGTTAGACAGAAGCACATGCTTCCCGTGAAGACGCTCGGCGCGCCGATGGACGTCTTCTGGTTCCGGGTCGCCAAGAAATTGGGCGGCGACCAGCTGCGGGGCAGTTTCGAGCGGGGGCGGCTGCTCGTGCTGATCGACCGGGGCGATTACTGGCAGTGCGCGCTGGTCATCCCCAAGGGCGCTGCCGAAAAGCTGAAGGCGAAGGGAATTGGCCCCATCCGCGATGCCGTGCGCGCGGCGGCGCCGGACGTCGACCTCACCGACCTCGACGACGTGGACGACCTGAAACTGCTGAGCGTGGCGCTGGACCGCCTGACCACCTGGCACAGGCAGGGGCTGCTCGCCATCGGCGACGCGGCGCACGCAATGTCCCCGATCGGCGGCATCGGAATCAATTTGGCGGTGCAGGACGCCGTGGCGGCAGCCAACGCGCTCGCCGGGCCGCTGTCACGCGGCGAAGACGTCGATCCGCTGCTTCACAGGGTTCAGGACCGCCGCATGTTCCCGACGCGCGTCATCCAGGCCGGCCAGAAGCTGGCGCAGGACAATATCATCGGACGGCTGCTCGAACCGGGCGAGCCGATCCGCAAGGCGCCGCTCCTGATCCGGCTTTTCGACCGCTTCGAAATCCTGCGGCGGATCCCCGGGCGGCTGATCGGCCTCGGCGTCAGGCGGGAGAGGGTTCTTTCTTCCAATTCGCCATAGCGGCCTCGAGATTCTTGACGACCGCTTTGAAGAACTGCTCGGTCGTCATCCACGGCTGCTCGGGGCCGACGAGAATGGCGAGGTCCTTGGTCATGTGGCCGCTCTCGACGGTGTCGATGCAGACCTGTTCCAGCGTTTCGGCGAAGCGGACGACGTCCGGCGTGTCGTCGAACTTTCCGCGATACTTGAGGCCTTCCGCCCAGGCGAAAATGGACGCGATCGGGTTGGTCGAGGTCGCCTTGCCCTGCTGGTGCATGCGGTAGTGACGGGTGACCGTGCCGTGCGCGGCCTCCGCCTCGACCGTCTTTCCGTCGGGGGTCATCAGGACTGACGTCATCAGGCCCAGCGAGCCGAAGCCCTGCGCGACCTGGTCCGACTGCACGTCGCCGTCGTAATTCTTGCAGGCCCAGACGAACTTGCCGCTCCACTTGAGCGCGGACGCCACCATATCGTCGATCAGGCGATGCTGATATTCGATACCAGCAGCTTCGAATTTCGCCTTGTATTCGCTGTCATAAATCTCCTGGAAGATATCCTTGAAGCGACCGTCATAGGCCTTCAGGATCGTGTTCTTCGTGGAGAGATAGAGCGGCCAGCCCCGGTTGAGGCTGTAGTTGAAGCAGGCATGGGCGAAGTCGCGGATGCTGGCGTCGAGATTGTACATGCCCATGGCGACGCCGGAGCCGGGGAAGTCGAACACGTCGAAGCTCAGCTCCTGCCCGTCCTCTCCCTTCCACGTCATTGTCAGCTTGCCGGGACCGGGCACCAGGAAGTCCGTTGCCTTGTACTGGTCGCCGAAAGCGTGACGGCCGACCACGATCGGGTCGGTCCAGCCGGGGATGAGCCGGGGGACGTTCGACATGACGATCGGCTCGCGGAAGATGACTCCGCCAAGGATGTTGCGGATGGTGCCGTTGGGCGACTTCCACATCTTCTTGAGGTCGAATTCCTTCACCCGCGCCTCGTCGGGGGTGATGGTCGCGCATTTGACTCCGACGCCGTGCTTCTTGATCGCTTCGGCGGCCTCGACCGTGATCCGGTCCTCGGTCTCGTCACGCTTCTGGACCGACAAATCGTAATAGAGCAACTCGACGTCGAGATAGGGCTGGATCAGCCGTTCGCGGATCCACTGCCAGATGATTCGGGTCATCTCGTCGCCGTCGAGCTCGACGACCGGGTTCTTCACCTTGATCTTGGCCATGTCAGTCCTGCTGTGCTGGGATTGGGAGCGCGCATAGGCGAAGCTTCCGAGGCAACGCAACCGCGCCCGATTGTGAATGGTTCCGAGCGCCTATAAGGGCAGTCGCCATGCCTGAGCTCGAAAAGCCGGACTCGCCGCTGGCGACGACCAACACCAAGTGGCGGTTTCCGTCGGTTCATCCCGAGGGCCGCAAGTTTCTTCTCATCGCCGCGGTGGTCACTGTCGTCGTCTATGGCGGCCTGAGCCACTTCCTCGGCTGGATCTGCGTCGGCCTGACGATCTGGATCGCTGCCTTCTTCCGCGACCCGATCCGCACGACTCCGCAGAGCGCGAACCTGATCGTCGCGCCGGCCGACGGCCTCGTTTCGGCGATTTCGAAAGTCCCGCCGCCGCCGCAGCTTGCCGGCCCCGACGGCCTGACGGATTCCGAGATGACCCGGATCTCGATTTTCATGAGCGTCTTCGACGTGCACATCAACCGCTCCCCGGTCACGGGTCGGGTGCGGAAAATGGCCTATGTGCCCGGCAAGTTCGTCAACGCCGATCTCGACAAGGCGAGCGACGAGAACGAACGCCAGCATTTCCTGATCGAAACCTCGAGCGGCCTTGCCATCGGAGTCACGCAGATCGCGGGACTGGTCGCTCGTCGGATCCTGACTTTCGTCCACGAAGGCGATGCGGTCGAGGCCGGGCAGCGGATCGGAATGATCCGCTTCGGAAGCCGGGTCGACGTCTACCTGCCGGCGGGCACCGGGCCGCGGGTGCTGCTTGGCCAGCGTGCCATCGCCGGAGAGACCGTGCTGGCGGAGATCGGAGTCGATTCCGCGATTGCCGGTCGAAGCCAATGATGGATCCGGCGCAAGGGAAGGGCGGGATTCCCTTCCGCGCGCTCGTCCCCAATGCGATCACGCTGCTCGCCTTGTGCTTCGGCCTGACGGGTGTGAGCTTCGCGATTACCGCCTCGGGCACTGAGGACAGGGCGCTGTGGCAGATTGCGCTGGCCTGCGTCGTGGGCGCGGGCGTGCTTGACGGAATGGATGGCAGAATCGCGCGGCTGCTCCGAGCCGAGAGCCGCTTCGGAGCGGAACTGGATTCGCTCAGCGACAATGTCGCGTTCGGAACAGCGCCGGCGCTGATCCTGTTCCTCTGGTCGCTGAAGAATGCGCCGAGCTTCGGCTGGGTCGCCGCGCTCGCCCTGGCGGTATGTTGCGCGCTCCGGCTCGCCCGGTTCAACGCGCGGATCGACTCCACCGACCAGCCGCACAAGTCCGCCGGCTTCAACACCGGTGTCCCGGCGCCCGCCGGCGCCGGACTCGCCTTCATTCCGATCTTCCTGTGGCTGGTGACGAGCAACGATTTCTTCCGCCAGTGGCACCTGGTCATGGGCTGGACGGTCATCATCGCTCTGCTGATGATATCGAGCGTTCCGACCTACAGCTGGTCGAGCCTCCGAGTGCGCCGGTCGTCACGCATTTTCGTAATCGCCGGGATCGGCCTTCTCGGCGCCGCGCTCGTCACCAACCCGTGGATCACGCTGCTGGTGATCTCGCTCCTCTATCTCGCGATGATCCCGTTCAGCATGGCGAGCTATGCCCGCGTCAAAAGGAGGCGCGCGGCAGCCGCTTGAGCCCTCCGCGGCCGCGAAGCGCAGTCTCGATCTCGCGGCGGCTGTCGTAGAGTTCCTGCAGTGCAAGGCTCCCGGCGATCCAGAAGCAGGCGAGGAAGAAAAGACTGAAAAGCGGTCCAAGCATGTGCGTTCGTCCCTTGTTTTGGATGCTCGCGCCGGTCGCACTGCAGCGCAGCTGGGACGGACCAATGTTCTCTCTTTGTTCTCACTTGTCAAGCGGGCAATCGTCACCATTTGCAAATGGTTGAAACAGCGGCGTTGTTCGGCTAGGGCGCGCCGCATCCCACAGGCGGAGCTGACATACCGGTGCTGGCCGCAAGGTCGGTTACTGGCTCCGCCGAGGCAAAACCGGAAGGAGAAGACGAATGGCGACCAACGTCGTCACCATGCAGCAATTGCTCGAAGCCGGATCGCATTTCGGCCACCAGACCCATCGCTGGAACCCGCGGATGAAGCCGTACATCTTCGGCGACCGCAACGGCGTCCACATCATCGATCTGTCCCAGTCCGTGCCGCTGTTCGCGCGCGCCCTCGACTTCATTACCCAGACGGTCCAGCGCGGCGGGAAGGTGCTGTTCGTCGGCACCAAGCGCCAGGCGCAGGAGCCGATCGCCGAAGCGGCGCAGTCCTGCGGGCAGCATTTCGTCAATCATCGCTGGCTCGGCGGAATGCTGACCAACTGGAAGACGATTTCCAACTCGATCAAGCGCTTCAAGAGCCTTGAGGAGCAGCTGTCGGGCGACACCGCCGGCCTCACCAAGAAGGAAGTGCTGCAGCTGACCCGCGAGCGCGACAAGCTCGAAAAGTCGCTCGGCGGTATTCGCGACATGGGCGGCCTTCCCGACATCATGTTCGTGATCGACACGAACAAGGAAGAGCTGGCGGTCAAGGAAGCGAACGTGCTGGGCATCCCGGTCGTTGCGATCCTCGATTCGAACAGCGATCCGACGGGTATCGCCTTCCCGGTTCCGGGCAATGACGACGCCAGCCGCGCCATCCGGCTCTACTGCGATGCCGTTGCAGCGGCAGTGAACGCGGGCCGCAGCGGTCACGCGCAGGACAAGGGCGAGGATATCGGCGCGATGGCCGAGCCGCCCGCCGAGGCTGCGCTGGAAGCATAAGAACCACCCCTCCCGCTCGCGGGAGGGATTGAGGGGTGGGCCCGTCCGTCGAGCCCATTTCTCGCACAACATTCCCACCCCAGCCCCTCCCGCAAGCGGGAGAGGAGATGAGAGGAACTAAAATGGCTGAGATCACCGCCGCCACCGTGAAGGAACTTCGCGAGCGCACCGGCGCGGGCATGATGGACTGCAAGAAGGCACTTGCCGAGAACAATGGCGACATGGAAGCGGCCGTCGACTGGCTGCGCGCAAAGGGGCTTGCCGCTGCCGCGAAGAAGGCCGGCCGCACCGCTGCCGAAGGCCTGGTCGGAGTCGCGGTCGAGGGCACTCGGGGCGCCGCCGTCGAGGTCAATTCCGAGACGGACTTCGTCGCCAAGAACGAGAAGTTCCAGGACTTTGTCCGCAACGTCGCGCAGATCGCGCTGCAGACCGGCGGAAACGTCGAAAACCTGCTCGCTGCCGGCTATCCCGGCGGCGGGACGGTCGAGGAAGTCCTGACCAACAACATCGCGACCATCGGCGAGAACCAGTCGGTCCGCCGAAGCGCGGTGCTCCAGGTCGGCCAGGGCGCGGTCGTGTCCTACGTCCACAACGCCGTGTCGACGGGCCTCGGCAAGATCGGGGTGCTCGTGGCTCTCGAGAGCGCGGCCCCGGCGGAGACGCTCCAGGCCCTGGGCAAGCAGATCGCAATGCACATTGCGGCGGCCAACCCGCTGGCGCTCAACGGTGACGATCTGGATCCGGACATGATCGAGCGCGAGCGCGCGATCGCGATGGAAAAGGCGAAGGAAAGCGGCAAGCCGCAGAATATCGCCGAAAAGATGGTCGAGGGCGGCCTTGCCAAGTTCCGCAAGGAGAACGCTTTGCTGTCCCAGCTGTTCGTCATGGACAACAAGACGCCGGTTGCGGAGGTCGTCTCGTCCGCGGGCAAGGAAGCCGGCAGCGACATCGCCATCAGCGCATTCGTCCGCTTCCAGCTGGGCGAGGGCATCGAGAAGAAGCAGGAAGACTTCGCTGCCGAAGTGGCCGCAGCCGCCGGGCAGAAGAAGGACGAGCCGGTCGCCTAGGGACCTGCCAATTCGCAAATTCGAGGGCGGAGCTTCGGCTCCGCCCTTTTTCTATGCTAGCTTCGCGGCCTCTGCCCGGCAATCGTAAGGCAGGTCGGGTTCGAAGCAGAAGTCGGGCCATTTCCCGCTTCGTTGCCAATATTGCGTCAGGCCAAAGTGACTGGCGACCTGAATGAATCGCCGATCCTGCCGGAATGACTTCATAATCGGCCTGAACAAGACGGAGCTAAGCATCGGATCAGGCTGGTTTGTCGGAAGACTCATCAACAGCCTGTAAAGATCGTCGTTCTTGCCGAAAGCGGCGAGCACTTCGGCATGGCTGCTCGCATAGCCAAACCGTTCCACCACCTCCCGGGACAGGCCAATCGCTCGGTCGATGTTCGCCGGCGAAGGATCGATCCGAGCTGCGAGGAAGGCTTCGTGAGCCCGGCTTGTGCCGTAGGTGTGGAGTGCGTGCAGGGCTTCGTCCGCGCTTCCGTAGCGGAGATTGAGCCGAAACCGCGCCTCGATGAGGTTTCGCGCTTGCGGGAAAAGCTCCTGAGCGGCGGCGACTTCTCCAAAGGACTTGTCGAGTTGCCCGCGGTAGCCGAGGCTCATGATGTAAGCGTAGCGCGCGGCGGGCACGAGCGGGGCAAGTCGAGCTGCACGCTCAGAGTCGGTGACCGCAGCTCCCATCAGGCCGGCGCGCATCAACTCCATTGCCCGTGCAGCAAGCACGAAGGGATTTTCGGGATCGCTGGCGACGGCGCGGTCCATCAGCCGAATCCGGGCCGCGAAGGCGGTCGGGGGAAGAAGCGTCGCCTCCGCAACGTCCGCCTCCGGCATATGCGAATCGATCCTCCGAGCGAGTTCCAGATGCGATCGCAAGATGGCCGGAGCGTCCTTCTCCCACTCATCGGGCACGAGAAAACCGACTGATTCCGCGAGAAGAAGCTGCTCTACAGCCGGCCGGAAGTCGCTTGTCTGCGAGATGATGTTTCGCAGCGACGGGACGAGGAGGGCGATGTCGGAAACGCTGAAGTAATCGCCGAACTGGTCGCACGTGTTGATATACTCCTTCACCAGCGCAAGGCGCTTCCCCTTCAGCGCCGACGCGTCAGAGGCGCAGCCGAGCAGGAGTGCCGCCCGTGCCGCCAGCTGATCCGAACTCGACCCGGAGCCGGCAAACTGGAAGTCGCGCGAAGCGAGGACTTGCCCGTCATCACCCCGAAGGAGAAGCAGGCTTGCCTTGCGTCCTTCGGAGCGGCCTGAATCGGCAACCTCGAAGATGAAATCGGCCGCCGGCGCGCTTTTCCCGTCGACGAGTTCGGGCGCCCGTTCACCGGTTGGCGGCATGTTCCCGAGATTGACCAGGAGATCGCGGGCGAGGGCGCTCGATCCGCTGTTCGAATCCCCGGCCCGAACCGCGACAACGGGCGCGGAGGAGTGGCTGGATCCGGTCCAGAAGAAAAGCGCGGCGGCTGCAGCCGTGGCGGCAAGCAACCCGCCTGCGGCCAGAGTGCGGAGCTGGTGCTTTCGGGGCGGCTCGCCAGGCTGAGTTGAAGGTTCCGGCTCGTCGCGCACGCTGTCGCCGGACACGCTGTCGATCGCGGCGAGAAGCTCCTTGATGCCCTTGGCGCCGGCTCGGCCTTTCCAGCCCGAAAGGTCGATCGTCTGGTATTGGCGAAAACCCATGGGCGGCGTGCAGTCCGCAATTTGAACCGGAATGAGCCGCCCGCTGTCGCGGCCTTCGGCTGCCTCGTCGCGAACCCAGGCGCTGTCCACCGACGATTGCGACCACAAGACGACGACCGCATCGGCTTTTTTGAGGGCCTGCTCGATTTCCTTGGAATATTGAGAACCGCCGCGAATCTGCTGGTCCCACCAGACGGAGTGGTGCGCTTTCTCCAATGCAGCGGTGATCGCAGCGGCCTTCGCGCGATCGCTCCGGTCGTAACTCAGGAACACGCTGGCCATTCAGCCACCCCCCTTCGAAGATGCTGCGCCGAAACCCTTCCCGACGCAATACAACAGCCGCTTGGCACTCTCGGCCGTCGTCACTAAAGGTGCCTCGCCTCCAACCGCTCCGGATACAGGAATGACCCGCCCCCGCTTCAATCGAATCCTGCTCAAGCTCTCGGGCGAGGCGTTGATGGGGCAGGGGCAGTTCGGAATCGATCCGGCGGCGGTCGACGGGCTGGCCGGCGAGATCAAGGCGGCCAAGGAGAAGGGCCACGAGCTCTGCCTGGTCGTTGGCGGAGGCAATATCTTTCGCGGAATGGCCGCGGCGGCAAAGGGCTTCGACCGGGCAAGCGCCGATTACATGGGCATGCTCGCGACCGTCATGAATGCGCTCGCGCTCCAGAATGCGCTCGAGCGTCAGGGGGTGGATACGCGCGTCCTTTCCGCAATCCCGATGGCGAGCGTGTCCGAGCCCTATATCCGCCGTCGTGCCCTTCGGCACCTCGAGAAGGGCCGGATCGTCCTGTTCGCCGCGGGAACGGGCAACCCCTATTTCACGACGGACACGGCGGCTGCGCTTCGAGCGGCGGAGATGGGTTGCGACGCGCTGTTCAAGGGCACCAGCGTCGATGGCGTCTACACCGCCGATCCGAAGAAGGATTCGACCGCTAAACGCTACGACCAGCTGAGCTTCCACAGGGTGCTGAGCGACGACCTCAAGGTCATGGACGCCGCCGCCGTCGCCTTGTGCCGCGACAACAACATCCCGATCGTGGTCTTCAACGTTCGCCAGCCCGGCAACCTCGCCGAAATCATCGAGGGCCGCGGGACCGCGACGATCGTACAGAATGAGGAGTAGGAAATGACGACGACCATGGACAAATCCGACCTTCAGCGCCGGATGCACGGCGCCGTCGATGCCCTGAAGCACGACCTGTCGGGCCTTCGCACGGGCCGAGCTTCGACGGCGCTTCTCGATACCATCCATGTCGAGGTCTATGGCGCCAACATGCCGCTCAACCAGGTGGCGACGGTTTCGGTGCCCGAGCCGCGGATGCTGTCGGTCCAGGTGTGGGACCGGTCGAACGTTCAGCCGGTGGAAAAGGCGATTCGCTCCGCCGGGCTCGGGCTCAACCCGGTCACCGACGGACAGCTCATCCGCCTGCCGATCCCGGATCTGACGGAGGAGCGGCGCAAGGAACTGGCCAAGCTTGTCGGACAATATGGTGAAAAGGCGAAAATCGCCGTTCGCAATGTGCGCCGCGACGGGATGGACCAGCTCAAGCAGGACGAGAAAAAGCACCAGATCAGCGAGGACGAGCACAAGCGCCTCGAGCAGGAAGTGCAAAAGCTCACCGACGACACGATCAAGGAAATCGACGAACTCGCCCAGGCGAAGGAAAAGGAAATCCTCGGCCAGTGACCCCTGCCAACGCCGCACCAGCGGAGGGGGAAGCGGCGCTGAACGGCGAAGGCGCGGCCATTCCGCGGCACGTCGCAATCATCATGGATGGGAATGGCCGCTGGGCGAAGCAGCGCGGGCTTCCGCGCGTGGCCGGCCACAAGGCGGGTGCCGAGGCAGTTCGCCGAACGCTTCAGGCGGCCGCGGACGCCGGTGTCGAGGTGCTGACCCTTTACGCCTTCTCGTCGGAGAACTGGCGCCGGTCGGACGAGGAGATCTCCGACCTCAAGGGCCTGATGCGCTTCTATGTCGAAAAGGAGCTCAATCGCCTCATCGACGAACGGGTGAAGCTGCGGTTGATCGGACATTATCGGGCCTTCGGGCCGGAGATGACCCGGCTGCTGGACCGGGCCGTCGAGAAGACCGCCGCAAACGATCGCCTGACGCTGGTGGTCGCTCTAAACTACGGCTCGCAGAAAGAGATCGCCACTGCGGCCGCCAAGGCTGCGTCGGCTGGCGAAGTGACGGTGGAGACGATTTCCAGCAACCTCGAAACAGCCGACCTTCCGAGTCTCGACCTGCTGATCCGCACGTCTGGCGAAGTCCGGCTGTCGAACTTCCTGCTTTGGCAGGCGGCTTATGCGGAGCTGCTGTTCACTCCGACCCTGTGGCCGGATTTCGACGAGAAGGCGTTCAGCGACGCGCTGGAGCAGTTCGCGGTCCGGCAAAGGCGGTTCGGCGGGCGATGAGCGAACTCGCGATCCGGACGGTCAGCGGACTGGCGATGATCGCCATCGCGCTGGGGGCGGCAGTCATCGGGGGCTATGCCTTCGCCATCCTCGCGGCTGCGATCGCGACCGCGGTCTTTTACGAATGGACCCGGCTCACGAAGGGCTGGGGCCCCGCCTGGTATGTCGGTGGCTTTTTCTATGCTGCGCTCGCCGCGCTGGCGCTTCTGTGGATCCGCGAGCGCGCCGACGACCAGCACGGCCTCCGGCTCTTGCTGTGGGTGTTCATTACGGTCTGGTCCGTCGACATCGGCGCTTATTTCAGCGGCCGCGCGATCGGCGGTCCGAAGCTGGCGCCGGCAATCAGCCCCGGCAAGACCTGGGCGGGCTTTTACGGAGGCGTGGCCGCTGCGACCCTGCTTGGCGGCGCATGGGCCCTGTCCATGGGCCTCAACCCGGTCCTGCTCCTCCTGGCGCCTCTGTTTGCCGCCGCTGCGCAGGGCGGCGACCTGTTCGAAAGCTGGCTCAAGCGCCGCGCGGGGGTGAAGGACTCCGGCCGCTGGCTTCCCGGACATGGCGGCGTCTTCGATCGGGTCGATGGGCTCCTGCCGGTAGCGATCCTCACCGCGATCGCGGCGATTGCGGGCGCGGCATGAAGAAGCGCGTCGCAATCCTCGGCGCGACGGGTTCGATCGGCCGCTCAACCCTGGATTTGATCGAGCGGTCTCCCGACAGTTTCGAAGTTGCCGCGCTCACGGCCCAGAAGAATGTCGAGGCGCTGGCCGATGCGGTCAGGCGAACGAACGCGAAATTGGCGGTGATCGCCGATCCGGACCGCTTCGACGAGCTTCGGCAGCGTCTCGACGGAAGCGGCTGCGAGGTCGCCGCCGGTCGGGACGCGCGGGTCGAGGCGGCGGCGGGCGACAGCGATTGGGTCATGGCGGCGATTGTCGGCTGTGCGGGGCTGGTCCCGACCATGGCCGCGATCGAGGCCGGAAAGACGGTCGCGCTAGCCAACAAGGAAGCGCTGGTCACGGCGGGCTCGCTAATGACCGACGCCGCCCATCGATCCGGTACGACATTGTTGCCGGTCGACAGCGAACATAATGCGATTTTCCAGTGCCTTGCGGGAAATCGTCGAGAGGATGTCTCACGGCTTGTCCTGACCGCCAGCGGTGGTCCTTTCCGCGAATCCACCTTGGATCAGATGCGTCGTGCGACGCCCGCGGAGGCGGTTGCCCATCCGCGCTGGTCGATGGGAGCCAAGATCTCCGTCGATTCGGCGACCCTGATGAACAAGGGGCTGGAGCTGATCGAAGCGCATCACCTGTTCGGCCTGCCTTCGGAGCGGATCGACATCGTCGTGCATCCGCAATCGGTCGTCCATTCGCTGGTCGAGTTCGTGGACGGATCGCTGCTCGCGCAACTGGGCAGCGCCGACATGCGCATCCCGATTGCCTACACACTCGCGTGGCCGGAGCGGATGGGCACGCCCGCCGAGCGCTTGCGCCTTGCCGATATCGCGAGGCTCGATTTCGAGGCGCCGGACGCACAGCGGTTCCCCGCCTTGCGGCTGGCTCGAGAAGCGCTGGAGCGCGGGGGCGGGGAGGCCATCGTGCTCAATGCCGCCAACGAAATCGCGGTCGAGGCATTCCTCGGCGGGCGCATCGGTTTTTGCGACATCGTGCGGTTGGTCGAGGAGGCGCTCGGCAAGATCGAAGCGCCGGCACCCCAGTCGATCGAGGAAGTGGTTGCAATCGATACGGAAACCCGCGAACGCGCGTTGCTGATGGTTTCCGAAAGCTGCAGTTGATGCTGGCCCAGCCACCTTTCTGGCTGATCGTCGTCGCGTTCGTCTGCGCGATTGGCCCACTCATCTTCTTTCACGAGCTCGGCCACTATCTGGTGGGCAAGCTGTTCGGAGTCGGGGCGGAGACCTTCTCCATCGGTTTCGGCCGCGAGATTGCGGGCTGGACCGACCGGAGCGGCACGCGCTGGAAGGTCGGGTGGCTCCCGCTGGGCGGCTACGTCCGCTTCGTCGACGACGAAAGCCAGGCTGCAGGGGCCGGAGAGAAGCGGGACCTCGATCCCAGATCATTCGCAGGCAAGCCGGTCTGGCAGCGGTTCCTCGTCGTCCTCGCCGGGCCAATGACGAATTTCCTTCTGGCGATCCTGATCTTTGCGGGTTTCTTTGCGATCTGGGGCGTGCCGCGGACACCCAATGTGGTTGCCGGAATCGAGCGCGGAAGCCCGGCCGAGGCGGCGCATCTGCAAGTCGGCGACCGGATCGAATCCGTTGCCGGCCAGTCGACTCCCCGGTTCGACGACGTTCTCAGGGTGGTGATGCTGAGGCCCGGCCAGCAGGTGGACCTGCAAGTCCGCCGCGGCGACCGCAGCTTCGTCGTCCACACCACGTTGGCGACGCATGAGGAGGTGGACCGGTTCGGGCAGAAGTTCGAAATGGGCCGGCTCGGTTTCTACGCGACGGCGAGTCTGGAGCGCGCGTCGGTCGTGGACCTGCTGCCGGAAGCGACCCGAACGACCTGGTCGATGACGAAGACGATGGCGCAGGGGCTGTGGCAGATCGTGACCGGGCGGCGCTCGGTCAAAGACCTCGGCGGCCCGCTCAAGATGGCTCAGATCGCCGGACAGCAGGCGTCGCTCGGCCCGTTCGACTTCGTCCAGCTGCTGGCGCTGCTGTCAATTAATCTCGGATTCATCAACTTGTTGCCAGTCCCCGTGCTGGATGGCGGCCATCTCCTTTTCTATACGGTGGAGGCGGTTCGTCGCCGTCCGATGAGCATTCAGGCACAGGAATGGGCGTTTCGCGGAGGACTTGCACTGCTTCTTGCGCTGCTTCTGTTCACGACCGTGAATGACCTTGGCTCATTCGGTGTCTGGGAACGGCTTGGGCGCTTGATTGGCTAAGTCGGTTAGGGCAGGGCAGCACATCCATTTTGCCGCCGAGCAAGCGGCACAGCATTCAAGGGCGGGACGGGTGATTCCAGACACAAGCACATTCTCCAGGCGCGCAGGTGCGATGCTCCTTGTCAGCACCATCCTCGGAGGCTGGTCCGCGCCGTTGCTGGCCCAGGATACGACACCCGATGCCGCGCAGCCCGCGCCGGCGCAAACCCCCGCCGCTCCGCCGGCCGCCGCCCCTCAGACGACGATCCTGACGGCGCCCGAATCCCAGGGAACGATCCGCTCGCTCGCGGTGAAGGGCAACCAGCGCCTCGAACCCGCGACGATCATCTCCTACGCCAACCTGCAGCCCGGCCAGACCTACACGGCCGAGACTCTCGACCAGGCGCTGAAGGACCTCTACGCGACCGAGCTGTTCGCGGACGTCGTCATCACCGGCGCGGACACCGGCAACATCGTCATCACGGTCCAGGAAAACCCGGTCATCAACCGCATCGTCCTGGAGGGCAACAAGCGGCTCAAGGACGACAAGATCACGCCGGAGATCCAGCTCAAGCCACGCGAGATCTTCACCCGTTCCAAAGTCCGCGCCGACGTCGACCGGATCATCGAGCTGTACAAGCGCCAGGGCCGCTTCGCCGCCCGGGTCGAGCCGAAGATCGTCCAGCTCGACCAGAACCGCGTCGATCTGATTTTCGAAATCTACGAAGGACCGATCTCCAAGGTCCGCAAGATCAACATCATCGGCAACGCCGCCTTTCCCGACGACCGTCTGCGCAAGGAAATGTACACGCGCCAGGCGGGCGGATTCCTGGGCTTCCTGAAGTCCAACGACACTTACGATCCTGATCGCCTTGCCGCCGACCAGCAGAAGCTTCGCGCCTTCTACCTGACCGAAGGCTATGCCGATTTCCGCGTCGTTTCCGCGCTCGCCGAGCTGACTCCGGACCGCCGCGACTTCATCATCACCTACGTCGTCGAGGAAGGGCCGAGGTACAAGTTCGGCAAGATCGACGCGCAGAGCGCTCTCCGCGACTTCCCCAAAGAAAAGGTGATGCAGCAGGTCACCGAGAAGCAGGGCGAGTGGTTCGACGCCAAGGCGGTCGAGGACACGGTTACCGCGCTGAACGAGACCGCCGGCAATCTCGGCTACGCGTTCGCCGACATCTCGCCGGGCTACAAGCGCAATCCCGACACGCGCACGATGGACGTCACCTTCCGCGTCGGCGAAACGCCACGCGTCTATGTCGAGCGCATCGACATCAACGGCAACACGATCACCCACGACAAGGTCGTCCGTCGCGAATTCCGGGTGAACGAAGGCGACGCGTTCAACGCGTTGAAGATCAAGCGTTCGCAGGATCGGATTCAGTCGCTCGGCTATTTCCAGGAAAATATCGAGGTCAAGCAGACGCAAGGCTCCGCCCCCGACCGCGTTGTCCTCGGCGTCGACCTGCAGGAAAAATCGACCGGCCAGCTGCAATTCTCGGCGGGCTATTCCAGCCTCGAGCGATTCCTCGTTTCGCTTGCGGTGCAGCAGACCAACTTCCGCGGAATGGGCCAGACGCTCGACGCCGGGGTCAGCTGGTCGCGGTATTCGAAATCCATCTCGGCAGGCTTCACCGAGCCCTATCTGTTCGACAAGCAGATCCTTCTCGGCGGCCAGATCTACCGCCGCGACTTCAATGCCTTCAACTTCATCGGCGGCGACCGGAACACGACCTATTCGCAATCGAGCACGGGCGGCGGATTGCGTCTCGGTTTCCCGCTCACCGAGTACATGACCTACGGGCTCAATTATCAGCTCGTCCAGGACAAGGTCTCGCTGAGCAAGACGCTCTATTACACCGATCCGGACGGAGCCAACGGTCCGCTCCCGGCCGAGTGCGACCCGCTCAAGGCCGGCCGTTACCTCTGCGACGAAATCGGCAAGAGGCTGACGTCATCCATCGGCCACACGCTCGTTTACGACGACACCGACGGCTATCACCCGACCCGGGGCCAGCGCGTCGTCTTCGCGCAGGATTTCGCCGGGCTTGGCGGGAACGTCAAATATGTCCGCACCCGCGGCGATGTGACCAAATACCACAGCTTCCGCGGCGGCTGGATTCTCTCCGGGCATATCGAGGGCGGCTATATCGCGCCGCTTCAGAAGAGCCCCGGACCGGGACGTGACCCGATCCGCCTGACCGACCGCTTCTTCGGCCAGAACATCCGCGGCTTCGATATCCGCGGAATCGGACCGCGAGTCGTGCGCATCCCTTACGACGCGCAGGGAAATCTGACCCAGAACTTCGACGTCAACGGCAAGAACGTCATCACCGATGCCCTCGGCGGCCATGCTTATTACATGGGCAGGGTCGAGCTCGAGGTGCCGGTAAGCTCGTCGATCCGAAGCCTCGGCCTTCGCCCCTCGGCGTTCATCGACGTCGGTTCGGTCTGGGGACTGAAGAAACCGAGCCTCATCGACATCCCCGGCACCTGCACGCCGACGACGGCCGAGGGATCGCAGACGATTCTCGTCCCTGGCCAGACCGCCGCCAACTGCCCGGCGGACACGGTGTTTACGCCCGGGTTCAAGGAGCTCTTCCTCGGCAATTCGCCCAAGCCGCGCGTTTCGATCGGCTTCGGCGTCAACTGGGTCTCGCCATTCGGACCGCTGCGCATCGACATCGCCAAAGCGCTGGTCAAGCAGAAGGGCGACGATACGAAACTCTTCTCATTCAACGTAGGAACCCAATTCTAATGCGTCACATCCTGATCCTATCGGCTGCTGCGGCCGCTCTTGCCGTTCCTGCAGCGGCATCCGCGCAGCGCGCTCCGGCCGCCGTCATCGTCCTCGTCGACACCAGCAAGGTCTACAACGACTGCAACGCCTGCAAGACCGCGCAGGCGCAGTTCCAGGCGCAGGCCACCGCCGCCCAGAACCGGCAGAAGACCCTCGCCGGCCAGCTCCAGCCCGAGCATGAGGCGATCCAGAAGGCGATCGACGCCCTGAACGGCAAGGAGCCGGACGCGGCGCTCAAGGCGCGCATCCAGGCTTACCAGACCAAGTCTGAGCAGGCGCAGCAGGAAGTCGCGAACGCCGAGCAGAACCTGCAGTCGGTCCGCGCCAACATCATCCGCCAGATCGACGCCAAGTTCGGGCCTGCCGTCAGCCAGGTCATGGCTGCACAGGGCGCCAACCTCGCAATCGACATGGACGGAACCATCGCCCATGGCGCCGGCACCGACGTGACCGCTGCCGTTCTGGCTGCCGTCAACGCCTCCCTGCCGTCGATCAGCGTGACCGCGCTTCCGCAGCAGGCACAGCAGCAGCAGCCGCAGGGCCGGTGAGCGAAATCGCGGAAGCGTCGGACCTTGGCCCGCTGGACATCCGGCGGGTCATGGCCGCGCTTCCGCATCGCTATCCCTTGCTGCTCGTCGACCGGGTCGAAAGCCTCGACCCGGATCGGGGCATCGTCGCCATCAAGGCGGTGACGATGAACGAGCAGTTCTTCCAGGGACACTTCCCCGGACGGCCGATCATGCCGGGCGTGCTGATCGTCGAGGCGCTGGCGCAGGCCGCTGGCGTGCTGGCCGTCGAATCTCTCGGCCTCGCGGGCACGGGCAAGCTCGTCTATTTCATGGCCATAGAGGGCGCGAAGTTCCGTTCCCCCGTTGAGCCGGGCGTCCTCCTCCGGCTCGAAGTCGAGTTCGCCCAGAAGCGGCCGAGCGTCTGCAAGTTCAGCGGACGAGCGAAGATCGGCGACAAGGTCGTTGCCGAAGCCAATTTCACCGCGATGATCGCGGATCCGCCCGCCGCCTAACCGCCCAAGCGTATCCCGGCATAAAGGCCGCGCCCTTCGGTGCGGTAGGCGAACACGTCCTCATATCGTGAATCGAACAGGTTCGAAGCGCGAGCGAACAGCTCGACTCCGGGACGAAGCCGCCAAGCGACCCGGCCACTGGCCAGCCAGTAAGCGTGAAGGGTTACCGGCTGGGCCGGAAACAGGTCGAAATTCGTATCTCCGCGAGCACCGACATAAGCGATGGAGGCGCCGTAGGTCAGCCGGCCCGATCGGCCATCCAGCGCAATCGAGCCGCTATGTTTCGGCCGGCGCACTTCGCGGAGCTGAATGGAGGGGATCGCTCCCGGCTCCGTAGCGTGCAGATAGGCATAATTGGCGGTGACACGGAGAGAGTCGCCAAGGCTCCAGCCAAGCTCCGCCTCTACGCCCGAGCGGTGGCTGACGCCGGACCGATTGACGGTGGTCGAGGTGAAGGTCGCCGGATCGAAAACATCCACGATTTCGTCGTGCAGTTGTTGGCGGTATCCGGTGAGGGACGCTTCGAAAGCCCCGCGCCTGTACCGCAATGAAGCTTCGAAACCGCGTGAGCTTTCAGGCCTTAGCGTTGGATTTCCAAAGAAATCCCCCGGGAAGAAACCGTACAGATCGAAGAAGGTAGGCTGCGCGATGCCTTCCGAATAGGAGGCCGCGGCCGAGACCCCGCCGCCCAGCTTCACCAGCAGCGACGCGCGCGCGGTCGTCGCATCCCGGAACGCGCTGAAGATGTCGCGGCGAACGGCGAGATCGGCGACGACCGGCGCGAGTTCCGCCCGCCATTCCGCAGTGACTGCATCGTGCGAGCGGCGGCGGTCCTGATCGCTGGCGCCGAAATAGATGGTGTCCCGAGCGTGAAAGCTCTCGCGGTCATGATCCAATGCGAGGATGGCCGTGTGGCGGATCGGGCCAGTCGCGAAGCGGTACTGGGCCTGGGCGCTCAAAGTCCATCGGTCACCGCTCGTGCTGTTGATCTCGTTTGCCGCAAGGAAATTGCGGTTCGACGAGCCAAGAAGCGAGGTCGAGATCGTCCCGCTCAGGCCCTGCGCCTGATCGCCGCCGGAGAGCCAGAGCCGCCCTGCGGTCAGCCTGTTCTTGCTGCTGTCGAGCGTATCGGCATGAAGAAAGGTGACCGGGTCCGTTCCGTCGAACTCGCTCCTGCCGGCCAGCGAGAAACCCGAGGCGCCGAGCTCGAAACCCGGCGCGAAGGTCCAGCTGCCGCGAAGTCGCGCGGAAACGTTGCGATAGCCGTCCTTGTCACCATTGCCGTTGAAGCTGTCGATTCCCGTCGCGCGCTGGAAGGCGACCCCGCCTTCGACTCGCGCATCGCTCGCCACGAGGGCGCCGGACGCGGCGGCGCGCCGAAAGCCGAACGACCCAGCTTCGGCGCTCGCCGAATAAGACGAGCCCTCGGGAGCCAGTCCGTTGACCGCGATCACTCCACCGATCGCATCGGACCCCCACAGTGCGGACTGCGGCCCCCGGACTATCTCGAGCCGGTCAGCGAGATCGGCATTGAGAAGCTCGAAGCGCGGCGTGTCGTTCGCGGCGGGATCGTTGGCTCGAATTCCGTCGATGAACAGCAAGGTGTGGTTGGCTTCGGCTCCGCGGATCCGAACCTCGGCGAAGCTTCCGGCGGGGCCGCTGGTCTCGACAGCGGCGGACGGGGTGAGACGAAGCAGCGAATAGAGCAGGGGATCGCCCAGCCGCTCGATCGTCTTTCTGTCGATGACGCTCGCGCTGGCTGCACTGTCGGCCTGCTTTTCCGGCACTCGGGATGCGGTGACGACGATATCCGAGTCCTTGCGCTCGGCTTGGGGAGCAGGCGCCGATTGGGCAATCGAAGCGAGAAGAATTGGAATGAGCATTTTGAGAACCTCCTGAAACGACATCGGTGTCGTCTCGGAGGAGCCGCGGGCTTGCACCCGGCGACGCCACGCATCCACGGCTGGTCCCGGCCGGGCGCGGACGACTGACGGAGGCAGGTTCCTGACTTGCCCCGGAATCCACGCCGGGGTTCACAGTTGCGGGCACAGCGCCGGAATCGCACCGGCTTCCCTTTTGACCGCCCCCGCCGGCTGCAAAGCCGTGGGCGGCACCTTCGTCGCCTCCACGGCTAGGTGGAGGCAGCGGTCATTGTCAATCGAGCGCTTCGGCGGTTATGAGCCCTTCCATGGAAAAGCCCGCACTGACCATCGACAACAAGGCGCGCCTGGTGGCGCTGATCACCGCGATTTTCGTCGCTGCCGCAATGCGCCTGCTGCCGCATCCGCCGAACTTCTCGCCGATCGCCGCGATGGCCCTGTTCAGCGGCGCTTATTTGCCGAAGCGGGCGCTGGCGTTCGTCGCTCCATTCGCGGCGCTCCTACTCAGCGATGCAGTCCTCGGTTTCTATGCGGGAATGAACTTCGTTTATCTCAGCTTCGGGCTGACCGTGCTGATCGGCTGGGCAGTCGCCTCTCGGAAGACGCCGCTCACGATCGGAGCCGCGGCGGTCGCGAGCTCGGTGATGTTCTTCGTGCTGACGAACTTCGGAATGTGGCTGTTCAGCGGCTTCTATCCGCTGACTGGCGCGGGGCTGGCCGCCTGTTTCGTGGCGGCGGTGCCGTTCTTCCAGAACACCCTGGTCGGCGACCTGGTCTTCACCGCGGTCCTGTTCGGCGGCTTCGCCGTCGTCGAGCGCATGATTCCTGCGATCCGGCAGCCCGGCCTCGCTCGCGCTGCCGCCTGACGGTTGCAACACGGGGCCTCACCCTATAAGGGGCCGCGCACACCTTGGGCTGGTCGGAAACCAGCCAATCCAAAGGAATAGATGATGAAATCCGGTACCCACCCCGATTACCACATGATCACCGTCGAAATGACCGACGGCACCAAGTTCCAGACCCGTTCGACCTGGGGCAAGGAAGGCGACACGCTTCACCTGGATATCGATCCGAAGGTGCATCCGGCCTGGACCGGCGGCAACCAGAAGCTGCTCGACACCGGTGGCCAGGTTGCGCGCTTCAACAAGCGCTTCGGCGGGCTGAACCTCGGCAAGAAGTAAGCGCCGAGTGGGGGCGAGTTCGGACCTGTATACCGCTCCGGCGGCCGTTGCCCGCAACGCCCCGCGCCTCGAGACCGAACGCCTGATCCTTCGCGAATTCCGGGTCGATGACCTGGATTCGCACGCGGCCACCCTCGGCGATTCTGACGTCATGCGGTTCATCGGCGGAAAGCCGATGACCCGCGAGGATAGCTGGCGGCGCCTGTGTTCGGGCGTGGGCTCGTGGCAGTTGATCGGGGTCGGTCCCTGGGCTGTCGAGCTCAAGTCCGACGGGCGCATGGTCGGACATTGCGGTTTCTTCGAGTTCCAGCGCGACATCGAACCGACGCTGCGCGGGGAACCCGAAATGGGCTGGATTTTCGACCGCTCCGTCCACGGGCAGGGCATCGCCTTCGAAGCCTGTGCCCGCGCGCTTCTGTGGGCTGACGAGATGCTTCAGGCACCGTCCTATCCAGCCATCATCTCGCTCGAGAATGTCGCTTCGATGAAGCTCGCCCAACGTCTCGGCTTCGTCCGGCAGGAGGACGCAATCTACCGAGACGAACCGATCGCGCTGTTCCGCCGCGGTTGATGGGTTACCAGCCTCCGCCTCCGCCGCCGCCGGAGCCGCTGCGGGAGCCGGGCGCTGTCGACGCCGAGCTGACGCTACCGGCCAGCGAGGAGCCGACGCTTCCGACGAAGCCGTCGGGGTTGCTCCACGGGCTGTTCGACCCGGCATACCAGGCGAATCCCGAGTGCCCCTGGGCCGCGGCCGCAGCGAGCACCGGGGCGAAGCGTTCGGCCCAGCGATTCTCGACCCCGAGCGCAATGGCATAGGGAAGATATTTCTCGAAGATTTCAGGCGTGTCGGCGGGCGGAGTCATCCGATCGAGCCGCTCGCGCTCGGTAATCGAGAGATACTGCTTGAACCCGGCCACATGGTCGAGGACCCTGCGGCCATCGACGGTCGGAGCCGAGATCCAGAAAAAGGCGGAGACGACGATCGGAATCGACAGTGCCGGCAACAGGAGAGGGAACCACCAGCCGGTCGCCAGCGCCTCCATGAACAAGGGCGCTCCAAGCGCCAGCGCTGCGAAGCCGAAAAGGAACGCCAGCGAATGGAGGAGGCAGCTTCCTGTCGAGCTTCCCTGCTTCTGCGCGAGCATGAACAGCGCCGCCGCGACCGCCGCCCCGACCGCAACTCCGATCGTCAGCCAGGTGGCGAAGCCGCTGGCAAGCGCAACCGCCGCCGCCGCGAACCAGAGTGCCGCGATGAAGATCCCGAGCCCTGCCGCCGCCCAGCCGTAATTGCGCTTGAACAGCTTGCCATCGTACTTGCCCTTGAGGACGTCGCTCAGAGCGCTCTGAGAATCGGAGAATTTCTTCCAATTCTCCTGCTTTATCGCAATGATCTCACCGGGCGACAGCAACATCCGGAGAGCGGCATCCTCGTCTTCGGGAAGGGGGGTCTGGCTGGCCAGGCGCTCGATCGTTCGGCTATCGCTGGACAGCAAGCCGCCGTCGACTTCCTCGATCCTGACATGGCCTCGAACGCCCATGTCGACCAGGGCGGCCGCGAACGCGCGATTGTCCGCGCTCATCTGATGCACGTAGCGCATACCCGCCGGGCTGAGATCGTCAGGCGGCGAAAAGAGCGGAACGACCGCTCCCGCCTTCGGGTCGCGCCCCGCTCGTTGCCAGGCGACGAAGTAGAAGGCGAGGACAGCAAGCAAGCCAAGCAGGCCCACAGCGGGCGGGCCGTAATCGCTGAGCCACCAGCCCAGCTTCGTGCCTTCGTCAGCATTGCCGACGATCCCCTTCGGAAAGGCCGCGGCGACAGTCAGGCCTTCGTAGGGCCCGAGCGGCCAGGTGGTCCGAAAGGTGATCTGGCCAGGAGCTTGCGAAACGACCTGCGCATTATGCTCGGTCGAGCCCTGCGGACCGGTATAGGCGGAAGGCCTGCTGAACTCTGCCGGGGAGGGGAGGTGGATTGTCGCTTCGGCGACATCGATCGGAAAGTCCCAGCCGTTGCCTGTGACGTTCCAGTAAAGCTCGTCATATCCGGGAAAGCGTCCGACCTGCCGGGTCGTTCGATAGCGGATCACGAAGCGGTGATCGCCGGGCTGGAGCTCGGTATCCGCGCTCCCGATCTTCATCCGGACGCCGTTCGACATCGGCTCGACCGTCGCCGGCTCCGGATTTCCGTCCCGCTGCGCCCCTTCGAAATGGAAGCCGACCCGGACCCTGCTTCCGTTCCTTCCGGAGTAAAGAGTGGGGAAGTCGCGGTAGATTCCGTGCCGGATCCGGTCGCCTTCCGAGTGGACGTCGATCGTTTCCGTGACTTCGAGGGTGGAATCCGGCTGGATTGCGACGTCGCTGACGTAACTGGTGATCCGCTCTTCGGCCGCGGCCGGCGCCGAAGCGAACAGGAGCGCCGCGGCAAGCCAGTAAATTTGCCGCATGATCACGCCGCCGAGCGGGGGAAGGCCACCTTCGGCGCCGTCTGAATGCTCTTGTCGTCGTCCTCGTAGAACGGCTCTTCGGAGAAGCCGGCGGGCCGAGCGATCAGCACAGGCGGGAAGCTCTGAACCGTCGAGTTCAAGTCGCGGACTGTCGCGTTGTAATAGCGCCGCGCGCCCTGGAGCTCGGTCTCGATGCTCGCCAGCTGATCCTGAAGCTGCAGGAAATTCTGGTTGGCCTTCAACTCGGGATAATTCTCGGCGACCGCCATCAGCCGACCGAGAAGCCCCGTCATCGCTGCATCGGCCTGGGCGGTTGCCTGTACGCTTTCGGCGCTGGTCGCTTCAGCTCGGCGGGCGGTGACCTGGTCGAACACCTCGCGCTCGTGAGTCGCATAGCCCTGGACCGTTTCCACCAGATTCGGAATGAGATCGGCGCGGCGGCGAAGTTGCACGGTAATGCCGCTGAAGGCTTCCTTCACCAGAGCGCGAAGGCGCACGAGACGGTTATAGATGGCTACTGCATAGAGAAGCAGCAGCACGACGATTGCGAGAATTATCCAGCCGATCATGTGAAACCCCCCGGTTTGTCAGAGGGGAACATAAGACCGATGTTGAAGCGCGTCACCCCGGCGAAACGGGTGCCTCAACGCGTGAAGAGCGCTGCGTTTTGGCGACCTGAGACCCCGGCCTTCGCCGGGGTGACGGGAAGGATCAAAACGCGCTCAGCCCCGTAATCGCGCGGCCGAGGATCAGCGCGTGCACGTCGTGCGTGCCTTCATAGGTGTTGACCGTCTCAAGGTTGGCGGCATGGCGCATCACCTGGAATTCGGCGGAGATTCCGTTGCCGCCATGCATGTCGCGCGACATCCGGGCGATATCCAAAGCCTTGCCGCAATTGTTGCGCTTCAGCAGGCTGATCGCTTCGGGGATCATCTGGCCGTCGTCGATTCGGCGGCCGATCCTGAGCGCCGCCTGCAGGCCGAGCGTGATCTCCGTCACCATGTTCGCCAGCTTGAGCTGCACCAGCTGGTTCGACGCGAGCGGCCGACCGAATTGCTTGCGGTCGAGCGTGTACTGGCGGGCGGCGGCATAGCAGAATTCGGCGGCGCCCAGAGCGCCCCAGCCGATGCCATAGCGGGCGCGGTTGAGGCAGCCGAACGGCCCTTTCAATCCTTCGACATTGGGGAGGAGCGAGTCCTCGCCCACCTCGACATTGTCCATGACGATCTCACCCGTGATCGAGGCGCGAAGCGAGAGCTTCTCCTTGATCTTCGGAGCCGAGAGACCCTTCGCGCCTTTTTCGAGAACGAAGCCGCGGATCTTGCCGCCGTGGGCGTCGGATTTCGCCCACACGACGAAAATGTCGGCGATCGGCGAGTTGGTGATCCACATCTTGTTGCCGGTGAGGACGTAGCCGCCGTCGACCTTGGTCGCACGGGTGCGCATGCTGCCGGGGTCCGATCCGGAATCCGGTTCCGTCAGGCCGAAGCAGCCCACCATTTCGCCCGTTGCGAGCTTCGGAAGATATTTCTGCCGCTGCTCTTCGGAGCCGTAGGCGTTGATCGGATGCATGACGAGGCTGGATTGCACCGACATCGCGGAGCGGTAGCCGCTGTCCACGCGCTCGACGGCGCGGGCGATCAGCCCGTAGCTGACGTAGCCGAGACCGGCACCGCCATATTCGTTCGGAATCGTCGCTCCGAGCAGCCCGAGCTCGCCCATTTCGCTGAGGATCGAGCGGTCGAAGCTTTCGTTGAGATAGGCCTCCGTGACGCGCGGCTGCAGCTTCTCCTGGGCATAGCCTTCGGCCGTATCCCGAACGAGCTTTTCCTCGTCGGTCAGCTGGCTGTCGAGATCGAACGGATCGCTCCAGTCGAACGGCATGATGGCAGGCTCGCCCACGTTTTCTTCCCCGCTTTCGTGAAATCCCGCGGCTCTTAGCCGCCGCCGGAAATTCGCGCCACCCCCGTATCGAATGGGCAGGATTCCGCGGTTTCTTGCTGCTGAATTTGCCCGATGGATCCCGAATCGGGACGCTAAGTTTCAAGGATTGTTAACAATATTTGGTAAACCGGCTTGCTCTTATCAAAAGTTAACTGGTATCTCTCCGCCAATCCGAGGCGACTCGGAAAAGGGGGGAAGTAATGCGTTTAAAGCTCGCCGCTCTTGCGGCAGGGCTGTGTATTGTCTCTGCTTCACCGGCACTTGCAGGTGACCTGGTCTACACGCCCATAGATCCGACGTTCGGCGGAAATCCGTTCAATTCCTCGCATCTGCTGGGGATTGCGAACGCCCAGAACAAGTTCAAGGACCCGGATGCGCTGAGCAACGGCTCGCAAGCCGACATCTTCGCCAGGCAGCTGCAGTCGCGGCTGCTGTCTGCGCTCTCCGGCCAGATCGTCGACGCCATCTTCGGCGACAATGCGCAGGACCACGGCACCGTCGATTTCGGCGGACAGACGATCGAATGGGTGCGCGATCTCGACCAGGTGACATTGACGATCACCAACGACGGCACCGGCGAAGTCACGACCATCGTCGTTCCGACAATCATCGACATCGGCGGCTGACGGACATGCTGAAAAGGCTCGCCGCCCTGGCCACGCTCTCGCTGTTGTCCGGCTGCACCAGTCTTGCGCAGGACGGACGCGACACGATTCCCGAGACGACCTCGCTCGCTTTCATTCCGCACAAGACCCAGACCCAGACCATGCTCGCCGCCATCCCGGCGCCGGAGCGTCCGGTGGCGGTCGCGGTCTATGATTTTTCCGACCAGACCGGGCAGTTCAAGCAGAGCGACACCACGCAAACGCTGTCCCGCGCTGTTACGCAGGGCGCGAGCGCCATCCTGGTGAAGGCGCTTCAGGATGCCGGCAACCGCAAGTGGTTCACCATCGTCGAGCGCTCGCAACTGAAGGACCTGCTCAGCGAGCGGCAGATCATCCGCGAAATGCGTGAGCGCTATCTCGGCGAGAAGGGCGTCAACCCGCAGGCGCTTCCGGCGCTCCTGTTCGCGGGCGTGCTGCTCGAGGGTGGCGTCATCAGCTACGACACCAACACCGTCACCGGAGGAGCAGGCGCGGCCTTCCTCGGGATCGGCGGCCACACCGAATACCGGCAGGACACGGTCACCGTTTACCTGCGCGCGGTGTCGGTTCGTACCGGAGAAGTCCTGACGACCGTGACGGCGTCGAAGACGATCGCGTCCAAAGCGATCAGCGCCAACGCCTTCAAGTTCGTCGCCTTCAAGGAATTGCTCGAGGCCGAGGCGGGGATCACCACCAACGAGCCCGACCATCTGGCGCTTCAGCAGGCAATCGAGAAGGCTGTCTACGGCCTCGTGATGGAGGGCGTTGAGCTCCATCTGTGGAATTTCGCCGATCCGAAGGCGGGCTGGCCGCTGCTGTGGCGCTACAAGCAGGAGCGGGACGGCGTCTTTTCCGCGGCCGAGGTCCAGGAAGCGATGGAGCGGTCGGGCGAGCTCGCGCCGAAGATCAAGCAGACGGCAAAGAAGAAAGAAAAGGACCAGCCGCGTTCCGCAAGCCGGGACGGGACCGGACACGGCTCCGGCCGTTGAACTGACGAGTTTCGGAGCGGCCTGACCGCCCTCCGGAAGGAAGTGCCGACGGGTTGGCCTGGAACCCGGCGGCGGGACGAAACCCAGGCGGGTGCCGGTGGAGTTGCAGCTCCGGCGGTTGCCCAAACGAAAGCGCGCACCGGAGTTGCAGCTCCGATGCGCGCGACAAGTAGGCGGTAACCTCCATGTCACCCCTCGCGAGAGGGGCGGCATGGTTATCACTCCTGAAGAAAGGAATGACAACCATGAAACGGGCATTTTACACCACTGTGTCGGCCCTCGCGCTGCTCACCGCGGCGCCGGCTTTTGCCGACAACAACAATTCGACCGTGACCCAGTCCGGCACCAACGCGATCGCGTCGGTCAGCCAGGGCGGCCAGAATTCGGATTCGACCGTCACCCAGGGCGGCGACCTGAACCATGCGACGGTCAATCAGGACGGCTCTCTCGTCGGCGGCGATTCCAAGATCGAGCAGACGGGCAACGGCAACACTGCAACCGTCACCCAATCGGACGACGGAAGCAACCTGATCGGCGCCGATCACATCAATAGCTCGACCGTCTCGCAGAGCGGCAGCAGCAACACGGCCAACGTTACGCAGACCACGGCGACGATTTCGGTTCCGACCGTTTCGACCGTCGACCAGTCGGGCAACAGCAACATCGCCAACGTGACCCAGCTCGACGACGTCCAGGCTTCGTCGGTGAGCCAGAGCAGCGACAACAACACTGCCAACGTCAGCCAGGGCGATGCGGCGCTCGTCGCCAGCGACGGCTCGTTCGGGAACCACTCGACGGTCAGCCAGGGCGGCGACGGCTCGCACGACGCGACCGTATCCCAGCGCAGCATCGGCAACTCGAGCACCGTCAACCAGACCGGGTTCACGAACAGCGCGAGCGTGGACCAGTCGGGCTCCTCTTCGAACATGTCGGCCATTACCCAGTCCGGTCAGTTCGACAACGCCACGGTCGGCCAGAACGGAAGCGTGAACTTGTCGACCGTCGGCCAGGCGGGCGGAAGCGGCACGGCGCTGGTTTCGCAGTCGGGCGCGCTCAACTCGTCGGGCGTGGCGCAGAGCGGCCCGTCGAACTATGCCGACATCAACCAGATCGGCACTGCCAACGCCTCGAGCGTCAGCCAGTCGTCGGTTGCGGGCAGCTATTCGAGCGAAGGCGCCTTCCCGAGCGACACGGGCTATGCGTTCGTGGAGCAGATCGGCGACAACAACGGCTCGACGATCAGCCAGACGGGCGCGAGCAACTGGGCGGTCCTTCACCAGGGCGCGTCGGGCAACCGCTCGCTGATCGACCAGACCGGCAACGGCACGTTCGCCAATGTCAGCCAGACCGGGGCGAACAACTCGTCCGAGGTCCATCAGTCGGGCGTTGCGACGAACCTGAACATGAACGTCGGAATCAGCCAGTCGGGCAACGGCAACACATCGCTGGTGAACCAGGCCGGGACCGCGACGGTGCTCAACTCGGTGCAGAACACGGTCGACATCGACCAATCCGGGGACGGCAACGATTCCACGGTCAACCAGAGCGGGGTCGATAACGAGACCCGCGTGGTCGAGGTCGGAGACGACAACCTTTCCGACATCCTCCAGGGCGGCTCCGACAACCACGCCTTCGTCAACCAGTACAGCAACGGCAACACCTCTGCGATCACCCAAAGCGGCAGCAACAATGTCGCGACGGTGACCCAGGGATCGTCCGGAATCTGAACTGACTGGCCGGCGGCCCCGACAACGGCCGCCGGCGCATCCTTCCATTCCTTTGCAGGGGAAAGACAATGAAACGGACCATCTACGCAACCGTCTCCGCGCTCGCGCTTCTGGCGGCATCGCCGGCGCTCGCCGACAACAACAAGTCGACCGTCGACCAGTCGGGGACCAACGCCACCGCGACCGTCAGCCAGGGGGGCGACAATTCGAAGTCGACCGTGACCCAGGAAGCCGACCACAATGTCGCGACCGTCGACCAGGACGGCTCGCTCAACGGTGGCGATTCGACGATCACCCAGACCGGCAGCTCGAACAACGCTTCGGTCACGCAGGCGGACGACGCGAGCTTCGCTTCTCCGGCGAACGTTTCGACCATCACCCAGGCCGGCAACAACAACCAGGCGCTGGTGAACCAGAGCAGCGCGACGATCGCGCTGACGAACACCTCGACGGTCGCCCAGAGCGGCAATTCCAACGGCGCGACGGTGACCCAGGTCGACGACAGCCAGACGTCCTACGTGACCCAGGGCAGCGACACCAACACCGCCCTTGTCTCGCAGGGCGATCCGGCGCTTGTCGGAGGCGACGATTCGTTCGGCAACTATTCGAACGTGAACCAGGCGGGCGCCGGCGGTCATACCGCCCTCGTCAGCCAGGGCAGCCTCGTCAGCAGCAGCAACATCAACCAGATCGGCGACGGCGATTACGCCAGCGTCACCCAGACCGGACTGGGCCACAATTCGAGCATCGGACAGGCCGGGATCAACAATGACGCGACGGTGACCCAGGGCGGGGCCGGGCAGGGTTCCGTGGTCAACCAGGCGGGCGACAACGCCATGGCGACGGTCAACCAGGCCGGAAACAACAACAACTCGTCCATCACCCAGGCGGCGGGCGGCTCGCAGGTCTATCCCGACGCTGACAGCACCTACGCCCAGGTCCACCAGGACGGCACGGCGAACGGCTCGACGATCAGCCAGGAAGGCAACGCCCAGTGGGCGTTCGTCGACCAGATCGGCGGAGCGACGGGCAACAGCTCGACGATCGGCCAGATCGGAAACGCCAACACGGCGCAGGTCACGCAGACGGGGACGGGCAACACGTCCGAGTTCAGCCAGGCCGGAGACCACAACAACTGGGCTCTCGGTTCGGGCGGCGTGGTCCAGTCGGGCAACGACAATTTCTCGCACATCGAGCAGACCGGCAGCTACGGCCTGATCAACGTTGCCCAGTCCGGCAGCGACAACCAGTCGTACATCTACCAGGGCGGCACGTCGAACACGGCGAGCGTCACCCAGGGTAGCAACCTGAACATCTCGACGATCACCCAGGGCGGCAGCGGCAACATCGCCACCGTCACCCAGGGCCACTGATGCCTGTGACCGGCGGCTAAACGGCCGCCGGTAATGGCCCGGAACCGTCGGCGAGTTGCCGAATGCCGGCGGTTCCGGTCCTCATTCGAAGGAGGAAGACCGTGCGCAAGCTGATCGGGACTGTCTTTGGAGCGCTGCTCTTGATGAGCGTCGCACCGGCGCACGCCGACACCGCCAGCACTCCTCCGGGAGCGCCCTGCTCGAAGAACAACGGCAATCCCTGCAACGGGAATAACGGCAACCTCGGCGACCAGGGCAACGTCGGCGGCGGAACCGTGATCTCGAACGATCCTCCGCCCATCGACATCACCATGCCCGACGTCACGGATCGCGGCGTCTTCATCACCCAGATCGGCGATTCGAACGATGCGGACGCCGTCCAGACGGCGCCGAACGCCTATGCGCGGGTCGACCAGGACGGTGACGACAATGATGCCGACCTTGCCCAGTCCGGAACCGGGACCGGCTATATCCAGGCCATGCAATCGGGCACCGGGAACTTCGCCCGTCTCGAGCAAGGCGGAAGCGGCCAGAACGTCGTCTACGCAATGCAGGACGGCAACAACAACTGGATGTGGAGCAGCCAGACCGCCGACGGAGCGTTGTTCAACGGCGCGCGCCTGACACAGACCGGCAACAACAACGACATGCTGCTGTACCAGGACGGCAGCGACAACCTTGCGCTTTTGACGCAGGACGGGAACAGTAACGGAATGACGGCCGTGCAGATTGGAGAGGGCAATCGGCTCCAGTGGACCCAGGACGGCAACAACCTGTCCGACCTGCAGGTCACGCAGACCGGCGGCACGAGTAGCGGCGGCCAGCTGATGATTACCCAGTCGAACGGCCATTGATGCGCAGGCTGGCGCTCCTGCTGGCCATCGCGCTGACCTCCTCGGCGGCCGCGCAGCCGCCGGGCTCGACCGACATTCCCCAGATCTCCAGTTCCGCTGAAGGCCAGGCAAGCCAGACCCAGATCGAACAGCAGCAATCCGACGCGCTTCCGGTGCAAATCTCGAAGGGCGCCGACAGCGCTCCGCATCAGTCGCAGCTTACGTCGGCCGCTCAATCCGACGAGCAGACTCCGCAGGTATCGTCCGCGCCGCGTAACGCGCAGCCGCCCAATCCCCTGTCCCGGCCGGAGCAGGGACGAACGGCGGCCGTCGCGAAGGTTGAAGGCCGGGACCGCTGCGATCCGGCAAATGCAAGCGACAAGAAGCTGCCCGAGTGCAGGCACGTCATCGAAACCCGCTCCGCGGATTATGCGCGGCCGAGCCCGACCGAGCTTTCGCCCGAACAGAAGCTGATGATCGACCAGCAACTGCTCGCGAGCGAGGACAGTCTTTCGAGCGCCACCCGGCGGCTTGCGAATTCCGGCGACCCCAATTCCATCGAAGCGATGGGCGTGGCTTCGGTGGTGCTGACCCAGAATCAGCCGGAAGCGCAGAAGAAGCCCGAGCTCGATCCTCAGGCCGACGCTGCGATCCAGGCGATCATCAGCACCCTCAACGTAGCGCCCCCGCAATAAGCGAGCGCGCAGGACAAGAAGCCGATGCCGGACATCGTCACCATGATCGCCATCGCTGCCGCCGCTGCGGCAATTCCCGACAATGGCAATCCAGCGCAGCCGGTGCGGATCGAGGTCGAATCCAAGCCGGATGCCAGCATCGTCCGAGTCATCGCTCGGGGCAGCGCCACATGTACCGCGACCTACGAGCTTGCGGTGACGGCCAGCGGGGGTGGAAACCGCTCGGTCAATCGCGGAACGGTCAAGCTCCCCAACCACGGCGAAGTGACGGTCGCGACCGTGAAGGTCGGCCGAAACCCCGGATCTGCGACGACGGCAACGCTCGACGTAAGCCCATGCGGAGGCGCGCCCTATCAGCAGGTCTGGACCTCCGCGGAGGGCTCCGCGCGCGGTTAGCGCGAAGCCCCGCCGCTTCCGAAGCTCCGCTTCAAAGTCAGCGTGAACGCGGTGTGGATGTTCCGCTCACGGTTTTCGATGAGGGTCGGATCGATGATCGTTCGGTTCGGCTGGAACAGGAGGCGATGCGCATTCGCGTTCGTGTCGAAGATATTGTCTGCGTCCAGCCGGATCGTCGTCCGCGAATCCGGGCGGTATTCGACGAACGCCGTGCCGTACGGTCCACCGTTCCAGTTGCTGTAGATTTCGTCGGTCCGGAAGATGAAGAACTTGTCGCGATCGGAAACGGCGACGCCGTAGGAGAGGGGACCGGAGTCACGGCGAAGCTCCGTATACCAGTTGAACCACGGCCAGTTGGCATTGTTGTCCGTCCAGCGGCGCTGCGTGTGCCAGATCGGATCCTCGACCCGAGTGCGGTTCAAGGTCACCTCGGCCTTCCAGCGAACTCCGGACAAGCCGAGCTTCGATAGCGGCGCGTCGACGTTGATGTCGACGAACTGCCGCTTGCCGGTACCGATATTCCCCGGCGCGTCGAACGCATTGCCCTTGTCGTCGAACACGAGGATCCGGTCCTGGAGCAGCTGAACGAGATCGTACCCAAGCTCGATCTTGATCAGGCCATCGCCCAGGATCGGCTTTTCAGCGAGCAATCGGGCCTCCCAGGTGCGCTGGGGCTGGAGATCGGCATTGCCTCCGTTGACCCTTTGCGAGGCGAGATCCGCCGAGCTGATGAAGTCGTAGAAGTTGAGCTGCGCGACGGTCCGTCTCAGGCTCGCCTGCGTGTGCCACCCGTTTCCGGGCCGCCAGTCGAGCGTGATGCTCGGCTTCAGAAACTTCAGCGTGCGGTCGGCGGTCGCGTCTCCCCGAACCTTCAGGCGAGAGGCTTCGTAGCGAAGGCCAAGATCGAGCCGGACATTCTTCGACAGCGCGCGGCCGGCGTTGACATAGCCCTCGCCACGGATCTCGGAGACCGTCGCATTGTCGATCGGCAGGTCGATCCGGGTCTTGTCCCCGGTGTCGTCGAGCAGGAAGAGCTCGAGATTGTCTTCGAGCTTGTTGTAGGCGACCTCGACCCCGGCCTCGACGCTGAAGCCGAGGAATTTCGGCTTCGAATAGCTGAGGCGGCCGATCGTCTCCTGGAGCTTCGATTTCTCCGTCTGCTCGAACCCTCCGAGCACCGGACTGCCGCCGAGGCCGCGATTGTAGTTCGCATCGAAATTGTTGCGTTTCCGGCGGGTGGTGAGGCCGACGAACTTGATGGCGCCGTCGCCGAGCGGACGCGAGATATCGCCGCCCAGTTCGACGACCGGCGTCTTGTAGTCCTGGATCAGGAAGTCATCGCGTTCATCGCCGCTCGTCGGTGTGACGTGATTGGTCTGGGTCAGCTTGAATGTGCTCGGAGCCCAGCTCGCGTTGAGGTGGATCGCGTTGTTATCTCCCTTCTCGAGCGCCCAGCTCGCCGACAGGAAGGGGTTGTGCTGGCGAACGGTGTTGATCTTGCGCCGATGCTCGAGAAGGTCGCCGGACGACGCGTCGTAAAGATCGTCGGTCCCTTCTTCGGTCCAGTCGTTGACCCCGGTTCCGGCCGAAAGGTTGAAGCTGGAATCCCCACGCTTGATGAGCGCCGTGACCGTTCCGTCGGGAGCGAGATGGCCGGTCCAGTCGCGATGGACCGCGCCGCTGATCTCCCCGTCGAACCCGGATTGCGCCGACAGGACGATATTCAGCACCTGGCCCTTGCTCGCGTAATCCGCGCCATAGAGATCGCCGGGCCCGACCTCCACGCGGATCACCCGGCTTGCGGGGATGCGCGACAGCAGGGTGTCGAGCGCTTCGGACTTGGTGCTCGGGCGGGCGCCATTGATGACGATATTGCCAACCGCGCCCGAGAAGCCGCGAACGTCGCTGTCGCCGAAGTCGATGCTGAACCCGGGGACCTGGCGCGCGATGTCGAGGGCGGTGCGCGGAGCGAACGGCTTGAAGAAGCTCGCTTCGTACTGGATCGTCCGCGCGCCCGAGGGGGCCTTTGTCGCCGCGGCCTGCTCGGCCGGCTGGGCCTGGGCGGCGGAGATCTGAGGCACCGCGAGCGCGGCCAACGCAACGGACGCCCGCAGGATGTAGGTACGCATTGAAAACCCCCTGTATTAAGTGACTAAGACGCTATTTGACTCGTCCGGTCGCGGCCAGCGCAGTTCGACCAATCGACAGACGTTTTGGCGAACGGCGGTGGCCCGCCGCTCGCAGCTCAGAAGTTGCCGCGGATGGAAAGACTGAAGAGCAGGCCCACCAGCTCGTTGTGCTTCTCGAAGAAGGAGAGGGGGGTCCGGTCGCGATAGCCTTCGTAGACCGACCGCCATTCCTTGTGCCGTCCGTCGAGCACTCCGTCGAGGACGTTGTCGACGGTGAATCGGACGGTGGTTCCGAAGACGTTCTTGTCCTCGACGTAGAAGCCGGCGATCCACGGAATGTCGAGGGTCTGGTCGGTTTCCGTCAGGAGATAATTGGCGGTGTAATAATTATACTGGAGATAGGCGCTCCAGGCGATCTGCGTGCCAGGGACGTCATGGCGAACCTGGATGCTTCCCCATTTCGTCCGGACGTTGCTGATCGGCCGCTTCAGATGAGTCAGCGGGTCTTTGACCGACGTCCATTCGCGCCCGAAGTTGAGGTCGAGCTTGGCGCCGCGCCAACCGATCGGGTCCAGCAGCAGCGTGCTCGTGCTTTCGAAGCCGAACCGGTCGGCGTTCTTGATGTTGCCGACGCCCTCGCCGTCGACTCCGATTGGGATGAAATCGACGATGTCCTGGACCCGGTAATAATGAAGGTTGAGGCGGGTCTTGCCCCAGCGGCCGAGATCGCGGGCGAATTCGGTTTCGACTTCCCAGCTCTGCGGAGGGACGAGCTCCGGATTGCCGGCATTTTCGCGGTCCTCTTCCAGCTTGGGCTGGGCGAGGAAGTCGTAGAAGCTGATCTGGCCGACACGGCGGCGCAGCTTCAGGCTGATGTCCCACGCCTTGGTCGGCCGCCAGCCGAGGTTGATGCTTCCCTTCGGCCGGAAGAACTTGCGGGCCGGCTGGTCGTCGTCGACCCGGTCCAGCCACGACAGCTCGGCACCCGCGGCAACCTGGAGATCGAGGTTGGAGGTGATCGGCCGGCTTAGAGTGGCGATTCCTTCGTACCGGACCTCGGTCACCTTGCCGGTGCCGTCGGGGAAGGGGATTTCCTTGAACTCACCGTCGGGAGCGAGCGTGAACAGCTTGCCCTTCTGGTCGAGCGAGTTGAACGCACGCTCGAACGACAGCTGCCAGTCGTTCCTGCCGCTCTTCCAGCCATATTCGGCGCGCGCGATCGTCTCGCCGAGATGGGTGTCGCGGCTGAACCGGGTTCCGGTATCATCGGCGCCGGTGGTCAGGAACCGGAAGATCAGATCCTGGGTGAGCGGCTCATGCTCCCAGTGCCGAAGACCGATGAGCTTGAGCCGTCCGGGCCCGAGCGCGAATTCATAATCGCCGTTGATGTCGGCGTAATAGCCGTCGAGCTTGGTCGTGATCGTCCGTTCGCGCTCTTCGCCGGTGGCAATGATCGTTCGGCGATCCTGCTGGAAGGCGGGATTCCAGTAAGGCGTGTAGCCAAGCGTCAGGTTGCCGACGGACGAGCCCGGCCCGTCGTAGCCGAACTTCGCCTGCATGTTCGCCTGCTCATATTCGGAATGGTAGCGTTCGATCCGCTTCTCGGTGAGCACGCCGTCGCGATCGTAAATGTAGATCGGTCCGCCCAATGCACCGCGGCCGGGCTCGTTCTTGATCGACAGGGTATAGTCGAGCGGTCCGGTCTTCCCGGTGTAACTCAGCGACCCGGCGAGGAACTCCGGCTTGGCGAAATGGGCCCGCCAGTTGGGATTATATTCGAACTGGCCGGACGCCTTTTGCACCTGCTTCAGGATGACGTTGGCGACCTGGCCGGTGAGGCCGGAGATCCCCAGGCTCGCCGCGTCGACGATCTCGATCCGCTCGACGTTGCTTGCCGGCGTCCTCTGCAATTGATCGGTCGCGCCGCCCGACTTGTTGGCTACCCGCTGCCCGTTGATGAGCACGTTCTCGGATGCCTGGCCGAGCCCGCGCTCCTGGTCGGCGGTGTGGATGCTGAAGCCCGGAACCTGGGTCAGCATGTCGTAAGCCGTCTTGGGCGCGAAGCGGGCGAAGTCCGCGGGCGTGTACACCCGCTTGTTGCCCACCGGCTTGGATTCGGGCGGAGGCGTTGCCGCCGGATCGGAGGACTGAGCGGACGCTTGCCCGATCCAGATGAAACCTGCCGCCGAAGCGAGCAGCGCAGTCCTGAGGCCCCTGTTGACGCGAGTCATGCTTTACTCCACCGATTGAGTATTGCTGTAGTAATACACTAATGCAAGCGTCAGCGTTTGCGGATGTCGTCGCTGACGGCTTTGAGCTGGACGAGATGGTCGGGCGAAGGCAGGGCGCCGCCCTGGGCGACCGCGCGGACATAGTCCGGCGTGATGTCCATCGCCTTCAGCTGGACGAGCGTGTCGATGGGCAGACGGCCGTAGCCGATGCGTTCGAAGCCGGCGACGAACTCAGGCGTGATTTCGAGCGCCTTCAGTTCGACGAGATCGTCGGCCGGAATGTTCGTGTAGCCCGCACGGACGAAGCTGCCGACATATTCCGGCGTAATCTTCAGAGCGGCGAACTGGACGAGTCCGTCCAGGGTCTTCGGCCGATAACCCTGTGCGGAAAGACCGGCGATATAGGCGGGCGTCGCATCAACTGCGGTAAGCTCGATCAGCTTGTCGACCGTCGGCGTCGGATAGTGCGCGCGGGCGAGGGCGTCGACGAGCTCCCGACGAACGTCGAGCGCGATCATCCCGAAACTGTCTTCTTCGCTCGGCGGGGCGATCCCGCGGTCGGCGAGGAAGCGGTTGAATTCGGCGTTCGGAGTCATCGTGCAGGTGCCGCGCGCCATCGCGTTGCCGCCAGTTCCCGCACAATCGATCCGTCCTGCCTCGCGGACGACCGCGAAGCGGATCGGCCGGGTCCCGGGGTTGTTCAGCGCAGCCAGATCCAGGCCGGCGAGGTCGACCGCCCGGAAAGAGGAGTTCCAGGTGTTTTCGGAATGGCCGTTGCGGTCGCGCTTGAAGCGCAGCTGCACGGTGCCCGCGTCGTGCGACGGCTCGATCGTGAACTGGAGCGGCGCGCCGGGCTGGGCAACGCAGGCGGAAGACACGGTGATCGCCGTTAGCAACAGCGCGGCGACGAAAGCCAACATCCTGGTCATTTCACGTCTCCTTCTTCACTTCGCTGCGGGCAAAGCTCGCCCGTCCGCCCCATTGGAGCGCTTTGAAATTCAAGGACTTACGGTCAGTTCAGGCGGTCAGTCGAAACTGCCGCTCACGGCTCATATCGTTCGCTCGCGCGGAGCTCCTCCGGAGTGATTCCGAGTGTCTTCACCTCGACAAGCTTGTCGACGTCGAGAATTCCGAACCCGGCCCGCTTGAACCTTTCGACGTCGTTCGCGGTCACTCCGACCGCTTTCAATTGCGTCAGTTCGTCGAGGGAGATTCGCCCGTAACCGGCGGCCGCCAGCGAGCGGATGTAATCCTCGCGGACTCCGACCGCATAGGCGCCGGTGATGTCGTCGGCATCGAGGTTTCGGTAGCCGAGGCGAGCAAGCTCCTGGATGAAAGCCGGCGTGACCCCGACAGCCTTGAGCTGGATGATGTCGTCATGGTCGAGCCGAAGCTGCGGAGCGACTGCGCGGATCGAGGCCACATATTCCGGAGTAACTCCGACCGCCTTCATCTCGATCGCGCGGTCGATCGCCGAGTCATGGCGGCCGGGCGAACCGGCGAGGGCGCCGGCCAGGCCGGGGACCGCGCGGGCATCGGCATAAGCGATGGTGCTTCCGCTGGGGCCCGTCAGGACGGCTCGGCGATGGCCGTTGGAGTCCGCCGGATAGACCTCGATGACTCCCCCGGACGGTCCCTTCATGACGAGCTTGCCGTCGCTTTGGGTGACGATCGAGCCGCCGCTGGAACTGGTCATGGCAACGACGTCCCTCGCCGTCGCGATCGCCTGCGGCGCTGCGACGGCGGCGGCGCCGGCAATCGTCGCTGATGGCGAGGCCACAGCATGCGGAGCCGCCGGCGCCGCGGTCGAGGCCATTTCGGGCACTGCGGCAGTCGCCGGTACGAGATTGAGAGCGGCGACCGGCACGGCCATTCCGGCAGCGAAGAACGCCGCGGCGGATCCCCAGCGCCATCCGCCGGGCGCACGCTTTGCGGCACCGTCCAGAACCCGCTTCACGCGGCGGGCAAGCGAGTTCTTCGCCGGTGCGACGCCATGCGCACCGATCAGAAGCCCGCGGCATTCGTGGCGCGCGACGCCGACCAGCAGCCGTGCATATTCCGTCTCGTCGATGTCCGTGGAGAGCACGGCATCGTCGGCCGCTTCCTCGCGCAGCTGGTGCGCCTCGCGGGCAAGCAGCCACACGAACGGGTTGAACCAGAACAGCGCCACCGCGATCCGCGACAGGAGCAGCTTCGCCCAGTCGAGGCGGGCGACGTGCGCCAGCTCGTGGGTGATGATCGCTTCGGCTTCGCCATGCGATTGCGCGGCATCGGCATTGAGCAGGATGACCGGGCGAACGACGCCCCAGCTGATGGGCGACGGCAGTTCGTTGCTGGTGAGCAGCGCCGTGCCATGCTTGAACCCCATGCGCTGCTGGGCGCGGGCGAGAGCCGTCAGCCAGGGCGCATCGACCAGGACCGTCGCTCGCGCCTTCAGCACGAACAAGCGGACGAGGGCGATCAAGGTAAGCAGGAGGAGCAGAGCCGCAGGGAGGGTGTAGCCCCAAAAGGGCCAGTCCACGGGCGCGCTCCCGACGCCCGGCTCATCGGCCACGGGCGCCGATTTCACAGTCGGCTCCGGATCGGGTGCAGTTACCGGCAGCACGACCGAAGAAGGGGATTGGACTTCGGCCTTGCCAACCAGGAACTCCGGTCCGGCGACGTCGAACGTCGGGAGTGCAAAGGTTGCGATCGGAAGCAGAAGCAGCCCGGCGAGCGCGAGGTGCGCGATCCAGCTGCGGTCGGCCGCCGAACGGTTCCTGAGAAGCTTGAGTAGGAGCAAGGCTCCGCCCGCAATGAGGACGGACTTGGCGGCGAGCGGCACGAACCATTCCATCACTTTGCTCCCTTCGCTTTGCGAGCCTTGGCGATCATCGCCTCGAGATCGTTGAGATCGTCGGTGCTGAGCTTGTCCGACATGCCGAGGAGGGCACTGGCCGCGCCGGCAGCCGAGCCGTTGAAGAAGACCCGGACGATCTCGCTGAGCGCCGATTTGCGCGCGGCGGTTTCGGGAACCACGGGACTGTAGAGATAGCCGCGCTCCGATTCGGCGCGTTCGACGAAGCCCTTGTCTTCCAGGCGCTTGAGCATCGCGCGAACGGCCGAGCCGCTGATCTGGTCAGGGAGCCGCTCCCCGACGTCACCCGACGTAAGCGGGCCGGCTTCATAGAGGATGTCGACGATCTGACGTTCACGAGGTGGAAGCTTGCTGAGCATTGATTCGAAATCCTGAAATTCGCGCTACATTTGTAGCGTGTGCTACATTTGTAGCGTGAACGCAAGCTGAATGTTGCGGAAGCGCGAAATTTATTTCGACGAGTGGCGAGCGGGGTGGGATACCTTCGCTGATCCCACCGACGGCGTCCGCATCTTATTCGTGAATGGCGGTGCAGACAGTCCGCTGCGAACTCGTCTCCACCTGAAACTCCCCGTTTCGCAGCTCCCTCCCTATTAAACTGCGCTGTCGATTGCGGCGGCTTCGGTTGGACAGCCGATACTCTTCGGACTTGCATTGTAGGGTTTCCGTGAGCAGACCGTTCCAGCCATCCCCACGGCGTGTCGAGTCAACGGGGGCGGGTGCCAGCTCGGGGCGCCCGCTTTCTCGGACGCGCGCTTTGCGAGATAATAGGCCGGGGGGGGATCCCAGGAGGACCCCCGCAATGGCGACTGTGGACATCCCCGTCGTTCCGAAACGATGTGCAATTTACACCCGGCGCAGCGTTGAGCAGGGTCCCGGGCACCAATTCAGCTCCGTTGAGGCCCAGCGAGCAATCTGCTCTTCATATGTCGCCAGCCAGAGGCCCAATGGTTGGATTGAGCTTTCCAAGCACTACGATGACGAGGGTCAGTCGGGCGGCAGCCTCAATCGGCCCGCTCTTCAGGACTTGCTTACGGACGTTGAAAGCGGCGTCGTCGATGTTGTCGTCATCTACAAGCTAGACAGGATCAGCCGGACCCTGCTTGATTTTGTACGGTTGATGGATTTGTTCCAGCAGTTCGGAGTCAGTTTTGTCGCCGTTACCCAAAACTTCGACACGGCTGACAGTACCGGTCGGCTTATCCTCAACGTGCTGCTTACATTCGCACAATTCGAGCGGGAAATCGCTTCCGACAGGCTGAAAGACAAATTCAGCGCCATGCGTCAACGAGGGCTCTTCGTCGGCGGCAATCCACCTTACGGCTACAATCTTTCGAATAAGAAACTGTTGGTCAATGAGAAAGAGGCTCAAGTTATCCGCTGGATGTTCAACCGGTATTTGGAAGCGAAGAGCTACGTCACTGTTGCGCGAGAACTCCGGGAGATGGGCGTTCAGCGCCGAAGCAGGATCTCGAAACGCGGCAATCACGTTCAGGGTCGCGGCATCTGTCAGGCAAGCGTTTGGAATATGCTTGGCAACCCCCTCTATGCCGGTCAGGTGCGCAGCAAGGGCAAATGCTATCCAGGCATCCACGAAGCGATTGTGAGCAGAGGGCTTTGGGATGACGTGCAGGCCCTTCGTGCGAAGCGTACCCGAGCGAGAATTGTCGAAGTTTACAAGGACGACCTGCTTCGCGACCTCATCTACGATAGCTTCGGGCGCAAGATGGGCGTCTATCGCGATCGACGGTATCGCAATGTAAGGCGATACTACCTCTCCAACCAGTCGGAATGGGGCAAGCGCCACGGCGCCCGCCGTTACCGGGTCTTGGCGGACCAACTTGACCAGCTCGTAATTGCAGCAGTTGCGTCGCTACTCTCGGACCGAGAGCGTCTCCGGACGCTGCTGATCGAAGTGGGGGTACGTGATGGGAGCGTGAACCGCTTGTGCGCATCCGGAGCGCGCGCTGCAAAGACGCTGGAGGCTGCGACACCGCGCCGTGCTCAGTTTATCCTCAAAGCGCTCATTGAACGTATTGAGTTGAGTGGTGCCTCAATCAAAATTTTGATCCGCGCGGTCGAGCTCCCACGGTTGCTGCTATGGGATGGTGTCGGCTTGTTCCGTGGCGACACCGAAGCTTGGACGCGCCCACATGTAACGCACGTGTTGGACGTCCCCGCAAACACGGTCTCGATGAAACGAGAGCTTACGCTTCTGCTCAAAAGACGGTCCGCCAGCTCTGACGGCAAGCTCAACAAACATCTCGTGGGATTGCTCGACAAAGCGCGCATGGCGCAAGCTGCGTTGGACGACAGGTCAGTGTCGACCGTGCTGGAGTTGGCGGCAAAGGTGCATTGCCACCCAAAGAAGTTCACTCGGCTTGCCAGGCTCAACTATTTGGCACCCGACATACTTGCATCGATACGGGACGGGACGCAGCCGCCGACGCTGACTTGCCGGAGCTTGATGGCCGCGAAACTGCCGATGGATTGGGCACTTCAGCGCCGGCTGCTTGGATTTCCAGACCAGCCCGACTTTCTCAGAGCGGCGCCAGGCTGGTGAAGAGATTTGGCCGTTTTGGATCGGCGGCCACCGAGTTTCGTTTGTACCTCGCCTGCTACGAGATCGGCAGCGTTCTGCCCTACGGTGAGATCGGGTTGTTCGAAGAATACCCTGAAACTCGCTAGGTGCGGAGCCGGCGCTTTGCGGAAACTCGCCTGAGCCAACAGCTAGAGCCGCGACCCGCGCGCACACCCGTCGCGGAACCGTTTTACGCGCTTGCGCCGCATTCTGCCCCTGGTCGGAGGCACTTTCGCGTAGGTCGGTCCTCGTTGGATGCGACTTCGCTCGACCGGGCGTGCGCAATTCCGAACCATGTGGCTTCTCGGTGCGGAGGAGTCGGTGGGAATGAATTGCGATCGGCGAGGCTTTCTTGGCGCATCAATCGTAGCGGCGGCCTATCCATTTGCCGGCGTGCTCGCAAAGCCACCGAGCAACAATGCGGTGCTGACTCTGAGCTTCGAAGATGCCGGGGGATCGACGCTCAACAGCGGCGCAAAGAACAACAAGGCTTTCCTGAAAGCCATCAACTACCTGGACCGCCGGGGCGGCGGGACGCTTCTGGTTCCCGCCAAGGTCTATCCATTCTCCGGAGTATGCGCGGCCACGGCGACGAACGTGACGGTGGTCGGCTATGGCGCCACCTTCGCCGGCGACTTGATCGATCTGGTCATACAGCCAGACTCCCGCGGCTATAACCTGCACGGCCTTACAATCATCGAGACATCCGGCAACCGGGCGAGCTTTCCACTCGATTGCTACGGCGCCGGATGTCACTTCAAGGACCTCCACCTGGAGAAGAGCCCGCCGGCGGCCGGATACATTGCCTATTGCCGCGAAATGACCTTCGGCAATGTGTTTGAGAACATTTCCTTCTCCGGATCCAACGGCATCTGCCTCGGCGGCCATGATCACCAGATTATTGGCGGCTGGGCGGAATCGTCCTTCGGAGACGATTGCTGGGCAATCAAGTCGGCCACTTATCCCTGTTACAACATCCAGATCAGCGGCTTTCAGGCGCGCAGATTTGGCGCACTGGTTTCGATTGGCTCTGAGATCGGAACGCCCCGGGCCGACAATCCCGATCGAAGCCGGTTCGTCCGGAACGTGGCCATCGAGAACTGCTCTGCCGATGAGTGCACCTATTTCGCTTACATTAAACCGGGCGGAGTCGAGTCGATTGATTATCGCGACGGGCTCGTCGAAGGCGTGGCGGTCAAGAACTGCCAGCTGACCGACAGCAGTGGGCGGCATTTCCGCGACGGGATCTTCGTGGCGCCTGGGCGAGGCGCCATCGTTCGAGGAATCACCATCCAAGATGTGACGATTACCGCGCGGGGCGCGACGCCCGCGGTACAGACAGTCGCCGGACTGTACATGCGGCCGTCGAAAACCACGGATGGCGCCGGCCTGGGCGGCGCGATCGAGAATGTCTTGGTGAGTGGCCTGCGGTGCATCGATCCGTTTGAAGGCGCGGCAACCAGCGCCTCCGCGCCGGGCACTCCGATCCACTCGCTGGTCGCAATCGAAAAGGCCGACCCCATAATCGGGCGAGTCGGCCAAGTGGAGGTCGTCGATTCCGTTGGGAACGGCTGTGCGCGAATGGCGGTGGCGCTGGGGCCGAATCTGGAAGGCCCGGTGACATTCAGCCGATGCACGTTCGAAAATTTCGCGGCAGCGGTCTTTGCGTCAACGGACAAGGGATCCGTGATGGCGAGATCGCCGGTCACACTTTCGGACATTACCGCGATCCCTGCCTCTTCGTCGCCGCCGGACACCCGGGGCGTGATGCCCGACGCCAAGCCCGACAAGACCATCGATTATAGGGGCGATAGTGCCGCGGTGGCGGTTCCGTCGGTCGCGCCCGGCGAAAGTGCGGCCTGGCCGCTCTACACGAGCAATCGGGACACCTGGATCAGCAAGGTCGAAGTGAGCGTCGAACAGGCAATCCCAGCAAGCAATACGAATTTCGTCCGCTTCACTTTGCGCAATTCGTCGAACGGGGCGGTGCTGGCCACCGCAACGACATCGAGCGGTCTGCTGGCGCAGGCCGGCGTCCCTGTTTCGCTGAATGGGGATATCCAGTTCAGCGGAGCCGCTGCGTCCATTCCAAAGGGAGCCCAATTGGCGGTTGAAATCTCACAGGGCGGCGCCGGCGCCAGCGTGACCAATCCGACGTTCACGGTTCATTGCGTCCCCTTTGGAGCGGCCTGAGCGGCGCGAGCCTTGCCCTCCCCTTCACTCGTATCCGATGGCGTAAGTCTTAGTGCGGTGGATCGGAATCGGGCGGCGCCGACAGGCGCTCCCGCAAGCGGCGAAGCGCCAAGTCAAGATGCGCCGCCGCTTCCGGACACTTCCCGCTAGCGTCGATGATGTCCAACGCCTCCGTCATCAATGACAATGCGCGCCGGACCGCCGCAGATTTCGGATCGTTCATGCTATTCTGGGCCAACACGCGCCCCCCGGTGGAAAACCCTCAGCGTGTTCGGCTCAGTCCATTAAGTCTATGCGCGGGCCAAGCTGAGATACGACTGAACTGGCAACTTACTACAAAGAAGTGACGCAAGGTAGTTTTCAAGCCACGCCCGTCCCTTCGCGGTGAGATGCACAAGATGCACGCGCCGGTCGGAAGGCTCCGGTCGCTTGTCGATCAGCCCGCGCTCGGTGAGTGCAGCCTGGACGCGCAGGCCAGTCGTTTGAGGGACGTTCGCCGCATAGCTTAGCGCGGTCACGCTCAAGCGCTCGCCAGCCGCCGGAAGGCAGTAAAGCGCCAGCATCATATCCCACGCCGGTTCGCCGAAAAGCTCCCCGTGCAGAAGTTTGTCGCGACTGCGCCGCGCCTGGTAGATTCCCGATGCCAGCTGAGACAATTCGGCCACGCTTGGAACTGAACCAGACTTGTCCGCCGTGGCGCTCGCTTCCGCGACGCCGTCCACTTGTAAGCGTATATCGATCTGCAGCCGCAGATCGTCCGGTTGGCAATTTTTCGCGACGGAAACTTCGGTAGGTACAATCTTCTGTTCTCGTGACACGATAGCGCGGACCTCCTCACCGCAACCGAGCGCCCGAGCAGACTTCTGTCCTAGGGCGCTGCGACGGCAGCTGCAACTTCATCCGCTTCCGAAATGGACGCAACCGAAGTGGAACAAACTGGCCGGTCCGGATTATCAGCTCTGAGCGGGATTGTTGTGCCAGTTGGCGGCGCTCCCGTGCGGTCCCCGATCCATTAGACTGACGACTTCTGCACTCCGTGGCCTCAGGGCTCGCGAAAGGCGATTCGCTCGATCGTCCGATTTCCCGCAACGCGGCCAAGCTGAACGAACAGATCGATGGTGGCGGTTACAAAAGCGCGCACGTCGGCACGCCCGAGGGCCGTGCCCCCCTGGAGGACCAGTAGCGTCAGTTGTTCGAGGGCCGATTCCGGCGAATCGGCATGGATCGTTGTCATCGAGCCCGGGTGCCCGGAATTGAGGGCGCGCAGAAACGCGAGGGCCTCCACCCCCCTGAGCTCGCCGAGGATGATTCGATCGGGGCGCATCCGAAGCGATGCCGAGACGAGATCGTTGGCACTGACCTGCGCCTCGCCGAGGCTGCCCCGGACGGCAATCAGGCCGAGAGCATTGCAATGGCCGATCCGGAGCTCCGGCGTGTCCTCGATGGTAATCAACCGCTCCTGCGCCGGAATTTCGCCGATAAGGGCATTCAGGAAGGTCGTCTTGCCGCTTGATGTGCCCCCCGACACCAGGATGTTGAGGCGCTCGCGCACGGCCTCGGCGAGCGCCGTCGCCATTTGGCCCCGCCGCAGGAGGGAAATTACGGACTCGGGCAAGGGCGGTCTCTGGGCGATCGGTCCGGCCGCGGTCGCCGAAAAGGCGCCTGCCGCGTCATAATCTTCAAGCGCGAGCTGCGCCGCAACATGCTTTCGGATCGCAAGGGCCGGCCCGTCGAACGTCGCCGGCGGCGCTATGATCTGGATCCGGGAGCCGTCCGGAAGCACCGCCGAAAGCAAGGGATGCTCGCGGCTGATCCCCTGGTCAGTCAGCGCCGCGACTTGCCGGGCGAGCCGCATGAGCGTGGTGCCATCGAGCTCTTCCTCTTCACGGCGCTCCGTGCTTCCGCCGATCGTCTCGATCCAGATTTCGCCGGGCCGGTTGACATAAATGTCGGTCACGTCCGACCGTGCAAGGATCCCGGCGAGCGGGGCGAGGGCGGAGCGCAGATAGACCCCGGGCTCGGAGGCTGTCGCCGCAATCGCCCTGGCGAGATTCACTCCCTGCTTCCCGAATCCGGAAACTCGAGATCGCGAGCGACGAAGACGCTGATGCTGGTCCCGGCCTTGATCCTGAGCGTCGGAAGGATCCGGCCGGACTGCGCCGGAACTGCCTGTTGCGGTGCGGAGCCGGGCAACGACAGGATCAGCGAGCCGGACGCAGCCCGCGTGGCGAGAGAGGTGCCGAGATTCGCCGCCGACCCGACGACAGCGTCCCCGAGCCGAGTCCAGAAATGGCTGTCGACACTCGCCCGAACGCCGCCGCGGCCGACCGTGTCAGTCGCCGGAGAATCAAGGGCGATGGTGACGCCGTCCGGACGGACAAGCCGGGTCCAGGTGATCGCCGCCCGATTCTGCCCGGCCGCGACCTCGCTTCCATATTGGCCGATGAGCCTGCTTCCGCGGGGGACCAGCACCTTCTTGCCGTCAAATCCTCGAACGTCACGCGAGACGATCGCTCGCGCGAGGCCGGCGCTTGTCGAATCGAAGGCGGTTTCAAGCACGGCCGGAATCAACGCGCCCTGCGCCACCGTGTTCGAACGATTGGCGAGCATGCTCGCTCGCGCTCGAGCAGCGGCTTGAGAGCCTGGGCCGGCGGGCGCCGAACCACTGGCGGCGGCAGGGGCGGACGCCGCGGTCGTGTCGATGATCAGGGCTGGGCCGCTTGACGGCGGTGCAGGCCGGGATGGCACCGGCATCGGCTGCATCATCGGTCGCTCGTAGATCGCCTGCGGCGGAGCCGCTGGTAACGTTCGCGACTTGGATTGGGAAATTGGCGCCGGAGGAGGAGGCGGTTCCGCAACCGGCAGGGCCCGGGCCTCCACTTGTGGAGCAGGGGGGATGTAGAGCGGCGGCGGCTCGGGCGAAAAAATTGCACCCTCGCCGCGTGGCCGGACCGCGGGCTCCGGCTGAGCGCCCCGCTTCGAGTCGAGGAACAGGAACAGCAGGATCGCTGCGCCGAGCATGACCGCGGCGATGATCCAGCCGGACGGACCGGTGCCGGGAAGTCGCACCACGGGCTTCACCCCGGACGAGCCAGCCGCCTCCGGCCCGAACAATTGCTGAAGCGGCGGGTCGCCGATGTCGGTGGCGGGCATCAGCGGCTCCTCTTGGGAGCGAGCCGGATGGCTTCCGCGACAAGATCGTCCATCCGGAAAACGAGCTTGGCCGGCACGCCGTCGACCACATAGACGTCGTCGCGCATCCCGCCATTGGTGAGCATCTCCCGCCCCGCGCGGTTCACCGCGTAGACTGCGGGGATAGGCTTGTCGGCCGACCAGCTGATATAGGTGTGGGTCCCGTCGTTGCTGACGGAATCCGGCTGCAGCACGCGGTCGCCGCTGATCCTGTAGCGGCTCTGCGCGCGGCGCAGCGGCGAGACGTCCACATAATTTTCCCCGTCCTGCGCGGCCTCGATTTCCGGGTAGGTGAAGCGGACCGTGTAGGGCGTGTCCGGCATCGGCGACGGCACCGGAAGCAGGTCGAAATTATACACCCGGACGGACGTAATCACCGTCATATTGCTCGGGACAGAGGCATTCGCCTTGATGAACAGATGATCGCCCGAGTGATCGACGCTCACCTGCCAGGCACCGCCATCCCCGACCGCGACATTCCGCACCTGCTCATCGGGCGACAGCTCCACGGTCAGCTGATAGCCCGGCGCCGCCTCAAGCTGGACGACCCGGTCGGGATCATAAGCGACGCTCTGCAGGTGCGGATCGCCTGGGCCGGGCTGCGGACGCACCTGGCCGAGCGCGGGGGTGGCGGCGAGGATCATCGACGCGATGACCAGCGGCTTCATTGCGAACTTTCCGGCGCGGTCGCGGAGCTGCCTGGCGCGGGAACGGTTGCCGCGGACCCTGGGGCGTTCGGCACTGGTCTCGCTGCCTGCGGCTCGCCCACCGGCAGAGCTTCCGGGTCGCGGCGGTAGGAGGTGACCTGGAACCCGAGCGGGTTCACGAACCGGTCTTCCAGCTTCATCGGTTCTCCGGACCAGCGGTACCGGATCGTCGCGATCCATGGTCGAGGCGGCTGCGCCTCTCCGTTCGGGTCGGTCCGAACCGTGTCGAACCGCACCAGCGCGACATCCTTGCCGACCGGTGAAATGCTCTTCACGCGGGCATCGATTGCGGCGCCTCGGGGAAGCGCGACGAGCGGGCTCTCCGGATTGGAGACCTGCATTCCCGACAGATAGGTGCTTCGAGCGCGGTCGACTGAGAACAACGCCACTTTCCGATAGGCGGCATTCACCGTCCCCAGGTCGAACCCCTCCCGGGCGATCACATATTGGACGAGGAACGACTGGGTCAGCGCGGTATCCGGAGCGACTTTCGCAGGATCGAGGGGCTTCAGCGCCTGGACATAACCGGTCGTCCGGTCGACCAGCAGGGTATAAGGCTCGACCGTCTTGAGGGGGGTCAGAAGGAGTAGCGCCCCGGCCTCGAGCACCGCGATCAGGGCCGCTGTTCCGGCCACCCACCAGGCGGCCCGCTGCGACGAGCGTTGCGCGGAAAGTCGGTCCCGGTTCCAGCTTGCCGATTCGGCATAATAAGCGTCCAGCGATTTCCGGCTCTCGTCATTCATCTCGCAAAATATCCCGTTTGCCGGCGCTTGCGCTCACGCGCGGCCGGGCTCGTCGGCTGAAGGAGTGCCCCAGTGGTTTGTCGAAACCTGCGGAATGAGCCTGCGAAGGAGGCGCACCGGCCATGCGCAATGGGCCGGTCACCCCGCGGCTGTTGTCCTCGCGCCTCTGGAGCGACACCAGGATGTCGGCGACCGCGGCAGCCCGACTGCGCTCGTCTCCATTGGTGACAAGCGCCTGCTCAGGGCGCTCATACTGATTCCAGTCCACCAGTCGGCGTCCCTCGGCCCCGGCTTGCTGCCAAGGCTGGGGCAGCCGGAACGCACGCGCCACCCGCATGCAGGCGAACAACACGCCCAGGAGAATCAGGGTGAAGGCGCCGGTGAGGACGAACAGCTCGACAGGCACGGTCGGGAGGTCTTCGCCGGCCATTCGCCGGGCAAGGATCGCGGCGAGCCAGGGGCCGAGCATCGCCAGTTCGAATCCCAGCGCGATCGAGACTCCCACAGCTCCGAGTGCCGCCCCGGCAAGCACCCGAACCCAGCCTTCAAACAGGCTGCGAGTGGAGTCGAACATCAGGAAAGCGATGAAGAAAGGGCCGAGGGCGAGCATCAGGCCTGCCGTGGCTCGAACCCCCCCAAGCCCGGCGACCGCCGTAATCAAATAAAGGATTCTCGACCCTCCGAGCGCAAAGGCGTTGAAGCCTGCAAAGGGCGGTGGCGGAACATTGTCGGCAATGCCGACGCCGACCCCTACGATCGCCAGCTGCGCGAGGTGAGCGTCGGTGGCGTCGAGGCGCTCGACCAGGGTTCCATCCGATCCCGGGATTGCCGAGGGACGCCCGATGTCGGCGGTAAGCTGGGCGGGACCGTCGACAACCAAATCGTACACCAGCGTTCGGTAAGCGGGCCAGCTTGTTGCCAGAGTGAAGACCGCTCCGATCTTGAGCATGGCGATCGCGCCGCCCCGCAGCGTCAGTGAGCGGCCGAGGAGCAGATTATAGCCAATCAGCGCGATGAAGATCGTCAGGAAGCCGCTCAGCACGAGCGCCAGCGTCGAACCCGGCACGGCCAGTTCGTGCCAAGCATTGGATCCGAGCGCCTGCGCCTGGCAATCGATGTAATGGGTGGTCGAGCCGATGAACCCTTGAGTCAGCCGCGGACCCGAACAGAAGTCCATCAAGCGACCTCCAGGAGGCGCGGAAGCCACAGCGCCGGATCGTCGCCCGTCTCCAGCCGGATTTCATCGAGCAGCCGGACTGTCCGCTCGCGGCCGGAAAGCACCGTGAGGAGCTCTTTCTCGCCCGACAGGTTCAGGCGCGCCACGACGCTGTCGTTGCCATGCTTGATAAGAAAGCAATGGGCACTGTCGGGAAGCGTTCGCACGAGGTCGAGCTCGTGCTCGGTCAGGCCGAACCCATCGATATAATCGGCGGCGGCCGCCTTCGGATTCGACATGAAGATCTGGGTCGCCGACTGCTCGATGACGGCGCTTGCGATCCGGCTTTCGAGCGCATCGCGCGCGCTTTGCGTTACAAATCCTACGATCCCGTTGCGCTTGCGGATCGTCTTTTCCCAATCCTTGAGGCGAGCAACGAACACCTCGTCGTCAAGCGCTTTCCAGCCTTCGTCGATGACCAAGATCGCCGGGCTTCCATCGAGCCGCTCCTCGACCCTGTGGAACAGGTACATCATGGCCGGAGTCCGGCTGGCCGGATCGTCGAGGATCTGGGTCATGTCGAACCCGACCGTGTCGGCGGCGACGTCAGTCAGGTCCCTGTCATTGTCGAACAGCCACGCGCGCTCGCCGTCGCCCCACCACGGCCTCAAACGCGCCCACAGGTCGGAACCGTGGGGACGATGGCCGCCGCGAAACAGCTCGACGATGTAGCGCAGCCGCTGATGAACGGACGGCTGCCGGGCGTTGGCGTCGACCGCGTCCTTGATCCGCGCGAGTTCCTCGGCGTCCACGCCGCCCGCGAGGACGCTCAGCCATTCGATCAGGAATTGCCGGTGGGCCGGAGTGTCGGGGAGCTGCAGCGGGTTGAGCCCGGATGGAACGCCAGGACGAAGAACGTCGTAGCGGCCGCCGATCGCCCGGACGAACAGTTCGGCGCCCCGATCCTTGTCGAAGAAGACGATCCGGGGCGCGTACTTGCGGGCTTGCGCCAGCAGGAAATTGAGGACGACCGTCTTGCCCGATCCCGACGGCCCGATCACCGTGAAATTACCCAAGTCGCGCTGGTGGAAGTTGAAGAAATAGGGTCCCGCTGCGGTCGTCTCCAGGAGCGTCACCGCCTCGCCCCAGTGATTGCCGCTCGGGCGCCCAAGAGCAAAATTGTGGCAGCTTGCAAGGCCTGCAAAGTTGCTGGTCGAAACTAGGCCGCGGCGGGCAATATATTTGAAATTGCCCGGGAACTGCGCCCAGAAAGCGGGCTCAAGGGCGATGTCCTCGCGAACGCTCAGGATCCCGAGATCGGCAAGTGCGGCCTGGGCTTCGGCGCATCCGTCATTCACCTCCTCGGCCGAGTTGCCGCGTATCGCGATCGTCATGTGATGCTCACCGAACCCGGCGCGGCCGGCGGCGACCTGATCCTTGGCATCGCCGAGTTCGCCGCGAAGGCTGATCGCTTCGTCTTCGGCCGACCTCATCCGGCGGAGCGCAAGGTTCATCCGCGACAGCGCCGCCTGCCGCTCGACGAAGGCGAACGACTGCGACAGAACCATCTCGAAAGGCAGTCGAAGAAGCTCGTCGAGCATGCCGGGCGCGGTCTGCCCCGGATAATCCTTGATCGACACCAATCCCAGGAACGACCGGTCCGTCGCGCCGGTCCGGCCGAGCTCCACCAGATCCTCGCCGAAGCTCACGCGCCGATACGGGAGATAGTCGCCGATGTCCTGCATCGGAAGCAGAACTGGGCGCATCTCCCCGTTGAAAAGGTAGGACAGGAACTCGAGCAGCTCGGAACCGGGTCCCTGCCCTGTCTGGTAGACGCCGAGAAGCCTCGGCTCATAATTTGCGAGCGATGCAAGGAGGCCGTCGCGCGCCTGTTCAAGCGCCTGCAGCTCGAACCGAGCGCCGATCGGACCGCCGGCCATCGATCGTCCGAATCTCTTCTGTAGCCGGTCGAGCGTACCGATGCGGCCCTGGATCGGGCGGCGAACCAGCGTCAGGAACAGGTCGTTGACGTAGAGCTTGCGGGTGGAGAGGCGCGCCTTCCAAGTCTCGTCGAGCTTGCGCGAGAAACCGTCCGGATAGGGCGAAGTCAGCGCAACGTCCGCCTGTCGACGGACGATGTGGTGGTAAATCGCGAAGCGCGACGAGCCGATTGACTGCAGCACCGCGTCTCGAAGCCGCTTGCGGTAGTTGAGCTCGTCACTGTCGGCGGTCTCAAACAGCAACCCGCGGAGCTGGACGATTTGAATCAGCAGGCCGTCGCGAGTCTCGATCGTATGGTCGTCGACATGCCGCGCGTACGGCAGGTGCCTGCCCGCCGATTGCTCGCGCGCGATGATCTTCGGGTCGTCGGTCAGGCGCGGTAGGAGTTGCATCGCCAGACACGAAAATTCTTGACCCGTGGGCAGTTCGCCATGCGGGCGAGCCACAGATCGAAAATGCGCGGCTCCTTCAGACACAGCAATACGCCCGCGACATGCACAGCGAGTGCCGCAAGCAGCACCCAGGCGGAACGAAAGATGAGGAACAGCTCGGTCGAGACGATCAGGTTTGCGACGAAATAGCTGTAGGTCACGCCGGCAAACATCTGCGGCCGAGTCAGCGCGACGAACAGAGGATCTCGCTCGAGCGCGCCGCTCATTGTCCCAGTGTCGCGCTTGAGTGGATTCCGGCGACAATCGAGGAGGCGCCAAACAGAACGAAGCAGCCGATGATGACCGTCACACCATAGCGCCAGTTGATACGGCCGGTCAGCATCATGAAGCCGACCGTGGCGACAGCAATGATCGCCGCAACCGTTGCAACTGTGCCGAGCAATGTACCCTGCAACCAGCTCATTGCTGACACGATCGCGTTGGATCCTGCCGGATCAGAATAAGCGTATTGCGCTGCGACAGGATCGGAAAGCACGAGCGTCGAAAACGCCGCTACAATTGGCCAGATCGCAATTCTAATGGGATGCATGGCACCCGTTGTCCCACTGCGATTCGGCACAGCTATCCTGCGTCAGATGCAATGGGTTGCCAACGCCGAGTCTGGCGAAAATTACTTCCGAAATGGAAGGATTGAGCAGCTAACAGGAATGCCCACCGGCGTTCCTAAAGGGGTCGATCTTCACGCCGGCGATGCCAGCAGTTGCAGCACTTCGACGGCGAACAAACCGAAAAGCGCTCCTCCCAGGAATTCCACTTCTTCGAAAGGTGGTTCTCCCACCCGTCGAATGAGCCTCAAGAGCATAGTCCCGAAAACCAGAAAATTTGCCCCACCGATCAAACAGGCCAAAGCGGCTAGCGCTAACTTCATCGACTCATCTGGACTTGGATCAGCATTCCGACGGCCGTGCCATCTTTGTCGCCGCTCGGCGATGGGGTGAAGGGCGCCGCTAGCTAGGGCGCGTTCCTGCCTCACATCACATCGCGAGGCTCCAAACCTCCGGCAAGCCTGGCACTTAGGGAAGCGCGACAACGGATCTTATGTGAAATGCGGTTCGAGTCCCTTGCACATCGGGGTGACGGCGAGAGGGACCGCCCGCTCCCTTCACGCGCCCGTCGAGCTGGACGACGGAGCCACCTTCGTGTCCAATCAGCAGCGTGACCGACGAAAGCGACTACTCTGATGAGTTGCCACTGCCGACCGCGCCGGCGTCGATACCCTTCAGCATGCGAAACTTTGCGACCGCGGAGGATGCAAATCGCATAGCCAACCACCTTGCGTCCTGCATCTGCCTTATCAGTAGGTACGTAGACCTGAGCCGGTTGGACGGGGTGACTGTAGCCTATGACTACGACGCGGCTTTGGCGGAATTGGACCGTGGAGTCGAAGGGCTACGGGCGCTGAGCCGCTCCAACGACGACCAGCTGATCGGTGTCGGCATGGCGCCCGCCGTAATTCGCGACGGCGTGGTCAAGGTCCACATCGTCCTGAACGGTCCGTACGTTGAGGGTATTGATCAGGACGACAGCGGCGAGCCGGGTGAGGAGTTTTCGACCGCTCTCTATCTGCTCGCCCACGAATGCGCTCATGTGCAGGTCACCACGGACAAGGATCGCGCCTTCCCCAATACGATCCTGCAGCACCCGATATCCGGCTACGAGGAGGCGATCTTCACGCAGATCAACGAAGCCTGCTGGGAGGAGTATGCTGCCTGCCGCCTGAGCGCCATCTTTGGGCGTGGCCACCTCACCTATTACGAGGAAGGACTGCGCGGGGTCTTGGGCATCGCGGGCGAGCGCGCTGCCGAAGGCCGCCAAGCGTTCTGGCAGCACCGTGATCTCAATCGTGCCGTGAGCGAGATCGCCCCGCCTTTGGCCGAGCCGCTGCGGCTGGCCTCTTATGTGCTCGGACACATCGATGGGTTGGGCGACGAGACCTCGATCAGCGAACAAACGCGGCAGGCAATTGCAAACGGGGGCTACACCGATTTCATCGAAGGTTTGGCCGGTGCGCTGCGCGCCTTGTGGGCCGAGCGTTGCAACCTGCGGCACCTCAGCCAGTTCGACGTCATAGGCGATGTGGCGCGCGATGTCTTTTGGTCTGGCGGGTTGCTGATCCGCCCGGGTCCAGATCAAGGTGCCACGATCCACGTATGGGAGCCGGAGGAGGTCGATCCGGCTGCTTTGGGACTGGAGAGGTTTTGGAGGATTGACGGCGGCAGCGAAGAGCGCTGATCCGGAGTGAAGGCATTCGTTTGAAATGCTAGGCGACGGATTATCGTCGGCAATTACGACGGATCTCGTGTGAAATGCGGTTCGAGTCCCCGTCCTTTGACCTTGCAGGGCAGGGGTACGATAAGCGACAATGGACGAGTCAGCGTGCCGAGCTGAAACTGACCGAACGAATGCGGACAACGTTCGCGTTGTGAGGAGGGTCACATGGCCTGGTATGTTGATGGCTCGAGCGTCATCGAGGCGACCGGTACCGAGAAAATCTGGACGACCGACTACGACCCCGCCGATACTGTTCCCCTGTCGGGGATCTACAAATGTCGGGTCTGCCGGAAGGAGGTAACGTCCAATGAGGGCGATCGCTTTCCACCGCAGAACCATCACCAGCATCCGCAACTCGGTGCTGTGAAGTGGCGGCTGTTGGTCTGGACGAACACGACGGGTGAATAGAATCAGATCCCTGCTCCATTGCTGATGTCGGAGACGTTCTGATGCGCGTGTTCACCCGCGAACAGTTCCATGCGCTGGTCTGGTCGAAGCCGATGACCAGCCTCGCGAAGGAGTTCTTCCTCTCCGACGTCGCGCTTCACAAAATCTGCCGAAAGCATGATGTGCCGACGCCGCCGCCCGGCTGGTGGGCGAAGCAGCAGGCGGGCAGGAAGGTGAAGGTTACGCCTCTGCCGAAACTGAAGGCCGGCATTTCAGATCGGATCGCGATCGCTGCCGGTGAGCTGCGATCTGAAGCCGGCGCCCTTGCAGCAGTACGCGAGCGGGCGCGCGTGCTTGCGTCCTGTGACCTGCCGGGCGAGATCACGGCACCGCCTGTCGTGGTGAAAACAGTTTCGGCGCTGCGGAAAGCCAGACCCGGAGCGACGGGGCTGGTCACGACCGACGGTAGTCTGATCCGCTGCGAAGTTGCTCCGGCGTCGATTGACCGGGTCGAGCCGGCGCTGACCCGGATCGTCGCCGCGGCCGCGCAGCAGGGCTTCACGCTGAAGCCGCGCGGCAAGGATGTCTGTTTTTCCGGCGCGGACGAGGAGATCGGCTTCTCCGTCACCGAAACAGTACGACGCATCAAACACGTGCTGACCGAGCGTGAGCAGGCCGAACAGCAGAGGTGCGAACGCAAACGGGAACGGGAGATCAGATCCGGGAGCTGGGGGATGTCCTGGTCTGAGCGGCCACGGTTTCCCGAATGGGACTATCACCCGACCGGTCAGCTCGCATTCGAGTTTGAGCACGCGTACGTCTCCGGCGCTCCCCGCCGAACCTTTCGTGACGGCAAGGTCCAGCGCGTCGAGGACATGGCGGCAGATATTGCTGTCGGCCTTGCCGTTCTTGCGGCTGCGAAAACGGCCGACCGACTCCAGCGTGAGGAGCGGCGGAGGCACGAAGAGGAGCAGCGGCGCCTGAGGGAGCAGGCGGCCCGTGCGAGCCATCTCGAGGAGCGTCGGGCAGCTGCGGTTGATCAGATTCTTGCTGAGATGCAGCGGGTCGAGCAGCTCACGGCATTGCTCACGCAGCTGTCTGAAAACGCGGGCGGCGGCGATCGCGTTCGCGAGTTCCGTCTGTGGATCGAAGCCGTGATTGAACGGAGCCGGTCGCGACTTGCATGTCAGGCGCTCGAAGAGCGATTCACCGCCTCACGACTGTTTGGCGACGACGATGATTACGGCTTCAGAGCGCCGTATTACTGAAATGCGAAGTCCTGGTCGGTTACGTTAGGTCTGATGTAACAGGTCTTGCGTATCGGGATGCCGGGCGTCTTCCCGGCAATTGGTCGATGAAGGCGGTTTCGCTGGTTGTTGCGTAAGAGGGAGCCGGAGTGATGCGGAAGAACTGCTGGCAGAGGTCTGCTGAATCTGTGGCGTTCACGTTGAGCGCGCTTCTTCTGTCGTTCGCGCAGCCGGCATCGGCGCAGACGCAGGCGCAGGTCGACCGGGCGAACCAGATCGCGGAGTACGGCATGCGCCTCGCGGTTTGCGAACGTCTGGGAATGAAGCTCGCGCCGGATGGTATTGATCGCATGGTCGAGCTTGCGACGCAGGAGGCGGCCACGTGGGGACTGCCCAAAGGCCAGGCCGACGTCGTGCTGGCGGAGGCGGTCCGGCGGCACGGGCAAATGTTTAAGCTGGATCTCGATGCTGCCGCCGCGAAGGCTGACAGCGAAGCAGAACTGCGACGGCTCAGTAAGGTGCTCGCCGACCTTGGCCGGGACTGCCCGGCGATGCTTCACGATCCGATCTTCTCGCAGGTCCTCAGCGCTACCGCGGGCTTTGACCTGCAGTCAGCGGCAAGAGACGCTGCTGACGCCCTGCTCGCCGATGGTGGCTTCGCCTCCTGGCAGACTCCCGATATTCAGGCGCGAGGCGATCTGATGATGCTGGCCGGGACGTGCCGCCAACAGATCGGTGCCGCCCGGTCAGACGAGATTGTAGCGAAGTACGGCCGCTCGGATGACAGCCGCGAGCGCGCCTATTACCTTCGCAGTTTCGACACGGGGCTGAGGGATACTGAGCTGAAGTTCACCAGGGCGCAGTGCGATCGGGCGATCCACGCAAACCAGGTGAAACTTACAGCCAGGCCATAGCGCGCGTGGATGGCTTCAGCCGTACCGGACACGACGATTGGGAGGATCTGCAATCCGCTCTTCCCGGGTCGCTGCAGCTCGCGGCGGGATCCTATTAACCCTTAAAATACAGTTTGATCGCATAACGCGAACTTGACAGCCGCAGGGCGGGCGGCTCTTGTGTAAAGGCTCGGGGTCAGGGGGGAATATGAAGCCGCCGAGCTGTTGGCGATCCTTGCTTGTGCATTCGTCCGCGACGGCCAATCGGCCGGTGCTGAGGCGCATCTTTGGAAAGAGCAACCCCGGCGAGCCCTGCCAGGATCATTGATGCGCTTTCTCACCAAATTTGCGCTCGCGCTCGTCCTCCCCGCTTTTGTGCCCGCCGAGCCATTCCCGCCGCTGACGACGCTCACGTATACGGGGCACGCCGCTGTTGTCCCCGAGGGGCTCCAGTTCAAGTGCACCCCGACTGCGGTCTATGACGGCGATGGTCCGGTGTGGTGCGCCGAGGGCCCGAAGATCCGCATCGCAGGCGTTGCGGCCCGGGAAATGGATGGCACCTGCCGGTCAAACCAGCCTTGCCCGCCGGTGGGAGCGATCGACGCCCGCGACCGGTTGGTGCAACTCTTCGGCGGCCCGAAAGGCCGGTTGGCGACCGGTCATATCGTTGTCCACTCTGCGGCGATGACCTGTCTTTCCGAAGGATCGGCCGGTGGATCGCGGACGGCCGCGTGGTGCCGGTCGCCGGTATTCGGTGATCTCTCGTGCGCCGTCCTCCGCGCCGGCGGCGTGCTCAGGTGGCCCCGCTACTGGCGCGATCACAGGTGCTGACGCGATGAATCCGCTCGACGCTCTGCGCGAATTTCTAAGGCCGAAAGGCGTCACGATCGCACTGCCCGACTCGCCCTTCGTCGCAATTGATGCCGACAGGGAGGCCGAAAGACTCAACATCGACAAGCGCGCGGAGGAGCGCGGCAAGTCCGAGCTCCCGGCAACCGATTCTGCTGAGTCCGATGTCGTTGAGTCAGAGATTGCCGGTGAAATGGCCGAGCAGCTCAACCGCGCCCAGATCGACGCCGAAAATCACATCAAGGTGTACGGTCAGCGGCTGGCTGAGCTGTCATCGCTGCACGACCTTTCGTTTGTCACGGGTGCCAGCGAAACCGCGCTCGGCGATTACCGGACGGCAATCAACGTCCGTCGCAACCGCCTGGCGAATGCCCGCGACTCCATACGGGAGTCGTACGACGAACTTCAGTTATTCAAGAAGGATCACGGGCTGCGGAGGCCGGCGCACGATATTCCGTCGCCGGTCTATACGTGGTCCGTCGTCATCATATCCTGGATCCTGGAATCGCTGGGCAACACCGCGTTCCTGCGCGTGAATGATGCATTTGGCCTCGTCGGCGGATTCGTGGCCGCGACGGTAGTCGCCGGCGTGAATGTCGGAGTCTCCGCTTTCATCGGCCGCAAAGTCTGGCCCTACCTCTTTCATCGGGACCGATGGCGCAATCTGCTGGCCTGGGCTGGCTGTGCCGCCTGGGTCATTCTGCTGGTTAGCTGGAATTTGCTCGCAGCCCACTTTCGGGACGCGAAATCGATGGGAATCGCGGATCCTGAAACGCAGGCGCTTGCACTCCTCACGGCTCACCCGCTGAAGCTCGCAAGCATCTACTCGTACGGGCTGCTCCTGCTCGGTTTTATCTTCGGCTCGGCGTCCGCTGCCGCCGGTTTCAAGATGGACGATCCCTATCCCGGCTATGGTCCGATCTACCGGCGGCACGAGGCCAGGTGTGACGACTATGCCGATGAAATCGAGGATGCGTTTGAGGAACTTCAGGAGATCCGCGGAGCCCACATGGCACTGCTCGAGTCGGTCCGGGATCAGATCCGATCCCAGTTCGCCGAGCGCGGTCAGATTATCGAAAGCCGCAAGGCACTGGTCAGTCGTTTCGCAGCGCACCAGGATTATCTCGAGACCGTCGGCCGCAGACTGCTGGACCGCTACAGGGACGGCAACCGCGCCGCCAGGACCACGCCCCCGCCTGCGCATTTTGACGATCCGTTTCGCCTCGCTCGGGTGTCACTGCCGGCGTTCACCGATCCACCCTCCATCGAAGACGAAGTCGAGCGCGCTCAGGCGTCGCTGGCACAGTCCATCCAGACCATAAGTCAGGCCTACAACGATGCGCTGCAGAGCTTCGAATCTCTCGATCATATCAAGGCATCGCTGACCAATGGCTAGGCGTCGTACCCGGGCGGCAGAGAGGAAACGTTCCCAGAACGTCAAAGCCGCGCGCAATATCGGAATTGCGGTCGCATTCCTCGCGATCGTCGCGGTCTTTTACGTGAAGGCGATGCTCGCTCACAGATCACTGGACGACGATACGCTCTGTCCCGCTGATCCCGCCAGCATCACGGTTCTGCTGGTCGATGTTACCGATCCGATGAATGTGCCGCAGCGGCAGGATTTCCTCAATCAGCTTGACCGACTTCGCTCCTCAATCCCGCGCTACGGCAAACTCGTGGTGTACAAGGTCGATCCTGTTTCGGATCGACTGCTGACACCGGTTATCACGCGGTGCAATCCGGGGACGGCCCGGGACGTCAGCGATGTCACGGGCAATCCGCAACAGGTTCAGAGGGACTGGAGCGAGAAGTTCAAGGCACCGCTTGATAAAGCCTTTGAGTCGGTGCTCTCGGCCTCGGGCGCTGATCGGTCGCCGATCCTTGAATCAGTGCAATCGGCTGCGTTGACCGATCTGCAGGCGCCGTCCGCGGACGCCAAGCCGAGGCGACTGATTATCGCCTCAGACCTTCTCCAGAACACGGATGCGATAAGCTTCTATCGTGGCCTGCCCGAACCGGCCGACCTTACGAGCAGCCAGGCCTTCTCGAGGGTGAGGACCGATCTTCGCGGCGTCGACGTCGAGCTGTGGATGCTGCAGCGCGATGACTCGCGACTGACGCAACCGCGCGCGCTCATCGATCTGTGGGATCAGATTATCACCAAGGAGGGCGGCACCCTCCAGCGCGAGTACACAGTGAGCGGATGAGTGATGGACGAGCATAAAATTTCCTTCGTGAATCGGCTGCAGGAACGGGGTCTTGTCGATCGGTGGGGATTCGCGCTGTTCGCCGGCGCGGGTGCAGCTGGAATTGTAGCCGCAAAATGGCTCGAAGCCCCCGCGCTCTGGGTCGCCGTCGGCGCCGTGATCGTCATGCTGGCTTACGCAGCATTGATCTCACGCTACGGGTCCGGCCGGCTGCGCTCCGATCAGGCGGGGGATAATTGCTATTACCTCGGCCTCATCTACACGCTCGCCAGCCTGGCGTACGCCATCGTCACCTTCGACCCGGCGAACACCGCCACAACCATCGTCCAGGGCTTCGGGATCGCATTGGCGACCACGATTGTGGGCCTCGTTCTTCGTGTGGTTTTCAATCAGGGGCGCCCGGATCTTGAAGAGGTCGAAAGCGGCGCCCGGCGTGACCTGCTTGAGGCCGTTGCACTGCTGAAAACCGAGCTTGGCCAAGCCGTCGTGTCAATGAACGATTTCGGTCGGCAGGTGCGCCAGTCGATCTCCGAAACTCGTGAGGCCGCGACCTCGGATATCACGAACTTCGCTGAAACCGCCGTCACTGGATTGCGGGAAGTCATGGACGCAGCGAAATCGGCTCTGGAGACCGAGGCGGCTGATTTTGCCTCGCGAATCAAGCGACACGGCGCCGCGGTCGACAGGCTGGTTTCCACCCTTGAGGCGCATGGCGCAAATCTCGATCGGCTGGCAACCGCCCATGAGCAGGTTGCCGGCACGCTCGAAAATATTGCCGCCGCAGGAGCCGAAGCGAGGGACGCCACGCGGGGATTGGCTGAGCAGGCTGAGGCCGCGTCCTCGGTACTCGCAACGGTTCGCGAAAGCAGCGATTCTGTCCGACAGTCATCAGATGCCCTCGGCCGCGCAGCATCGGACGTGCGGGAATCAGTGTCGAATTTCGGCCAGGAAATCAGCGAGCAGCTCCGATCTCTTCGGGTAGCTCCGGGCGCGGCGGTCGCCGAAGCGACGGACGCGCTGGCAAAATCGTCGGCTGCAGTGCGGGGAGAACTTGAGGCTCTGACGGCGGCACAGCGCAACGCCGCCAGTTCGATAAGCGAGCAGGCAGCAGCCGCGACCGAATCAGTCCGCCGCCACAACGCTGCAATGGAAGCGGAGCTCAGCCGCTCCCGCGACCTGGTCGAGAAGGTGCACGCAAATCTGGTGGATATGACCAGTGAGCTGGTTCGGCGGGTCGACGGTCAGCAATAAATGGCGCGCTTCGATATCCGACAGGACCGACCGTATCGCCGCGGACTGGTGCTCGGCCTGACCATCGCCGAGATCATGATCCTTCTGATCTTCCTGTTGCTGATGGCGCTGGCTGCTGCGCTCGCAAATAGAGAAAAGCGCCTCAACGCACTTGAGAACGGGACGGGAAGCCGTCTGGTTGAGGCGATCCAGGCAGCATATCCGAATGCGGAGAAACCTGACGATTACTACAAGGAACTGGTCCGCGCGATTGAGGCCCGCCAGGCACTGGAGAAGTCCGGCCTGGATTCCGCCCGCGAGCACCTTGCGGATGATGCCGACCTGGGAAAGCGCGTCCGCGAGGAGGCAGCGAAAGCCGGCGCCGCCGATCCCTGGGATTTTGCAACGAAAGCAGTCGCAAAAGCGGGCGCAGGAAAGAAGGGGGAATGGCCGCCATTTTTCAGCCTGAGCGAGGCGGGCGGCTATTACTTCGACAGCGGCAAGGCAACGCTTCGCCCCGAGTTTGAGCGAAACCTTCGCTCGGTGATCATCCCGCTCCTGAAACGCAACATCGATGATTATGGCGTCGATGTTGTCGAGGTGATCGGCCACACTGATGAAGTTCCCATGGTCGGCACCTCCAACCTGGACCGCGCGCTTATTCCGGCCTCAGTCAGCCGGATACCGATCGAACAGCTTCACTCGACCGATAATGCCGGACTCGCAATCGCGCGCGCAGTTGCTGTGGTCAGAATATTGAGGGCCGACCCGCGGCTTCGCGGTGTGACCATACTTCCGCTTTCCGGCGCGCAGATGATCGTGCCCGTTGATCATCCCGCCGATGGAAGTGCGAAGGGCGACGATCAGCGCAGGCGCCGGATTGAAATCCGCTTGCGGCGTTCAACTGAACAGGTCGCAACTTCGGTGCGGCCGGCGCACTGATGGACCGGATAGACGAAAACCTGCAGCGCCTTTGGGCCATCGTGCGGCAGGGCGACATCGGGGAGCTTCAAGCCGCGGAAGTTCTTCAGCCCTATGACGAACAGAGGAAGGAATCTCCTCCTCAACCGATATCGACGAAATCTTCTGCGCAGGCGAAGCCCGCAGCTGAGGTTCCGCAGCACCCAGAGGACGAGAGGGAGAACTCTGCCCTGGTTGGAACTCCCACTCCGCCCCTGCGGGGGATGATTACAAGCCGGAATGATGCGCAGCTCTCCCCGCGGGCGTCCTCGCTGACCAACTTTCGCCCCGAAACCGCGCACATGGATACGTTATTCGAAGAACCCCGTCGTGATGGTCAGGCATGGCCGGCTGTCGAAAGCGATCCACGACGTTTCATTCGTCGGGATCCGCCTCCCGAGCCGGAAGGCTTCATGAGGCGCCTCCTCAGACGCCTCGGCTTCTGACTAGCCGGTCGGTCGATCGGCTGCCGGACAATAGGGATGAATGGGTTGTGGGCCGAGATGGCAATACCAGACATCCGTGGTGCCGATCTCCGACGCGATCAAATTCCAGCGACCGTTTTGTACCCGCAGGACAGCGGTCGTTTCCCGGCCGCCGATCTCATACCAGTCAGGGAAATTGCGCTTCCCATCGATCGCGCCGCCGCCCTTTCGCTGGGGATCGGCCAACACGAACGCCCAACCGTCATAGACCTTGAGGTCTTTGATCACGAATTCGACATTCGGGCCAAGCTGGGCCTCAATCGATGGCCGGAGAGCATCGAGGATCGCAGCGCGCTCCGCCGTTCCGGGACGTGGCGTGTAGGCTTGCCCATTGGCGGGCGCGGCGATGGCCACCAAGACACATGAAGCGAGGATTACGGTGGCGCGGAAAAACATCAGCAGCGCACGTTCTCATATTTCGCACTGAAATGATCATCGGCCGACACGGCGTCTGCATTGCTCATGTAGAGCTTGCCGTCGAGCAGACTGATGCGACGCTTTCCGATGCCGACGTCGGTCTCGCCGCGATCTGCTGTCAGAACGACAACCGTGTTCGCCCACTGGCCAGATTTCGGCCCACTCTGCCCAATCATCGGCGTCGTCTTCAGAAGTACGGCGTCCCACTCATATCCGTCGAGCCGGGTTTCGCTGATCGTGAAAGTATAAAGCGACTGGTCATCACGGCATTCTGCCGCGCTTTGAGACCACGTGCCGCGAAAGGCCGGCGCGAACACCTCTTTGCCGCCGACTTCGGTCACAAACTGGGATTCCGGAATATCGGCGACAGCGACGGCAAGAGCCAACAAAAGCATCACTCGCATCCTACTCCATCGCGATCGCGATCAAGCTTCAGTGAGTATCCCGGATCGCCTGCTCGAACCGGAGCGGCGCCGGCTGCGCGGGCTTCGGCGCAATTTGCAAACGGACGGTTCGAATGCGACGAAGCTACGCCGCGACTTCCGGAGTGTGCAATGGATGCCGCTTTCCGGTGACAATGATTATCGCCTGTCTTCCGGTTGTGGTGACACCCGTTTGCATCGAGTCCTCCCGGATGGGCTGAGGTCGGCGAGGAGGCCGATACGGCAACGAATGGCGACGCAAGCAATACGAACACGCTCAGCAGGCGCATGACCGCTACCCCCGTATGAACCGAGCAGGCGACAGGTGACGGAGCATGAAGGGTGGAGTCAAGCTAGGGCGGGGCGCAATTTCAGGATCCGCCGGCCAGCCAGCCGTCTGATTCCGATTTTCCACAGGATTGTCGTTCTGCTTGCGTTCTCCACTTGAACGGCGGGAGTCTTTGCGCCATCGTGTCCCAAAGAGTCCCAGCGGAGCTTGATATTTGCCCGACACCGCCCCCTTCTCCGCCACCTTCGCGCGCTCCGGCCTGTCGATCACCGAAGCCCAACGGCGGCTTGGGGTGTCTGAGCGGCAGATTCATCGCTACCTTTCCGGCGAATGTCCGCCTCCCAAGTTGGTCGATGAGAAAGTTCGCGAGATCGCCGGTGCCCGCAGCGCAGATCGGCCGGAGCCTGCCTTCCGGTTCATTGACCTCTTTGCCGGAATCGGTGGGCTTCGCCTGGGGTTTGAAGCGATCGGAGGGCGCTGCGTCTTTACGAGTGAATGGGACCGGTTCGCTCAGAAGACGTACCTGCGCAATTTTGCAGATGGCGAGGAACACGTCATGGCGGGTGACATCCGGCCTTACGGCGCGGCCCCATCGACGATTCCCCGGTTCGATGTTTTGCTCGCCGGATTTCCCTGCCAGCCATTCTCATTGGCCGGCGTATCCAAGAAGAACTCGCTCGGCCGTCTCCACGGTTTTGCCGACGAGAAGCAGGGCAACCTCTTTTTCGAGATCGAACGGATTCTGCGACATCACCGGCCGGCGGCGTTTCTCCTTGAGAATGTGAAGCATCTCACGCGCCACGACCGAGGCAACACCTTCGAAGTGATCCGCCGCACGCTTGCGGATGAGCTCGGCTACGCCATCGACTGGCGCGTCATCAGCTCGGCACCTTGGGTACCGCAGCACCGCGAGCGCATCTTCATCGTTGGTTTCCGCGAGGAGGTCGGCTTCGGTTTCGATGGCTTCGACGCTGTCATCCCGGAAGTGAAGGACTGGCCGAAGCTTGGTTCGATCCTGCAGGGGCACAACGAAGTCGATTCCAAGTACACGCTCACACCAAGGCTCTGGGAATATCTGCAGGCCTACCGCGCCAAGCACGAGAAGGCGGGCAACGGCTTCGGATACAGTCTGTTCGGGAAGGACAGCGTGACCCGCACACTGTCAGCGAGGTACCACAAGGACGGGTCCGAGATCCTGATCGAGCAGAAGGGTACCCGGCCGCGCCGGCTGACGCCGACCGAATGTGCACGGCTGATGGGATTCGAACACGGTGAACGCACCTGGGACACGAGCGCCGTGTCGGACACGCAGGCGTACCGGCAGTTCGGCAACGCCGTGGTTGTTCCGGTTGTTGAGGCGATTGCGCGCTATATGGAGCCGTCGCTGAAGAAGATGCTGGAATTTGACCGCACCGACCGCACCCGGAAAAAAACGCGAAAGGTTGCGTAAGCCCTCGCCGGCCCGCAGCCGCAACATGGCGGCAATCGGACCGAAGGACACGAAGCCCGAGCTCATCGTCAGGAAGCTGCTCCACAGGGCGGGCTTCCGATTCCGACTTCATCGAAAAGATCTGCCCGGCAAACCGGATCTGACTCTGCCGAAGTGGAACGCGCTCATTGAGGTGCAGGGCTGCTTCTTCCACTCGCATGATTGTCACTTCGTCAGGAAGCGGCCTGCCGACAATGCTGAGTTCTGGGCGAAGAAGCTGGATGGGAATGTCGCGCGGGATCGAAAAAATGCCGAGGCCGCTGCAGCACTGGGGTGGCGCAGACTTGTCGTGTGGCAGTGCGCCCTGACCGGGAAAGCGCGACTTGATCAGACGGACCTGCTTTCCCGGATTTCCGAATGGCTCCGCGGGAACGACAGGACAGGCGAGATCCGCGGGACGGACTGACACCGGGATTGCGGCGGAGATGATGGGGCGTCATCGTTCGCTGCATGCCCGTGCGTACCATTCCGGAGCTGCAGCAGCTGTTCGCCCGTCACGGCGTCCGCACGCTCTACATCAAGCATCTCGCGCCGAAGCAGGATAACGAGAAGAACCAGATCTATCTGGGCAAGGGCCTCGACGGCGTCCTCAACCTGTTTCCCGCGCGGATTGTCGAGCGGTCGGCGAGTGAGAGCACTGCAAAGCCGAAATCCAGGACCGGAAAGCCGAAGCTCGAAGGGCTGATCGAACTCGCGTGGCTGCAGGAGGGCGGAGCTCTTGCGCGTGTGCCCGGCGCGCGCATTATCGATTACTTCCAGTATCCGGAGGCTCGCCTCTCGGGGTTCCTCGCTGGATGTGAAGCCGCGCCCCGAGCGCTCCGCCGCGACGGGCTCAGCGACTTCGGCCGACGGATCCTCGTGCTCGGAACGACGCCTTCCGGTCTGGTCGTGGGGAAGGTCCTCACCGAGCGTGATGATCCGCTGGTGCGGGATTTTCCGGAGCTCCCGGTGCTCGCAGCAGTACCGGTCTTCAGAGTCCTTTCTGTTGCCGGGGCTGCGGGCGTTTCGCCTCTTCAACTGCTGCTCGGTGAACTGCGGCAGATCGTTTCTGCAGGGTGGCACGCATCCGTGATCCTCAAGCCCGGCGCGTCGTCGCCGGTACCGTTCAGCGGCAATCAGGGTGCCGGCTACACGCTCGAGGCGTTGCTCGGTGTTGCCGCGAATGCCGCCAAGGAGCCCGACGCTCACGGCTACGAGATCAAGAGCTACCGTGGCGATCGGATCAGCCTCATGACCCCGACGCCGGATGGCGGATACCAGGGCGAACACAGCTTTCGGGAGTTCATGGAGCGGTACGGGCGGGAAGCGAAAAAGGCCGACGGCAGCCGCCGGTTTACCGGTCTGCATCGGGTGGGATCCGTCTCTGCGACAACCGGTCTCGGACTTCGGGTGCGCGGCTACGATCCGCATGCGGACAGCTTTGATGCGGATGGCATCGCCGTTGAAATGTTCGATCCCGAAACCGGGACGGTGGCTGCCTCCTGGTCGCTTGAGCGGCTGGCAAACAGCTGGAACGCAAAGCACGCGTCGGCGATGTATGTGCCGGCCGAAGCCCGCGAAACTGCCGACGGCGAAGCTCAATATCGCTATGGTTCAGAGGTCCTGGTCGGCGAGGGAACCGACGTCTTTCGATTGTTGCGGGCGATTCACCGCGGTCTCGTGTGGTACGACCCGGCGGACAGCATCTATGCTGACGGTACCGCGAAGGTAAGGCCGCAGTGGCGGACGGGCTCGCGTAGGCTCGAGCAGACCATGCACACGCTCTACCGCAGCGCTCGTCAGGTGAGGATCTGATCCACCCCGACAGCGGAACGGAGTTGTACGCCGTCCCGGATCACATTGCCGTGAGCAGCCGCAGCTGAAGTGCCATGCAGTTGAGGCGGCACTGTAGCGTCGGCATTCGAGTGGACTTCTCCGCCATTCCGAGCATTGCTGTCTGAGTGAATCGCAGCCGCTGAGGCGGCTGCCGCTCCGGCGGTTCTCCGGCGGGGCCTTCCGGTGGTGGGAGCGGCAGTGTGCTGCTCCACAATGAGGAGACCACCGATGGGAAACCGCAAAGCCAAAGGTTCTGAGACTGCCGAGCGACAGACCAACTCCGGCCGCATTCTCGCACTGCTGCAGCGCGAGGAGGGGGCGACCCTCGCTGAGATGATCGATGCAACGGGTTGGCAGCCGCACTCTGGGCGAGCGGCGCTGACGGGACTTCGGAAAAAGGGCCACCGCATCGAGCGCACGAAGCGGGGCGAGACGAGCTGCTGGCGCATCGTCGAGCGGAGCTGAGATGGAAGACCTGGCCCGTCAGATTTCCGCTCTCGAAAAACTGCGTAAGGCTGAGCTGAGGGAGCGATGGACGAAGGTCACCGCACGAAGAGCTCCGAGTGTCAGCGCGCCGCTGCTGCGTCTGGCGATCGCGTGGGAGCTGCAGGCGCGCATGTACGGTGGCCTCTCCCGTCAGACGCAGCAGCGGCTTGAGCAGGTCGCACGCGGGAAGACCCGCACGCGCACCTCAGAACCGGGCATGCGGCTGGTACGCGCCTGGAACGGACGCACGCACATTGTCACAGTCGGAGAGGACGGCGTCATCCGCTGGAACGACCGGGAGTGGCGAAGCCTCAGCGAGGTTGCCCGCGCAATCACTGGAACGCGCTGGTCGGGGCCCGCCTTCTTCGGTCTAAAGCAGAAGCGCGTTGCGTGACTCAGGTTCGCTGCGCCATCTACACCCGCAAGTCGAGCGAGGAAGGGCTCGAGCAGGACTTCAACTCCCTGCATGCGCAGCGGGAGGCCTGCTCCGCATACGTGCTCAGCCAGGCCAGCGAGGGCTGGACCGCGCTTCCTGATGAATATGACGACGGCGGTCTGTCGGGCGGATCGCTCGGCAGGCCCGCGCTGCAGCGGCTGCTTGAGGACATCGAGGTCGGTCGGATCGACATCGTTGTCGTCTACAAGGTTGATCGGCTGACCCGGTCGCTGCTCGACTTTGCCAAACTTGTCGAGGCGTTTGACGGGGCAGGCGTGTCTTTCGTATCGGTGACCCAGTCGTTCAACACCACCACGAGTATGGGGCGCCTGACGCTGAACATGCTGCTGAGCTTCGCGCAGTTCGAGCGCGAGGTCACAGCCGAGCGCATTCGCGACAAGATTGCGGCGTCCAAGGCCAGAGGCATGTGGATGGGCGGAACTCCGCCGCTCGGTTACGCTCCCGACGGTCGGAGCCTCGCGATTGTCGAGGAACACGCTGGCCTCGTTCGGATGATCTACGGGCGCTATCGCGAGCTCGGCAACGTGCGGCACCTGGCCGAAGAGCTGCAGGCTAAGGAGATCCTCACTCCGGTTCGAAGCACCCGCACCGGCAGGACCTTCGGCGGGTGCGCGTTCAGCCGCGGGCAGCTCTACGCCATTCTCCGCAACCCGGTCTACGTTGGTGACATCGCGCACCACGGCAAGGTGCACCCCGGTAACCATCCGGCGATCATCGACCGCGAGACGTGGGAGTCAGTTCAGACGCAGCTTGCCGACAACATCAGAGGCAAGCGTTCAGCCCGAGAAGCAAACGCCAGCATGCTCTCGGGCCGGCTGTTCGACGAAACCGGAGAACCGCTGATCGCGGTGCACAGTCGCAAGGGCGACCGTCGGTATCGCTACTACGTCAGCAGGTCAGCGCACCATCAGGATGGGCGTAATCGTCGCACGACCGTCCGCATGCCGGCGAGCGATATTGAACAGCTGGTCTGCACTGAGCTGGCGAAGATGCTCGGCAGGTCAGTCGATCTGCTCGCAAGGTGTCACATCGATGTTGCGCCATCGCAGCTTGAGACGGCCCTGGAGAAGTGCGCAAAGCTGGCCATCAGAGCGGCGAAGCGCGACCAGACGCTCGTCCGCACATCCGTCGAAAGCGTCAGCGTGCACCCTGACGCGGTCGAGATCGCCGTCACTCCGGCGGGGCTGACGAAGCTGCTCGGGCTGGTGGACCCGAACGACGCGACACCAGTCGTCCACCGCGTTGCGGCACGTCTCACGCGCACTGGCCGCGCATTGCGTTTGGTCGACGACAGCGGTTTAGCTGCTTGTGAAGCGGCCCCTGACGAGACGATGGCACGGCTCGTCGTTCGGGCTCGAACCTGGTGGGCAACGCTGGAGCAGACAGGCCAGACGGTTTCTGAGCTTGCCACCTCGGAAGGCGTGACAGCCTCATATCTGACGCGTGTGCTCAGGCTCGCGTTTCTTTCGCCCAAGGTTGTATCTGCGGTTCTCAGTGGCTCATTGCGCGCAGGTATCGATTCATCGCGTCTCTTCTGCGCCGACGCCATCACTCTCGATTGGGCCGGACAACGTCGCGCGCTGCTGCCGAGAGAGTCCGCGGATGCAACATCGTCGTAGCTGGCCACGCCCTTGCCGCGTCGGCAACGCACTTCTCCAGTCGCAAAAAGATGATGCTTGCCGGATCCCGAACAACGTCGCCGTTGCTCCAGAAGCGGCCGCATAGGCGCGTTACTCAGTATGATAAGGGCGGACGGCCGCTTGCTAGGAACCGCGAGAATTGAATTTGCGAGTTCCGCGGCGTCCATTGGAGACAACGAATTTTCCCAGAGTGGCTTTGCCATTCCGGGACGTTCTTCGACAGTCGCCGCGTCAATGGCAAGCGACCCTACTTGCCCTTCAACAGTTCGGAAGTCTGCTCCGCGCCTGCGGGTAGCGACTGTTTGTGGTCGAGGAGAGCGTGGAGGAGTGCCGCTATCGTCTCGCGCTTCGCGCTCTCGTTTCGGAGCGCCTCAACTGCCGCATATGGCTTCTCACGAGTTGCCTCGTAACCGAGGTAAGCCTCCTCAAAGTTGGGAACTGACGCAATCACGCGGACCAAGTCTGGATTGGGAGAAGCGCTCACCTCATCCCAGATTCTTCCGTTCAGAGTCCATGCCGGGTTTACCTGCGACTTTGTCCCCCCGGTACTCTTGTCCTTCACTTCGATCGTCTCGGCGTCGCTATCGTGGAGAATGCTGTAGCGCGCCCCGAAATGGTTTAGGATCTTGGCGAGCGAGATCAAAGGCGCCTTTCCTCTCGCCCGTACGACAACCAGGCTTCTGAGGAGCGGCTCTGGTATCTGATCCTGCCCCTCCTCCTGCAAGAGTGCGGCAGCGACTAGCTTTAAGGCCGAGTACTCGGTGTCTCCTTCGACGAGCACGACGTGCCCGCCGAAAAAGAACTCGGCCACGTAGGGATCAAAGATATTGAGGAGTTTCAGGTGAACCCGATCATCTTCGGAGAGCTTCGCGGTAGCGGGACGAAATAGCGTCGTACCCTCGACAGACCCAGCGTGCCCACGCTCAACCCTCACTATTGTCTCGTTGTTGCGGGAAAGGTCAATGAAACCCGGATGGTGCGTCGTCACCATCACCTGCCACCCAGCCCTCTCGGCCAAGTCATAGAGAACGTTTGCCGCCTCGTGGACGGCCCTTGGGTGCAAGCAAAGCTCCGGTTCATCGATGAGCAGTAGATGGGGCCGACCTTCATTCTTGTCGTCGCGCTCCGAAGCAACCTTTAGAGCAGCCCACAGAATGCATCGTCGTGCACCACTGCCCTGCAGTTCAAGCGTGCTCTTGTAACCGGCAACGGGTCCGACCCGCATTTGGCTTCCGGAGAACAACGGCACCTTGTCAAACGGCGCTAGTTCTGGCGCGAACTGGACAACGTGCTCTGCGAAAATACCGGCTAGCAGCTCCGTCAGCTTCTCCTCAATCTCCGCGACATCGGCCTGTGACTGATGGATTACCTTGTTCTGGAACTCAGCGAGCCGCTGGCTGAGCTGCTCAAACTCTGTCCCCTCGCCGTCTGCAGCCGGGATGTTCTTCGCCCGCTGGTCAATCAGACTTGTAACGATCTTTGTGATCTCGGCCGCTTGCTTTTCGGGAGGGTCAAACGCCTTGACTGCATGAGGCTGAGGTCGCTGCTTGTTGGCAACGGCCGCGAACCCCCAAGGCTTTTTCGTGTCCCACTCTCCCTTGTCGTTGTTCCAGCCATGTCGGTCGCCCTTCCCCTCTTTTGAGAACACCCATCTCTCTCGGACAACCTTCACGCCGTCCATGTTCACCAGCCATTTCTCGGCAGCCGGACCTTGCACTTCGGTTTCCAGCTCAATGGTGGGCAGATTCTCGGGATCAATCTTCCCGTTGGGGAAGTCCTCAATCGTGAGCTTTCCCGCGTTTGAACCCTCCGACATCGCCACCTCATACGCACGCAAGATTGAGCTCTTGCCGGCGTTGTTGGGTCCAACGAGGACGACGATGTTGTCGAGATCGACAACCACAGGCTTTGTGCCAATAGCTCGGAAGTTTGACACCGTGAGCCTCCGGACCTTGCCGAAGGTGACTAGATCAGCGGGTTCATCCTTGGGTTTTGCGACGGCAGCCATTCTCCCTCATTTCTACCGAGCACGCAGCGGCACGTTATTATGGCACTCAAAGAGTTGTCCATGGCGTGCTTGAGCGAGACGCAGCTCAGAAAAACTCGGAACGGCTTCCGGCCGGTGCGGGTCGGCTGCGAGCTCGAAGCTGTCGCCGACCACGCCGAGCGCCGTGACGTTCTAATCGAGTAGACTCATTTGACGACGTCTCAAACGCGAAGGGTCCGCTCCTAAGCTGAATGTCCGCTTACGGCTAAGAGGTGGCTTCTTAGTCTTCTGTCGGCCACCCGCGGCGTTTTGCCTCAAACCAAATGTCGCCCTGTACCCGGGTCAGACGATAGACGCGTGCCGTGGGGTTATATTCGTCGTGATCGATGGTCAGAAACGCGTCACTGCCGCTGCAAGCCAGCCAATAATTCACGCCTCCAGGACCGGAATCGAAAATCTGAATGATGCCATCATCCCGATTCTGCCGCTCTGCGAAGACACGGCTGTAATCAAGATACGCGATCGACAACGCGGTCGGTTGGACTTCAACTGAGAACGGCACTTCCTTATCCCTGTCTTTAGGCAGATATGCGTAAAACCCAGAGCACGTTGAGTTCGCGGCGAGCGCGGCCGCAATAGCTAGAATCAGCAAAGTTAATTCCCTCTGTCTGAGCAGCGGCCCGTTTTCACATTCGTGCCCCTAAAGCAGACGCTCCGCAATCGGCGCGTTGCAGTCATTCTGCGATCACACGCGGTGAAAGGCTGCTTTTGGCCGAAAGCGGACGGTCGGCGTTGAGGCAGTGGCGCGCCATTTTCTGCCGATCGACCGCGGCTGACTGCCGCGACGACCTCGATCTACCTTTTGTGGATAGTCGGGGCTACCTAGGGTCGCGAGCCCACACCTGCCACCAGCGCCGCCTCTTGAGAGCAGGCGCCGGCTTTGGGTGGGCGGAAGACTTTGGCGCAGGCTGGTCAGCCAAGGCGAACAACGCCGGATCCTTGCCGGCCTTCTGTGCCCTATGTGTGCGAACGAGCGCGCTAAGCGTTCTTTCGACCTCCCATGGAATCTCGTCCAGCGCGTCGGCAATCTCGATGGCTGACTTCGGTGTTTTGGTCAGAGCCGCGAAAACCTTTGAATCCAGCTCGGCGTCATACCGCGGCGAGTAGTCGCCATCATCGTGGATTCCACACCAAAGGATGCAATCCTGCCACAGAACGAAGTGGGCGCCGCATCCCCCATCGCGCCAGACGGATGGATAGAGACTCACTTTATTCCGCGCATAGAGCCGCCACGCCTTTCCAGCGCGAGGATCGAGATTGACAGTGAGAACCGAGCCGCATCCATCCGGGCAGACCATTACCAGCGACCTCGGCCGGCCGCGGACTACGGTGACGCTATCCCCTGGCTGCTCCAGTAACGGGTTCGCTTCGTGGCGGCTTTCGACTGTCCCTCGAAACCGGATCTTGCGTGCCGGCAGCTGCATCTTCTTTCCTCGGATTTCCACAAACTAGCCGATCGGCCACCACTAGAGCATACGCGCGACGCTTAGCGTCGATTGCGCGCAAATTTTCACGTACCGCCTGCGGATGCTCCTCGAAGCTTCCGGCCGGATGCATCGAGCGCCGGAGCAAATACATAGCAACCGCCGACTGATAACCCGTTTCGCAGGTCCGGGCTGCTTGCGCTAGGATTCGGACTTTCCGGATCGCATTGACCCGATGCTTCCAGGGAGCGTCGGCCTCAATGGGGAGTTGCGCGCCGAGGAAGTTATCCGGCGCGAACAAGCGATCAACGTCTTCGGTCCACTCCTCTTGATCCGCGTCGAGGTCAGAAAGGCGGACGTCCATCGCCAGCGCGACCTCGAGGCAGGCAGGATCTCCGCTGATTGGCCCCTCACGAGCCGACCCCAGATCGATGAGGATAGCGTCAGCGTTCCGGACGTAGATATTTCCCGGATGAAGGTCGCCGTGAAATGGCGCCCGGTAGAAGCTTTCCTCGCCGCGCCGGTCGCATAGCTGCTCGTAGATCTGAATCGGAAGCCGACTGAGCCCAAGTTCCTCCGCGCGCTTCAAATGCTCTTCGCGGACATCCCGATTATCGAAGATGTCCTTGCCAAGCTCGCCCGCCACGGCCCGGCCGGTCACTGGGCCGCGTTGGTCGCTGAATGATTGGGCCCACCATCCCCGAAGAGTCATGTCGAACAGGGAGTTTAGTGGCGCGCTGAAATTTCCTTCCTCGACGGCAACCCATAAGGGCTGGGCGAATTCGACGAAGTTGCCGACGAAGCAGCCCCGCCTCGCGCCTTTGACGGTCCGGTTATGGTCAATGTTCGGCCGAAGGTGGAAGGGCACGTAGAAGTCCGCATAGTCACGATAATTGCTAAGCTCGCGATCGATCTTCGAGAGCCGTCCGAGCTTCGCGAAAAATGGAAGCGGCTGGACAATCACGCTGTTGCGCCAGAATTGCGCGTGGACACGGAAGACGTCTGCCGTCTTGCCACCAACCAACGGCTCGAGCCGGATCTTCACCGCGTCGGAGAAAGCGCGCCTCAAGAGCAACTCGTCGGTTACCGAAATCTCGCAATCCTCCGGCTTTTCGATATCGAGCTCACCAGACCATCCCAGCTGACAATCATGGCGAACGAAAATTTGCGCAAGGACACTGTCCGGTGAGTTGTTCGCCGTGCCGTTGCGGACGTGTCTGAGGCGGTTCAGCCCCGCATCCTCGATCGCCTCTTGGATATGGATTGAGTCATGATCGTTGGCGGCGAGCAGGATGACTTCGACTCCATGATTGTCGATCCGCTCGAGATTCGCCTGAAGGTGCATCCGAATGGCCGTGAGTTCCAGCCCATCGGTCGAGTAGACGATCCCGCGCACCCCGACCAAATCTGCGTCGGCGAGATCGGCGAGTGGCCGGGGGTCGAGAATGAGGTCGCGGTCGACGAACTCGTCGTTTCCGGAGCGCCTGGACCGGCCGCCGAACCAGAGAATGCGGTTACGCTTCTCGTGCATCATGTTGCCGCAATCCTCGTCGGCAGCGGCCATTCATTCGCGCGCGCCAGCCCGTTGTGAGCGCCGCAGACGTAGCAATCGGAATCGATCGCCCCGGCCACCGGCCTCACCAGCCCCTTGATCCCGTCGTACCGCAGGAAACTCGCCTCGAGCGGTGCGTCAGTGACCGCCCCTAGGAACATCGAAACCGCGAGCGACGACATGGTCGAATTGAGGGAAATGACAGACGGCTGTGGCTCGTGCGCGCCCTCGATGTACGGATCTGCTGCCCGCTGCTCGGGGGTGAGCATCTCGCGGCGGATCGTCTCGCCGTCGAGCAATTCGAGACATGAGAAGCAAGGAAGGCCCGGCGACAGGAGCTGCACACGCCCGGTGATTTTGGCCAGCCTGCCTGCCCGGACGCTGAGGCTGACGCCCATATCAATGACCGGGATCAAATACTGATAGGCAACTTGGCCGAGCACCGCGCGGCTCGCGTGAGAGTCCGTGCAGCCAAAAATGAGGTCGCGATCCAGTAATTCGCACGCGACCACATCGTCGGCAATGTCTCCGGCGACTATCCTGACGACCGCGTCCGGATTGATTGTCAGAATCGTTCGCCTGGTAACTTCGATCTTGGGCGTGCCGACGTCGGCGCGCGCGGCACCGACGAGACGGTTCAGGCTGGTGGCGTCGACGCTGTCAAAATCGATCAGTAGAAAATCGCTTACCCCGAGATGAGCAAGCTGCTGGACCGTGAGCGATCCGGTCCCGCCCAGTCCGACGATACCGATCTTGAGCGCAGCGATTGCTGCCTGCCCCTCGGCGCCGAAGGCGCGGACCTGCCGGTCGAACCGATCCTCAGGATCGGGCACGAAACCATTCTTTATTCCGATCTTCTGTCCAACGGAAATGACAATTGCCTCTTCGGCAGTGTCCAGTTTCCGGGCGGCAACCCCGCCGGGCGATATGACGATAGCGCCATGCTCGCGTCCGGGGAAACGCTGGTCGAGAAAAGAGGCAAGGCGCCGTTCACCGGCATCGTCGACCAGCGAGAAGGCCGGGACGCTATCATCGAACGGGTGGGTGTGCATGAAGACCAGGGATGAGCCGGTCGCCCGCGCCCGCTTCGCGGCATCAAAAATGAATTCGGGCGTCAGCTGGGCCGACAGGGGCGAACGGTCGAGATAATCTGCCGGGCCGGGATAACGAATGTCGTGGACGATCAGCCGGCCGTGGCTCGGTCGCGCGAGCCCGATCGCGCAGGATTCAACGTCCAGCCTCTCGAGAAGGTTGAACTTGGCCGTCGACCATCGGTCCGCCGTGTGTACGATCCGCATCAGCGGACGTCCGCGAGGCGCCCGCGTATCGTCGCGATCCACGTCTGAAGTCGGTCGCGGCCGGGCTTCCAAGACCGTGCCAGATGATAGGAGAACCAAAGTAGGTCACCGGAACCATCGACGTGCTGGATCCCGGAGCTCTGCGGCATATTGCCATTCGCCAGACGCATATCGGCGTCGACATAGAAGCAGTCGGGATTGGCGTGCGGATAGGCCGCCGACACGAAGAAGTGCAGGGTAGCGACGGATTTCGTCCAGCCGGGCGGCACCGGCACGTCAGGCACCGACACCAGCCATTGGTTCGACACCTGCCGCATCGATGCGTTGGGGAAACGCTCGCGCACCTCCTCCAGTTCGCGCTCAAGCGGGGTCAAAGGCGCCGGCTCCGCCGCGGTTGCACTCACTTGCCTAGGCTCCGAAGCTGGCGCCCGGAACGAGGGTCAGGCGCACCGGCCCCTTGTCCTTGCGCAGATCGACAATGTCGCTGTCGTTCAGCAGAACGTCCGGGTCGTCGCCATGACCGTCAATCGACAGCTTGTCGTTCGGTTCGGCATTGGGCAGCCGCGCCTTGATGTCCGCGGCGGACATTTCCGGCACGTCGCTCTCATACTTCACGCCATCGACGAAGTAGAAATACTTCTCGGGCTTGTTCCCCTTATCGTGGGCTTCCATCGCTTTTCCTTCCCGTGCTGACGACGCTCACGCGCCCTTGACCCGCACCCGATTTTGGACGAATCACTGGATGTCCGTCCGGATTTAGACTATGTAAATGGACTGTATGCGCTGTTCAAGTACGAATTTGGACCATCACATGGAGGAGTGTGAAATGGTCGAAGCAGCCCCTCGGGACCTGTCGCCGGAGCGCGAGCGGGACCGGATTGCCTTCGCCGCTTTCTTAAAACTAGCCGACCTCTGGAATCTCACCACAGACCAGCAAATCACCCTTTTGGGATCCCCTGCTCGCTCGACATTCTTCAAATGGAAAAAGGAGGGCGGCCTGCTCCCCTCCGATACCCTTGAAAGGGTCTCTCACCTCATCAACATCCACAAGTGCCTCAATATCTTGTTCCCCGATCCGGTCAGGGCGGACGAATGGGTACGGAGGCCTGATAGATATTGGTCCGAGCAGACAGCGCTCGATCGAATGCTGTCAGGTAAGATGGCGGACATCATCGATGTTCGGCGGTATCTGGACGCGCAACGCGGAGGATAAGTTGTACCAAGTCGTGGAGATCGATGAGGTCTGGCTCCGCCTGATCCCGTCCCGGTTCCCGCCGGTAGACATTTACCAGCGGATTGCCGCCCCGGAGAATTGGGATGAGCTGCACGCGATTGAGGTCATGACCAATCCTCGGGTTCGTGAACGTCATCGGCTAACGGGACTTAACGGCGTGGACTTGGGCTCAGCTCGCTTCCAGAATTGGAACCACGCCCCCTTTGCCTACCTCAATCCGGAAGGAAGCTGGCTTCTCGACCCTTTCTTCGGGGTTCTCGAACTGTCGGATTGCCTTCAAACGGCGCTCGCCGCATCCATACGAAAGCGTGAGCTGTTCCTTTCCAGGACTAGCGAGCCGCCCCTTGACCTCGACATGCGCGTGTTAGGACATCGCGTCACGGGTAATTTCATCGATCTAACCGGGATTGACCCGGATCTCACGCAGAGCGAGCGCTGGCAGATCGGCGAAAATGCCTTGCGCTCGGATGCCGATGGCGCGCTTTTCATTTGTCCCTATCGTCGCGGGGCTAAATGCATTTCGGTGTTCAAGGGTGACGCGCTCGGCAAGAGCGACCAGCACGACCACTTCCGGTTTGTCTGGGACGGGGTCGCCATCCGGACCGTCTACTCCTTCAACGACGCCGAAACGCTCGCCGCCAACGAGATCTTTTCGGAGGAGCCGATTTCCCGCGCGGCTTAATCTCCCGGCACTGACGGTGAACAATTTCGATCGTCTGGATTAGGGAGAGTGGTCGTCGGCGCGCGATGACCGCCTCTGGCGCAAAGCTGACGTGCAGCCCCCAGCCGGGCGCGACGCCCCGAGCAGCGCCACGTCGAAATGACTTGAACTCGCCTACTTAGCGAGCAATCTGTCACCGCCTTCGGTAAAAGCCCGGAGGTGGGGCGTGGAAACCCCAGCATACCAACTCGGTCAACAGCGAATGCTGAAGGCCGGGTGGCATGCGCGCATGTCCAGGGCCTCGGCCTAAAGGCGCATGCGCCTGTGTGTATGCCAGGTTTCCAACATCCGGCTTCGGCCGTCGCTCCGAGAGGACATAGGTGCGACGAGGAGCTGGTCCAGCTGTTCACGTCGCTCTGGACGGGGCGACGAGGATGCTGACGTTCAATCAGGCGTTGCTGACGTATGGGCTGGAGCCCAGCGAAGTGCGCCTCCTGCGGCATCAGACGCGCGGGACAAATGGAGCGACGCCATACTCTCTTTGGCGTGACAGCCGCGACCGGTTCGAGGCGTACCAAGCTGCGCAACGCGTCAGCGACCGCAACCGATTGGATTCCGGCTTCTGGGCGAGCTTCGTCGCATCGCCCGACGGTCGCACGATGCTCGCGGGAGTTTATGCCGTTCAGGGTCGGGACACGGTGCCGCTGGACTGGCCGTATCCGCTCAGCGAGCGGCCCGTCGAAGGACAGGATGAACTCTATTGCCTCGACCGTTTGATGCAGTTCGCCGAACTTGAGGGGAGACTGTACGTCGAATGGGGATCGGCCACGCGCGTTTGGATCCAGCGGGCGGACCGGCAGGACAAGCAGATTACCGAACTCGCACGCGCGGTCGCCGAGCCTCAGTTCCCGGGATTCAGCGCGTTCATTGCGGACCTGTCGCAGATCGCGGCCTTGCCGGCTGCCTGGCGCGAAGCGCTCGGCGCCGCCCGGGGCATTTACTTACTCGCCTGCCCGCGAACCGGCGAGCTGTACGTCGGATCGGCCACCGGCGTCGACGGCTTTATCGGCCGCTGGGACCAGTATGCCGCCAACGGCCATGGTGGCAACGTTGGCCTCAAGGGACGCGAGCCCAGCAACTTCCAGGTGAGCATCCTGGAAGTTGCCGGGTCGCTTGTCTCGGTCGACGAAATCATTGCTCTGGAAGAGCGGTGGAAAACGAAGCTCCGCTCGCGCCACTCGGGGTTGAACCGTAACTGACCCGCGGTGCGGAGTGCTTCTTGTGGCTCGCCATGAACTCTAACGCTTCGACAAGCCTGCCGGTCAACTCCTTTCGTTTCGCCAAATCCGCCGCTTCCTGTTCGGGATCGGGCTTCGGCATCATGTTGCGCCGTGCGCCCAGCTCCTTCGCAACGTTGCGCGCCGCCGCCTTATCACCTGCCAGGGCCATCGCCATCTGCTTCATCCAGAACGCTTCGTCGCTCGCCATCATCACGGTTTCGCCGTCGATCGTCACCCGGGTCTTTCGGGCCCGGGCAGTCTCAAATGCGTCGATGTGGGGCTCAGCCTTTCTGTTCTTGCCAAGCGGATTGCGGACTTCGCCGGGCTTGATCCTGCCGTTCTCGGGCGGGCGACAATAGCCGACAGCATAGTCGCCGCTGGGGGAATGCTTCACGTCACGCCGCTTGGCCATGGGCTTCCTCCTCGGCCCGCGCGGTCGCCATTGCGGCGCGCTCGTCGAACGTCTCGCCGGTGGAAGCGTGGACTGCATTCTCGCCTGTCCACGCCTGCCACCGCCGAATTGAGAGGTCGACGTAACGCGCGTCGAGTTCGATCGCGCGTGCCCGGCGGCCCACTCGCTCGCAGGCGATGATCGTGCTGCCGCTCCCAACGAAAGGGTCGATCACCAGATCGCCCCGCCGGGTGGTGTCCAGCAGCGCATCCGCGATCATCCGCACCGGCTTGGGCGTGGGGTGCTCGGCGAGAATATTGCCTTCCTCGCTACCCTTGGCGCTGGTCACAGCAGCGGGATAGGTCCAGATGTTGCTGCGGTTGCGCCCGAAGCGGCCGAGCTGGACATTATTTCTCATCCGTCCGCGCGTCTTGAAGATCAGGATCAGCTCATGCTGCGAACGCAGGAATGAACCTTGTCCCGCGCGGTCCTTTGACCAAACGGCGAGGTTCACCAGCGGCCCGAGGATCGGGCGCGTCGCGTCCATGAGCAGATGCAGACTGCGCCAGTCGATTGCTTCGTAAACCACTGCCCCGGGCGCGAGATGCGGGATGAGGTTGCGGTTGAATCCCGTGAAGAGTTCGCTGAGCTCCGCCTCGCTCATCTCCCCCGAGGCCATCACGAACTCCCGGTGGCGGCCCTTGCCGGCAACGAACCCGTCGATCCGGCAGCCATAGGGAGGATCGGTGAACACTGCATGAGCCTTCGCCCCGTCCAGCAGCTGGTCGTAAACCCTGGGATCCAGGGCATTGCCATGAACCAGTCGATGCTGCCCAAGCGTCCACAGATCACCGGCCTCCGAAACCGGCACCGCGTCCAACCGGGGCACCTCATCCTCCTCTTCCGATTCCGGCTCTCCGATCATCAGGTCGATCTCTGCAACTTCGAAACCGAGATCGGTGGCCTCCAGGTCGAGCGTGGCTTCAAACTGCAGGATGTACTCGCCGATCTTGGCCCGGTCGCTGAGACCAAGGTCGCCGAGCTTCTGGTAAGCGATCGACAGCGCCTTGGCCTCGAGGGGACTGATTGCCTTCAGTCTTATGACTGGAACGGTCTCGATGCCGGCTTCCTGGGCAGCGATCAGCAGGACCTCGCCGATTACCACTTCGCTGTCGTCGGTGATGACGAGTGGCTGTTCGATCTTGAAGCGCCTGGCAATTGCTCGTGCCTTGCGCCGGTCGGCCGCCGAGAACACGCGGCAGCTGTCACTCACCGTGAGTGCAGAGACGGGAACGATTTCGACTGCGAACGGCTGGTTCGAACCGCGCGCAGGCGCAGGCGATTCAGCGTCGATGGTGTCGATACGAGACATGATTATCCTCCTTTCGGTTGACTGATTTGAGGAGAATAAATCGGCAATTCTTAACGCGATTCGCGGGCCCGAGGAGCACTCATTAGGGAGGTCGCAATGAGGCAACCTGGCGCGGTTCGTCGAAGTGCTCATTATCGGTTGGAGCGAGATCATCCGGACAGCGATGTGACGGTTTCGAGCCTTGCGTCAGGCGCGCTGCGGACCCGTTATCGGGGAACAAATTTCCCATGTTACTCCCTTCCACCTGCGTGTTTCGGGGATTCGTGTCCCGTCAGATTGCTCGGAAATCGGGGAATGCTGAGAACCGGCGTGGAGCGGAATTTTTGTAAAGTCCCATCCGAATTCCCATCCGGATGGGAAAGTGGCGCCTTAAAATCGAAACCGTACTGCCGGAACGCGCGGCGGAGAATTGGCCTCGGAAAATCGCCAACTGCCCAGCCACATTGCTCTCTGCGGTACCGATTGACGCACAAAGTCGCGCGGAAACGCGCGATTTCGCAAGCGGATGGGAATGTCGGACGCGGGAGAGCAGACTGAGTGGCGGAGAGGGTGGGATTCGAACCCACGGTACGGTTGCCCGCACGGCGGTTTTCAAGACCGCTGCCTTAAACCACTCGGCCACCTCTCCTTAAGGCGTGCGGTGATATCGCCGGTCGAGGCGGGCCGTGCAAGCTGTGCGACCAGTGCTTGTGGCCGGGAACGGCGGCGGCCCCTAGTCTGTTCTGATGAGCGGGGCAGGGAGAGTGGCGTTGCGGTGGACGATCGGCTGGAGTCTCGCGAGTGCCGGGGCCCTTGCGCTCGGACCCGCCGATGCGCGGGAAAATGCCGTCATCCAAGCGTCGCAGCCGGCGAAACCGGCCATCCAGATGGCGGCGGCGCAATCCTATTCGGCGCAACCGGCCTATGCGCAGGCGCAGAGCCCGTTCGATCGCTACAAGACCTATCTTGCCGCCAAGGCCCGGAGCCAGGGGATCAGGGAGACCACGATCAACGCGGTGATCCCGACCTTGCAGCTGAACTCGCGGGTGATCGAGCTCGACCGTGCGCAGCGGCCGACGTCGAGGAGCGACGATGACGCGCCCCCGTCCTTCGCGGGCTATCTCGATCGTCACATCACCAGCTCGCTGATCCGGCGGGGGCAGGCGCGCTATTCTTCGCACTGGCCGAACCTCTATCGGATCCAGCAGCGATACGGGGTCGATCCGGCGGTGATCATGGCGATCTACGGCAAGGAAACGAGCTACGGCTCGATTACGGGCGGTTTCGATCTCCTCGAGGTGCTTGCGACCCTTGCCTATGAAGGCCGCCGCAGGGCGCTTTTCGAGGATGAATTCGTCGCCACGTTGAAATTGATGGATATCGGCGTTCGTCGATACCAGCTGAAAGGCAGCTACGCCGGAGCGACCGGCTATCCGCAATTCCTCCCATCGGTCGTCCTTCGGCTGAGGCAGGATGGCAACGGCGACGGCTATGCCGACGTGTGGGGCAATGAGGATGACGCATTCGCGTCGATTGCAAACTATCTTCGCGATGCAGGATGGAAGCGCGGATTGCCGTGGGGCGTACCGGTCACGGTTCCGGCGAGCCTGAACCGGGCAGCGATCCGGTCGCGGGTCAATTCGCCGCGCTGCCCGGCGGTGTTCAAGCGGCATAGCCGATGGCTCACCGTCGCGGAGTGGCGAACGCTTGGCGTGGTCCCCACCGGCAGGAGCATCCCCGACAGCGAGCTTGCGACCCTGATGGAGACTCCGGGCGCCTACGCACCGGGCTATCTGCTGACGCAGAATTATTACGCAATCCTCGATTACAATTGCTCGAACTATTATGCCCTGTCGGTGGGGCTGCTGGCCAACGCGATCGCGGGCTGAGCGCCTGATTTAATCCGAATGCCCCCTCGCGTGCGGGAAAATCGCGCGATAGACAAAGGGGCTGCTTCACCCTGGAAGGATATCCGCGCCAACGATGAAACGTGCACTTGTCTTTGCCACCACGGCCGCAATCCTGATCGCAAGCGCCGCGCCCGCGGCCGCTCCGCAGTTCGATACCACCGCTCCGATTGCCTACCTCATCGATCTCAATTCGGGCGCCGTCCTGTTCTCCAGGGACGCGGACCGGAGATTCCCGCCGGCTTCGCTGGCGAAGATGATGACGACGGAAGTCGCGTTCGAGCTGATCGACCGAGGACAGCTGCCGCTCAACAAGATGTGCACGGTGCGCCCGGAAACCTGGCAGAAATGGCATGGCCAGGGGTCGACGATGTTCCTGTCGCCCGGCGAGCAGGTCAGCGTCGAGAATCTGCTGAAGGGCATCGTCACCCTTTCCGGCAACGATGCTTCGGTGGTGCTGGCCGAGTGCATCGCCGGTACGGAGGAGGCCTTCACCGGCCAGATGAACGCTCTGGCTCACCAGCTGGGGATGAACAACAGCCACTTCGGGACCGCCAACGGCTGGCCGGACGAGGGCGTCACTTACGTCACGGCTCACGACCTCGCGACACTCGCCAAGGCGACGATCCAGCACCACACGAAGCTGTACAAGGAATTCTACGGTCTTCCGAACTTCACCTGGGGCCAGACGATGGGCGGAAACGCGATCACCCAGGACAATCGCAATCCGATCCTTGGGCATGTGCCGGGCGCCGACGGGCTGAAGACCGGGCATACCGAAGAAGCGGGCTATGGCTTCACCGGATCGGCCGAACAGAATGGGCGCCGCCTCATCGAGGTCCTGGCCGGAATGAAAAGCTGGAACGAAAGGGTCGAGCAGTCGACCCGTCTGATCCAGTGGGGCTTCAACGCCTGGCAGGACAAGCCGCTGTTCAAGCAGGGCGCCGTCGTCGCCAAGGCGCAGGTGCAGATGGGATCGAGCAGCGAAGTGCCGCTGGTCGCTCCGCGCGACCTTGCGGTCACGATTCCCGCAGGGCTCAGCCTGACCCGCCAGATGCACGTGAAGGTGCAGTACGACGGCCCGATCAAGGCGCCGATCAAGAAAGGCGACGAAATCGCGCAGCTCGTGGTGACCACGGGAGACACCGCGCCGCAGATCGTGCCGCTCGTCGCTGGAGAGGACGTCGGCTCGGCGGGCTTCTTCGGTCGCGCGTGGATCGGGTTGAAGTCGCTGCTCGGCCTTTCGTGAGCGCTGCAGGCCGCTTCATCAGCCTGGAGGGCGGGGAAGGGGTCGGCAAATCGACACAGCTTCGCTCGCTCGCGGCCCAACTTCGCCAACGCGGCCTGACGGTGGTTGAAACGCGCGAGCCCGGCGGCAGCGAAGGCGCGGAATCGATCAGGCACCTGCTTCTCCAGGAGCGGGACTGGACCATCGAGGCGGAGGCCCTTCTGTTTGCCGCGGCGAGGGCGGACCATGTCCAGAGGACCATTCGACCGGCGCTCGATCGCGGCGACTGGGTGATCAGCGACCGTTTCGTCGATTCCTCCTTGGCCTACCAGGGCGGGGCGGGCGGCCTTGGAATCGAGCGGATCCGCGAACTCCACCAGTTCGCGACAGGCGGGTTTTTCCCCGACCGGACGCTGGTTCTTTCCGTCCCGGATGCCAACGCGAGAGCTCAGGCGCGTGATGGGGACGCCGGCGACCGGATCGGTGGGCGCGGCGAGGACTTCCATCGCAAGGTCGACCTGGCCTTCCGGATGATCGCCGCGGAAGAGCCTGAAAGGGTGCGGCTGATCGACGCATCGGGCAGCCAGGAGGAGGTCACCGAGCGGCTCCTCGGCGCGATTTCGGACCTTTTGCAATGATCGCGGGGCACGAAGCGGCGGTCGAGCAATTCCGACGGGCGTGGGATTCGCGCGCTCTCCACCACGCATGGCTGCTCACCGGCCCTCGCGGCGTCGGCAAGGCGCATTTTGCGCTCCAGGCCGTGCGTCGGCTGCTGGCCGAAGCTGCCGGGCCGCCATTCGACGTTCCGGGGCTGGAGGTCCCTGTGGATCCGGCGAACTTCGACGAGCACGGCCGGCCAAGGGAGCACCCGATCGCGGCGCTTATCACTGCCGGAAGCCATCCGGACCTGCGATGGCTGGAGCGGGTCGAAAATGACAAGACCGGCAACATGGCGCGCAACATCACCGTCGCCCAGGTCCGCGAGCTCGGCGAGTTTCTTTCGCTTACTCCGGGGCTTTCGCCGTGGCGCGCGGTGGTTATCGACAGCGTCGACGATCTCGAGAAATCCGCCGCGAACGCTTTGCTGAAGATGCTGGAAGAGCCGCCGCCCAACACCGTCTTCCTGCTTGTCAGCCATGCCCCGGGCCGCTTGCTTCCAACGATCCGATCGCGTTGCCGACGGCTGCAATTCGAAGCGTTGAGCGATGACGCCATGGCGTCGGTCCTGGCGCTGCAGGTTCCCGAAAGCAGCGCCGCGGAGCGCCAGCGGCTCATCGCGCTTGCCGGCGGCTCGGTCGGACGCGCCCTGGCATTCGCGTCCATGGATCTCGGGCCGCTGGAATCGGACGCGCTGGCGATCCTTCGCGAAGGCGATCCGGACAACAAAAGGCGCTCGGAGCTTGCAAGCCAGCTCGCCCGCAAGGCGGCCGCGGACCGCTATTCCGCCTTCCTCGAGCTGCTCCCGGCGCTGGTCGCCAGAGAGGCCAGGACCCTTGCGGAGCCCCAGAGGGCGCGCGCTCTGGATGCCTATGACAAGGTTCGGGAGCTGGTCGGCATCGCTCCTCGGTTGTCGCTCGATCCGGCGGCAACCGTGTTCCAGCTGGCCGGAATCCTCGCTTCGGTCGCCGAACCGCGCCTTCCTTGAAGGCGCGCAAGCGTCAGGGTAGGGCGCCCATCGTGTCCGATCCTTTCTATATCACCACCGCGATCAGCTATCCCAACGGCCCGCCCCATATCGGCCATGCCTATGAGGCCATCGCCGCCGACGTCATCGCTCGCCACAAGCGCGCGGAGGGACGCGATGTGCGCTTCCAGACAGGCACCGACGAACATGGCCTGAAAATGGCTCAGGCGGCGCGCGCCGAAGGGGTCGAGCCGCAGGCTTTCGCTGACAAAATGTCCGCCGTTTTCCAGCGGATGTGCGACACTCTTGAGGTAGCGTACGATCGCTTCATTCGAACTTCGGAACCTGCGCACCACAAGGCAAGCCAGGCGATCTGGACTGCGATGGCGGAGCGCGGCGACCTTTATCTGGGGCGCTACGAAGGCTGGTACTCGGTACGGGACGAAGCTTATTACGACGAGAGCGAGCTGATCCCGGGGGAAGGGGACCAGAAGCTTTCGCCGCAGGGAACGCCGGTCGAATGGACCGTCGAGGAGAGCTGGTTCTTCCGCCTTTCGGCCTACCAGCAGAAGCTTCTCGACCATTATGCGGCCAATCCGGGCTTCATCCAGCCGGACAGCCGCCGCAACGAAATCGTCCGCTTCGTCGAGGGCGGCCTGTCCGACCTTTCGATCTCGCGGACCAGCTTCGACTGGGGCGTCAAGGCGCCGGCGAGCGAGGGTCACGTCATGTACGTGTGGCTCGACGCGTTGACGAATTACCTCACCGGGCTCGGCTATCCCGACGAAACGGAGCTCTGGCGCAAATATTGGCCGGCAGACGTCCACCTGATCGGCAAGGACGTGGTCCGCTTCCACGCGGTCTATTGGCCGGCTTTCCTGATGTCGGCGGGAATTGCTCTTCCGAAACAGGTGTACGGTCACGGCTTCCTGCTCAGCCGCGGCGAGAAGATGTCGAAGAGCATCGGCAATGTCGTCGACCCGTTCACGCTCGCGGAGCGGTTCGGGGTTGACCAGCTGCGCTATTTCCTGATGCGCGAAGTCTCGTTCGGCCAGGACGGAAGCTACTCGCCGGAGGCGATCGTCAACCGGGTGAATGCGGAGCTGGCGAACAGCTTCGGCAATCTCGCCCAGCGCACATTATCGATGATTTACAAGAATTTGGATGGCGTTATTCCCGCCGCAGGTAAAGCCGGTGAAGACAGCGAATTGCTCGCCAGGGTGGACTCGGCGGTAGCGGAGCTGAATGCCCGCTTCGACGATTTCGCTTTCTCTGTCGGGCTCGAGGCTTGGATGGCGGCCGTTTTCGCCTGCAACGCCTATATTGATGCAGCCGCGCCCTGGGCTCTTCGCAAGACGGATCCAGAGCGAATGGCCGATGTCCTGGGGACACTCGTGGTCGCAATCCGGAAGCTCGCCGAGGCAGTCGTCCCGGTGATCCCGGCCTCGGCGGAAAAGCTGGTCAAGGTGATCGATGACGGGCTCAGCGGCGGGCTCGACCAGCCTGTTCCCATTTTCCCGCGGCTGGAGCTTCCGGAAGAGGAGGGGGCGGCGGCGTGAGGCTGGTCGATAGCCACTGCCACCTCAATTACGAGGGGCTGGCCGAGCGGCAGGACGAAGTGCTGGCGACCGCGCGCGAGCGTGGAGTCACCGGATTCCTGAACATCTCGACGCGCCAGGGAGAATGGAATGACGTCATTTCGGTCGCCGAGCGCAATCCGGACGTCTGGGCGACCGTCGGGGTTCATCCGCACGAAGCCGACGCGCATCCCGATCTGGGTTCGGCAGCTCTCGTGAAAGCGGCATCACATTCGCGTGTGATCGCGATCGGGGAATGCGGGCTCGATTATTATTACGACAAGTCGGACCGCACTGCGCAACGCGAGCGATTCCAGGCGCATATCGAGGCGTCTCGAGAGGCTGGACTGCCCCTGGTCGTCCATACCCGCGAAGCAGAGGCGGACACCGCGGAAATGCTCGAGGAAGCGGTGAAAGACGGCGGAATCACCGGAGTCCTCCATTGCTTCACCGGCAGCGCGGAGCTTGCGCGAAAAGGCCTCGACCTTGGATTCTACATTTCGCTTTCGGGAATCGTGACGTTCAAGAACGCGCAGGACCTGCAGGAAACTGCCAAATGGCTGCCTCCGGACCAGATGCTCGTCGAGACGGATTCGCCGTTCCTGGCTCCCGTGCCGCACCGTGGCAAAACTTGCGAGCCGGCTTTCGTGGCCGACACCGCCGCGTTCGTTGCGCAGCTCCGCGGCGAAAGCCCGGACTCGCTTGCTGACGCCACGACGGCAAATTTCTATCGGCTGTTCAACAAAGCGAGACCGAGCGGTGAACGATGACAATGCGCCGTACGTCGTTTTCTACGTCCTCGCGGCCGTGTTCGTTGCGTCGTCGCTGATCGGAAGGCGGCTGCCCGTCGGACAGGCCGCGAAGATGGCGCTGGCCTGGATCGCGATCTTCATCGTTGCGATTACCGCCGCCGTCTTCCTGAGGGCGTACTTCTGATGCCTCTGATATTTTACATAATACATATTATCAGACTTACAGATCAGGGCGAGCGGAGCGCCCTGGAGACTTCCTCTTGAGTGACCTGAAGCGCCTCGTCGCCATCATGCGGCGCCTGCGCGATCCACAGCGCGGCTGCGAATGGGATCTGCAGCAGACATTCGCGACGATCGCGCCCTACACGATCGAAGAAGCCTATGAAGTCGCGGACGCGATCGATCGGGACGACATGGAGGCGCTCAAGGACGAATTGGGCGACCTGCAGCTCCAGGTCGTGTTCCATGCCCAGATGGCGGAGGAACTGGGACACTTCACCCTGAATGACATCATCGGCGGCATTTGCGGCAAGCTGGAACGCCGGCACCCCCACATTTTCGGGGATTCTGTCGAAACGCCAGGCTGGGAGGCGATCAAGGCCGCCGAACGCGGGCGCCAGCAGCACGATAGCGCCCTCGACGGCGTGGCCGCCGCCCTTCCCGCCCTCGATCGCGCTGCAAAAATCCAGAAGCGGGCAGCGCGCACCGGCTTCGACTGGCCCGACGCTTCTGGGGCCAGGGCCAAGATCGACGAAGAGCTGGAGGAGCTGGACCGCGAAAGCGAGTCCGAGCGGCAAAAGGACGAGCTGGGCGATCTCCTTTTTGCTGTCGTGAACTTGTCACGGCATCTGAAGATCGACCCAGAAGAGGCTCTTCGGCAAGCAACCAACAAGTTCGAGCGGCGGTTCCGGCTGATCGAGAAGACGCCCAGCTTCGAACAGATGACCCTGGAAGAGAAGGAAGAGCTCTGGCGATCGGCGAAAGCCGTTCAGAGCGACTGAAAACGCGCCCAATTCTCCGGAGACAAGCGAACCTGCAGGTGGATCTCGCTATCGCGGGCCTCCTGCTCGATGACGTCACCTCGCGCATGCAGCCACGCGATCTTGCCGCCGTCGGCCGCAGGCAAGGTCACGGAATGCAGCTGGGACCCATGGTGCAAGCGCTCCGCCATTCGGTCCCGAAGATTCTCCAGCCCTGAGCCGGCGAGCGCGGAGATCGGCACAACGTCTTCGCGCCGGGATGCTTCCGTCGAGAGCGAGTCCCGCTCGTCCTTGGCAAGCAGGTCCATCTTGTTCCAGGCTTCGATCTGCGGCGGGGCGTTCTC
>JBQCIU010000041.1:0-8326 GCA_051953395.1 Sphingomicrobium sp.
CCGCTCGCGAGCACGTTGCGCTGGAACACCTCGGCATAGCCGCCGAGACTGGCGACGCCCTCCTGGATGCGCGCGCCGCCGGAATCGTTGAGGCCGATCACGGGCGCACCAACCTTCATCGCCATGTCCATGATCTTGCAGATCTTCTGCGCGTGACGTTCGGAAAGCGAGCCGCCGAACACGGTGAAGTCCTGGCTGAACACGAACACCAGCCGGCCGTTGATGGTGCCCGATCCGGTGACGACTCCGTCCCCCGGGATCTTTTGCGCTTCCATCCCGAAGTCGGTCGCATTGTGCTCGACGAACATGTCATATTCTTCGAAGCTGCCGGGATCGAGGAGCACGGACAGGCGCTCGCGCGCGGTGAGCCGGCCTTTCGCATGTTGCGCCGCAATGCGCTTCTCGCCGCCGCCGAGCCTTGCCAGCTCCCGCCGTTTTTCCAGTTCGTCGATCGTCGTCGCCACGATTCCTCCAGAGGCGGGGTGCATTTCGGCGCTGTCCTTCCACGGCTCGGCGCATGCGGTCAATCGCCCCACTCTCTTGTGCTGCACTGCACAAGCCGGGAAATTGATTGACCCAGGTTATGTTGCCGGAACTACGGTGGCTTTCGGCCCGTTGGACAAGGGAGAGTTTCCTCACTGTAACAATTCATAGGAGTGACCCGCCAGATGACCACCCGCGTCGGGGTGCCAGTTGAGTCCCAAGCCGAACCCTTCGCGCCGGATTCAGACAAGCCCACCCTCCTGTGCTTTTCGCACCTGCGATGGGACTTCGTGTTCCAGCGCCCCCAGCAGCTGATGAGCCGCTTCGCCAAAGAGATGACCGTCATCTTCTGGGAAGAGCCGGTCGAGATCGACGAAAAGGAGCCTGCGCTTCTTCGAGTCCGCGCCGCGGAGGACCATCCGAACGTCCGGATCGTCGTTCCGCATCTTCCGAAAGGGCTTGGCGACGCCGAGCGCGAAGCGGCGCTCAAGCGGCTTCTCGATGCCTATTCGGCCGGCCTCAGCCGCCCGATCGTCGCATGGTACTACACGCCGATGATGCTGCCTTTCTCGCGCGATCTCGACGCGAGCGTCGTGGTGTTCGACGCGATGGACGAGCTTTCGAAGTTCAAGTTCGCCCCGCAGAACCTGCTCGACCTGGAGCAGGAGCTGATCGACCGGGCCGACCTCGTCTTCACCGGCGGATCGAGCCTCTACGAAGCGAAGAAGGACCGCCACGACAGCGTCCATCTGTTCCCCTCGTCGGTCGACCGTTGCCACTTCGCCAAGGCCCGGGCGATGCAGTTCGATCCCGCGGACCAGGAAGAGCTGCCGCGGCCGAGGCTCGGCTTCTACGGAGTGCTCGACGAGCGCTTCGACATCGACCTTCTCGACAAGATCGCGGAAATGCGGCCGGACTGGTCGTTCGTGATGGTCGGACCGGTCGTGAAGATTTCCGAGGACGACCTGCCGAAGCGGCACAACATCCACTATCTCGGCGGCAAGAAATACGAACGGCTCCCGGCTTATCTCAGCGGCTGGGACGTGGCTCTGATGCCGTTCGCGATGAATGAATCGACCCAGTTCATCTCTCCGACGAAGACGCCGGAATATCTGGCCGGCGGAAAGCCCGTCGTATCGACGCCGATCCGCGACGTGGTCCGCCACTACGGTCAGCTCGAAGGCGTCGGAATCGCCTCGACTGCGGAAGAGTTCGTCGAGCAGTGCGAGCGGATGCTGAAGCTGGAGCGGCACGGCGAATGGCTGGCCGAGGCCGACCTGCTTCTTTCCGCGACCAGCTGGAGCACGACGCAGGCCCGAATGGCCGCGCTCATCGCCGAGGTCCTCGGCGAGCGGGCGGCGTCCGAAGCTTCGGCGATTCTGGTGGCCGCCGAATGAACGCGCCATTCGAAGCGCCCAGGCGGCGCAAGCCTTACGATTATCTGGTCGTCGGAGCCGGGTTCGCCGGCTCCGTCATCGCCGAGCGGCTGGCGAGTCAGCACGGCGCCCGGGTGCTGCTGATCGACCGGCGTCCGCACGTCGGCGGCAATGCCTATGACGAACCCAACGAAGCGGGCATCCTGTACCACAAGTACGGCCCGCACATCTTCCACACCAACAGCGACATGGTCGTCGATTATCTGTCGCAGTTCACGGAGTGGCGGCCCTACGAGCACCGAGTCCGCGCCCATGTCCGCGACCAGAACGTGCCGATCCCGATCAACCGCACGACGCTCAACATGCTGTTCGGGCTCGACCTGAAGACCGACGAGGAAGCCGCGGACTATCTCGCATCGCGCGCCGAACCGGTCGACGAAATCAGAAACTCCGAAGACGTGGTCATCAACGCCGTCGGGCGCGAGCTCTACGAGCTGTTCTTCCAGGGCTATACGCGCAAGCAATGGGGGATCGACCCGTCGGAGCTCGACAAGCAGGTCACCAGCCGCATCCCGACGCGGACCAACACCGACGACCGCTATTTCAGCGACAAGTTCCAGGCGATGCCGCTGAACGGGTATACGGCGATGTTCGAGACGATGCTCGACCACCCGCTGATCGACAAGCAGCTCGGGACGGATTTCCGCGACATCAAGGACAAGGCGTTCGAGCTCGCGGACCACATCGTCTACACCGGCCCGATCGACGAATATTTCGACTTCCGCTTCGGCAAGCTTCCCTACCGAAGCCTGAAGTTCGACCACCAGACGCTGGACGAGGAACAGCACCAGGAGGTCGCGGTGGTGAACTATCCCGACCCGGCGGTGCCCTACACGAGGATCAGCGAATACAAGCATCTGACCGGGCAGAAGCATCCGCGAACGACGATCACCTACGAATATCCGGCGGCCGAGGGCGATCCCTATTACCCGATCCCTCGCCCCGAGAACCAGGAACTGTTCAAGCGGTACGAGGCGCTTGCCGACGAGACCGAGGACGTGACCTTCGTCGGGCGGCTCGCGACCTACCGTTATTACAACATGGACCAGATCGTCGGCCAGGCGCTCGCCACATTCCGGCGGATGGACGAGAAGCGCCAGGCCAGCGAAGACCCGGAGCCGGCGGCGGTCGCCGCCGAATAGCAATGGCGGGGCGCGGGATAGATTCCGCGCCCCGCGCTTTCATTGCCGCATGAGACAGAGGCAGCATTGGCCCGCGAGGCTGTGGCTGGTCCGCCATGGACAGAGCCAGGGCAATGTCGCGCGAGAGATCGCCGACGAAGCGCGCAAGCACGAAATCGGGATCGACATCCGCGATGTCGACGTCCCCTTGTCGGAGCTTGGCCACGAACAGGCGAAAGCCGCCGGCAACTGGTTCGCCTCGCTTCCCGAGGACGAGCGGCCGGAGGTCATCCTGTCGTCGCCTTACCTGCGCGCCCGCCAGACCTCCAAAATCATCTGCGAATCCGGCGCGCTCGCGGGCGGTCCGCAGCACACGATCCTCGACGAGCGGCTCCGCGAACGGGAATTCGGAATCTTCGACCGGCTGACGACGGCCGGAATCCGCGCCCGGTTCCCCGAGGAAGCCGCGCACCGCCAGATGCTTGGCAAGTTCTACCACCGGCCCCCGGGCGGGGAGAGCTGGGCCGACGTCATCCTTCGCCTTCGCTCGGCGCTGAACACGATCAACCTCCATTATTCCGACAAGCGCGTACTCGTCGTCTGCCACCAGGTCGTGGTGCTGTGCTTCCGCTACATCCTCGAAGAGCTGGACGAGCGCGAGATCCTCAGGATCGACCGCGAGGCGGAAATCCTCAATTGCGGGATCTGCGCCTACGACTTCGAGCCTGACGAGGACGGGTTGTGCTCCCCCACCCTCGCTCTGTGGAATTACGGAGCGCCGCTGGAGGCCGACCGGACTCCCAAGACCTACGCGCCCGACGAGATGGCCGGGACTCGATGAGCGCAAGCGAGCTGACCCGGGCGGCCTTGCGCGAATTCCCGCTTCCCGAACAATCCGACGGCGGCAAGGACGATCACGGCCGGTTGCTGATCGTCGCCGGGAGCCCGCAGGTTCCGGGCGCGGCGCTGCTGTCGGCGCGCTCGGCGCTTCGAAGCGGCGCCGGCAAGGTGCGGATTGCCACCGCCGAGAGCGTCGCCCCGGCAATGGCGCTGCAGATGGTGGAAGCGCTGATCGTGCCGCTTCAGGAAGCCGGCGACGGCAGCTTCGCCCCCTCGTCGGCCGAACGCGTCGAGGCCGAGGCAGAGAGCGCGGACGCCATCGTTGCCGGACCGGGCGTGAAGCGGTCGGACGTCAACGCGGAGCTCGCCGCGAAACTGCTGCGGTCGGGCAAGCCGATCGCGTTCGACGCGGCGATGCTGCATTGTCTCGCCGAAGTCGCGCCTCAGTGCCGCGATTCGCAATGCCCGGCGGTGCTGCTTCCACACACGCGCGAAATGGCGTCGCTTCTCCAAACCGATGAAGAGTCCGTCGAAGCCGACCGGCTGTCGGCGGCGCGCAAGGCCGCCGAGCACTTCGGGGCGGTGGTCCTGGCCAAGGGCGCCGAAAGCCACATCGTCGCTCCCGATGGCCGATCCTGGACGTTCCGGGGCGGAGCACCGGGACTTGGTGTTGCCGGAAGCGGCGACACCCTGGCCGGCATCGTCGGCGCTCTTCTGGCGCGAGGCGCCGATCCGCTGACGGCGCTGCTCTGGAGCGTGCTCCTTCATGGGGAGGCGGGCGAAATGCTGTCCGCCAAGGTCGGTCCGGTCGGCTTCCTCGCTCGCGAAATCCCGGACGAGATCCCGGCGCTCCTCGCGCGCTAGCCCTTGGCCTTGAGGTAGCGCTCCAGCTCGTCGCCGACGAGGCGAACGACATGGATGACATTCGTCGAGCCCGAAATTCCGAAGGGGACTCCGGCCATCAGCACCAGCCGGTCGCCGCCCTCTGCGATCTGATGGCGGAGCGCCATCCGCTTGGCCTTGGCGACCATTTCCTCGAAGCTTTCGACGTCGCGCGTGTTCACCGCGTGGACGCCCCACAGCATCCCCAGCCGGCGAGCCGTGTGATGGGAAGAGGTCATCGCCAGCACCGGGACCGCGGGACGCTCTCGGGCGATCCGCCGGGCCGTCGATCCCGAACTGGTGTAGCAGACCATCGCCCGAGCCGAGACGGTGTTGACGATCTGGCGAGCCGAAGCCGCGAGCGCATCCGCGGTGGTCGGCTCCATCTTCGTCTCGGTGAAGTGGACCCTTGCCGAATAGACAGGGTCACGCTCGACGCTCTTGGCAATCCGATCCATCATCTGGACCGCTTCGCACGGAAACTGGCCGGTGGCGCTTTCGGCCGACAGCATCACCGCGTCGGCGCCATCGTAGATCGCCGTCGCGACGTCGCTAACCTCCGCGCGCGTCGGCGAGGGCGAGGTGATCATCGATTCCAGCATCTGGGTCGCGACCACGACCGGCTTTCCGAACTGGCGCGCGGTGGCGACGATCTTGTTCTGGACCGGGGGCACGTCCCACGGCGGCAATTCCACTCCCAAGTCGCCGCGGGCAACCATCACACCGTCGGACAAGGCGATGATGTCGTCGAGCCGGTCGACCGCCGCCGGTTTCTCGATCTTTGCCATCAACGCCGCTTTCTCGCCGATCATCTCGCGAGCTTCCGCGACGTCCTCCGGACGCTGAACGAAGGACAGCGCGATCCAGTCCGCTTTCTGTTCGAGAGCGAACTTGAGGTCCTTCCGGTCCTTGTCGGTCAGGGCCGGGATCGGAACGACGACGTCGGGGACGTTGACCCCCTTGTGATCGGAGATGGTGCCGCCCACCACGATTTCGGCCTCGATCCGGCTTTCGCCCGCTTCGAGCACCTTGAGGCGGATCTTGCCGTCGTCGACCAGCACTCGGTCGCCCGGCTTGATGGCCTGGAACAGCTCGGGATGCGGAAGCTCGACCCGCGCCGAATCGCCGGGCTTACGGTCGCGGTCGAGAACGAAACGCCCGCCTTTCCTCAGTTCCGCGGAGCCGCCCTCGAAATGCCCGACGCGAAGCTTCGGGCCCTGCAGGTCGAACAGGATGGTCGTCGGCCTGTGAAGCTCCTTCTCGAGCGCCCGGATCGCCTCGACCAGCTTGGCCTTCTGGGCGTGCGTGCCGTGGCTCATGTTGATGCGGAAGGCGTCGGCGCCGGCGAACAGCAGCTTGCGGATCATCGCCGCGCTGCTCGACGCAGGTCCGAGGGTCGCGAGGATCTTCACCTTGCGCGACCGGGGCTTCAGGGTTTCGGTCATTCCGTCCTTCCGCTTGGCAGCCCGGACATAGCGGCTCGATTCGCCCGTTCAACCGGCTTGAGCGCAAGTCCGCCCTCCCCTAGACGCGATGCCGAATCTGAAAATCGTGGAGTGAATCATGGCGGATGGCACCGTCGCGGCGGACCAGCTGCGGCTGTTCATTGAACGGGTCGAACGGCTCGAGGAAGAAAAGAAGGGAATCGCGGACGACGTTCGCGACGTCTATGCGGAGGCCAAGGCCAACGGCTACGACCCCAAGATCATGCGGATGATCGTCCGGCTTCGGCGCATGGAGACCCATACCCGCCGCGAGCAGGACGCGATCCTGGAGACCTATCGCGCTGCGCTGGGCCTGGAGTAAGAACGGCTGATTAGCGGGACATCTGCGGGGACAAATGGCAGGTCATAGCAAGTTCAAGAACATCATGTACCGCAAGGGCGCTCAGGATAAGAAGCGCTCGGCGATGTTCTCCAAGCTGTCGCGCGAAATCACCGTCGCGGCGAAGATGGGGCTTCCCGATCCCGACGCGAACGCGCGTCTTCGCGCGGCGATCATCGCCGCTCGCGCCCAATCGATGCCGAAGGAAAATATCCAGCGGTCGATCGACAAGGCGTCGGGCGGGGATGCCGAGAATTACGAGGAAATCCGCTACGAGGGCTTCGGGCCCGCGGGCGTCGCGCTGATCGTCGAGGCGCTGACCGACAACCGCAACCGGACCGCGACCAACGTTCGGACGATCTTTTCCAAGAACGGCGGCAATCTCGGCGCGTCGGGCTCCGTCAGCCACGGCTTCGAGCGGCTTGGGCTGATCGAATATCCGGCAAGCGCGGGCGACGGCGACAAGGTGCTGGAAGCGGCGATCGAGGCGGGTGCGGAAGACGTCGAATCGGACGATACCGGCCATCGCATATGGACCAGCGTGGATTCGCTCCACGAGGTCGCCAAGGCGCTCGAACCCATGCTCGGGGAGGCGGAAACCACCAAATTGGCGTGGAAGCCGCAGACGGAGGTCGAGGTCCGCGGAAGCGACGCCGAGCAGCTGCTGAAACTGATGGACGCGCTCGACGAAGATGACGACGTCCAGACCGTCTGGGGCAATGAAAACATCCCCGACGAGGAGCTGGAGAAGCTGGGGTGAGGAACTCCCCTCCCGCTCGCGGGAGGGGCTGGGGGTGGGCCTGTTCAGGTCCGCATCCTGCCCAGCATGCCCACCCCTCAATCCCATCCCGTGAACGGGAGGGGAGGTTTTGATCATCCTCGGCCTCGACCCGGGGCTGGGCACCACCGGCTGGGGGTTGATCCGCGCCGAGGGCAATCGCCTGTCGCACCTCGATAACGGCCAGCTGAAAACGAACGCCTCCGCGCCCTTGCCCGAGCGCCTCGCCGATCTCGCTGCGAAGCTTGAGGGATTGCTGGCCGAGCATCGCCCGGACGCCGCCGCGGTCGAGGAGGTGTTCGTCAACAAAAACCCGCAATCGACGCTCAAGCTGGGGCAGGCCCGCGGGGTCGTGCTGATGGTCGCCGCCCGCTCGGGAATCGCCGTCGGCGAATATGCCGCACGGCTGGTCAAAAAAGCCGTCGTCGGGACCGGCGGGGCGGAGAAGCCGCAGGTCCATGCGATGGTTTCGCGCTTGCTCCCCGGTGCAAGGATCGCCGGCCCGGACGCCGCCGACGCGCTCGCCGTAGCCATCACCCACGCGCACCACTTGGCGAGTTCGCGCGCGGGCATTAGCCGTAGCCAATGATCGCCCGCCTCTCCGGAATCCTGGCCGAGACCAGCACCGACACCGCGGTGATCGATGTCGCCGGCGTAGGCTACCAAGTCCACTGCAGCGGACGCACGATCGACGCGCTCGGCGGCGTCGGAAGCGAAGTCCTCATTCTGACCGAGCTGCAGGTCCGCGAGGACGCCTGGACCCTGTTCGGCTTCGGCTCGGCGGCGGAGCGCGATTCCTTCCGCGCGTTGACGAGCGTCCAAGGCGTTGGCGGCCGTCTTGCACTGGCGATCCTGTCGGTGCTTTCGCCCGACGAGCTGGCCCGCGCGGTCAGCCAGGGCGACAAGGCGATGATCGGCCGCGCCAACGGAGTCGGGCCCAAGCTCGCCGCCCGAATCGCCAA
>JBQCIU010000042.1:0-22196 GCA_051953395.1 Sphingomicrobium sp.
CTTCCGCGTGAAGGCCTGACCGCGCCGGGCGATTCCGGCGGACCGCTGATCATCGACCAGGCGTTCGACCGCCCGGTCGTTGCCGGCGTCCTGTCGTTCGGCGACCGCTTCTTCAACGGGCAGCCTTCGTCGAGCTACGGACCGACGTCGGGCTACCAGCCGCTCGATCTCTTCTGGGACCAGATCCTCGCCAACAACCCGTACGTCTATGCCAACAACAATGCGGGCGACGCCGACTGGACCGACCCGAGCCACTGGGTCCAGGCCATGGATCCCAACTACATGATCATCGCCAACGGCGGGCTGGTGAACAGCCTTCCGGACACGCCGGCGCTCGGGGTGTCGGGCGAAGGCGCCACCTTCGGGCAGGTCTGCTTCTTCACCGATTGCGCCGGTCCGCTGACGGGAACCGCGCCGGTCGGCAACGGAACGCCGATCTTCGTCCAGGGCGGCCCGGGGTCGACGAATTTCGTGCCCAACAACGTCGTCGCCGACCCGGCGAATGATGTTCGCGCACATTATTATGACGTGACCCTCGCCGCTCAGGGGACGACCAGCCTCAACAGCAACGTCACCATCGACCGGCTGACTCTCAACGGCGCGACCAAGCTGGACATCGGCTAGGCCGGAAACCTGAAGGTCTGGGGCGACTTCACCCAGCTTCAGGGCTGGACGAACGTCAACGGGCGGCTGACCGCGGGCGAGAGCCTGATCGTGTCCGGCATCCTGTCGGGCAGCGGAACGATCGACCCGACCTACCTCACCGTCATCAACGGCATCGTTTCTCCGGGAACGAGCAACGTGCCCTCGACGCTGACGGTGCAGGGCGACATGATCCTGTCGTCGGGCTCGCTCCTGCTGATCGATGCCGGCCGTTCCGGGTCCGATCTTCTTCAGGTCACCGGCGACGCCAGCAATCCGGGAACGCTCGCCCTCGATGGCGGGTCGCTGCTGTTCAACAAGGCAGCCGGCGCCGCTCCGCGCGATGGCGATACCTTCACGATCGCCACCGCGACCGGCGGGATCGACGGCACGTTCGGCAACGTCGGCTCGACCGTCGGAGTCCTTCGGCCGGTGCTGACCTACGGACCGAACAGCATCACCGCCAGCCTGCGCGCGGGCAAGTTCGTCGATTATGTCGGCCCGGGCGATGCGATCGTCACCGCGTTCGCGAACGCGCTCGATACGCTCCGCGCCGGCTCCTACAACAGCCTCTACGGGCTGTACGGGATGGTCGACCTGATGAGCCCGCAGGCGCTGACGTCGACGTTCCACAGCCTCGCTCCCAGGATCGACGACGAAGCCCAGTCGTTCCAGGGCCAGCAGAGCAAGAGGATGCTGAACGCCGTCTCCGACCGCCTGTCGATGCTCGGCACCGGGACCGCGGGAACGCTGACCGTATCGGACAATCCGACCGCGCTCGCGTTCAGCGGAGTCCAGCCGCAAGGCAATGGCTTCGCCGAGCTGATGCCGGCGACTTCGGCGAGCGTCCTTCCCAAGGGCGTTTCCGGCTTCGTCACCGGCGGGACCACGGCGTCGCGGGCAAGCTACGGCGGCTTCGGCGAAGAACAGGGACAGCGCTCCGACTACATGTCGGTCGGAATGGAGCACCAGTTCTCGCCGCGCCTCACCCTCGGCGCTGCGACTGGCTTCGCCAACGGGGTCAGCATTCCGGGCACCGACCAGGCGCGGGTCAAGACCTCGCTCGCGGCCGTGTACGGAAGCTACCGGCTGGGTGGCGGCGCCTATGTCGGCGGCATGGCTTCTGCCGAAACCAGCAGCGTCGAGCTGTCGCGCACCGCGCTGACCGGCAATTCGGCGTTCGACCTGACCGGGGCCACCCGCTCGCAGCGCTACACGGCGACTGCCGAGGCTGGCGTGAACCTCGGGCTCGCCAATGGCCTGACGCTCACCCCGCGGGCGCAGCTCGGTTATTCCACCTACAAGCTCGACGGATTCCGTGAAAACGGCGGCGAAGTCGCGCTTCAGATGGACGACCTCAAGCTGCAGAAGTTCGAGGCGCGCATCGGCGCCAAGCTCGCCGGAAGCATGGCCCTCGGCAGCGGCTGGTCCTTCACTCCGCAGATCCAGGCGGACTATGTCCACCTGCTCTCCGGGGCGGACAGGGGGCTGGCGGTGCGCTTCGCCAACGCTCCGGACTACCGCTTCCTTCTGCCGCTCGCCAACGGCGGGTCGTACGGCGAGGTCCGCGGCGGTTTCCGGTTGTCGAAGGGCGCTCTGGACTTCGGCGCCGGAGTCCAGGCGAACGTCGGCAATTCGCTGCTTCAGGACAATCGCGCGATCGCGGACGTGTCGGTGCACTTCTAGGCACCGGCCGCCGCGCAAGAACGAAGGCCTCGCGGAGACGTCTCCGCGGGGCCTTTGTCTTATCCGCAGCTGAAGCGCGCGATCCGGCCGGACCTGTCGACCTCGACGTCGAGCCGGCCGCTGTTGAAGTTCATCGCCTGCGGGGCATGGGGACGCAGGATCCGGACCGATCGCGCGCCGCTCAATTCCCTTGCCCGCTCCAGCGTTGCCGGATCCGCCGCCTTGCCGACGAGCGGCTGGGCGGCCTCGAGATTGCAGGTGCGAAGGGCGAGTGTGCGCGAAGGAGCCGGCGGGGGAATTGCTGGCGCGGCCGCGCAGCTGCCCGCCAGGCAGAGGATCGCAACAGACGCGAAGGATCGCATTCCGTTACAGTCGCTCTGCCGCGATGAAGTTCCCGTCGAGCGTCAGTGTCCAGCGGTTACTGACAGGCCAGGCACTCGTCATAGTCGGTGGTCGACGCCAGCGGGATTTCCTTGAGCTCAGGCGTGTTGTCCGCCTCGACTCCACCGGCGAAACCGGCGCGCTGCACCGACTTGGAGCGCAGGTAGTAGAGCGACTTGATGCCCAGCTCCCAGGCGCGGAAGTGGAGCATCAGGAGGTCCCATTTGTCGACGTCGGCCGGGATGAACAGGTTCAGCGACTGCGCCTGGTCGATGTAGGGCGTCCGGTCGGCCGAAAGCTCGATCAGCCAGCGCTGGTCGATCTCGAAGCTGGTCTTGAACACGTCCTTTTCTTCCTGCGTCAGGAAGTCGAGGTGGGCGACCGATCCGCCCTGCTCGAGGATCGAGTTCCACACCTTGTCGCTATCCTTGGACTTGCTCTCCAGAAGCGCCTTCAGGTGCGGGTTCTTGACCACGAACGAGCCCGACAGCGTCTTGTGCGTATAGACGTTGGCCGGGATCGGCTCGATGCAGGCGGAGGTGCCGCCGCAGATGATCGAGATCGACGCGGTGGGAGCGATCGCCATCTTGCAGCTGAACCGCTCCATCACGCCCATGTCCTGAGCGTCGGGGCAGGGGCCCCGCTCGTTGGCCAGCATCATCGACGCTTCGTCGACCTGCGCGCGGATGTGCTTGAAGATTTTGAGGTTCCAGCTCTTCGCCATCGCCCCTTCGAACGGGATTCCCCGCGCCTGGAGGAAGGAGTGGAAGCCCATGACTCCGAGGCCGACGCTGCGCTCGCGCTCGGCGCTGTACTTGGCGCGCGCCATCTCGTCGGGGGCGCGGGCGATATAGTCGCTGAGGACATTGTCGAGGAAGCGCATCACGTCCTCGATGAAGGTCTTGTCGCCGTTCCACTCGTCCCAGGTTTCGAGGTTGAGCGAAGACAGGCAGCACACCGCCGTCCGGTCGGCGCCGAGATGGTCCTTGCCGGTGGGAAGCGTGATTTCCGAGCACAGGTTCGACGTCGTCACCTTCAAGCCCAGATCGCGGTGATGCTTGGGCATCGACCGGTTCACCTGGTCGATGAAGATGATGTAGGGTTCGCCGGTCGCGAGGCGGGTCTCGACCAGCTTCTGGAAGAGCGCGCGCGCGTCCACCTTGCCGCGGACGCTCTGGTCCTTGGGCGAGCGCAGCTCGAACTCGGTTCCTCCGCGCACCGCTTCCATGAACTCGTCGGTGACGAGCACGCCGTGGTGAAGGTTGAGCGCCTTGCGGTTGAAGTCGCCCGACGGTTTGCGGATCTCGAGGAATTCCTCGATCTCGGGGTGCGAAATGTCGAGGTAGCAGGCGGCCGACCCGCGCCGAAGCGAGCCCTGCGAAATGGCCAGCGTAAGGCTGTCCATCACCCGGACGAAGGGAATGATTCCGCTGGTCTTGCCGTTGAGGCCGACCGGCTCGCCGATCCCGCGCACCCTGCCCCAATAGGTGCCGATTCCGCCGCCGCGGCTCGCCAGCCAGACATTCTCGTTCCAGGTGCCGACGATTCCTTCCAGGCTGTCGGACACGCTGTTGAGGTAGCAGCTGATCGGAAGTCCGCGGCCGGTGCCGCCGTTGGAAAGCACCGGGGTCGCCGGCATGAACCACAGGCGCGAGATATAGTCATAGACGCGCTGCGCATGCTCGGCGTCGTCGGCATAGGCCGAGGCGACTCGGGCGAAGAGGTCCTGGTAGGATTCGCCGGGAAGCAAATAGCGGTCGCGCAGCGTCTCCTTGCCGAATTCGGTCAGCAGGTCGTCGCGCGACGGGTCGGTTTTCACCGGATAAGCGGGCGGGGCAATGCTCTTGCTCGACGGAGCGGCGGCGGCCGCAACATCGCCGGAAGGAACTTCGCTGCCAGTCGTGAAATCCATCGCTTTACCCCGTCTTTTCCGCGACTCCGAGGAAGCCGCTTGTTCTCTAATCGTTCTACCCGTCCGCACCGATCGGAGCGAGTCATTTTGCAGCGGCGGGAGGGGGTTTGCCATGGCTCCACCCTGTGGAAATCGGGGACGAGTTCGTCCACCGCCGGAATATAGTGATTCCGGCGCCGACACCAAGTTTTGAGGCGTCCCCCCTCTCGCGCTACCACCTATTGTGCCTCATCTGAATCACAACGCAAGCGGGTAAATGCATTCCCGATTAAATTTCCTGTGGATTTGCGGCGGCCGGAGACGGGCTGACTCGGGAACCTTGAAGCAGTAGCGGGCATCGGATGCGGCGAATGACGACAGCGCACTTCCCAATCCGCCTGGCATGCGCGTCGTTGCTGCTTGCACTGCTCGGCATCCGCCTTCTTTCCCCGGCAGGGTTCATGCCCGAATTCGACCGGGGCGCGGTGACGATCGTCGCCTGCCCGGACGCCGCACCGGCGATGCCGATGCCCGCTCATTCGAAGCACCATCGCGGCACGGTCCACGAAATTTGTCCCTATGCGGCCGCGGCGGCGGCTGCCGCTTCGCCGCCCGAGTCCGCGCCGGTCGCTTCCCAGCTCCTCTTCTTCCCGGCGCCTGCGGCTGGGCCGGCATTTCTCTTCGTTGCTCGCTCGGCATCGCGCGAGCCGCCACGCCTGCGAGGTCCGCCGATTCCCGCCTGAACTTGCACACTCGCTTCAGTTCAACACGCCTCCGGCACGCGTGCCGGAGCTCTTCACGGGAATTTCGAATGACCAGATTGAATTTCGTCGCGGGCGCGGCGCTCGCCGCGCTTGCCGCTCCTGCGCTTGCCGACCACACGGGCCCGAGCGGGGTCGGATCGGGAAGCGGCCTCAACGTCTTTGCACCCGACACGCTGGACGAAGGCCATGCCGCCATCGGGCTGCGCGTGCTTTACACCCGGCCCGAACATCGGTCGGATTCGGAGCTGGAGGCGCTCGCGGCGCAGCACGTCCACGCGCACAACGCGGACTATAACCTCAATGCATCGGCCGCGATCGCCTATGGAGTGACTCATCGGCTGACGATTTCGGCCGAGCTTCCGTACCTCCGTCGGGACGACCTGCGCGAAGGCGAGCATTCGCACTCGGGCGGGGTCGGCTCCAACTCGGTCGAGAAGCTCGGGACAGTTTCCGGGATCGGCGATCTCAACCTGCTCGCCAAATATCGTCTGACGGGCGAGGAGGGGCTTCGCTTCGCGCTCGTCGGCGGCGTCAAGGTGCCGACCGGAAGCACGCACGAGCGCGATCTCGAAGGCGAGCGCCTGGAAACGGAACATCAGCCGGGAACGGGTAGCTGGGATCCAATCGTGGGGGCCTCGGCGGCTATCAAGGCGGGGGCCGTCCAACTCGCGGCAAGCGGACTGTACCAGTTCGCCGGCAGGGGCGCGCAGGCCACGAAGCTCGGCGACCGGCTGCAGGGCGGGATTTCCGTTTCGCACCATTTCGGGCGGGCGGTCGAGGAGCATCACTCCTACGGCGACGGCGAGGCCGAGCATCACCATCATGAGCACGCCCGCGACAGCTGGGATGCGTTCGTCGAAATCGGCGGCGAGTGGGAAGGGCGGCAGGACGTTGCCGGCATCGTCGAACCGGCGAGCGGCGGCTCATGGGTCTATGCGGCGCCCGGCGTTCGCTTCAATTCCCGAAACGGCTGGTCCGCCGGTGCGGCGGTGGCGCTGCCTGTGTGGCAGCACATCGGCGATTCGCATCCCGACAATCGCTTCCGGGCAATGCTCTCGCTGGGGAAGAGCTTTTAGCGGAAGATCAATTCGAACGGTGCTGCAACGATTTCGCGTGCTGGGCGGTTAACGGGGGAAACCCCGATTAACGGAGGCGTGAATCGTGCCCGACAGGAAAGCGCCGGAGCGGCCGCCGCTGTTTCCGCTCATCATGGTCATCATCATCGCCGTGATCGGCGTTTGGGCGGCGGCCTTCGGTGCCTGGCTCGCGGTCCTCGGCGGCTCGCTTTACTATGTGATCGCGGGCGTCGCCCTAATCGTCACCGCGGTGTTGCTGTACCGCGGGAACGCGGCGGCGCTGTGGCTCTATGCGCTTGTGCTGGCTGGCACCTTGATCTGGGCGCTGTTCGAGGTCGGGCTCGATTTCTGGCAATTGTCGCCGCGCGGCAACCTTCTGGTCCCGATCGGGGTCGCGCTGCTCCTGCCGTGGCTGACCCGCTGGCTGAGGCCGACCACCGGCGCCCTCCGCGGCTCCGGAATCGCGCTTTCCCTGGCGCTAGTCGCCTCGATCGCGGTCCTGGTGGTGGCGCTGTTCCAGAATCCCAACGACCGGCCGGGCGCGCTTCGAACCGCCGACGGCGGAGCGCCGCCGGCAAGCTATGCCGCATTGGGCGACTGGCCCGCCTACGGGGGCACCTGGGACGGGCTCAAATGGTCTCCGCTGACGCAGATCACGCCGCAGAATGCGGCGAAGCTGGATGTCGCCTGGCATTTCAAGACCGGCGATCTCAAGCGCGCCGGCGACCCGGGCGAATTCACTTATGAAATGACCCCGATCAAGGTCGGCAACCTGCTTTACCTGTGCACTCCGCACGACATCGTCATCGCTCTCGACCCGGTCTCCGGAAAGCAGGTGTGGCGCTACGACCCGAAGGTGGACGTGTCGGGCACGCAGCACATGAGCTGCAGGGGCGTGAGCTATTACGACACGGCCGCGGCCCCCGGCTCGCCGCCGCAGCCGCCGCGCGCGCCGGACTGCAGCACGCGCCTGTTCCTGGCGACCAACGATGCGCGGCTGATCGCGCTCGATGCCCTCAGCGGAAGGCGCTGCGGCGACTTCGGCAACGCCGGCGAGATCAACCTGACGCCGCAATATCCGGGCTACAAGCAGGGCTGGTACCAGTTCACCTCCGCTCCGCTGGTGACCAAGGGCCTCGTCGTCCTCGCCGGAAGCATCTTCGACAATCGCGACGTGAAGATGCCGTCCGGCGTCGTCCGCGCGTTCGACGCGAAGACGGGCAAGCTGGTGTGGAATTTCGATCCGGGCAATCCGGACCAGACGGCGCCGCTCGCCGCCGGCCAGCATTACAGCCTGTCGTCGCCGAACAGCTGGAGCACCTCGGCGGCCGACGAGAAGCTGGGGATGATCTACATCCCCTTCGGAATGGGTGCGGTCGACCAGTTCGGGGGCCACCGTCCGCCGACGACCGAGAAGTTCGCAAGCAGCATCGTCGCTCTCGATTCCGCGACGGGCAAGCTCAAATGGGTGTTCCAGACGGTCCACCACGATCTGTGGGACATGGACGTTCCCGCCCAGCCGGCGCTCGTCGATCTTCCAATCAACGGGGCGATGGTCCCGGCGCTGGTCCAGTCGACCAAGACCGGCAACATCTTCATCCTCGACCGGCGGACCGGGAAGCCGGTGATCCCGGTGCAGGAACGGCCGGTGCCGCAGGGCGCGGCTCCGGGCGACTGGACGTCGAAGACGCAGCCCTTCTCGATGGCCTCGTTCATGCCGCTCAATCGCGTGAGGGGCGCCGACATGTGGGGCGCGACGATGCTCGACCAGCTGCTGTGCCGCGTGGACTTCCAGCAGCTTCGCTACGACGGCCCGTTCACTCCGCCATCGACCAAGGGTTCGCTCGTCTATCCCGGCAATTTCGGGGTGATGGACTGGGGCGGGATGGCGATCGACCCGGTTCGCAAGGTCGCCTTCGCCAATCCCAGCTACATGGCCTTCGTCGACAAGCTGACCGCCAAGCGGCCGCCCGACGAACAGAAGCAGGAAACGAACCGGGGGTTGAACCCGAACTATGGCGCGCCTTATGCGGTCTATCTCAACCCGTTCCTCTCCAAGCTTGGCCTGCCGTGCCAGGCGCCGCCTTGGGGCTATGTCGCCGGCATGGACCTGACGACGGGCAAGGTCGCGTGGATGCACAAGAACGGCACCATTCGCGACCAGACCGCCGGGCTTCTGCCGTTCAAGCTCGGCGTTCCCTCGCTCGGAGGTCCGATGGTGACGGCTGGCGGAGTCGCTTTCCTCAGCTCGACGCTCGACAATTACGTCCGCGCCTATGACCTGACCAGCGGCCGGCAGCTGTGGCAGGCCAGGCTTCCGGCGGGCGGACAGGCGACCCCGATGAGCTATCAGGGCGCCGACGGACGCCAATATGTCATCGTCGTCGCCGGCGGCCACGGCACTCTTGGAACGACGCCCGGCGACGATGTCATCGCTTATGCGTTGCCCAGGGCAGCTTAGCCCTGCCGCCTCGACCTTCACGGCGCTTGGCTTTAGCACAGCCCTTCAACAGCTAGTGACCGCGTATGAATGAGTTCGACGCCGATTCAGACGCGCTGGAGCGGGACGAGCAAGCGTTCCTCTCCGGCGGCGGCGAATGCGCGGCTCTGATTGCCGCCTGCGACTGGTCGGCGACTCCGCTCGGCCCGATCGACGAGTGGCCAGAGGGCCTGAGGACGACGGTCGGCCTGGTCCTCCGCTCAAAGTCGCAGATCGTCCTGTTCTGGGGCCCGGAATTCATCGCCATCTACAACGATTCCTACGCGCCGACGATCGGCGACAAGCATCCGCGAGCGCTCGGCCGGCCCGCCCGCGAGAATTGGTCCGAGCTTTGGGACGACCTGGGGCCGCTCCTGCACAGCGTCCGCGACAGCCGCGAGACGGTCTTCGCAAAGGACCGCCCATTCTACATCGAGCGCCGCGGCTATGGCGAGAGCGTCTATTTCGACATCAGCTATTCCGCCGTCCCCGTCGACGACGATCCGGTCGCCGGAGTCCTGTGCATCGTCAACGAGACGACCGAGCGGGTCCTCGCCGAGCGCCGCAACGTCAGCGAGCGCGAGCGATTCTCGGCGCTGTTCGAGCAAGCGCCCGGCTTCATGGCGTTGCTGCGCGGCCCGGATCACGTGTTCGAGCTTGCCAACCCCGCCTACATGCAGCTGATCGGCCATCGCGAAGCGCTGGGCCGGCCGGTGGCCGAGGTCCTTCCGGAAGCGGTCGACCAGGGCTTCCTCAACATGCTCCAGCGGGTTTACCGGACCGGGGAGCCTTATGTCGGACGCGACGTGGAGGTCGAGCTGTACGCTTCGCCCGGCGCTCCTCCCGAGCGGCGGTTCGTCGATTTCGTCTACCAGCCGCTGGTCGATTCCGAAGGCGCCGTGACCGGGATATTCGTCGAAGGCTCCGACGTCACCGAACGCACACGCGCCGAAGCGCTTCGCGAGACCCAGAACGAGCTTCTTCGCGACGCCGTCAGCAACGCCCCGCTCGCAAGCCTTCTCGAGAAGCTGGTGCTCGCCGTCGAAAGCCAGAGCACCACTGGCGTTCTCGGCTCGATCCTGCTTCTTGATCCGGCGGGCAAGCGCCTCCTCCACGGCGCAGCGCCCAACCTCCCCGATGCCTATAACGCGGGCATCCACAATACCGCGATCGGGCCGCAAGTTGGATCGTGCGGAACCGCCGCGTTCCGCAAGGAGCCGGTCTTCGTCAGCGACATCGGGTCCGATCCGCTGTGGCGCGACTTCAAGGATCTCGCGCTGACCAACGGGCTTCGCGCCTGCTGGTCGATCCCCATCCTTGCCAGCGACGGCCGGGTGCTCGGCACCTTCGCGATGTACCACAAGGAGCCGCGGGCGCCGGTCGAATCCGACCTCGAGCTGGTCGAGTTCGTCACTCGAACCGCATCGCTGATCATCGAGCGGCGGCAGGCGGAAGAGGCGCTCCGCGAGGAGACCCGGACGCTCGACACGCTCAACCAGGCGTGGGAGACCGTTGCCGCCGATCTCGACCTCGAGCGGATCGTCCAGAAGGTGACCGACGCCGCCGTCGAGATCACCGGAGCCCAGTTCGGCGCCTTTTTCTACAACGTGCTCAACGAGGCCGGCGAGAGCTTCATGCTCTACAGCCTGTCGGGCGTTCCGCGCTCCGCGTTCGACAAGTTCCCGATGCCGCGCAACACCGCCGTTTTCGACCATACGTTCCGCGGGCTCGGAGTCGTCCGCTCCGACAATGTCACGCTCGATCCGCGCTACGGAAAGAACCCGCCGCACTACGGGATCCCCAAGGGGCACCTGCCGGTCGTCAGCTATCTTGCGGTGCCGGTCATCTCCCGCTCCGGAGAAGTGCTCGGCGGCCTGTTCTTCGGGCACGAGGACCAGGCGCGATTCACCGAACGGCACGAGCGCCTCATCGTCGCGATCGCTGCGCAGGCGGCAATCGCGATCGACAATGCCCGGCTGTACAGCGACGCCCAGCGGGAGATCGAGGAACGCCGTGCGGCGGAGACCCGGCTCGCGGACGTCACCCGGCGCCTCGACGCGGTTCTGAACAATACGATGATGGCGGTTTTCGTGATGGACGAGCGCCACCATTGCATCTTCGCCAATTCCGCGGCCGAGAAGCTGATCGGCTACAGTTTCGAGGAGATGAGCGGCCGGCCGTTCCACGATCTCGTTCACGCGCGACGGCCGGACGGGTCGGATTATCCCGTGCACGAGTGCTCGATCAACAAGGCTTTCGAGAGCGCCGCCCCGACGAAGGGCGAGGAATGGTTCATGGCGCGCGACGGCACCTTCTTCCCGATCGCCTTCACCGCCTCGCCGGTTCACGACGAGGCGTCGAACACCGTCGGCACGATCCTTGAGGTGCGCAATATCGCCGAGGAGCGCGCTCGGGCGGCGGAGCTTGCCGACGCACTGCAGGCGAAGGAAATGCTCCTCCACGAGGTCAACCACCGGGTGAAGAACAGCCTGCAGGTCGTGACGTCGCTGCTGATGCTCCAGGCCGGCCGGGCGAAGGAGCCGGCGCTCAAGCAGGCGCTGCTCGAGGCCCGCGCGCGGATCGGGGTCGTCGCCGGAATCCACCAGCGGCTCTATTCGACGAGCCAGCACGACCGGGTCGATTTCGGCAATTACCTGGAGGAGCTGGCGAGCGAGACATTGCGCTCGCTCAACAGCTCCGGGAAAATCCATCTCGACATCGACATCGGCCGCGAATTGGTCATGCCGCTTACGCAGGCCGTGCCGCTTGCCCTCGTCGTCAGCGAGCTCATCACCAACGCCGTCAAATATGCGTTTCCCGAGGGCCGGTCCGGGCAGCTGAAGGTCGGCCTGCGTCACGACGGGGACCGAGTCGAAATCCGCGTATCCGATAATGGAATCGGCCTTCCGAAGGATTTCGATCCCTCTTCCGGCGGCGGCCTCGGGATGCGGATCGTCACCGCTCTCGTCCGGCAGGTCCGCGGCACGCTTGCAATCAGGCCGGCCGATCCGGGTGCGGAGTTCGCGATTAGCGTCCCGCTAACCACGATGGTTTAGGCGAGGTTATCGACCGGGCCGATAATGGGAGGTGAAGGAGCCAATACGTTGCGAATTCTGATCGTCGAGGACGAAGCCCTCGTCGCCATGGAAATCGAAGGCATGCTCGGTCTTGCAGGTCATGAAGCGGTTGCCCACGCCGATGATCTTCAGTCCGCTCTCAATGCCGTCGAAGCCGGGACCCCGGACCTCGCTCTGGTCGATATTCACCTCGGCCGCGGCAATAGCGGACTCGATGTCGCCGCCGCGCTGAAGGAGCGGGGCGTCCCCGTGCTCTTCGCAACCGGAAACTGCCCGATGGAGCGCGGCCGCGATCTCGCGCTCGGCTGTCTCCACAAGCCGTTCACCGACAATATGCTGCTCAACGCGATCCGCGCCGCCGAGGCAAAGCTCGGCGGACAGCCGGTCCAGGCGCAATCCTCGGCGCTCCATTTCTATTGAGACGGTTCAGGAGCGACCGCTGACCGACGTGTCAGCACCGTCGGGGTCGCGGATCTGAGCGATTTGCATGCCGTGAATTTCGGTGGGCGGTTGCGTGAATTCCACTCCCAGCTCGTCGCGACGGGCGTAAAATCCGGCAACATCACCGCTCGCGAATCCCAGCTCGACCGTTCCCGCGGGTTTCTGCGGAGTCGCGAGGTGAAGCGCGAGAGTCGTCTCGCCGGTCGCGAGCTCGCTCCATTCCGGCGACTGGAATTTCAGCGGAAGCTCGAGAACGTCGCGGTGGAATGCCACCGCCCGGTCCATGTTGCCGACATATTTAATTGCATAGGTGAGTTGCATCGCTTCTCTCCTCTCGCTTTGCTTATAGCGTGATCGGCGAGACAGGAGAGCGAGAATGAGCGGTTTGCGGATGATCCTGGAGCTGGTGCCGGCACTTGGCTTGGCGGCTTGCGCGAGCGTCCCGCCGCCTCCCGTCGCTCCGGCCCCGCTCGCCGCTGTCGCACCGGCGCCCCAGCCGCACGTGGACATGCAGCGGATGAGCGAGATCACTCGGGTGCTCGCGTCCGATGACTTCCAGGGCCGGGCGCCGGGCACTCCGGGCGAGGCGAAGACGATCCCCTACCTGATCGAGCAGTTCAAGGCGGCGGGCCTCGAACCGGGCGGCGAGAACGGCGGCTGGACGCAGGCCGTGCCGATGATCCGGACCCAGCTCAAGGACCCGATCGACGTCACCGTGAAGCAGGCCGGCCAGACTGTGAAGCTCGCCGATCCGGCGGACATCTACCTCGGCACGGTCCGGCCCGTGGACAAGGTTCACATCGCCGACGCGCCGATGGTGTTCGTCGGCTACGGAGTCGACGCGCCCGAGCGCGGCTGGGACGATTTCAAGGGCGTGGACGTCAAGGGCAAGGTCATCGTGATGCTTGTCAACGACCCCGATTTCGAGGCCGCCCAGGGCGAGCCGGTGGCGGGCAAGTTCGGCGGCAAGACGATGACCTATTACGGCCGCTGGACGTACAAATATGAGGAAGCGGCCCGGCGCGGCGCGATCGGTGCGCTCGTCGTGCACGAGACCGATGCCGCTGGCTATCCGTGGAAGGTCGTCCAGAGCCCGGCGGGCGAAAGCTACGCGATCCCATCGTCGCCGGGCCAGCCGCAGCCGGTGCTTCTCAACGGCTGGATCCAGCGCGATGTCGCCGCCGCTCTGCTGAAGCGGGCAGGGTACGACTACGACACCGTGAAGCGCGAGGCGCGGACCGCCGCGTTCAAGCCGATCGACCTCAAGGCGAACTTCTCGATCGACGCGGATGTCGCGCTCGACCGCATCCAGAGCCAGAATGTGATCGGCAAGCTCACCGGCTCCAAATATCCCGACGAGACGGTGAGCTACGGCGGCCACTGGGACGCCTACGGGATCGGACCTGCCGACGCCCAGGGCCGGACCATCCGGCCCGGCGCGGCCGACGACGCGCTCGGCCTCGCCGCGATGATCGAAGATGCGCGGCTGTTCGCGCACGGTCCGCGCCCGCAGCGGACTCTCCTGTTCTTCGCCTGGACGGGTGAGGAGCGCGGCCTTCTCGGCTCCGCTTATTATTCGCAGCACCCGCTCTATCCGATGGACAAGATGGTCGCGAACCTCACCTTCGACACCCTGCAGTGGAACGGCCCTGTGAAGGACGTCGTCCTGATCGGGAAGGGCCAGAGCCAGATGGAGGACATCCTTGCGCAGGAGGCGGCGAAACAGGGCCGCTACGTGACTCCGGAAGGCCATCCCGAGCGCGGGCTGTTCTATCGCGCCGACCATTTCTCCTTCGCCAAGCAAGGCGTTCCGGTGCTCCTCGATATGGCGCTGGCCGGTGCCTACGACATGCAGGACGGTGGGCGAGCGGCCGGCGAGAAGTGGCTGAGCGAGTTCACCGCCACTTGCTATCACCAGACCTGCGATTCCTGGTCGCCGAGCTGGGATTTGCGTGGTGCGGCGCAGGAGGCGGAGCTGTTCTACGCGATCGGCGACCGGCTCGCGAACGATCGCGAATGGCCGCAATGGTATCCGCAGTCGGAATTCGCCAAGGTCCGCCAGGAGAGCGCGGCCGCCCGCCACTAGGCCGAATTCACTCGACTGAGCTGCCGGCTGAAGGCAGTTTCGCCGCGGGGGATTCGTGACGAAACGGCTTTTGCTCGCCTGTGTGCTGCTCTGCTCGGCTGCCGCTGCGCGCGCAGCGGACGAAGACCCGATTTGCGCCGACCGGCCGGGGAAGGCGACCCCGACCTGCACCGTCCCTGCCGGGATGGTTCAGGTGGAAACCGGGCTTGCGGACTGGTCCCAAGACCGTTCGGGCGGAATCTCCGTGGACGAGCTCGACCTCGGTGCAACCGCGCTGAAGTTCGGGGTGACGGACCGGCTGCACCTCGAGCTGGATCTTCCGGCCTATGTCGACGTTCGCCACGGTCCGTCGGGCCTCGGCGATTCGGCGGTCGCGGTGAAGTACCGGCTGACGGACGATTCCGCACCGGTCCAGCTCGCGCTCAGGCCGTTCGTGAAGATTCCGACCGCCCGGCATGCGCTCGGCAACGGCAAGGTCGGAGGCGGGGTCGCGTTCCTCGCCGATTCCACTTTCGCCGGCTCCTCCGCGGGCTGGGATATCGCGCCCGAGGTGGACCTCGTCGCAGACTCCGACGGCTCCGGCTATCATGTCGCAACCGCTGCTGCCGCGAGCGTAGGCGTTCCGCTGTCGAGCCGGGTGACACTATCGGGCGAACTGTGGGGCGCGTGGGATTTCGATCCGGCGGGGACGGTCCGGCAATATTCGATCGACGGCGCGGTCGCCTGGCTCCTTCGCAAGGACGTGCAGCTCGACGCCGGCGCGAATTTCGGACTCAACCGAAACACGCCCGATCTCGAGCTCTACACCGGAATCGCCTTCCGCTTCTGATTGTGCGGGGTTGCGATTTCGCTGGTGTCCGGCAAGAGACTGCAGTGATCACCGGCAACCTGCAACGTCGCGCTTCGGTGCTCTTCCGCTGGTTCGTCCGTCGACGGCTGCGTACCAGCTTGCCGGTCGCTCGCCGTCGAGTGGCGACCGGCATAGGCGCCGTGGTTCTTGCCATTTTCGCGCTGGCGTTCACGCGGCTGGCGGACTTCGCTCAGCTGACCTTCGGCCGGATTTTCGCCGCGCAGCCGCTCCTTCCACTCGTCCTGACGCCATTGTTCTTCGCTGGAGTGGCCTTCGCGACGACCCGCTGGGCAAGCGAGGCGCGGGGTTCCGGAATACCGCAGATCATCGCCGCCAGCGAAGTTCCGGCCAGCGTGGGCGCGGGCCGTCTCGCCAGCTTCAGGATCGGGCTGTGGAAGATGGTGCTGACCCTGGTCATGCTGCTCGGCGGCGCGTCCGTTGGGCGTGAGGGGCCGACGGTCCAGGTCAGCGCATCCGTGATGGTCGGCGTTCACCGATTGCTCAAAGTCCCGATCACTGCTGGAGTGCTGATCGCTGGCGGTGCCGCGGGAGTCGCCGCCGCGTTCAACACGCCGCTTGCGGGGGTCGCTTTCGCGATCGAGGAACTGGCGGCCGCCTACGAACAGAAAGTCGCATTGCTGGTGATGGCTGCGGTCATGGTCTCCGGGCTCGTCATGATCGGAATCGCCGGCGATTATGTCTATTTCGGAGCGCTCAAGAGCAGCCTCGATCTGTCGCAAACCCTGGTAGTCGCTCCGGCGGTCGGAATTGTCGGCGGTCTGGTTGGTGGAGCGTTCGCGAGGATCGTCCTCGGCTTCACCAATTCGACAGGAGGCCTGTTTGCGCAAATCAAGCGTCGGCCGGTACTGTTCGCGGCCGCCTGCGGACTGATCGTCGGTTCGGTCGGAATCCTTTCGGGAGGAACGACCTGGGGGACCGGCTACGCGCCGGCGCGCGAACTCGTCGAAGGTGCGAAGCTGAGCGTCTGGTTCGGCCCTGCCAAATTCCTGGCGTCGGTTTTCACCACGTTGAGCGGAACGCCGGGCGGTATCTTTTCACCATCGCTGGCGGTCGGCGCGGGGCTGGGCAATGCGATGGCGAGGCTGTTCGACGCGCCTTCGTCGGCCGTCGTCCTGCTCGGCATGGCAGCTTATTTCGTCGGGGTCGTTAGGGCGCCGCTGACCGCGGTCATCATCCTGATGGAGACGACCGCGAGCCGGAGCATGATCCTGCCCTTGTTCGCCACCGCGCTGATTGCCGATGCGGCCAGTTCGCTCATCAGCCCGCACCGGATCTATCACGGCCTCTCGGGGGCGTTCGAGATACGGGGCTCAGACCGCGACCAGCCGGGCGCCGGCGATGATGAGGACGATCGATAGGGCAATCCTGACCAGCTTCTCGCTGACCTTGTGGACCAGCAGCGAGCCGATGATGATCCCGGGAATGGAGCCGATCAGCAGGTTGAGCAGCAGGTGCCCGTCCACGCTTCCGATCACCAGATGCCCGATCCCGGCGACGAAGGTGAGCGGGATGGCGTGGATGATGTCGGTCCCCACCACCTGCTTGCCGTTCAGGCGGCCGGGGTAGAGGAAGATCAGCAGGGTCGCGCCGAACGCGCCCGCTCCGACCGAAGTGATGGTCACAAGCACGCCCAGGATCGCACCGGCCAGGATGGTGAGCGGGAGCTGCAGCCAGCGGAGCGAGCCTCCCCCGCTGCCCGAATGGGCGACCACCCAGCGGTGAAGCGAGGGCCGGGCGATCGTCGCCGCGGCGGTCAGGACCAGCACCACGCCCAGGGTGATCGGGAGCCAGCCGTTCCTGACCTGGTCCCAATGCATGGCGTTCATCACGGCAAGGGTTGCGACGGCCGCCGGGATGCTTCCGATCATCAGCCGTCCGACGATTTTCAGGTCGGCGTTGTTCTTGGCGTGGTGGATCGCTCCGCCGACGGTCTTCGTCGTTCCCGCGAACCACAAGTCGGTGCCGATCGCGGTTGTCGCCGGAACGCCGAAAATCAGGATCAGGAGCGGGGCCATCAGCGAGCCTCCGCCGACCCCCGTCACGCCGACGAGAAGCCCGACGAGAAAGCCCGAGAGCGCGTGCGCGACGTCCATCGTCCGCCGCTAGCACGCGCCGAAGCGCTTGGGGAGCGGCGGGAATCCGGAGACTCCCGCCGCCGTGTCAGGAAAGTCACAGGCCCGCGTCGAGCGAGCCCGGCGAAGCGTCAGCCGCGTTCGCCCGGAGCCGGCGGAGGCGGCGGCGGTGGCGGGGGCGGCGGAGCCGGGCAAGGAGTCCCGACATTCACGACCGTGCCGTCGGGGCAGGTCATCGTGGTCGGAGGCGGCGGTGGCGGCGGCGGAGGCGGCGGGCAAGGCACAGCCGCATCGATCACCGACCCGTCGGGGCAGGTGTGGGTTGGAGGTGTCGTCGCGCAAGCGGATACGCCGACTACAAGCGCAAGCAGGATAAGCTTCCTCATGCTCTCTCTCCCTTGTGATTTCGGTCCGACAACGAAGTTCGGCCCATGCTGTTCCTAGCGTGGAAAAAGCGCGATCGAGCGGCGGAACGCCTTCTCCTCTTCGTCGCGAAAGGCGCTTCTGCCGAGCGGCGGTGAGTCGCCCAGGCCGGTGACGAAAAAGGCGACGCCCCGGCCGCGCGAGCGATCGAGCCACAGGCCGGCGCGCAGGCCATAGGCGTCGCCGGCGTGCCCGATTCGAACGACGCCGTCGCCGACCGGATCGTCCTTGCAGCCGGCAACCGGCGTCGGGATGGTCTGCGTCGCCAGGCCATAAGTGCAATAGAAGCCATGTTCGGTGTTGCCGTTGCGTCCGTCGTAGCGCCAGACCGGAGCAAATAATCTTTCGACCGATTGCGGCGAGAGGATCCGCACGCCGTCCAGGGTGCCGCCGTCGAGGAGCATCCGTCCGACGCGCTCCAGGCCGCGGACGGAAATCCTGAGGCCGCCCTGCGGAGCGAAAAGCGAGCCGTTCTCGCCGAGCTTCCAGAGCGTCAGGTCGCACGGCTGACCTTCGCTGACGTAGACGGCGCAGTCCGGCCGCCGCCCGTGCAAATCGTCCTTCACCGGCTTGCCGTCCGGCGTGTCGAGCTCGACCGCCCGCGCCACGGCCTGATCGCTGCAGGTCGGCCAGTTGTAACAGGCGTCGATCTTCATCGGGTCCAGCACGTTTCGGCGCATCCACACGTCGAACCGCTCCCCGGTCACCCGCTCGACGATGGAGCCAACGATCGGGAAGTTCATGTTCGAATAAGTGAAGTAACCTTCGCCCGGTCCGTGCTTCAGGTCCCACGACTTGGGATCGGCCATCGCGGCCTGGACGGAATCTCCCAGCGGCATTGCATATTGGTCGTCGTGATCGCGAACCGAGCTGGTGTGCGACAGGAGCTCGCGCAAAGTGACCGGGCGGTCCGGGAAAGCCGGATTGCGCAGGCTCCAGCCGAGCCACTGCGAGACGTCGCCGTCGAGATCGAGCCGGCCAGCCTCGACCAGCTTCATGACGCCGATCGCAACGACCAGCTTGCTGATCGAGGCAACCCGAACCGGATCGTCGGGTGTCACAAGTCGACCGTTTTGCGGGTCGGCCACTCCGTCGGCGAAGGTCCCGATTTCGCCATTGCGGTCGAATGCGACCCCCGCTTCGGCCTTGGGCACGGGCGGCAGCTGGATGCTGGTGCAGCCTGCGACGGCGAGGCTCGCAAGTAGCGGAAGGGCCCGCTTCACGCCGCGATCACCTTCAGGGCCTTCGGACGCACTCGATAGCTGAGCGGGGTGTCCATCCTCGCCGTTTCCCCGTCCAGCGAAACGGTCAGCGACGAGCGGGCGCTGTCGACACGGAGAGTCTGCACGTCGTCCAGCTGCACGATGTCGGCGGGCCTGTCGCGGCCGACCAGGGACCGCAGGGTCGCGGCGCAAAAGCCCCAGCGCGACTTGCGGCGAAGGACGATCACGCTGAGCTCACCCGAATCCAGCCGCTCGCGAGTCCCTGCGCCCGGCAATTCCAGGCGGTAGCGGTTGTTGCCGACGAACAGCAGCGGCGTGTCTACCTGCGCCTTGCGGTCGTTGACGGTGAGCGTCAGCCGCCGGCTGGAAAAGCGGAGCAGCGTTCGGGCGGCCGCCACCGCCATCGCCATCCGCTTGGTTCGGCCGAGCCGTTCCTGCTGGGCCTCGCGGTCGCTGACCATCAGCGGATAGACTCCGACGGCGCTGTTGTTGATAAAGACGCGGCCGTTGAGTTCGGCAACGTCCACGCGGCGGGTCCGGCCGGCGGCAATCACCTTTGCCGCATCGTCGAGCGACAGCGGGATTCCAAGGTCGCGGGCGAAATGGTTGAGCGTTCCCAGCGGAAGCACTCCGAGCCGGGTGTCGGTGCCTGCAACCGCTCCGGCGACGCAGCTGATGGTCCCGTCTCCGCCGCCGGCGATGACGAGATCGGCGCCGTCTTCGACAACCCGCTCGGCGGCCTCATGAAGCTCGTCCCCGCCGATCACGCGCACCGTCCCGCTGATCCCGGCTGAATCGAGAGCGCGCTCGATGGCCCGGGTCTCGCTGACCGATCCGCCGCCGCGGTTGATGAGGATTTGCGCCTTCACATCGATGGAACGCGCGAACGGCGCTCAGGATTTCTTCGCCGTGCATTCGCCGATGCGCTTGGCCTCGACCTTCATCTTCATCGACATGGCTTCGCCGGCGGGTCCGCCCTTGGTGCTCGACGTCATGTGCATCGCATAAGCGTCGGGCCCGTAGGTTCCGTTCATCGTCATCGCCTGGGTCATGCCCTGCTGCGTGCAGTGCATCTCCGCGTCGATCTTGCCGCCGCCCATGGTGAAGTGATCGTAGCGGCACTGGTCGTTGCCGGCGAACATCTTGGGGTTCGGATTGGCCGCTTCCTCCGGCGTGACGCAGCTTTCCGTCACCCGCGCCTGGGCGAACATTTTCTTCATCTGATCCTGCGCCTCGGCGGGCATTCCGGGCATCGACATGTCTTCGATGGTCATCGCGGACTGCCACTTGCCCGGCCGGATCGTGCCTTCGGCCTTCGACACTTCGGGGACCTTGTTCGCAACTTCCTCGACGCTGGCGTTCTTCGCATTGACCTCGGTCTTCGATCCGCAGGCGGCGAGCGGCAGGACTAGGCCGAGCAAAAGGATTGCGCGATTGATCACGGTTGCGGTCCCCTGTGTTGGGCGCAACGCGTTGCGCCTGTTTCCCGCCTTCACCATATGCTGAGACGATGGCGATTCAAATCCGAACCTCGCTTGCCGAACCGGAGACGGGCGAGAGCTTCGTCCCGCACAAGCCCGCTCGGCCGGAGAAAGCGGAGGGCGGAAAGAAGTTCGTCATCCGCTCCGACTACGAGCCGGCGGGCGACCAGCCGCAGGCGATCAAGGAACTGACCGAAGCCGCCAACGAGGGCGAACGCAGCCAGGTGCTCCTCGGGGTCACCGGCTCCGGCAAGACGTTCACCATGGCCAAGGTCATCGAAACCCTGCAGCGGCCGGCGCTGGTGATCGCGCCGAACAAGATTCTCGCCGCACAGCTCTACGGGGAGTTCAAGAGCTTCTTCCCCGACAATGCGGTCGAATATTTCGTCAGCTATTACGATTACTACCAGCCCGAGGCCTACGTCCCCCGCACCGACACCTACATCGAGAAGGAGTCGAGCGTGAACGAGGCGATCGACCGGATGCGCCACTCGGCGACGCGGGCGCTTCTGGAGCGTGACGACGTGATCATCGTCGCGTCGGTCTCCTGCCTCTACGGAATCGGCTCGGTCGAGACTTATTCCGCGATGACCTTCAGCCTGAAAAAGGGCGCGGTCGAGGATCAGCGCGAGGTCATCCGGAAGCTCGTCGCGCTCCAGTATCGCCGCAACGACAACGCGTTCGCCCGCGGCAACTTCCGGGTGCGCGGCGACAATCTCGAAATCTTCCCGTCGCATTATGAGGACACGGCGTGGCGGGTCAGCTTCTTCGGTGACGAGATCGAGGAGATCGTCGAGTTCGATCCGCTGACCGGCAAGAAGGCGGCGAGCCTCGACAGCATCAAGGTCTATGCGAACTCGCACTATGTGACGCCGGGTCCGACGCTGAAGCAGGCGATGGAGGCGATCCGCCATGAGCTGGCGGAGAGGCTGAAGGAGCTGACCGCGGAGGGCCGCCTCCTCGAAGCGCAGCGGCTCGAGCAGCGTACGAATTTCGACCTCGAGATGATCGCCGCAACCGGTTCATGCGCTGGTATCGAGAATTACAGCCGCTTCCTCACCGGTCGCCTCCCCGGCGAACCGCCGCCGACTTTGTTCGAATATCTGCCGGACAACGCGCTTCTGTTCATCGACGAGAGCCACCAGACGGTGCCGCAAATCGGGGCGATGGCGCGCGGCGACCATCGGCGGAAGATCACGCTCGCCGAATATGGCTTCCGGCTGCCGAGCTGCATCGACAACCGGCCGCTGCGCTTCAACGAATGGGACGCGATGCGCCCGCAGACGACCTTCGTCTCGGCGACTCCCGGCCCGTGGGAAATGAACGAAACGGGCGGCGTGTTCAGCGAGCAGGTCATCCGCCCGACCGGGCTGATCGATCCGCCCGTCGAGATCAGGCCGGTCGAGGACCAGGTCGACGACCTCATCAACGAAGCGAAGCTGACGGCGCGCAAGGGCTATCGGACCTTGGTCACGACGCTGACCAAGCGGATGGCTGAGGATTTGACGGAGTACCTCCACGAGGCTGGTCTCAAAGTTCGCTACATGCACTCGGATGTGGAGACCCTGGAGCGTATCGAACTGATCCGCGAGCTACGCCTGGG
>JBQCIU010000043.1:0-5862 GCA_051953395.1 Sphingomicrobium sp.
TGCGGCGTGTTCAGCCCCGGCAGCTGGACCATGCAGATGTGCACTCCCGGAGCGTCGTGGATCAGCTCGGTCCGTACGGAATCGATGAGGCCCTGGATGGCGTGCTTTGCGCCGCAATAGGCCGACTGGAGCGGGATTCCGCGATAGGCGAGCGCCGAGCCGACGAGCACGACCGAGCCGCGATTTCGCGGCATCATCCGCTTCAGCGCTGCGCGCGTGCCGTTGACCTGGCCAAGATAGGTCACCGCAGTGACCCGCTCATATTCTTCGGCAGTGACGTCGAGGAACCGCGCGAAAATGCCGGCAAAGGCATTGTTCACCCAGATGTCGATCTCGCCCAGCTCGCGTTCGATCCGCTCCGCGGCCTTCTCGACCGCCTCGGCATCGGAAACGTCGACGGAAATCGCCAGCGCTGTCCCGCCGAGCTCCTCCACCTCCTTCGCGGCGGCCTGCAACCTGTCCGTGCCGCGCGCGAGGATCGCCACATTGGCGCCGTTTCGCGCAAATTCGCGGACCGTGGCCCGGCCAACGCCGGCAGTGCCACCGGTGACGACGACAGTTTCGGCTCTTTCTCGCTCCACAAGACGCTCCTTCGAAAGGGCAACGCTCGTTTCGACCAAAGCTTTCCCAGAAATGACCCATGTCAGCGTTGCGCGTCCTGGCGCTGGGGCACGGGGTGCGGCCGGTTGGAGGCAGCGGCGTTCGGACCGAGTTCCGCCTTGTTCGACACTGATTCCAGCCGCTCGTGGAGATAGGGATGGATGAAGGGGACCAGCAGCCCCAGCGCGCCACCCCAAACCAGCAGCGACAGGCACACGCCGACGGCGGCCGGTCCCGCGGGTGTCTGTCCTCCGCTCGCAATGGGCAGGACGAGGACTGCGCCGGTCGCCCACAGGGCGAAGCCGAACGCCATTCCGAACAGCCAACCGCCCCTCCGGTCATTCGCAGCCCTGCCGAAAAGACGACCGTAACAGGCGCCGGCTACAGCCATGGCCGCGAAGCCCAGCGCCAGGGTTGCCGCGAGTGAAAGCGAAAGGATTTCCGCTTCGACCTTCAGCGAGCCGAACAGCCACAGGACCGCGACCGCGGGGAGCGCCGCGAGCACGCCGCAGATCGCACCGGCCGTCATCGGGCGCTGGGTCGGGCCCGGATTGTAACCATGTGCGGTGAGGAAGCCGGCCATCAGCCCAAGAGATCCACAACGTCTCCGCACTCGCGGAACTCGGGGACATCGGCGTACATGCCGATCAACTGCTTGTAAGCAAGGCCGACCGTTCGCACGTCGCGATTGAGATCGAACAGGCCGACCGGAAAAACGAGCCCCACGGCTTTCGAAAGACCGATGTTCCAGTCGATCTGGTCCGTCAGGCTGTACCAGGTGAAGCCGACCAGCGGGATTCCCGACCTGCGCATCAACTGGACGTTATGCCACTGCCGCCACAGCCAGCGTGGGGCATCCGCCGCATCCATCCGATTGGTTTCGGTGTGCATCATCGGACGGCGGTATCGGTCGTAATATTGCTTCGCGATCACGTACCAGCCGAACAGCTCGCCGAGCGCCTGCACCCTCCCCTGGGTGTCGATCAGCCGTTCGTTCCATTCGTAATAGTCGATTCCGAGCACCGACCGGCGCGGCACCTTCCTCTTGGCGAAGCGATCCAGTTGTTCATCCGTCATTCCGTTGTCGCGGACATAGTCCTTCATGAAGTCGCTCAGCTCGTGAGCGAAGATGAGGTCGAGGGGCAGGAAGCGGCGTTCGTTCTCCAGGTTCGCTCGATTCTGGATCTCGGGGTCCGGGCAGCACGGTTGCGTGAAGTCGCTGCTTTCGCTGTTGATGAAGACCGCGTCCGGCCGGCGCTTCAGGATCGCGTCCATCATGCCGATGCTGGCGGTTGCCAGGTTGCAGACGGCGGTGACGAACGCCTTGTCGTCGTGCTTCTGCTCGTTCCAGTTCGCGTCCAGCGCGCTCATCCGCGTGCAGACGTACATCTCGTTCACCGGCGTGTAGAAACGGACCCACGGGAAGCGCTCAGCGAACGCGCCGGCGAATTCGGCCATTGCCGACCCGAGTTCCGGATTCTGCAAATTGCCGAGCCAGTCGGGCACTCCGAAGTGGCACAGATCGACGATGGGCTCGGGCCCGTAACGCTCGAGCTCGGCCATCGGCTCGTCGATCCACGACCAGTCGTACTTGCCCCGGCCCGTGAACGTCAGGTGCAGCGGCGGCCCGTAGCGAAGGTGCGTGATCCCAATTCGCCGGCACAGGTCGAAATCCTTCTGCCAGTGCCGGTAGTGGAGGGTCGATTGCATCTCGTCGCGCCGCCAGCGCCCCCGATCGATCGTCGGGTAGCTCCCCTCGATCCCGGTTGCGAACAGGAAGCCATGGCGGTTGCCCCGCCCGCGATCAGAGGCCCGGTGGAAATCCCGGGGCTTCGCGAGGCCTGCCGGTTTATGGCCTGCGCGATACCCGACCGGCCGACGATAGATCATGCCCACCACCAGGCCGAAAACCGCGTGCATTGCGACAATGCTCGCGAGCGCCGCCGGGGAGAGCCGCGACCAGTCGCTCAAGCGCAGCGACGCGACATCGCCGCTTGCCTGCATGAGTTTCAGCTGCGGATAGACGAACAGGATTGCGAGGAGCGCCGGAACGGCGCTGAACGCGAGACCTTGGAGGACGGGCGGCCATTTCAGCCTGCCCCAGGCAAAATAGGCGTAGAAGACTGCCCAGGCCACTCCGACCGCGAGGTGGGCGGCTAGCCCGCCGGCCCAGCCGACTCCATGGTCCATCGGGACGAGAACCGATCCGAGATCGGCGGCGAGGTCGACCGAAGGAAAACCGGCAAGCCGAAGCGCGAACGAGACGATTTCCATCGCGAGCGCGCCCGCGGCGCCCGCCTTGATCGCCTTCGACAGGTCGACGCTTCGGATCAAATTCCTCGCTCCAGAGCCCCATGCTCCGGAACGAACAAGCGAATGCGCGTCCGAGTTTCAGGCTACATCCGGAAGCTTCGGTTCTTCCGATAGATCGCCAGGAGGATGAGCAGGAAGGCGATCAAGCGAATCAGGTAGATCGATCCGCGCTCCTCGGTCGGGATGTTGGCGAGGGCGAGAATGGTCTGTCCGGCGCCCAGCAGCAGGAAGGCGATCGCAAAGGCGAGGAACAGCTCCTCGCGAGTGCGCCTCCAGAATCGCAGGAAGAACAGCGCGCAGGCGGCGAAGCCCAGGGCAACCGCTCCCGAGAGGAAATCATAGAGGGTCATCGGCTTATTCCTCCCCAACCTTCCAGATGAAGCCGAACAGCAACGAGCAGCAGGCTGCGAGCGCCAGCAGCAGTCGTGGAAGGCGAAGGTCCACCTCCGGGCTCGGCCAGATCACCAGGTCGAGAACGAGCGCGAGATTGTTGAGCGCGAGGAAAACGAAGCAGACACTGCTCCACAGCAGCAGGCCGCTCCCGTTGCTCCTGTAACTTCGTCCGAGCAGCCAGGCGCACGCCGCGCTGGTCAGGAAACACAGGATGTAAACGACCGCCGGAAAGACATCCCCCATACTCAATCCTTCCGCAATCTGAACGCGTCCGCGAAGGCGGTCGCGCCACTCGAGGCACTGGAAACGATGGCCCGGCGAACGGCGTCGGGCCGAGCAGAATACATTTTCTCGACGTCATCGATAGCGCGGCGCATTCCCGGGCTCGCCGGCTGGTACACCGCCTTGTCGGCCTCGATCGAAATGAGGCCTGCGGCAAGAAGCTCATCGAGCGCCTTGTTGACGACCAGCTCGCTGGCCCGCAACGCGGTGATCAGCTCTTCGCGCGACCAGCCGCGGTCGTCGCGCTTGAGGAGCAGCAGCAACTCAAGCGCCCAGACCGACCGGAAGCTCGACCCGATGAATCGAAACAAATCGTCGCTCTGGCCCGTCACGAGCCGGCGGGAGTCCAATCGAAGGGCATGAATGGTCCCTAGCGAGCCGAATCAGGGGATTGCAACAGCGGAAGCCGAACTACATTTAGTCATTCAATTTTTTTTAGGACGCGCAGTGGCAATCCTTTGCTATTGTAGCGTGTCGGCGGCCGGGGGGCCGCCATTGTTGCAACCCGGAGCGGGGGGAGATGAGCCACACGGAGAGTTAAGTGAACATCCAGGCCCCGCGCGACTTCATCGACCGCCGCCAGCTCCTGAGCGCCCTTCGAGCGCTCCGTCGTGGCGACTTCAGCGTCCGCCTGCCCGAGGAGGTCGACGGCCTCGACGGCGAAATCGCGACCCTGTTCAACGAAGTGGTTGGAATGAACGAGGCGCTCACCGACGAGTTCGAGCGCCTTGCCAAGGTCGTCGGCAAGGAAGGCAAGATCAATCAGCGCGCCCGGGTGCGCGGCGCGACCGGCGGATGGGACAGCAAGCTCCGCGCCGTCAACGAACTCATCGAGGACATGGTGCAGCCGACCGCGGAAGTGGCCCGCGTGATCGGCGCCGTCGCCAAGGGCGACCTTTCCCAATCCATGGCCGTCGAGATCGACGGTCGCCCGCTGCGCGGCGAGTTCCTGCGAATGGGCAAGGTCGTCAACACGATGGTCGAGCAGCTCGCCTCCTTCGCATCGGAGGTCACGCGCGTCGCCCGCGAGGTGGGAACCGAGGGCAAGCTGGGCGGGCAGGCCAAGGTGAAGGGCGTCGCCGGCACGTGGAAGGACCTCACCGACAACGTCAACCTGATGGCCGAAAACCTGACCGGCCAGGTCCGCAACATCGCCGAAGTGACCACCGCCGTGGCTCGCGGCGACCTTTCCAAGAAGATCACCGTCGACGTGAAGGGCGAGATCCTTGAGCTCAAGGACACCATCAACGTCATGGTGGACCAGCTGAACGGCTTCGCGAGCGAGGTGACCCGCGTTGCCCGCGAGGTGGGAACCGAGGGCAAGCTGGGCGGCCAGGCGGAAGTGCCCGGAGTCGCCGGCACGTGGAAGGACCTCACCGACAACGTCAACCTGATGGCCGAAAACCTGACCGGTCAGGTCCGCAACATCGCCGAAGTGACCACCGCCGTTGCCCGAGGCGACCTGTCGAAAAAGATCACCGTGGAGGTGAAGGGCGAAATCCTGGAGCTGAAGAACACCATCAACGTCATGGTGGACCAGCTCAACGCCTTCGCATCCGAAGTGACCCGCGTGGCGCGCGAAGTCGGTACCGAAGGCAAGCTGGGTGGCCAGGCCAAGGTGGAAGGCGTCGGCGGTACCTGGAAGGACCTGACCGACAACGTGAACCTGATGGCCGAGAATCTGACGGGTCAGGTCCGCAACATCGCGGAAGTGACGACCGCCGTGGCTCGCGGCGACCTTTCCAAGAAAATCACCGTCGACGTGAAAGGCGAAATCCTGGAGCTGAAGGACACCATCAATACGATGGTGGATCAGCTCAACTCCTTCGCGTCCGAGGTGACCCGCGTTGCGCGCGAGGTCGGAACCGAAGGCAAGCTCGGCGGCCAGGCGGAAGTGCCTGGTGTGGCGGGCACCTGGGCCGACCTTACCGACAACGTGAACCTGATGGCGGCGAACCTGACGGGCCAGGTCCGCAACATCGCCGAGGTGACCACCGCGGTCGCCAAGGGCGACTTGTCGAAGAAGATCACCGTTCAGGTGAAGGGCGAAATCCTGGAGCTGAAGAACACCATCAACACGATGGTGGACCAGCTCAACTCCTTCGCGTCCGAGGTGACCCGCGTGGCCCGCGAAGTGGGCTCGGAAGGAAAGCTGGGCGGCCAGGCGCAGGTGGAAGGCGTCGCCGGGACCTGGGCCGACTTGACCGACAGCGTGAACCTGATGGCGGGCAACCTCACCGGCCAGGTCCGCAACATCGCCGAAGTGACCACCGC
>JBQCIU010000044.1:0-15407 GCA_051953395.1 Sphingomicrobium sp.
CGTTCGGCATCAACCTGGTCGTTTCCGGCAAACGTACGGTGCTCATCGCCGACACGGCGGTCACCGAACCGCCGGACGAGCGGCAGCTTGCCGCGATCGCGCTCCGCTCGGCCGGTTTCGCGCGGCGGATGGGACTCGAACCGCGGATCGCCTTCATCAGCTACACGACCTTCGGTAATCCTCCCGGGACTCACATCGAGCAGCTTCGCGGAGCGGTGAAGCTTCTCGACGAGATCCACACCGACTTCGAATATGAAGGCGAAATGGGCCCCGACGTCGCGCTCAATTTCGAGATGCAGAAGCGCTATTATCCGTTCAGCCGCCTGAGCGGACCCGCCAATGTCCTCGTCATGCCGGGGCTTCAGTCGGCGAGTCTGTCCTCGAAGCTTCTGAAGAAGCTGGGCGGCGAAAGCGTCCTTGGCCCATTCATCGTCGGGCTTGAGCTTCCGGTGCAGATCGCTCCGATGACGGCCAGCGCTTCCGACCTCGTCACGCTCGCCGTCCTAGCGGCCGGAAGCGTCCGCGACCGGCGCTCGAAGCCCTAGATACGATCGACGCTCGAAACGGTGTCGGCGTCGCGAAGAGCGGCGATGATCGTGTGCAGGTGCGCGAGATCGTGGACCTCGATGTCCAGATGGAATGTCTGGAAGCTGCCGTCGCGGTGCACGAGGTGCAAGTTGACGATATTGGCGTGCTTGGCGCCGAGAATTCCGGCCATCGTCCCGAGAGCGCCCGGAACATCCTGCAGAACCACCGCCAGGCGCGCGGCTCCGCCCGATCCCTCGCCCCACGCGAGATCGAGCCAGTCGGCGTCGATTCCGCTGGCCAGCGTGTCGCAGCCGATCACATGGACCTCGATCTCCTCGTCCTCGCGGCGAAGTCCGACGATTCGGTCGCCGGGAATCGGGTGGCAGCACTGGGCGAGATGGTAGGCGACGCCGGGGGTCAGCCCCTTGATCGAGATCGCGGTCCGCTGGGCCGGCGGACGCGGAGCGACGTCGGCGCCTGCTGAGCCCGGCATCAGCGCCTCCATCACCTCTTCGTCGGTGACCCGCTTTCGCGAGATCGCGATCATCAATGCGTCCTCGTCCTCCATCTTCAGCTTCTTGAGCGCGCGCTTCACCGCGTCTTCGCGAAGCTCCGCCGGAAGCCGTTCGACGATGTCGTCGTAGATCTTGCGCCCGAGCTCGATCGTCTCCTCGCGTTCCTTGTGGCGAACGAAGCGGCGAACCCCGGCGCGCGCCTTGCCGGTGGCGACGAAGCGGAGCCACGAGGGCTGCGGGTGCTGCGCCTCCGAAGCGAGGATTTCGACCTGGTCGCCATTTTCCAGAATGGTCCGGAGCGGCACCACCCGGCCGTTGACCTTGGCGCCGACGGTTCGGTCGCCGAGATCGGTATGGACCGCATAAGCGAAGTCGACCGGAGTCGCGCCCTTGGGCAGCTGGATCAGCTCGCCCTTGGGAGTGAAGGCGAAGATCCGGTCCTGGTACATCGCCATCCGGGTGTGCTCGAGCAGCTCTTCGGCATTCTCGGCGTGGTCCAGGATTTCGACCAGGTCGTCGACCCAGGGAATCTTGAGGTCGGCCCTCGGCTTGCCTTCCTTGTAGGCCCAGTGGGCCGCGAGCCCGCGCTCGGCCTGCTCGTGCATTTCCCGAGTCCGGATCTGGATTTCGATCCGCATCTTCGAATCGTGGATTACCGACGTGTGCAGCGACCGGTAGCCGTTGCGCTTCGGGGTCGAGATGTAATCCTTGTAGCGGCCCGGGACCATCGGCCAGCGCTGGTGAATGAGGCCAAGCGCCCGATAGCAATCCTCGGGTGTGTCCACGATCACCCGGAAAGCCATGACATCGGAAAGTTGCTCGAAGCTGATGTGGCGCTCAGCCATCTTTCGCCAGATCGAATAGGGGTGCTTCTCCCGGCCCGTGACTTCCGCCTCCAGGCCATTGTCGGCGAGATGCAGCTGGAGGCCGAGACCGATTCGGCTGACGAGGTCTCCGCCCGCCTCGTGGAGCTGCTTCAGCCGCCGGATGATCGAGGCATAGGCATCCGGCTCCAGCTCCTTGAACGCGAGCGTCTGCATCTCGGTCATCATCTCGTACATGCCGATTCGCTCCGCGAGCGGCGCGTAGATATCCATCGTCTCGCGGGCGATCCGCCGGCGCTTTTCCTCGCTCTTGATGTGATGGAGCGTGCGCATGTTGTGCAGCCGGTCGGCGAGCTTGACGAGCAGCACCCGGATGTCGTCCGACAGCGCCAGAAGGAACTTGCGCAGGTTTTCGGCCGCCCGCTCGCTCTCCGACTGCGCTTCGATCTTGCTGAGCTTGGTGACGCCGTCGACCAGCCGCGCGACATCCTTGCCGAACAGCTTCTCGACTTCCTCCGGGGTCGCCACGGTGTCCTCGATCGTATCGTGAAGGATCGCGGTGACGATCGTCTGGTCGTCGAGCTTCAGGTCCGTGAGAATGCCCGCCACCTCGATCGGGTGGCTGAAATAGGGATCGCCGGAGGCGCGCTGCTGGCCACCGTGCGCCTTCATCGAGAAGACATAAGCGCGATTGATCAGCCCCTCGTCCGCATCGGGATCGTAGGAGCGCACCTTTTCGATGAGTTCGTACTGGCGCAGCACGTTTCTAAGATGGTGCTTGCGGGCGCCTTTGTGCAAGCGCGAAAAGCCGCGCCAGGGCAGGGAGGGGCTCAGCGGCAGGCCAGGAACCCGTCGCTGCCCGCCCTGGCGCGGCTTGCGGCGACGCTAGCGTGCGTTAGCGAGCGCCGAACTGGTTTCGCGAGCCGAGGCGTTGCAGCGCTGAAGGTCGGCAGCCGCGATTTCGCGGCCGTCGACAGCAAAGGAGTCGAGCCGTCCCGCCTTCTTTGCGAGGTCTTCGCAAAGAACGATGGCGCGGCTGTTGACGGTCGATCCGGTGCATGCCCCGGAGGCGCAGGTCCACAGGATGTCGCGGGCGGCGATTCGCTCGGCTGGCGCCGGCGCCGATGGTTTCGCGGAATAGGTCGCGGCCACCGCGGGGGAAGCGGCAAGACCGACTGCTGCAAGAGCGAGAAGCGGGCGAAGCATCGCAAACCTCCTGTTTAGTTGCGAATGGCAACTGACTACGCCGCTACGTTTTACTTTGCAACTGGTTTTCTTTGCAGACTTGTGCTTCTTTGCGCCGGGACAGGGAGGACAGCGATTGGCTTCTGACGCCAAGCACGGCGCCGATATCGACGCATTCCGGGAGGCCGCGCTCAGCTGCCCCATTCCGGCCGCTGTCGAGCTTATCGGCGAGAAGTGGGCCTTCCTCATCCTTCGCGGCGCGTTCAACGGCCTCGAGCATTTCGAAGAGTTCCAGGCCGGGCTTGGAATCGCCCGCAACATCCTTTCCGACCGGTTGTCGAAGCTTGTCGCGGGCGGAATCCTGGAGCGTTCGCCCGACCCGTCGGACAAGCGCAAGGTGATCTACTCGCTCACCACCAAGGGCGAGTCGCTGCTCCCGGTGATGCTGTCGATCCGCCAGTGGGGCGAGGACTGGGGGATGGGCGAAATGCAGATCGTGCTCGCCGACCTGCGCAATCGGCGGCCGATCCGGCGAATCAAGGTGTTCGCCGACGACGGGCGCGAAGTTAAGCTGGGCGATCTTACCTGGCTGAGCCGGGACGAGCTCGAGGGCAAGCCCGATCGGGCAGCCTAGGCTCGCCGCTTTCGCGCCTGTCCGCCGGACAGGCTGTCCCGCTTATTCGTAGTCGCCGCCGCTCGGGGTCGGACGCGGCGGAGCAGCCGCCGTCAGGCGAAGCGCCTCGGCCGACTCGCTGAGGCTCGCCAGCTCGTCCGTCTCGTCCTCTTCGTCGATCCGCACCTTCTGCAGGTTGGTGACGATCGCTTCCTGGAGATCCTTCGGCTTCACCGTCTCTTCGGCGATCTCGCGGAGGGCGACGACGGGATTCTTGTCGCGGTCGCGGTCGAGCGTCAGATCGGCTCCGCCCGAAATCTGGCGAGCGCGCTGGGCCGCGAGCAGGACCAGATCGAACCTGTTCGGGATCTTGTCTACGCAATCTTCGACTGTAACGCGCGCCATCTATCGCTCCGTGGCCAATTCCATCGGGAATGTGGGATTTCGGGAAGGCGGGCGCAATAGCTTGCCGTGGCTGAAAAAGTCAAGGAAACCGGCAGGGATGCCGGACGGACCGAACCTGCCCGCGAAACAGCCGATCCGAGCCGAGGTCGATGGCAATCGGCTGGAAGTCATCGAGCGCGGCGATGCCCGGCTTCGCGCGGTCCTGGAGCTGATCGCCGGCGCGAAGACCAGCCTCAACGTGCTGATGTACATGTTCAACGCCGACGAGGCCGGCGACGCGGTGCGGAACGCGCTGGATTCCGCCGCCTGCCGCGGTGTGGACGTCAAGCTGCTGATCGACGGCTTCGGATCCGCCGCCCCGCACCCCTTCCTCGACGTGTTGAAGAGGAGCGGCGGCGATTATTGCGTGTTCAATCCCGCGTACGGCCGCCGCTACCTGGTGCGCAATCACCAGAAGATCATCGTCGCCGACGAGCGGACCGCGATCATCGGCGGCGCCAATATCGACGAAACCTACCTGACCGACAGCGGCCCGGAGCATTGGCGCGACCTCTGGCTGAAGATCGACGGCAGGGAAGCGGCGGTCGCCAGCCGCTATTGCGACGCGCTGTTCCGCTGGGCGAAGCGAAAGCATTCCAGCCTCCGGTCGCTTCGCCGGATGACGGGCGAGTTCAGCGAATGGCGCGGCCCGCTGCAGTGGAAGTTCAGCGGCCCGCTGAGCCTGCGCAACAGCTGGTGGCGAAGCATGGGCCGCGACATCCGACGGGCCCGAAGGCTTGAAATGATCTTCGCCTACTTCGCTCCGACGGGGGCGATGATCCGCCGCATCGGGAGTGTCGGCCGAAGGGGCGGCGCTCGCCTGGTGATGGCGGCGAAGTCGGACAATACCGCGACGATTGCAGCGGCTCGCCACAGCTACGGCCGCCTGCTTCGAAAGGGCGTCGAGATCTTCGAATATCGGCCGGCAAAGCTGCACACCAAGCTCGTGATCGTCGACGACGTGGTCTACATCGGCTCGTCGAACTTCGATTACCGAAGCTTCTATCTCAATCTCGAAGTCATGCTGCGCATCCAGGACGCCGGCTTTGCCGCGGCGATGCGCAATTATTTCGACCGCGAGCTCGCCGACTGCAGGGCGATTACGCCGAGATTGTACAAGAGGCGCGCGACCGTCTGGCGCCGGATCAAATGGGCGCTCTCGCACTTCCTCGTGAACATCATGGATTATACCGTGACGAGGCGGCTGAACCTGCGCGCCTGACGCGCGGCGGACCTAGTCCTTGTTCGCCCAGAACAGCGTTGCGGGCGGGACGTTGATCCACTCGAAGCCGCGGTCGATGCGCGCGAAGTGCGGCTTCAGGAAGTCCAGCACCTTGGGACTGAACTGATAGACGAGGAACGCTCCGCCCGGCCGGATCACCCGCGCCGTCGCCTGAGCGATTGCATCGCCGACACCCGGCGGAAGCGTGGAGAAGGGCAGCCCCGACAGGACATAGTCGGCGGACTCGAATCCGTGCTCCTTGACGATGGCTTCGACGTCCGCGGCCGAGCCGTTGACCGGGACCAGCCGCGGGTCGTGGATCGCCTTGCGCAGATATTTGATGAAGTCGGGGTTGGTGTCGATCGCGATCAGGGTCGCGTCCTCGGCCATCTTCTCCAGCACCGGCCGGGTGAAGGTGCCGACGCCCGGACCATATTCGACGAACAGCTTGGTGTTCTTCCAGTCCACCGGCTTCAGCATCCGCTCGATCAGCACCTTGCTCGACGGAATCACCGAGCCGACCATCACCGGATGCTTCAGGAATCCACGAAGAAAATGCCAATGCGGGCTTGCCGACCGCCGCACTGCCCGGCGCACCAGCCGGCGCGGGCCTTTGAGGGTTCTGGCGGTCGAGGTGTGCATGAAGGACTCCTGAAATCAACGGTTCCGGTTGGCAAATGCGAAGGCTGTTTGCAAGGCTGGCACCCTGCGAAGCGCTATGACTCGTGTTCCTGGCGCGGCTGGGGACCGGCCTGTTGCGCCGGCGCGGGCGCAGCTTCGGTCTCGCTCCGCGGTCGAAGCATTCCAGGAAGAACGAAGCCGATTCCGGTCGGCCGGACCGCATCGCTTTTGAGCGTATGCCGTATCCTTTCATACTCCTCGAGCATGTCGGGAGTGACCGAAGCGCGGGTCTCGGACAGCGCCGAGTCGAAGTCCGCTTTCGTCACCTTGCCGGAATCGAGCCCGCGTCGGAGCGCAGTGAGCCCCGCCCTGCGAACGAGATCCTCCAGATCGGCGCCGGTGAAATTCTCCGTCCGCTGAGCCAGCGATTCGAGATCGACGTCGTCGGCAAGCGGCATCCCCGCCGTGTGGATCGCAAGGATTCGCCTGCGCCCCGCAGTGTCCGGCGGACCGACGTAGATCAACTCGTCGAATCGACCGGGGCGCAGCAGCGCCGGATCGATCAGGCTCGGCCGGTTGGTCGCGCCGATGACGATGACGTTGTTGAGCTCCTCCAGCCCATCCATCTCGGCGAGAATCGTGTTGACCACGCGTTCCGTGACCTGCGGTTCGCCAAGGCCGCCGCCGCGCGCCGGAACTAGGCTGTCGATCTCGTCGATGAAGATGACGGTCGGCGCGACCTGCCTCGCCCTGGCGAACAGTCGCGCGATCTGCTGCTCGCTTTCGCCGTACCATTTGCTGAGCAGGTCCGACGACTTGGTGGCGATGAAATTGGCGTGGCTTTCCCGCGCCGTCGCCTTGGCGAGCAAGGTCTTGCCCGTGCCCGGCGGCCCATAGAGCAGGAAGCCCTTGGCGGGACGGATCCCGATGCGCCGAAAGGCCTCGGGGTGCTTGAGCGGAAGCTCGATTCCCTCGCGAAGTTTTTCCATCGCTTCATCAAGGCCGCCGATGTCTGACCAGCGGATTTGCGGCGCTTCGACCATCACCTCGCGCATCGCCGAGGGCTGGACCCGCTTGAGGGCATTTTCGAAGTCGCGCCGCTCGACCGACAAGGCGTCGAGCACTTCGGTCGGGATCGTGTCTTCATCGGGGTTGATCCGAGGCATGATCCGCCGGACCGCTTCCATCGCCGCCTCGCGGGTGAGCGCAGCCAGATCGGCACCGACGAAGCCGTAGGTGCGGCGGGCAAGCGCATCGATATCGACGTCGCGGGCAAGCGGCATCCCGCGCGTGTGGATCTCCAGTATCTCGCAGCGGCCCTGCTCGTCGGGCACTCCGACCACGATCTCGCGATCGAAGCGGCCCGGCCGCCGGAGCGCCTCGTCGATCGCCTCGGGACGGTTGGTGGCGGCGATGACGACGAGATTCTGTCTCGGCTCGATCCCATCCATCAGGCTCAGAAGCTGGGCGACAAGGCGCTTCTCGGCCTCGCCCGTTACCTGCCCCCGCTTCGGCGCAATCGAGTCGATCTCGTCGATGAAGATGATCGACGGCGCGGACGCCGCTGCCTGCTCGAAGAGTTCGCGCAGCTTGCGCTCGCTCTCGCCATAGGCAGAGCCCATGATTTCCGGGCCGGCGATGCTGAAGAAATGCGCGCTGCTTTCGTTGGCAACCGCTCGGGCCAGCCGGGTTTTGCCCGTCCCGGGCGGCCCGTGGAGCAGAACGCCCTTGGGTGGATCGACTCCGAGCCGCTGAAACAGCTCCGGGTGGCGGAGCGGCAGCTCGACCATTTCGCGCAACGCGTCGATCGTGTCGCGCATCCCGCCGAGATCGTCGTAGGTCACGTCGGCGCGACGGTCGCCAGGCTCCCCGCCGAGATATTCCGGCAGGAGCTCGACATTGGTCTTTGCGTCGATGTGGACGATTCCCTTCGGGGCGGCGGAAACCACCTTGAGCCGCACCTCCTGGAGGGCGAAGGCCGGCGCGTTCAGCATCTGCCTGACGGCGTCGGGAATGTCGGCATTGATCCGCTGGTGGCCGGCCGTTGCAACCGTATCGCCCTCGCAAAGCGGCCGTCCGGCGAAGGTGCGCTTCAGCGCTCCCGCCGATCCCTGCAGCCGGACATTGTCCTGCGCGGGCGCAAAGACGACCCGCGTTGCGGGCTTGGACGCCGCCTTGCGGACCTCGACGAAATCGCCCGAGCCGACGCCGGCATTGGCCCGCGACAGGCCGTCAAGGCGGATGATCTCCAGCCCTTCGTCCTCGCCGTAAGGCCGAATCGCGCGCGCCGCGGTTGAGCGCTTGCCGACGATTTCGATGGCGTCGCCCTCGTTGAGGTCGAGCTCCTTCATCAGCTTGGCGGGAAGACGCGCGATTCCGCGGCCGCTGTCGCCAGGCGGCAGGTTGGCGACCTGCACGCGCTTGGTCATCGGCCGTTCGGCAACGTCAGTTTCCGCCATGAACTTTCCTCTTTCCCCGGCTCCGCCGTCCAATCGCAAACGGAGACCGGCCCATCGGGTTCAATTTGGGGCCGCGCACCGCCGTTAAAAGCCCCGAGCTAGAACTTGATCGCTCCTGCAATTCTTCGAAGCAAGCCGCGTGGCAACAACCGGTGCCCCTGGCCCGACAGCTTGTTGAGCAGACCGGGGACGACCACCGCGCGATTCCGGTCGAGCCCGAGAAGCCCTGCCCGAACCACGCCCGCCGCGTCGGCGATCGCGAATTTCGGGATCGCCTTGCCGAAGCCGGCCACCTCGCCGAACTCGGTCGCGGTCGGTCCGGGGCACAGCGCCGAGACGCGCACCCCCTGATGCCTCAGCTCCTCGTGAAGCGCTTCGGTGAACGACAACACATAGGCTTTTGTCGCGAAATAGACCGCCATCCCCGGGCCGGGTTGGAATGCCGCGGTGGAGGCGACGTTGAGGATCGAGCCGGATCGCCGCTGGGCCATGCCCGGAGCGACTGCCCGGCACAATTCGGTCAGGGTGCCGCAGTTGAGGTCGATCATCTGCCGAAGCCGGGCCGGATCCTGGCCGGCGAACCGCCCGGTCAGACCAAACCCGGCATTGTTCACGAGAAGGTCCAGCCTTTCTCCCGCCGCCTCGACGTTGGCGATCAGCTCCGCAGCCGCTCCCTCGCGGCTGAGGTCGATCGCAACGGTCCGGGCGCTGCCAAGCTCGGCGGCGAGCGAATCCAGCCGCTCCTTCCGCCGCGCCGCGAGCACCAGCGCGTAGCCCCGCTTCGACAGCTGCCGGGCGAATTCGACGCCGAGGCCCGCCGAAGCGCCGGTGATCAGCGCGACCGGCCGATCCAAGTCAGTCGCCCTTCCCGACCCTCGCCTTTTCGATTTTGCCCGGATTGGCGGGCGGCTCGCCCTTGGGCAGCGCATCGACATGCTCCATGCCGCCCTCCACCTCGCCCCAGACCGTATATTGCCCGTCAAGGAAGCGGGCATCGTCGAAGCAGATGAAGAACTGGCTATTGGCGCTGTCGGGATTTTGCGCCCGCGCCATCGAGCAGGTGCCGCGGACATGCGGTTCGTTCGAGAATTCGGCTTTCAGGTCGGGAAGATCGGATCCGTGGAAGCCGGTACCGGTCGGATCGCCGCCCTGGGCCATGAACCCGGGGATCACGCGGTGAAACAGCACGCCGTCGTAAAAGCCCTGGTTGGCGAGCGTGGTGATCCGCTCGACATGTTCCGGAGCGAGGTCCGGCCGGAGCCTGATGACGACATCGCCGCCGGAAGAGAGGGAAAGGGTCAGGCGGTCGTCGGCCATGTCGCGCTCCATATGCTGCAAAGCGCGACGATTTAGGCGGGCAAGGGCGCTTGCGCCAGACTCGCTCGGACAATAGGAGACGCGCGAGCGTCGAGAAGGGGTGAGGGTCATGAGCGAGAGCGAGAAAGTCGCCGCCGCCCTCGAAGCCGAGCCGCTCGACTCCGCCGCCGCTTCCGCAATCGACGAGGAGGACCGCCTCCGGCCCGAGTTCGTCGAGCGCGTCCTCGATGCGGTCGAAGCAGGCGATGACGAAACTGCGCGCGAACTCGTCGAGCCGCTTCACCCCGCCGACGTGGCCGACCTGATCGAGCTTGCCGCGCGCGACGAGCGCGACGGACTCGTCAAGGCGCTGGCGGGAATCGTCGACGCGGACGTCATCGCGGAAATGAACGAGCACGTCCGCGACACGCTGCTCGACGCGATGGATGCCGAGCAGGTCGCGGGAATCGCCGGCCAGCTGGAGTCGGACGATGCGGTCGCCCTGATCGAGGATCTCGACAGGGACGAACAGGAAGCCGTGCTTCGGGCGATGGAGCCCGACGACCGGGCCGCCGTCGAAGAAGCGCTCACCTATCCGGAAGAATCCGCTGGCCGCCTGATGCAGCGCGACCTGGTCGCCGTGCCCGAGCATTGGAAGGTCGGCCAGGTCATCGATTACCTGCGCTCGACCGACGAGCTGCCCACCGACTTCTGGGAAGTCTTCGTCGTCGACCCGGGCCATCACCCGGTCGGCACCTGCAAGCTTTCGACGATCATGCGCGCCCCGCGGACCACGGCCGTCGCCGAGATCATGGCCAGCGAGCAGACGTTGATCCCGGTCGACATGGACCAGGAGGACGTCGCTCTCCGGTTCCAGAAATATGCATTGGTGTCCGCGGCGGTGATCGACGGACAGGCCAGGCTGGTCGGAATGATCACCGTCGACGATGTGGTCCACATCATCCAGGAAGAGGCGGGCGAGGACGTCCTGCTGCTTTCCGGCGCCGGCGAGGGCGACATCAACGAACCGATCCGGATGACCGTCCGGAGGCGGCTGTTCTGGCTGGTCATCAACCTCGGGACGGCAATCGTCGCGGCCAGCGTCGTCAGCCTCTTCCAGGGGGAGATCGGCAAATATGCCGTGCTGGCGGTGTTGATGCCGATCGTCGCCGGAATGGGCGGGAACGCGGGGACCCAGACGCTGGCGGTCACCGTGCGGGCAATCGCCACCAACCAGCTGACCGAATCGAACACCCTGCGGACGTTCGGGCGGGAGCTGACGATCGCGCTCGCCAACGGAATTTCGCTCGGGGTCCTCATCGGACTCGGCGTGACCCTGATTTTCCACAACCCGCTTCTGGGCGCGGTGATGGGCGCGGCGATGGTCATCAACAATCTCGCCGCGGGGCTCGGCGGCATCATCGTCCCGGTCACGCTCGACAGGTTCCGAATCGACCCCGCAGTCTCCTCGGCCGTTTTCGTCACGACCCTGACCGACGTCACCGGATTCTTCAGCTTCCTCGGCCTTGCCTCACTGGTCGGTCTCGGCCGCTAATCGGTTGAAATCGCGGCGGGTTTCGACCACCTAAAAGCTGTGCCGAGACTCCATCTGACGAAGGTCGCCTTCGGGTGCCGCGATGCCGCCGCGCTCGCGGCCCGGATCGCTTCCCGCTCGTCGGATGGCGAGCTGCGCGTTGCGACCCGGATGCGTCCGCGCCGAGCCGACGAGCTCATCGGCGGCAATCTCTACTGGATCGTCAAGCATCGCCTGGTCGCAGGCAATGCCATCCTCGCGATCGAGGATCGTTCGGACGGCCGGATCGACATTGTCTGCTCGGCCGAGCTGGTTGCTGTCACTCCGATGCACCGCCGGGCGCACCAGGGCTGGCGTTATCTGGAAGAAAAGGACGAGCCGGCCACGGGCGACGACGGCACGGGCCTCGCCGAACTGCCGCCGAAACTCTACGGCCGCCTCGCCTCTCTCGCTCTGGTCTAGGCGGAAACAGCCTAGAGCAGGATCATCAGCAGGATGATCAGGAGCACCAGTCCGCCGATACCGATATACATTGCTTTTCTCCCGTTTTTCTTGGTTTCCGCCTCAACGATCCAGCAATGATCGGGTTGCCGCGGGCCGTGCCGGCTGTCCGCTTGCCGACACCATTCGGCCGCCCTATTGCAGTGGGCAAGCAAGGGAGGCGCTGATGTCTGGACTGTCGGTTTCGGAGGCGATTGACTCGAAGGTTTCGGCGCGGGCGATGCTCAGCCATCCCTTCTACCAGGCATGGACCGAGGGCCGACTCAGCCTCGACGACCTGCGCGCCTACGCCCGCCAGTATTTCCATCATGTCGAAGCATTCCCCCGCGCGGTGAGCGCAGTGCACAGCAATTGCACCGATGTGGACGGCCGCCGGATGCTGGCCGAGAATCTCGCCGAGGAAGAAGGCGTCGAAGCCGGGAAGCAGGATCACGCCACCTTGTGGATGATGTTCGCCTGTGGCCTTGGCGAGAATGAAAGCGGCGTCCGCTCGCAGCAGCTGAATGCCGAGACCCAGGGGCTGATCGACACGTTCCGGCGCCTGTCGCGGCAGTCCTACGCCGCCGGCCTCGGCGCGCTCTATGCCTATGAATCGCAATTCCCCGGGGTCGCGACCGCCAAGATCGAAGGGCTGGTCGACCGCTACGGGATCGCCGACGAGGAGACGCTGCGCTTCTTCCGCGTCCACGCGACTGCCGACGTCGAGCACAGCGCCGTATGCCGCGCCCTTCTCGATCGGCTCCCCGACTCCGAAAAGGCTGAGGCGATTGCAGCCGGCGAAGAGCTGGCCGGCGCGCTGTGGAATTTCCTTTCGGGCGTCGAAGCGACGGCCTCGCTGAACTAGCGGCAGCCGGTAACCGACGCCGGCCCCTCCATGTTGAGGGTACAGGCGGGCTTGCCCGACAGCTCGACCGTGACCGCGCCTTCGCCGTTCACCTTCACGGTGTTGGTCGCCGCCAGCTTGACCACCGCCGCTCCGCTGGCGCCGATAGTCGCGTTCTTCGCCGTCAGCGCGTGAGCGTCGATCGACGAGGTGCCGCTGGCGGTGGCCGAAGCTTCGTTCGCCGTGCCGGAGAGGACCACCGAACCGGAGCCCGACACCCCCACGCCGACATGATCGACGGCGAGCTTGTCGATGGCGACCGACCCCGCTCCCACGACGGCAATATCGACGGCCGGCCCCTTCACCGCATTGATCCTGAGGCCGCCCGAGCCGTTCAGCCAGATTGCGGTCAGGTCATGCGTCCCGACGGCGATGGACACGGGCCCGGGATTGTCGCCCGGAAACCCGCCCCAGCCGGACTGGTTCTTGCGAATGACCAGGGTGTCGCCCTCGACCTCGACCGAAAGCTTGTCGAGCGCAGTCGAAGAGCCGGTCGCCTTTGCAGACGGCGGCGCGCCGGTGGTCAGCTTGACCGTATAGGGACCATCGACGCGGATCTTCGTGTAGTCGGTGACCATGAAGTTCCGGTCCGCGGCCGTTGCAGGCACCGCGAATGACAGTGCGGCGAAGGCGAAAGGGAGAAGGCGAGTGCTCATGGCCTCACCTTCCCCCGAACATGGTTAATTCGCGTTTAAGAGCAGCTGACGTCGCCGGAGCCGTGCTTCGTCACATTGCACTTGGCGCCGCCGGTTAGCGCAACGTCGCCCGAGCCCATGATCTCCACATCGGCCGCCGTCGTGGCCTGGCCGCGGATGCTGCCGGACCCCGCGATCGACACCTGCGCCGTCTGGGCGCGGACGCTTCTCGCATCGATTCCGCCCGATCCCATGATCTTGTAGGCGGCGCTCCCGGTCTGTCCGGATTTGGCCCGAACGTCGCCCGATCCGGCGATGACGAACTTCAGGTCCTTCACGTCGAGCGAATCGATATCGAGATCGCCCGAGCCGGCCACGCTGCCTTCGAAGCTGTCGCCCTTCACCGTGTCGATGCTGATCCCGCCCGACCCTGCCAGCGTCGCGCCGCTGATGGCCGGAACGGTTATGGCGATATCGGCGCTGCCGTTCGTCCCCCATCCCCAATGGAACCAGCCACGGCTCGATTCCGGATGGATGACCAGCTTGTCGCCCTTCACCTCGACCACCAGCCGATCGATCAGCTTCTGGTTGCCCTTGGCGTTCACGCTCGGAGCGGCGCCGGTGTGGATGGTCACGTCGAAAGGACCGGCCACTTCAACCTGCGTGAAGTTGCCGACCTGATAGCTCTTCTGCACAGTCGGGCCGGCGTCGGCATCGTGCCCCTGCCCGCAGCCCGCGGTCGCGGTCGACGCCGCAACAATCCCCATCAGCACTGCCTTGCGCATGCGAGTTCTCCTGTGTGTTAGGTGACCAATACAGTGGCCGTGCCGATGCCGCAAGGGCAAATGAAAAGGGCGCCCGGCGAGGGGCGCCCTTTGGAATTATCTGGAAGCAGCTTCTACGCAACTTCCTCTTTGGGCTTGTGATGGATCACCGCCGCCTTGTTCAGGATCTCGAGGATCTTGGCGAGGGCACCCTTCTCGTCCGTCTGCTCCATGGCGCCGAGCTCGCGGGCCAGGCGCGACGAGGCGGCTTCGAAGATCTGCCGCTCCGAATAGCTCTGCTCCGGAGCATCGTCCGGGCGGAACAGGTCGCGCACGACCTCCGCGATCGACGTCAGGTCGCCCGAATTGATCTTGGCCTCATATTCCTGGGCGCGGCGCGACCACATGGTGCGCTTGACCTTCGGCTTGCCCTTCAGGGTCTCGAGCGCGTCCTTCATCGTCTTGTCCGACGACAGCTTGCGCATACCGACCGAGTCCGCCTTGAGAACCGGAACTCGAAGAGTCATCTTCTCCTTCTCGAACCGGAGAACATAGAGGTCGAGACGAGTACCGGCGATCTCCGTGCTCTGCAGTTCAACGACGCGGCCGACACCGTGCTTGGGGTAAACAACATAATCGCCGACGTCGAAGCTCAAAGCCTTGGCTGCCATTCGAACACCTTTCTATTTGACGCGGCGAGAGCCGACACACTGTGCATCGTCCCCCAAAACGACACCTGCCCCTAAGAACAACGGGTCGTGGCTCTCCGCCTATGTAAGGTTCCTGCTTAGCGGTCGCCACGGAAGGCGGCGGCCTCTGTTATGATTTTATATCACAACTGACCTCAAAATGCGAGTCTAAGCTGGGGCTGTTGGTCGAAACGATCGGTCAGGTTGTGGAGTCCGAGGCCCAGAAGCCGGATTCCCTTGGGCAGAGGAATGAGGCTCGCAAGCAATTGCTGGCCGGCCTGCGCAAAGGCTTCGCGATCGGGGACGCAGTCGCCGAAGCTCCTTGATCGGGTGATCAAGGTGAAGTCGCCGAACTTGACCTTCAGAGTCACGGTTCGTCCGATGACCTCGGCGCGCTCGACGCGCACCCACGCATAGCCGGCGATGCGGTCCAGCTCGGTCGCAAGCCGCTGGTGATCGATCAGATCCTCGTCGAACGTCCGCTCGGCGCTAACCGACTTGTACGGTCGGTCCGGCTTTACCTCGCGATCGTCGATCCCGCGGCAGATCCGGCAGTACCAGTTGCCCGAGCTCCCGAACCGCGCCTCCAGCTCCGCCAGGCTCCAGGTGCGCAGGTCGGCGCCCGTCGAGATGCCCAGGGCCTCCATCTTGCGCGCCGTCACCGGTCCGACTCCGTGGAAGCGCGCCACCGGAA
>JBQCIU010000045.1:0-4670 GCA_051953395.1 Sphingomicrobium sp.
CGCGAGTTCGGTCACGCAATGCTGGAGGAACTCGGCGCGGAGGCGGCGCGGCTCGATGAGGGTCACGGGACCGTCCACCAGCAGCGCGATCACGATGCCTGGGAGGCCGGCTCCCGAACCGATGTCGACCCACGCCGACCGAGGATCGGGAGCGAATTTCACGAGTTGCGCGCTGTCGAGGATGTGCCGCTTCCACAGCGAATCCAGGGTCGACGCCGACACGAGGTTCTGGCGCTCCGACTCGGTCCTCAAAAGGGCCGCGTAGCGCTCCAGCCGTTCGAATGTTTCACGTGAAACATCGCGCCCGACTATGGCTGCCAGGCCGGCAGTCATGCAGCGGCGCGGCTGGCGGCGACGTGAAGGGCTGACAGAGCCGCTGGGGTAATTCCGGCTACTCTCGACGCTTGGTCCAGCGTCTCCGGCCGGGCTGTGGATAGCCGCTCGACCATTTCGTTCGAAAGACCGGGAACGGAAGCATAATCGAAGGTGCGGCCCAGCCCGATCCTGCTGTCCCGGCGGATCGCGTCCCACTCCCTTTGCTGCCGCTCCAGGTAAGGAGCGTAGAGCGCATCGGCGCGCCCTTCCTCGGTGTCAGCCCACTCCGACGTAGCGCGCATCGCCAGATGCCGCTCGATGTAGTGGCGACGCCGGGCCGAGAGACAGTCAGCGTCCAACGCCAGCTGTCCCAATCGGCTGGTGGCGTTATCCGCTCGAAGCGCGAGGCGATACTCGGCCCGCGCCGTCATCATCCGGTAAGGCTCGGAAACGCCCTGGAGGGTGAGGTCGTCGATCATCACCCCGATGTACGAGCTGCGGCGGTCGAACCGGACGCAGTCGAGGTCGAGCGCACGCGCCGCCGCATTGAGGCCGGCGACCAACCCTTGCGCTGCCGCTTCCTCGTACCCGGTCGTTCCGTTGATCTGGCCGGCCAGGAAGAGCCCCTGAAGGTCCTGGACCTCCAGCGTGCTTCCAAGTCGCCGCGGATCCACGAATTCATATTCGACGGCGTAGCCGGGATGCACGATCTCGGCCCGTTCCAGCCCTGCGATCGAGCGGACGAACGCCCGTTGGACATCCTCCGGAAGCGAGGTGGAAATGCCGTTGGGATAGATGAGGCGGTCGTCGAGCCCCTCCGGCTCGAGAAAAAGCTGGTGCCCGTCGCGGGCTCCGAAGCGCTTCACCTTGTCTTCGATGGAGGGGCAGTAGCGCGGCCCCCTCCCCTCGATCGCACCGGCGAAGAGCGGAGAGCGATCGAAATTCGCCTCGATGATGGAATGCGTACGATCGTTGGTGCGCGTGATTGCGCAATGGACCTGCGCGGGAGCGGACCCGTCGCCGAGTGCCGACATCGACCAGTTATCGGGGTCGCTGGGCTGACGCTCTAGACGAGCCCAGTCGATGGTCCTCCCGTCGAGGCGTGGCGGCGTGCCCGTCTTCAGCCGACCCTGCCCGAGTCCCACTTCGCGGATTTGCGCACCGAGCGAAGCTGCGCTTCTCTCCCCCCGCCGGCCGCCGGAGACGACCTTCTCGCCGACGAACATCCGCGCATCGAGGAAGGTCCCGGTGGCAATCACCAGGGTCTTGCACGCGAGGGTCCCGATGCTCGTTTCAAGCGCTTCGACCCGGCCGCCTCGCACGACCATGGCGAGGGCCTCGCACTCCAGAAGCTCAATGCCGCTTTGCCGGAGGCTGTCAGCCACGGCGCGGCGATAGAGGCGCCGATCGGCCTGAACCCGTGGACCCCAGACTGCCGGTCCCTTGCTGCGGTTGAGCATGCGCCGGTGGATCGCCGCCCGATCGGCCGCCTGCGCCATGAAACCGTCGAATACGTCCAGCTCGCGGACCAGGTGACCTTTGCCGACGCCGCCGATCGACGGATTGCAGGACATTTGCCCGACATCGGACGCACGAAATGTGACCAGCCCGACGCGGGCGCCGCGACGCGCTGCGGCTGCTGCCGCCTCGCAGCCCGCGTGACCTCCTCCGATGACCAGAACGTCGTACATCGCCGCTCCATAGCCGCGGAATGTTTCACGTGAAACATGTCGAGCACTGCCTATTTGCCCAGGCAGAAGCGGCCGAACAGCGAATCGAGCAGATCCTCGACGCCGGCACGCCCGGTAAGGCGGTCGAACGCCGCTCGCGCCTGCCGGAGGGATTCGGCGAGGATCGCACAGTCCTGGTTCCGCGCAGCCGCCTCGAGTGAGTCCCGCGCGTCTGCCAGGCATGCGGCCTGGCGCAAGTTCAGCGCGATCTCTCCCTCAGCGGGCAAGACGGACTTGGCCGCAGCGATCATGAGGTCACCCAGTTCTTTGAGGCCCTCTCCGGTCACGCACGATATCGCCAGCGACCCGCCGGGCGCATTCCGCCTGTCCGGCAGATCGGCCCGAGGGTGAACGCGAATCAACCGGGGATGATCAGGCGCCTGGTCCGGATCGCCGAGCCACAGCACGACATCTGCGAGGTCCACCAACTTGAGCGCGCGGTCGATGCCGATCCGCTCGACGCGTTCGTTCGATTCGCGAAGACCGGCGGTATCCGTGAGCCGGATCGGAATGCCCGACAGGCTCACCGAAACCTCGATATGATCGCGCGTCGTCCCCGGCAAATCGGTGACGATTGCCCTTTCATGCCCTACTAATACATTGAGAAGGCTGGACTTTCCGGCGTTGGCGGGGCCAGCGATGACCACCCTGACGCCCTCGCGGAGAGGCTCGGCCAGCGGCCGTTCCAACCAGCGCGAAAGCTCTTTCGCTAATGCGCCGCAGTCGCGTGAAAGGCCGCTGTCGTCGGTCCCCTCCGCCTCGTCGACATAATCGATGGCGGCCTCGGCTCGCGCCGAGAGTGCAAGCAGGCGCTCCTGCCACTCCGCAATCTGCCGGCTCAGCTCTCCTTCGGCCATCACCAGAGCGGCGCGCCGCTGGCTCTCGGTCTCGGCCTCGATCAAATCGGCGAGGCCTTCGGCTTCGACGAGATCGATTCGGCCGTTCTCGAACGCGCGCCGGGTGAACTCTCCCGGCTCGGCCGGGCGCAAGCCGTCAACGGCGGCAAGCGCTCGCAGAAGCGCCGCCACCACAGCCCGGCCGCCGTGACAGTGGAACTCGATCGAATCCTCGCCTGTCGAGCTGGAAGGGCGGTCGAAGCGCAACACCAGCGCCTGATCGAGAAGCTCGCCCCTCGCGTCGCGGAGTTCCCGGACGGCAGCGTGGCGCGCCGGAGGGAGCGAGCCCGCGAGCATGGCGCCCGCGGCATGAGCCGATGGACCGCTGATCCGGATGACCGAGATCGCCGCGGGCGGGCTGCCGCTCGAAAGGGCGAAAATGGTGTCGGCTGACATCGGGAAGCCCTTAGCGCCAGCCAGCGGCGCTGCAAAAGCTCAGGCGAACAGCGTCCCCAGCCCCACTTCGGGGTGCACCCAGCCTTCGTAGATCATCTTGAGCGCGACATAGACGATCACGAGCAGGCCCAGATAGGCGATCCAGCGGTAGCGCTCGATGTAGCGGGCGATCAGATTGGCCGCGAGACCCATCAACGCCACGGCGACGACCAGCCCGACGATCAGGATGCCGGGATGGTCCCGGGCCGCGCCGGCCACGGCAAGGACGTTGTCGAGGCTCATGGAAACGTCCGCGACGGCGACAGCCCACACGGCCGCGGCAAAGCTCTTCGACGGGCGAAGGCCGGAATGTTCGTCTCCCACGATCTCGTCCGATCCGCCCGATTCGCCCTGGTGGCGCAGCTCGCGCCACATCTTCCACGCGACCCAGAGGAGAAGCAGGCCACCGATCAGGATCAGGCCGATGATCTGAAGCAGCTGGGTGACGACCAGAGCGAAGGCGATCCGAAGCACGAGGGCCGCGAGAACGCCGATCAGGATGACCCGCCGGCGCTCGGCGGCCGACAGACCGGCGGCGAGCGCGCCCACGACGATCGCGTTGTCGCCGGCAAGCACCAGGTCGATCATCAGCACCTGGAGGAACGCGGCCAACGCCGCGGGCTCGGTAATATTCGAAAAATCCTCGACGATCGCCGGCCACATGCCCGCGAGGCCGGTCGGCCCGGCGGCCGTCGCCGATGCGGTAGCCAAAATCAGATCGAGCAAGCCCTGTTCTCCGCGATCAAGGCCTTTGGCGCTAGCCGAGTCCGAGAAGGTTTCTCAAGCCGAGAATATGATCGTCCCCGACCCAGCCTTCGTAGATCATGGTCACCGCGACATAGAGGATCACCGCAAGGCCGATATAGTTGATCCAGTGATAGCGCTGGATCAGCCGCGCCACATAATTGGCGGCAAGCCCCATCAGCAGAACCGAGAAGCTGAGCCCGACGACAAGCAGCGCGGGGTTCTCGCGAGCGATCGAGGCCACGAGAAGGACGTTGTCGAGGCTCATGCTGAGGTCGGCGACCATGATCTGGACCGCCGCTCGGAAGAAGGTCTTGCTGGCCGGCGGCCCCTCGATTTCCGCGGTGTCCGGATCGTCGGCAACGACCGACGCCTTCGGGTGGAGTTCGCGGACCATGTTGTACGCGACCCACAGGAGCAGCAGTCCGCCCGCGAACACCAGGCCCGTGATCTTCAGCAACTGGGTCGCGATGACCGCAAAGGTGATGAGGAACACCAGCGCCATTCCGACGCCGAGCATCAACACCCTGCGCCGATCGCGGGCCGGAAG
>JBQCIU010000046.1:0-8116 GCA_051953395.1 Sphingomicrobium sp.
CAACCATCTGATCGCCAGCGCGAACGGCAACGGGCCGGTCGACCAGGTCACCGTAACGCTGTCGAACCGCAAGGAATATCAGGCGCGGATCATCGGCCGCGACGAGCTCGCCGACCTCGCCCTGCTGAAGATCGACGGCACCAACCTGCCCTACGTTCAATGGGGCGACAGCCGCGGCGCGCGCGTCGGCGACTGGGTGATCGCGATCTGCGATCCCTATGGAGTCGGAAGCACGGTGACCGCGGGAATCATCTCGGCGATCAATCGCGGGATTACCGGCAACGGCGCCTACGACCGCTACATCCAGACCGACGCGGCCATCAACATGGGCAATAGCGGCGGCCCGATGTTCGACATGACCGGCCGGGTGATCGGCATCAATTCGGCGCTGATCTCGCCCACCGGGACCAACGTCGGAATCGGCCTCGCCATCCCGGCGGAGCTCGCCAAGCCGGTGATCGATGCGCTTCGCCGCGGCGAACGCCCGGAGCGCGGCTATCTCGGCGTCGGCCTCCAGCCGGTCAGCGACGATATCGCCTCCTCGCTCGGCCTTCCCAAGGATCGCGGGGAAATCGTCCGCACCGTGCAGCCGGGAACGCCGGCCGCGAAGGCGGGCATCCAGCAGGGCGACGTGATCGTCGCGGTCAACGGCAAGGACGTGAACCCGGACCAGACCGTATCCTACCTCGTCGCGAACCTGCCGGTCGGAACTCGCTCGACCATCACGGTCGTTCGCGGCGGGAAGAAGATCGACATCCCGGTTCTCGTTACCCAGCGGCCCACCGAAGAGCAGCTCGCGAAGCAGCTCGGGCAGGATGACGAGGGCACCTCCGGAAGCGGCCCGGGCGCGGCGACTCCGACGACCCAGACCCTGGGATTGTCGCTCCAGCCGATGAACGCGCAGATCGCGCAGGCGCTGAAGCTTCCGCCGGGAACGAGCGGAGTTGTCATCACGGCGGTCGATTCGTCGAGCGACGCGGCCGAGAAGGGCCTCCAGCGCGGCGACATCATCCTGGCAGTCCAGGGGCAGAAGGTCACCACGCCTGCGCAGGTCGCGGCGGCGGTCGATGCCGCCAGGAAAGCCGGCCGGACGAGCGTGCTCCTGCTGGTCCAGCGCGGCTCGGCGCCCGGCGCGTTCATCGGCATCGACATCAGCGGCGGCTAGGAGTCTGCGTCTCCAGCGCATCTAGCGCTTGCGCGCGGCGGCTTGTTTCGCAAGTGTAGCGCCGTGGCGGAGGAGATAGCGATTTTTGGACGTGCGCTCGGCTGGCCCGGTGGAAGGTGCCGCCGTGGCCTCTAGCAACTGCGACTTCATCGACTCGCTTGAGCGTGAATGGCGCGACTCGCTTTGCGCCAAGGACATGGAGCGGCTGCGGTCGCTGATCCATCCGCGCTTCACCTTGATCGGAACGCGTTCGACCGGGCCATTCACCCTGACCCGCGAGGAATGGCTGGAGGCCGTCCAGAAGCGCGAGCTCGTCAGCATCGAGCTCGACATCAAGGATGCGGTCGTGCTCCACGACGTCATGATCGGCACCGTCGAGGCGCGGTGGCGGGTCTCCTATCTCGGCCGCGAAATCGAAGATTGCGTGCTGCTCACCGACGTCTGGGTGTGCGACGACAAGCGATGGCAGGTCGTCCGCCGGCATTCGAGCCCGATCCCGGTCTCCCCCTCAACCAGTCTCTAACAGGCAAGGAACGACCTTCATGGCAACCGCCGCTTCACGCGCCACCAGTCGCGATCCCGGCCTCAAGGAGCTGACCCTCCGGGGCGTGATCCTCGGCGCCTTGATCACCGTCGTGTTCACGGCGGCCAACGTCTATCTCGGCCTCAAGATCGGCCTGACCTTCGCCACGTCGATTCCCGCCGCGGTGATCTCGATGGCGGTGCTGAAGTTCTTCCGCGATTCGACCATTCAGGAAAACAATATCGTCCAGACGATCGCTTCGGCGGCGGGAACGCTGTCGGCGATCATCTTCGTCCTTCCCGGGCTGATCATGGTCGGGTGGTGGACGGGCTTTCCCTACTGGCTGTCGGTCGCGGTGATCGGCATCGGCGGAATCCTGGGCGTCATGTATTCCGTGCCGCTGAGGCGGGCGATGGTGACCGGTTCCGACCTTCCTTATCCGGAAGGCGTCGCCGCGGCTGAAGTGCTGAAGGTCGGCGCGGGCGTCGGGGGTGCCGAGGAGAACCGGCGCGGTCTTTTGATGATCATCGTCAGCTCCGTTGCTGCGGCGGCCTTCTCGTTGCTCGCCGCGACCGGACTGATCTCGTCGGCCGCATCGAAAAGCTTCCGGGTGGGTTCGGGCGCAACGCAGGTCTCGGCGAGCCTGTCGCTGGCCCTGATCGGCGTCGGCCATCTCGTCGGCCTGTCGGTCGGCATCGCGATGTTCATCGGTCTCCTCATCAGCTGGGCCTATCTGGTGCCGCACTACACGTCGATCGCCGCAGCCATTCCGGTCGGCACAAGCCTAGACGACTTCGTCGGCGACATCTTCGTCAACAAGGTCCGTTTCGTCGGCGCCGGTACGATCGGCATCGCCGCAATCTGGACATTGCTCAGGATCCTCGGGCCGATCGCGGGCGGAATTCGCTCGGCGATCGCCGCCAACCGGGAGCGGAAGGCGGGCAGGGGCGAGGACCTGCCGCTGACCGAGCGCGACATCCCGATCGGACTCGTCACGGCGACCATCCTGGTGTCGATGATCCCGATCGGGCTTCTGCTTTATGCCTTCGCAAGCACCAATCCGATCGCTGCCAGCCCGACGACAACGATCATTCTCAGCATCATCTACGTGCTCATCGCCGGAGTGATCATCGCCGCCGTGTGCGGCTACATGGCGGGCCTGATCGGCGCTTCGAACAGCCCGATCTCGGGCGTCGGAATCCTGTCCGTCGTGGGCATTTCGCTGATTTTGGCGATCCTGTTCCCGGCGGCGACCGGCGACGCGACGAAGAGCCTTGTCGCTTTCGCGCTGTTCGTCACGGCGATCGTGTTCGGAGTCGCCACCATTTCGAACAACAACCTGCAGGATCTGAAGACCGGCCAGTTGGTGAATGCCACGCCGTGGCGCCAGCAGGTGGCGCTGATCCTCGGCGTCGTCTTCGGATCGCTGGTCATCCCGCCGATCCTCGATCTGCTCAACACTGCGTTCGGATTCCAGGGCGTGCCCGGCGCCGGGATCACCGCGCTCGCCGCCCCGCAGGCGCAGCTCATCTCGGCAATCGCGCAGGGCGTGCTCGGCGGAAATCTGGACTGGGGCCTGATCGGGATCGGCGCGGCCATCGGTGTCGTCGTGGTCATCATCGACGAGGTTCTTCGGGCTACGAAGCGCGGCGCGATGCCGCCCCTCGCGGTGGGCATGGGCATTTACCTGCCGATGGCGCTCACGCTTCTGATCCCCATCGGCGCGCTGCTCGGCTATTTCTACGACAAGTGGGCGAAGCGCGCGGGCAACCCCGAGTTCGCCGAGCGGATGGGCGTGCTCCTCGCGACCGGCGTGATCGTCGGCGAGAGCCTGTTCGGCGTCGTTTTCGCAGCCATCGTTGCGGCGACCAACAGCGACGCCCCGCTGGCGCTGGTCAAGGACTTCGCCTGGGCGGTGCCGCTCGGCATCCTGCTGTTCGTGGTGCTGGTCGGCGCTCTCTATCTCTGGACCAAGAGCCAGGCGTCGAGCGCTCCGCCGACCGAGCAGTTCGAGGAGCCGCGCGAAGCGACGTTCCGCTAGGGGTTCACCGGCCCCGGTACGTGTCTGCTCTTGTCGAGCGTCAGCCTCGCCCTCGATACGCAGACACGCCCTGGTCCGGCAACCACAGCCCTTCGGGGGGCGGGCCGCTCTGCCAGAAGACGTCGATCGGCATTCCGCCGCGCGGGTACCAGTAGCCGCCGATTCGCAGCCATTGCGGCTTCATCTCGTCCGCCAGCCGCTTGCCGATGCCGACGGTGACATCCTCGTGGAAGGCGCCGTGGTTGCGGAACGAGGACAGGAACAGCTTCAGGCTCTTCGATTCGACGATGCTCTCGCCCGGCGCATAATCGATGACGAGATGCGCGAAATCGGGCTGCCCGGTGATCGGGCACAGGGAGGTGAACTCGGGGGCTGCGAAGCGGATCAGGTACAGCTCACCCGGCCGCGGGTTCGGCACATAATCGAGCACCGCCTCCTCAGGCGAGGCGGGGAGGGCGCTCTGCTTGCCAAGATGCTTGGGTTCCATTGCGCGGCCCCTTAGGCCGTGGACTCGCATTCAGGCAACGCCCAGTCGATCGGCTCCAGGCCGCGCGCTTCGAGGAACGCATTGGCTTTCGAGAAATGGCCGCAACCGAAAAAGCCGCTGTGGGCGCTGAGCGGCGATGGGTGCGGCGCCTTCAGCACCAGGTGCCGTGACGTGTCGACGAACGCCGCTTTCTTCTGCGCGTAGCTGCCCCACAACATGAACACGACGGGCTCGCTCTTGGCGTTCACCAGCCGCACCACCGCGTCCGTGAACCGCTCCCAGCCCTTTTCGCGGTGCGAGGCCGCCTGGCCCATCTCCACCGTCAGCACGCTGTTGAGAAGCAGCACGCCCTGGCTCGCCCAATGTTCGAGGAAGCCGTGGGTGCTGGGCGAAATGCCGAGGTCGCTCCGCATCTCCTTGAAGATGTTGACGAGGCTCGGGGGCGGGCGGACGCCGGGCATGACGGAGAAGCAGAGGCCATGTGCCTGCCCCGGCCCGTGATACGGGTCTTGCCCAAGGATGACGACGCGCACCTTGTCGAGAGGAGTCAGGTCCAGCGCCCGGAACCAGTTCGACGCTTTCGGGAAGATCGTCCGGCCCTTCTCGCGCTCGGCCATCAGGAAGCGCTTCAGCTCACCCATATAGGGCTGCTCGAACTCGCCGCGCAGCGGCTCCAGCCAGCTGGAGTCGAGCTTGATCGTTGATTCAGCGGTCATTGCGAGCGTAGCGAAGCAATCCAGTTTGCACGTCGCTGGATTGCCACGCGCTTTCAGCGCTCGCAATGACGGGAGAAGGCATGGAATCGCTCGTCTCGACTCAATGGCTGGCCGGCCGTCTCGGCGAGCCCGGACTTACCATCGTCGACTCCAGCTGGTTCATGCCGGCGAGCGGCCGTAGCGGCCACGACGAATATTTGCGTGCCCATATCCCCGGCGCCCGTTTCCTCGATATCGACAAAGTCCGCGATTCCTCCAACCCGGCGCCGCATATGCTTCCGAGCGCGGAAGACTTCGCCCGGGCGATGGAGAGGATCGGCGTTTCCAGCGGCGACCGAGTGGTCGTCTATGACAATTCGCCGATCCGGACCGCTGCTCGCGGCTGGTTCATGTTCCGCCACTTCGGAGTCCGCGATGTCGCGATCGTCGATGGCGGCTTCCAGAAATGGACCGCGGAAGGCCGCCCGGTCGAAGCTGGACAAGCCGAGCGGCGCGACGTGAAGTTCGAGGCCGCGGAGCGCCCGGACGAGGTCGTCACCAAGCAGCAGATCCTCGGCGGAATCGCGCTGCCGCTTGTCGACGCCCGTGGCCCAGCGCGGTTCGAAGGGAGCGAAGCCGACCCGCGCCCGGGCGTTGCGGCGGGGCATATCCCAGGCGCGCGGAACGTGCCTTTCTCCGCGATCTACAGCGAGGACGGCACCTTCAAGAGCCGTGACCAGCTGCGCAGGCTCTTCGATCAGGCCGGCGCCGACGCCGCCCAGCCCTTCGTTGCCAGCTGCGGTTCGGGAGTGACGGCCAATGCGCTCATCTTCGCCGCGCATCTGCTCGGCAACGACAACGCGCAGCTCTACGATGGAAGCTGGAGCGAATGGGGCGCCGACCCCGCCACTCCGAAGGCGCTAGGGCCGGCTTAGTGCTGAACCGGCGGCCAGGGGAAGAAAATCAACCCGAGGCCCAAGAGTAGCAGTCCGATGAAAAGCGGGTTCCAGCGAGCAAGTTTTGCGCTTGCTTCTGCCCGGCCTGCCGGAGTGCTGGATGCGACCGACACAACGACGATGATGGCAATTATCCAGAGCATCTGCGGCTCTTAGCGGGTGAAGATCCGTTCGAGGTCTCTCAGGCCCGTCTTCAGTTCGTCGGCAATCACGCGCAGAGCGGTGACGCTGGCGTCGAGGCCCTGCTCACGCTGGAAGGATACGGCCTCGAGACCTGCGGTCGCAACCGCGACTAGCTCGGCCGAGCGGCGGTCGAAGCAGCGCTTTGCCGCTCCGTCCGCGCTCTCCCACCGCTCCGATGCGATTGCGTCGAAATCATCGGCCGGACCGCCGCCGAACGCATCCACGACGCGAAGCGCGTTGCGGACGCTTGCGAGGCGAGTGACGGGTTCGGGATGCAGCCGTTCCGAGGGTTGCGGCGCTGCGGCTTCGGCGAAGAGGTGCAACATGGTGCCCGTTGTGAACGGGCGTGCCTAAGAAAGTGTGAAGATCCTCCCTGCGAGCGCAGCTCGTGGGGAGGGGGACCGCTCAGCGAAGCTGAGTGGTGGAGGGGCCCCTCCGTCAGCGCTTCGCGCTGCCACCTCCCCATCGCTTCGCGACAGGGAGGATCGATCAGGCCCCGCTCTCCGGCGAAATGTCGCGGAGGATCCAGCCGCGCTGCGGGATCGTCTCGATGAACTCGGCTCCGCCCGCCGCGCTCCGAAGCTTCTTGCGAAGCTTCGAGATGAAGACGTCGATGATCTTCGGCTGCGGCTGGTCGTCCGCGCGGCGGTAGAGGTGCTTCAGAAGCATCGCCCGGGTGACGACGTTGTTGCGAGCGAAGGCGAGCAGCTCGAGCACGCGATATTCCATCTCGGTGATCCCGATCGGATGGCCGTCGATCCGGATCAGCCGCTGGATCTGGTCGACCGCCAGGCGGCCGCCGCACAGGGTCTCAGGCATTTCGCCGCCAGATGCCCGAAGCGAGGCGACCAGCTTCGATGCGGCTTCATCGCTCTGCTCGCGCGAGACGCTGGCCGGCGATCCGATCAGCGCCTGCTGGATTTCGGCGAGCGCCTTGTGCGCTTCCTCGACCAGCCGGGCACCTTCCTCGAAGCGCCGCCGCGACCGGTCGAGCATCGACTCGACCTCGACGAGGCGAGTGGAGAGGGTTTCTTCGGCCATTCGGATGCTTCCCCCGCGCTGTCGCCGTTTAAGGAACCTGGGCCGAAGCGATCTGGCTGTCGCTTTGCGGCGCCGCGATGATGGTCTGGGTCGCCGAGCCCATGTCGACGACATTGGTGCCGGGATCGCCGGCGATCGAGCGAGCGCCGAGCGCGACCCGATCGCGGCCGGCTTCGTCGAGGAGCAGGGACTCCGACGGCGGGCGCGGGGCGGGGCCGCCGAACAAGGCCTCGACGGCCTGCTGCTGCGCGTCCTGCGGAGTCGCGGTGGCGGTGCCGGCGACGGGCGGAGTCAGTGAATAATCCGGCGGGATGACCAGCGGCGCGTTGCGCGCGACCGCGAACTCGTCCGGCGTCCGCGACTTGCTCTTGAAGACTGCGCAGCCGCCAAGCGCAATCGCCGGGATAAGCAGGAGAGTAAGGCTCTTACGCATTTTCGACGGACTCCTTGGGCAGCTTCTTGTGCTCGTCTTTGATCAGGAACGCGCGCACTAACAGGATGACGACGCCGATGCTAATCGCTGCATCGCCGACATTGAAGACCAAAAAGGGGCGGAACGTCCCGAAGTGAAGGTCGGCGAAATCGACCACGAAGCCGTGCCTCGCCCGGTCGAGGATGTTGCCGAGCGCTCCGCCCAGGATCATCCCGAGCGCCGCCTGGTCCCAGCGGTGCTTCTCGCGCCCGATCCACACCGCGACGGCGATGGCGATTGCGGAGGTCAGGGCGACGAGCATCCAGCGGCCGACGTCGGTCTCTGCATTGAGCAGGCCGAGCGAAATCCCGTTGTTCTCGGTCCAGGTCAGGTTGAAGATCGGCAGGATGATGATCTGCGCGACCTCCTTCAGGTGAAGCGGACCCGACACGAACCACTTCGCAAGCTGGTCGAGGATCAGGATGACGATGGCGATGGAAAAGCCGAAGGCGCGAGACCGCATCAGCCCCTCCCCCTCGGGGGGCGGTGGTGCGAAGCACCGGAGGGGGCCCCCACGGGCCGCCCATGGTGCCGGACTATGCCCCCCGGGGGG
>JBQCIU010000047.1:0-24427 GCA_051953395.1 Sphingomicrobium sp.
GAAGTGAACATCAAGATTCCGCTCAACCGCGAAATGCGGGACGGAAAACTGACGTTCGCCAAGCGCAACAGCCTGCTGGTCAAGATGACCGACGAGGTCGCCGACATGGTGCTCGAGGACAATCGGCTCCAGTCGCTCGCGCTGTCCATCGCGCAGAGCAGCGGGTCGGAGGCTCTTCCGGCGCACGTTCGGACGATCGAGCTTCTCGAATCCTCGGGCCGGCTGGACCGCAAGGTCGAGGGACTCGCCAGCAGCGAGGAGCTGCTTCGCCGGGCGCAGGACAATCGCGGCCTCACCCGGCCCGAGCTGGCCGTCGTTCTTTCGATGTCGAAGATCGCCCTCCAGGCAGCCGCCGAGACGCTTTGCCTTTCGCGCGAGAAGGTTCTGGAGCCCGACCTGTTTGCGGCGTTCCCGAAGCCGATGCGCACGGCCCACGCCGCCGCGATCCGCGCTCACCGACTGCGCGATGACATCATCGCCACGCGGGTCGCCAATCGCATGGTCAACCGGCTCGGCCCGGTGGTCGCGCTGGACATGACCGAGGAAGAGGGCGCGTCGCTCGGCCAGGTCATCGTCGCTTTCCTGGTCGCGGAGCGACTCCTCGACCTCGACAAGCTGTGGGAGCAGATCGAACACGCCGATCTTCCGGAGAATGTCCGGGTGGAGCTGTTCGCGATCGGCGCGAGGAGCGTTCACGCGCACCTCTCCGATATCCTCCGCGCGATGGGCGGAGAGATGAGCGTCGGCAAGCTCTGCGAACTTCTTGAGCCGGGCGTCCGCAAGATTTCCGCGGCGGCCACAAAGCTGATCCGCGCCGAAGTTCGAAACGAGGCCGCGGCTCGGCGGGACCACCTCCTCGATCTCGGAGCAAGCGACGAGATCGTTCGCGGCCTGGTTCGCCTGTACGAGCTGGACGGCGTCTTCGCGATCGCCGCGCTGGCCGCTCGCAAGGGCCTCGACGAGCTCGCGGTCACTCGGGCTTACACGCAGCTCGGCGAAGCGCTCGGTCTCGATTGGGCCCAGCAGCAGCTGGCGCGCTTCGTGCCGGCCGACCAGTGGGAGCGCCTGCTCACCGCTGCTCTCGCTCGCGACTTCGAGCAGCTGCGGATCGATTTCCTCGGTCGTGTCCGGGGCAAGGACCCGGCCGCCGGCGTCGAGCAATGGGTGGAGCACACGCAGGCCCGCATCGACCAGTTCCGGGAGCTCGTCGATCGCGCTCGCCGCGAAGGCGTCGTCAGCGCCTCGATGCTTGCCCAGATCGCCAGCCAGGCCCGCATACTTCTCGCCCGCTAGGTGAAGCTCGCGATCCTCGTTCCCGAGGCCGATTATTCGGCCGACTGGCGATGGGCGTATGATGTCGAAGCTGGCGCGCTTGCCGCGGTCGGAGCCGAGGTCACCCCTGTCGTCTGGAGCGAGCCGTTCGACCCGGCCGCTTTCGACCTGGTCCTGCCGCTGGTCGCCTGGGGCTATCACAAGCATTTCGACCGCTGGATGGCCGTGCTCGACCGGCTTGAGGCGCAAGGCGCGCGGGTTCGCAACCCCATCCCGCTGCTGCGCTGGAACAGCGACAAGAACTATCTCGCCGAACTTTACGAGCGCGGGGTTCCCGTCGTGCCCACTGAGGTCGCCGAGGCGCTGGACGAACCGTCAATGGCGGCGATCCGGTCCCATTTCGGCTGCACGGATCTCGTCGTGAAGCCTCCCGTGTCGGCCAGTGCCTATCTGACCTTCCGCCTTGCCCCCGGCGAGCCGATCCCGGAACCGGTGCGTGGCCGCAGGATGATGGTCCAGCCCTGGCTCGAAAGCATCACCACGTCCGGGGAATGGTCGCTGCTGTTCTTCGACGGACAGTTGAGCCACGCGCTCAGCAAGGTCCCGGTGGCCGGCGATTTCCGTGTCCAGCCCGAACATGGCGGGATCATCGAGAGCTGCGATCCGCCGCCGGGCGCCGAAAAGGTAGCGCTTGCAGCGCTCGCCGCCGCGCCCGCGCCGGCAACTTATGCGCGGGTCGACCTCGTCATGGGCAATTGCGGAACGCTCCAGGTGATCGAACTCGAGTTGATCGAGCCCGCGCTCTGGCTCGACCGATCGCGCGACGCCGCCCGGCTGTTTGGCGAGGCGGTCTTGTCAGCCGCCCGAAGCGCGAGCGAACAGCCACTGGCGGATCGCTGAGGCGAGGTTCGCCGGCGGCGACTGCTCAAGCCGCTCCGCATCGATCCGCGCGACCAGGGCGTTGAGCGGCAGTCCCTGGTCAACCGCTGCAGCTTCCAGCGCGGCCCAGAAAATCGGTTCGAGCGCGATCGACGTTTCGTGACCGGCAATCGTCACGGATCGCTTGCGCGGCGGCGCAGGAGGCGGCGGCTTGGCCGCCATCAGTACATGTGCTGGCCGCCGTTGATCGACAGGGTCGAACCGGTGACGAAGCCTGCATTTTCATCGCACAGGAACGTCACGCCGCGAGCGATCTCGTCGGCGCGGCCAAGGCGTCCGACCGGAATCCGGGCGACAATCTTGCCGAGTACGTCTTCCGGCACCGCGGCGACCATGTCGGTGTCGATATAGCCCGGAGCGATCGCGTTGACGGTCACCCCGAACCGCGCGCCTTCCTGTGCGAGCGCCTTGGTGAAGCCGTGGATTCCCGACTTTGCGGCGGCATAATTGACCTGCCCGTACTGGCCCGCCTGCCCGTTGATCGAGCCGATGTTGACGATCCGTCCGTAGCCGCGGCCGCTCATCCCCTCGAACACCGCCTTGGCCATGTTGAAGCAACCGCCGAGGTTGGTGTCGATCACGTCCTGCCACTTGGCATGGTCCATCTTGCGCATCGTCGCATCGCGCGTGATCCCGGCATTGTTGACGAGCACGTCCACGGGCCCGAGCTCCTCCTCCACCTGACGGACGCCCTTCTGGCACGACTCGAAATCGGACACGTCCCACTTGAACGCGCGAATGCCCGTCCGCTCGGTGAAAGCCTTCGCCCGCTCGTCATTGCCCATGTAGTTGGCGGCGACCGTCAGCCCCTTTTCCTTGAGCGCGATGCTGATCGCCTCGCCGATGCCGCGCGTACCCCCAGTGACGATTGCCACCCGAGCCATTGCCGTTTCTCCTGTTGCCGTATCAATCGCTTATGCGGGCTTTGGCCAAGCGGCAAGTTCCCGCCTCACCAGTCCTTCGAGCATGGCCATGCCTTCGGGAGAGTCGTTGAGACAGTCCAGGCGCGCGAATCGCTTGCCGCCTGCGTGGATGAACGCTTCCCGGCCGCGGATCCCGAGTTCTTCGAGAGTCTCGATACAGTCGACGGAAAAGCCGGGAGCGGCGATCGCGATTCGCCGGATTCCCATCGCCGGATAGGCCGAAAGCGTGTCCGCGGTTGCCGGCTCCAGCCACTTTGCACGCCCGAAACGCGACTGGAACGCGACGTCGGTGGGCACGGACAGCCGCTTGTCGAGCAGGCGGGCGGTCGTGCTGCAGTGGAGGAAATAGGGATCGCCGCGGTCGACGTTGCGCTGCGGCAGGCCATGGAAGCTCAGCAGCAGGCGCTGTGGCTCGAAATCCAGAGCAGCCAGCTGGCGCTCCAGATTGGCGGCCAGCGCTCCGATGTAGAGATTGTCTCCGTAATAAGGCGGCAGGATGCGCATCCGGATTTTGGAACCCGCTGCGGCGAGCAATGCCGCCTTCGCGGTCCCTGTCGTCGCCCCACTGAACTGCGGATAGAGCGGTGCGGCAAGCACCCGCTCGCAACCTGCTGCAGCCATGCGATCCAGTGCCTCGGCGATCGTCGGCCTGCCGTAGCGCATCGCATAATCCACGACGAACTCGCCGCCGAGCCGATCCTGCAGCGCTTCGCGCTGACGTCGCGTGATCGCGGCCAGCGGGGACCCCTCGTCGGTCCAGATCAGGCTATAGGCCTCCGCCGTCCGCCTCGGCCGGAACGGAAGAATCGCGCCGCGCAGGATCGGCTGCCAGACGAACGGCGGCAAATCGACGACCATCCGGTCGGAGAGGAATTCGGCCAGGTAGCGCCGAACCGCCGCCGGTTCCGGCGCGTCGGGCGTTCCGAGGTTGACCAGCAGGACTCCGGTTTTGGTCAACGGGCGTACAGCGCCTTCAAGGCCACGCGGTCGATCTTGCCGGTGCCGAGCTTGGGAAGCGGCTGAGCGCTGAAGATGAAGCGCGCCGGCACCTTGAACGCCGCGACATGGCCTTCGAGGAATTCCCGAAGCGCGGATTCCTCCAGTCCGCCGCGCGGATGAACCACGGCGATCGGCACCTCGCCAAGCCGCTCGTCGGACACGCCGAACACCGCGACCTCCGCCACCTGCGGGTGATCGTAGCAAGCCGCCTCGACCTCGGCCGCCGAGATGTTCTCGCCGCCGCGGATAATGATGTCCTTCTTGCGGTCGACGATGAACAGATAGCCGTCTTCGTCCAGGTAACCGATGTCGCCGGTCCGGAAGAAGCCGTCGGGGGTGAAGGCTGCGGCGGTCGCAGCGGGATTGTCCCAGTAACATTCCATGTTCGCAGCCGAGCGGATGCCGATCTCGCCGACATCTCCCGTGGGCAGGTGCGTGTCGTCGGGGCCGAGGATCGCGGTGTCCACCAGCGGCTGCTGCACCCGTCCGGTCGAGGCGGGCTTCTCCCGGTAATTGGACCAGAAGTTGCTGAAGCCGACCGCGTTGGTTTCGGTCAGGCCATAGCCGAGCGCGGGCTGTGCCCAGTCGAATGTCTCCTGCAGCCGCTCGACGTGCGAAACGGGCCGCGGCGCACCCCCGGCCGCGATGTCCGTCAGCGACGAAAGATCATATTTCTCGCGATCCGGATGGTTCATCAGTTCGAGGCTCATCGTCGGCACTCCGACGAAATAGGTGATCCTCTCCTTCTCGATCAGCCGCATCGCCTCCGCCGCGTCCCATTTGGGCATCAGCACCATCGTTCGTGCGATGACGAAGCTGTTGAGCAGGACCGGCACTTCGCCCGTGACGTGGAAGAGCGGCACGTTGAGCAGGGTTCGCGGCTGCGGCGGGGGACTGCCCCGGCCTTCCAGGATCGCCCTCAGTACCATCAGGCCCATCGCGTAGACGTAGACGCCGGTCGTCACCGCGCGGTGAGTCGATAGCGCGCCCTTCGCTTCGCCGGTCGATCCCGAGGTGAAAAGGATGGTTGCGTCGTCCTCCGGCGCGATCTCCGGAAGCTCGGCTTCGCCTGCCTCCAACAAAGGCGCGAGCGCCTGATCGAGTGGAGACCCGGCGTCGAGCGAGACGATCGGAAACTGGTTGCACCGTGCCGCGATCCGCTCGCCGCGCGCGATGTCGGCAATGACCAGCGCCGGGCTGGTCAGCTTCAGCGCATGCTCCATTTCGTGGGCCTGCCACCAGCCGTTGAGGAGTGTCGCGACGCCGCCGGCTTTCAGGACTGCCATGTAGGACACGATCCAGGCCGGGCAGTTGCGCATTGCGAGTCCCACGCGGTCGCCCTTGCGAATCCCTCGTGCGGCGAGCGATCGCGCCAGCCGTTCCGAAATATTGTCGAGATCGGCGAAGGTCAGCCGCTCTTCCCCCGCGATCAGGGCTTCGGTCGAACCGTTGAGGGCGCAAAATGTGCGGAACAGGCTCGGCAAGGTGGCGGGAAAGTTGCCGACGATCGCCCTGCCCTGCGCATCGCGATCGATGATGATCCGGCCTCCCGGACCGGTAACTGCGGCGAGCGTCTCGTCAAACTTTCGATCGAGCTCGCTTGCCATCCTCCTCGTCGCTCCCGTTTGCCTTTGCCGTTAAGCACCTTATGAGGCGCGGACCGAAAAGGAAGAGCCTTGCCGACAACAGACGCCTCGAACGCGATCGCCTGGACCGACCTTCACCTGTCGCCAGTGGCGCTGCACCTCGGCTTCTTCGACCTCAGGTGGTACAGCCTTGCCTACCTGGTCGGGATTTTCGCCGGCTACTGGTATCTCCTCAAGCTGCTGAAGCAGCCGGGCGCGCCGATGGCGCGGCGCCATGCCGACGATCTGGTCTTCTACGCGGCGCTCGGAATCATCCTCGGCGGCCGCATCGGCTACGTGCTCTTCTACAACCTCACCTACTATGCCGAGCACCCGATCGATGTTCTCAAGCTGTGGGACGGCGGCATGTCGTTCCACGGCGGGCTCATCGGGACGGTTCTCGGAATCCTCTATCTCAGCTGGAAGCAGAAGCTCCCGGCGCTGAGGATTCACGATTATGTCGCCTGCGTCGCGCCGATCGGCCTGTTCCTCGGCCGGTGCGCCAATTTCGTGAATGGCGAGCTGTGGGGTGCTCCGACCAACGTTCCGTGGGCGATCCGCTTCCCGGAATATAGCGAGCTGTTCCACCAGACGGTGCTTGGCCCCCCGCGCCATCCAAGTCAGCTTTACGAGGCGTTCCTGGAAGGCATCGTCCTGTTCGCCATCCTCGCCTGGATGTTCTGGAAAACCCAGGCGCGGTACCAGCCCGGCAAGCTCGTCGGCGCCTTCGGCTTCTTCTACGGCCTGTTCCGCTTCCTCGTGGAGTTCGTGCGCGAGCCGGACCCGCAGCTGGCGGCGTTCACGCATGCGACCGGGCTGCATATGGGCCAGTGGCTGTCGCTGCCGCTCATCATCGGCGGCGCGTGGCTGATGTGGACGGCGAAAGGCCGCCGGGTCCGCGTCGAGCCGACGGCAGGAACGTCAAGCGTCGCATGACCCCGCTGGAGCGCGCGCTCCGGGACCGAATCCTTTCCGAAGGGCCGATCACGGTCGAGGCCTTCATGGGCGCCTGCAACGAATATTATTACGCGACCCGCGATCCGCTGGGCGCCAGCGGCGACTTCACCACCGCTCCGGAAATCAGCCAGATGTTCGGCGAGCTGGTCGGCGCCTGCCTCGTCGACTGCTGGGCGCGCGCGGGGAGGCCGGCGGATGCGACCTATGTCGAGCTTGGGCCCGGCCGGGGAACGCTTGCCGGCGATGCGCTTCGGGTCCTCCGCTCCGCCGGCCTGGATCCCTCCGTCCATTTCGTCGAAACCAGCCCGGTGCTCCGCGAAGCGCAGGCCAGAGCCGTCCCGAATGCTTCCTGGCATGACGGGCTCGCCGGGCTTCCCGACGCGCCGATGCTTTTGGTCGCCAATGAGTTCCTCGATGCGCTTCCGGTGCGGCAGTTCGTCGAGGGAATGGAGCGGAAGGTGACCGTTGCCGCCGGCGGATTGGCCTTCGATCGGGACGGGCCAATCGTCGAAGCCTCGCCTGCTCGCGACGGAGCGACGGCCGAGATCGCCAGGCGGGTGGTCAATTGCGGTGGGGCCGCGATCGTCGTCGACTATGGCCATTCCAGGAGCGCGCCCGGCGATACGCTCCAGGCCGTCCACGCCCACGGCTTCGCGCCGGTCCTCGACCGGCCTGGAGAGCAGGACCTGACCGCCCACGTCGATTTCGAGGCATTGGCGAAAGTTGCCCGGGAATGCGGGGCAGCGGTCACAGCCGTGATCGAGCAGGGGCGCTGGCTGGACCGGCTGGGGATACGCGCTCGAGCGCAGGCGCTTGCGGCAGCGCATCCCGAAAAGCGCGAGGAAATCGAATGCGCGTGCCGTCGGCTCTGCAATTCCGACCAGATGGGCGAGCTGTTCAAGGCGATCGCGATTCATTCGCCGGCTTGGCCGGCACCGGCAGGGTTCGAGCAATGATCGCCTATCGCGACTCGACGCCCGCAGACGCCGCCGAACTCCACGCAATCTTCGACACCGTCTTCTGCGAGACCTTCGGCCATTTGTACCGGAGCGAAGACCTCGAGGCGTTTCGGTCGAGCGTCGGGATCGCCGACTGGGAGAAGCAGCTCGCTGACCCCGCTTTCGCGGTTCGGATCGCCGAGGTCGATGGCCTCCCGGTTGGCTACATGAAGATCGGCCCGGTCAAGCTTGAGGTTGCCGCGCAGGGCACGGCGATGCTCGTCGACCAGCTCTATGTCCGCGCCGAGCATCACGGCTCCGGGATCGCCCAACAGCTGATGGACTGGGGGATTGCGGAAGCGCGCCGCCGTGGCGCCAAAGCTCTTTATCTCACCGTCTTCATCGACAATCATCGGGCCCGCCGGTTCTACGGCCGTTACGGGTTCGAGGACGTCGGGCGATATGCTTTCATGGTCGGCGAGCAGGCCGACGAGGACATCATCATGCGGAAGGTGCTTTGAACACTGTCGAGGTCATCCACGCATCGGCGCTCGGCGACCTGCCGCATGGCTTTCTCGGCCGCGGCGGCGGCGTTTCGACCGGCATCGTTGCCGGGCTCAACGTCGGCACCGGAAGCAAGGACGACCCGGAAGCAATCGCCGAGAACCGCCGGCGGGCGATCGGCGCGGTGCTTCCTGGCGCTGCCCTCGCCACCGTGTACCAGGTCCATTCCGCAGAGGCGCGCTACGTCGCGGAGCCCTGGCTGCATGACGAGCGCCCGAAGGCGGACGCGATGGTTACCGACAAGCCCGGGCTGCTGCTCGGAATCCTGACCGCCGACTGCGCGCCCGTGCTTCTTGCCGATCTGCAGGCGCGGGTGATCGGCGCGGCGCATGCCGGCTGGCGTGGTGCTCTCGCCGGAGTCACCGACTCGGCGATCGCGGCGATGGAAGCGATCGGGGCAAGGCGCGAGCGGATCGTCGCTGCCATCGGCCCGTGCATCGCGCTGCCCAGCTACGAAGTCGACGCCGCGTTTCGCGAGCGTTTCCTGGATTCGGATTCGGGCAACGCGCGCTTCTTCGACTCGGTCGCTGGCTCGCCCCATTTCGACCTGCCGGGCTATGTTCGCCACCGGCTGATCGCTGCGGGAATCGACGAGGTCGAGGCCATCCGTCTCGATACCTATGCCAACGCCGACCGATTCTTCAGCTACCGCCGTTCGACTCACCGCGGCGAGGCGGATTACGGCCGCCAGATCTCCCTCATCGCGCTTCCCGACTGATTGTCCCAGCCCGGTACAAGCTGAACTGCGCCGTGGCCGCTGCATCGGGCCGGCGATAGGCGGAAGCCGAAACGAAATTGGGAGCGAGCGATGAACCGGATTCCGAGCCTCCTTCGCAATTCCTCCGGCGCGACCAGCATCGAATATGCGGCGATCGCATCGCTGATCTCCATCATTGCGATCGGTGCGATCGAGATGATCGGCGCCAGCGTAACCACGCTCTTCGCCAGCATTCCTGCCTTCTGACAGGCACGCATGGCACCGGACCGGGGCGACCCCACCGCCCCGGTCTGGATGAAGACCCCCATCATCGGCTAGGGGCTGACGATGATGGACGAAAACGAAGCCGAAATGAGCGGGTCGAAGCAGCGCCCGCCGAAGCCGTCGCCGACCCACATCGGCAATCACAAGCTCAGCCCTTCCACGCTGATGATGGGCTATGGCTTCGACCCGGAGCTGAGCGAAGGCTCACTCAAGCCGCCGATCTTCCTCACCTCGACCTTCGTCTTCAAGAGCGCTGCCGCCGGCAAGCGCTTCTTCGAAGGCGTGACCGGCAAAAGGCCGGGCGGCGCGGAAGGGCTCATCTACTCGCGCTTCAACGGACCCAACCAGGAAATCCTCGAGGACCGGCTCAGCCTTTGGGAAAATGCCGAAGACGCCCTGACTTTCTCCAGCGGCATGTCGGCGATCGCGACCCTGCTCCTGACGTTCGTGAAGCCGGGGGACGTCGTCGTCCACTCCGGACCGCTCTATGCGGCGACCGAAACCCTGATCGCCAAGATTCTCGGCAAGTTCGGCGTGTCCTACATCGACTTCCCCTCGGGAGCGACGCGCGAGGAAATCGACGCGACGATCGAGCGCGCCAAGGGCATGGGCCGAGTGGCGCTCATCTACCTCGAAAGCCCGGCGAACCCGACCAACCAGCTGGTCGACGTCGAAGCCGTGGCCGCTGCGCGCAAGGCCGCGTTCAAGCCGGACGAAGCCCCGCCGATCGCGATCGACAACACCTTCCTCGGCCCGCTTTGGGCAAAGCCGCTCGCCCAGGGCGCCGACCTCACAATCTACAGCCTGACGAAATATGCGGGCGGCCACAGCGATCTCGTCGCCGGCGGCCTGGTGGGTCGCAAGGCCCTGCTCGACCAGGTCCGTTCAATGCGCAACACCATCGGGACGATCTGCGACCCGAACACGGCGTGGATGCTCCTGCGCAGCCTTGAGACGCTCGAGCTCAGGATGGACAAGGCTGGGCAGAATGCGGCGAAGGTTTGCGCCTTCCTTCGCGATCACCCGAAGGTGGAGAAGGTCGGCTATCTCGGATTCCTCGAGGAGGGTTCAAGACAGGCCGATATCTACAAACGCCACTGCACCGGCGCCGGATCGACCTTCTCGCTCTACCTGAAGGGCGGCGAGAAGGAGGCGTTCGCCTTCCTCGATTCGCTGAGGATTGCCCATCTGGCGGTCAGCCTGGGCGGCACCGAAACCCTCGCCAGCGCGCCCGCAGCGATGACTCACTTGTCGGTCCCCGACGAGCGCAAGGCCGCGCTCGACATCACGCCGAACCTGGTTCGGATTTCTATTGGCGTGGAGAATGCGGACGATCTGGTCGCCGATTTCGAGAACGCGCTCAGGGCTGTCTGATTTCGGGACGTAACTCACCGAGTTACTTGCATTAATCCCTCCACAATGAATGTATTTTTAGCGCCACATTAGTTGGTACCTGCGACTGCGCGGGCCTCTCGAATGGAGGTGTTGAAATGAAGCTGACCAAGATCGTTCTGCCGTTGCTCGTCGTCATGGCCGGTATGCCCTCGAGCGCCCAGGCCGCCAATTCCGGCTCGTCCCTGATGTCGATCCTGCACGGGCTGATCGTCGTCCCGACCGGTAAGGTGAAGAACGGGCAGTAAGATCCGATTGCCTCGATCGATCACGTGGGGCGGGAGCTGCGGCTTCCGCCTCTTTTTTACGTCAGCCCCGTTCTACCGGGGCTAAACGCCCCAGTCCTCGACCGCCCATCCGCGCTCCGAAGCCATGCGCGCGAGCCGGTCGTGCGGGTTCACGGCGACGGGTTCGTCCGACCAGTTGAAGGCCGGCTCGTCAGATGCATGGTCGGAATAGAAGCGGACGTGCCCGTGCTTGCCGCGCAGGCCTGACTTGTCGACCCACTGCGCGATCATCCGCATCTTCTCTTCGCCGTAGCAATTCTTGCCTTCGATCCGGGCGTGAACGCGCTCGTCCAGCCCGATGACGGAGCCCGTCGCGATGACATCGTCGAAACCCAGGCGGGCGGCGATGGCATCCGCGTACAGGCGGTAGGACGCGGTCGCGAGGACCAGGCGACGCCCTTCTTTCCGGTCGCGTTCGATGGCTTGTCTTGCGCCCGGGCGGATGTTGCCTGCGATCGTCGCGTCGGCGAAGCTTTCCGCCAGCGGACGCAATCGGCTTGCGTGCACCCTGCCGCCGATGAGCAGCGCCTGGCAAATTTCCTTCAACCGGCCGCGATCGAAAAGCCCCATTGCGTAGGCAAGCATCGCCAGCACAACGACCGGAACGAAGACCAGCCGCCATTGCTGCCGACGCATCGCGCAGTGAATCAGGAACAGGGTATAGGTCGGCCGGCGAGTGATCGTCCGGTCGAGGTCGTAGACGGCGAGGTCAGCCATGGCCGCGTTCCGCGAGCAGAGCCTCTACCAGATCGTGGTCGGACAATTTGTCGACGTCCACGGCGGCGAGCGGATCCGAAAGATCGACTGCCTCGACCCTGGCGCCGATCTTCCGCCCGATGCTGTCGAGCGTCTGGTGGATCGTCCGAAGCCGAAGAACCGCCCCCAGGAGATTGAGCGGCCCGAACGCCCACAAGAGGGCCCAGCCCTTCTTCCGGTCCTGCTCGACCGACCGCCAAAGCTCCAGCGCGGGAAGCACCCTGTTGCCGCCGAGGAGGAACATGTTCGCGCCGCTGTAAGCTCCGGAGCGGAAGCGGATCCACGTACGCTGCGATTTCGGCAGCCGTTTCATGAGATTGTCATGCTCGACCACCGCGATTGCGATATCGGCGACCTCGCCGAGGTCGCAGAACTCGTCGATCATGTCTTCATCGAGGAGCACATGATCGGCGGTGGTCACGAAAAGCGGCCAATTGACCGTGGGATCGAAGCACAGCCGCTCGAGGGTCGCGGCAATGCTGCCTTCCGATCTTTCGATCCGAAGCCGGGGATTTGCCGGGAGCGCTTCGCCGATCCGCTCCGGTTCCTGCGCAAGCACGCGGACCTCGGAGAAGCGTGGAGAATTCAACAGGGCTTCCACCGGCCAGCGGACCAGGGGCTTGCCCGCGATCGGAACCAAAGCTTTCAGATCCGTCCCAAAGGCGGCCGCTAGCGGATCGCTGCCGGGGCGCGAGCCGGCGAGGACGACGGCGGTCGTACCGGTCACTTCAGCCACGAGACGACGCTCTGACCGCGCCATGACAGCATTTCAGCCTGAGCGAGCCGCACCAGGTGGAAGATCAGCGACAGGATCGTCCAGGCCCCGACCAGCTCCAGTCCCGTATCGGGCCGGCCGAACAACAACGCGACCACCAGGATGACCATGTTCGGATTGCGACGCGCGGTGATCAACCGGAAGCGGCTGTCGACTCGCTGCCAGACGTGGATGTGCATTTTGAATCGGGCGATGAAAATGCCCTCGATCACCCGCTGCGCGACGTAGCCGATGACGATCGCCGCGAGCAGCATCGTCTCGTACACAGGCTCCAGCGGGCGCCCGTAACCGGCGAGTCCGTGCGCCCACGCCCAGTACCAGAAGGGCGGATGCACAAGGTCGATTCCATGGTCGAGGACATTGCCCCATTGCGAGGAGGCTCCGGTGCAGCGGGCGAGCTTCCCGTCGACGGTGTCCAGCACCATGAAGGCGAAGCCGGTGAGCACCCCCAGCCAGTAATTGCCGAACCAGAAATAGAAGAAGGCGAGTAGGCACAGAACGGCCCCGACACCGGTGACGGCATTCGGAGTCACGCCCATCTCGGCCGCCCAGCGCGTGAGATAGAAAGCCGGCTTGCGCCACAGATAGAGCGTCAGCGCATCGGTGACGCCCTTGTAGGAGGCATCGTAGGCTGCTCGCTCGACGCTGTCCGCAGTCTCCGGGCGGAGCGGCAGAACGAACGGCCGCTCGCGCTTGCGAAGCTCGTCATTGGTGATCTCGGCATTTGCGGCGTCGATCGGCTCCAGGCCTTCGATCGGCCCGTTGTCCCCGAGCATCGCCGTACGCGCATTTTCCGCCGAATCCGCCGTGACCGCATGAGCGAGTACCGGCTGGCCCTCCGACAGAAGCACCGAGCCGGGCCGCCCTCCGACAAGCTTTAACCAGGCCGGATCCCACGCATAGTCGAGATTGGCGAGCAGGACTCCGCCCGAAGCGGGGATCGAGGCCACGCATTCGAAGCCGGCATTGGTCGCCAGCCGGCAGGCGCGTTCCTCGGCTCCGAGACCGAAGACTCGCACCGGATTCTCGCCGACGGGGAGGAAGGCAGGGCGGCTGGCGTCGTCCATTGCCTCGCCTCTTACGGTCGCTTTGCGCGCCATGAAAGTGGCGGGCATCCGAGATGCTTGCTGCAGCGCAAGATTTCGCGCACTCTTTGCCGAGATGGACCGCGATCCGCCAGAGGGGGCTGAAGGGGACGGCGCGACTTACCGCATGGCGGGGTCGATCACGATCGCTCGCGCCGCGAGCACGGCCCGGGAAATCGCCGCCGAGCCCGATCCGCTGACCATCGATCTGAGCGACGTCCGGAACATGGACACCGTCGGCGCCTGGATCGTCTATCGAACGGTTCGCGACCGCCACGCCAAGGTGGTCGGTGCCAACGAGCAGGCGAAGAGCCTGCTTGAGCAGGTCGCTGAGGCCGATCATCCGGCCCGGGTTCGCCCCGAAGAGCGCGCCGGCTTCATTCGCGTGCTCCGCGAACTCGGCGAATGGGTATCGGAAGCGGGCGTCACATTGCTCGGCCTGCTCGGCTTCTTCGGTGCCACTCTGATCGGCTTCGGCAATCTGATCAAACGGCCGCGACGGTTCCGAATGAACGCGGTCGTCCAGCGGTTCGACACGGTCGGAGTCCGCGCGCTCGGGATCATCGGCCTGATGAGTTTCCTGATCGGCATCGTGATCGCACAGCAGGGCTCGGTCCAGCTGGAGCAGTTCGGCGCCGAGATCTACACCATCAACCTGATCGGCCGGATCACCGTGCGCGAACTCGGGACTTTGATGACCGCAATCATGGTCGCGGGCCGTTCCGGTTCCGCCTTCGCCGCCCAGATCGGAACGATGAAGATCACCGAGGAAATCGACGCGATGCGCACGATCGGTGTTTCGCCGATCGAGGCTCTGGTGATCCCGCGCCTCATCTCGGCGGTCGTGATGATGCCGCTGCTTGCATTCTGGGCGATGCTCATGGCGCTGATCGGCGGCGGGATCTTCGTCTGGCTGTCGCTCGGAATTCCGCCGATCACTTATATCCAGAGGCTTCAGGAAGTGATCCCGATTACCGACCTTTGGATCGGAATCATCAAGGCGCCGGTGTTCGGCTTCATCATCGCGCTCGCCGGCTGCTTCCAGGGCATGCTGGTGGAAGGCAATTCCGAAGAAGTCGGCTCGCGGACCACGACCGCTGTCGTCCAGTCGATCTTCCTCGTCATCGTGCTCGACGCGGTCTTCGCCGTCTTCTTCAGTTCGATCGGCTGGCGATGATCGGAATCCCGAAAAACTGCGATCCGGTCATCACCGTTCGGGGGCTCGACAACAGCTTCGGCGAGCAGGTGATCCACCAGGATTTGGATCTCACCGTGTGCAGGGGCGAGATCCTTGGCGTGGTCGGCGGGTCGGGCACCGGCAAGTCGGTTTTGATGCGTTCGATCATCGGCCTTCAGAAGCCGGCCGCCGGAGAGGTCGAGGTTCTCGGCGAGAACATGATCGACCGCGACGAGGACGAGGCAAAGAACATCCGTCGCCGCTGGGGAATCCTGTTCCAGAACGGAGCGCTCTTCTCGACACTGACGGTGGCCGAGAATGTCGAAGTGCCGATCCGCGAATATTTTCCGTTCATCGAGCAGCCGCTTCTCGACGAGATCGCGTCCTACAAGATCGCGATGAGCGGGCTTCCGGCCAACGCCGGCCCGAAATATCCCTCTGAGCTGTCCGGAGGCATGATCAAGCGTGCCGGTCTGGCCCGCGCCCTCGCGCTCGATCCCGAGCTTCTGTTCCTCGACGAGCCGACCGCCGGGCTGGACCCGATTGCCGCCGCCGGCTTCGACGAGCTCATCCGCTCTCTTCAGCGCAAGCTCGACCTCACCGTCTTCCTCATCACCCACGACCTCGACACGCTTTACGCCATCTGCGACCGTGTCGCGGTGCTGGCGGACAGGAAAGTGATCGCGGTCGGAACGATCCCGGAACTCTTGGCTTTGGACCATCCCTGGATCCAGGAGTATTTCAACGGGCCGCGCGGACGTGCCGCGGCGGATACTGCCGAAGAGCACGCCGAAACTGTTGGGGGCATTGAAGGCTGATGGAGACCAGATCCAATTATGTCCTCGTGGGCGCAGTCACGCTGGCCATGCTGGTCGGCCTGCTGGTCTTCACGGTCTGGCTCGCCGGCCTCTCAAACCGCGAGACCAATTGCTACGACATCTATTTCTCGCAGGGCGTCGGCGGCCTCAACAAGGGGTCCAACGTGACCTTCAACGGCGTGCCCGTCGGTCAGATCAGCAAGATCTCGCTGCTCCCGGAACGGCCCGAATTCATCTGGGTCCGAATCGATGTCGAGCGCGATACGCCTGTCCTCCAGGGAACGACGGCCGAAATCCACGGCGTCGGATTCACCGGCGTCAGCGAGATCCAGCTGACGGGCGCGGCGCGCGGGGCCAAGCGGATCAGCCAGGCGGGCCCGCAGGGCTGCCCCGTGATCCCGTCGAGCACCAGCGGCCTTGGCGCCCTTCTCAACAGCGCTCCGGAGCTGATGGAGCGCATCCAGACGCTCACCGAGCGCCTGACCGAGCTGCTCAGCGACAAGAACCAGAACGCCATTTCCGATATCCTCGAGAATATCGACGTCACCACCCGCGAATTGCGCAAGCGAGCGCCTGAGCTTGGCGATACCCTCGCCGAGGCGCGCGTCGCGGTGCACAATGCCGGCATTGCCGCCGACCAGGTTTCCAGGCTGGCCGCAAACACCAACCAGCTGGTGACCGACCAGGGCCGCCCGGCCGTCGAGAATTTGAACAAGGCGATCGCGTCGGTTCAGCACGCGGCCGATAATCTCGACGCGATGATTGTCGACGCGCGACCGGGCGTTCAGACGTTCAGCAAGTCCACCCTCCCCGAGCTCAACCAGACGGTGCGGCAGATGCGGACCCTCGCCCAGTCACTCCAGGATGTTGCCGACCGGGTGAACGAGGGGGGCATCGGCGGCGCTTTGGGCCCCGAGAAACTCCCCGACTACAAGCCGAGGAAGAATAAATGATCCGCTTTCTGCGTCTCACTGCGACCGTCGCGATCGCCGCCTCTGTCGGGGCCTGCTCCCTGGGAGGACTGCTTGGAGGCGGCGGCAAAGCGCCGCCGGTCCTCTACACGCTGACGTCGGTCGCGCCGCCCGCAGCGCCGACGCGCTCCGCGGCGGTTGGCGAAACGGTGACGATCCGAACTCCGGTCATTCCCAAGGAGCTTCGCACGACCCGGGTCCCGGTCGATCTCGGCCCGACGCAGGTGCAATATGTCACCAACCTGCAGTGGGTCGACACGCCCGACCGGCTGTTCCAGGACCTGCTGCAGGAAACGGTGCGCAGGACGACGTCCCGCGTCGTGCTCGACCCGAACCAGTCCGCGCTCGATCCGGGACTGGTCGTCACGGGGCAACTCAACCGCTTCGGCTACGACTCCCAGCAGGGCGCCGTGGTCGTGCAATATGACGCCTCGCTCGCGACCCAGGGCGGGACCCACGTCGAAACCCGCCGGTTCGAAGCCTCGGTAGCCGCCGATGGAACCGCAGCCACGGTCGCCACGGCGCTCAACGAGGCAGCCAATCAGGTCGCGCAGCAAGTGGCGAGCTGGATCGGCGGCTGAAAGAGCCGCCGCAGTCGTGAGACTCTTGCGTCTCCTAAGCGTGCTCGCGCTCGCCTGCATTGCAGTCGCGCCTACGGCTGCCGCAGTCACTACCGGCGCGTGGCAGCCGCCGCATGGTCTCGTCCAGCGGCCGTTGTGGCCGGGGACGCCGCCCGATTCCGAGATGGTGCACAGTCCGCCGGAACATTCGGAAACGGCCATCAATCCGAAGCGCTTCGCCGGCCTTCCGGTCACGGGCGTGTACGATGTCTCGGTGCCGACCCTTACAATCTTCCCGGCAAAGGGCACGCCCAATGGTGCGGCGATCGTCGTGTTCCCGGGCGGTGGTTTCAAGCAACTCGCGATCGACCTTGAGGGGACCGAAGCGTGCGATTGGGCGAATGGCCACGGGTTCGTTTGCGCACTGGTCAAATATCGGGTGCCCGACAGCGACCATCATTATGATCCGACGTGCCATTGCGGGTTAGAGCCGAAGCATTGGACGGCCCTGCAGGACGCACAGCGCGCCATCAGGCTCCTTCGCGCAGATGCCAAAGCGCTCGGAATTGATCCGCAGAAGATCGGAGTCATGGGCTTTTCGGCCGGCGGATACCTCGTTGCCGAAACCAGCAATATCCTTGCCCCGGCCTACGGGTCGGTGGATGCAATCGACCGGCTGAGCAGCCGCCCCGATTTTGCGATAGCGCTCTATCCCGGCCACCTGTGCCGTGACGGAAAATCGCTCGTGCCCAGGATCAAGCCGACCAAGAAAACGCCGCCGACCTTCCTCCTGCAGGCCTGGGACGATCCCACCGACCCCATCTGCAACAGCACGCAATATGCGAGAGCCCTGGCGGAGGCTGACGTGCCTGCAGAGGTTCATCTCTTCGCACAGGGAGGGCATGCCTTCGCCTTCAGACCGACCGGCACGACCATCGACAAGTGGCCGACGCTCCTGGAGGCGTGGCTCGGTCAGCTACCGCTTCTGAAACGCTGAATTGTCCGTGCGGGACTAAGCCAGCGACTTGCTGACCTGCTCGTAGAGGTCCTTGGAGAGCCCGGGCGTCGCCAGCATCCGCTCCAGCTCCGCGCGCATCATCGCAGCCCGTTTTTCCTCGAATCGCCGCCAGCGACCGAATGGTGGAACCATCCGCGCAGCGACCTGCGGATTGACCTTGTCGGCCTTGAGGATGAGATCGGCCAGGAAGCGATAGCCGCGCCCGGACGCGTCGTGGAACGCCCACTGGTTCATCCCGAACACCGCGGCGATCGAGCGCAGCCGGTTGGGATTCGTGATGGCGAACTTCGCATGGCTGGTCAGGCGCTCGACCTGCTCGACCGTGTCTGCTCGCTGAGCCGAGGCCTGAACCGCGAACCACTTGTCGATGACGAGGGGATCGTCTTCGTAGCGATCGTAGAAGGCTTGCAGCGCCTGCTCGCGCTCCGGTCCGTCGAGCGACGCCAGCGCCGTCAAGGCGCCCTGCCGGTCCGTCATGTTGTCCGCGGAATCGAACTGCGCCTTGGCCAGCTTTGTGCCGTTCGCGGGATCGCCCGCGGCGAGCAGGTTCAGCGCGACCGTGCGAAGCCGGCGGGCTCCTTTGGCCTGCTGGCCGAGATCGTCTCCCGACTCGCCCCCGCCGCGCTGGGCGCTCGCAAGCTCGCCCGCAAGCTGCGTGCCGATGGCCGCCCGAAGCTGCTCGCGGGCGAAATGAATCGCGTCCGGATCGATGACGTCCATGCGTTCGCCGACCATGCTTTCGGTCGGTGGAAGGATCGCCTCGGCCTTGAATGCGGCGTCGAGCCGGTTCGAGCGTAGAGTGTTGCCGACCGCTCGGATCACCGGCCCCGGGTCCACGCTTTCGCCTTTCGCGGTCACGATCAGCCAGCGGAGCATGAGTTCCTGGATGGCTTCGTAGCGCGCAAACGGGTCGGTATCGCTCGCTGCCAGCTTCTCCAGATCGCCATCGCCGCGCTCGACGTCCAAGACCACGGGAGCGGAGAAGCCGCGGTTGATCGACAGAAGCGCCCCTTCGCCGACAGCGTCGAACTCGATCGTCTGCTCGGCCTCTTCGAGCATGATCAGCCGCTCGGGCGCGACTTCCGCGCCGCTGCTCTCGCCGATCAGCGCGGTCTTCAGCGGGATCGCCATCGGCTTCTTGACCGGCTGGCCGGGCGTCGGCGGCACCGTCTGGCTAAGGTGAAGCTTCGCCTTCCCGCCGTCCTGTTCCAGGCGAGCCGTGACGTGCGGAGTACCGGCCTGTGAATACAAGAGCTTGAGGTGCGTAAGGTCGACCCCGCTCGCATCCTCCAGCGCCTTGACGAAATCGTCGCAGGTCGCCGCCTCGCCGTCGTGACGCTCGAAATAGAGATCGGTGCCGGCGCGGAACTTCTCCGGACCGAGCACGGTCTTCATCATCCGGATCAGCTCGGCGCCCTTGTTGTAGACGGTTGCCGTGTAGAAGTTCGAAATCTCGATATAGCTGTCCGGCCGGACCGGGTGCGCGAGCGGCCCCGAATCCTCCTGGAACTGGATCATCCTGAGCGTTCGCACGTCGTCGATCCGCTTCACCGCCGGGCTTCCGATATCGGCCGAAAAGCTCTGGTCGCGAAAGACGGTGAAGCCTTCCTTCAGGCTCAGCTGGAACCAGTCGCGGCAAGTCACCCGGTCGCCCGACCAGTTGTGGAAATATTCGTGCGCGACGACCCGCGCGATATTGTCGAAGTCCGCATCGGTCGCGGTATCGGGGTCGGCGAGGATGTAGGCCGAGTTGAAGATGTTGAGGCCCTTGTTCTCCATCGCCCCCATGTTGAAGTCGCTGACGGCGACGATGTTGAACAGGTCGAGGTCATATTCGCGCCCGTAAACCTCCTCGTCCCACTGCATCGCCTGCTTCAGGCTCGCCATCGCATGGGCGGTCTTTGGAAGATCGGCTTCACGGACCCAGATTCCGAGTTCGACCTTGCGGCCCGACATCGTGGTGAAGCTGTCGCGGTTGGCTTTGAGATCGCCGGCGACGAGCGCGAACAAGTAGGACGGCTTCGGGAACGGGTCTTCCCATTCCGCCCAGTGGCGGCCGTCGCCCTCCCCAGTCGCAACGGGGTTGCCGTTGGTCAGGAGGATCGGGAACTGCGCCTTGTCGGCGTCCATCCGGACCCGGTATTTGCTGAGCACGTCGGGCCGGTCGGGAAAGAAGGTGATGCGCCGGAAGCCCTGGGCTTCGCACTGCGTGCAGAGCATTCCGTTGGAGGCATAAAGGCCCATCAGCTTGCTGTTGGCCACCGGGCTGATTGCGGTCTCGATTCCGATTTCGTGGGAGTCGCCGTCGAGGGGGATCGACAGGTCGCTGCCCTGCATCGTCCAGTCGTCGGAACGGGCGCCGTCGATCCACACGCCGACCGGTGTCAACTCGTCGCCGTTCAGGAGCAGAGGGGCACCGGGTTCGCCTTCCGGATTGCGCTGTACCTTCAGCTTCGACTGGACGCGGGTCTGCTCGATCCCGAGTGTGAACTTCAGCTCGGTCTCCGGGACCAGCCAGTCGGGCGGACGATAATCCTCGCGCCGGATTTCGGTATGGGCGGGGTTCTGCGGAGCTTCCGCATTCACTCTGACGTCGGCCATGAACCGCGCTTAGGCCGCGTCGGGCGACTGCACAACCAAGCGCCCTCGGCTCAGCGCGATCAGCATTCCGGCCAGCGTCAGGACGGCGCCGGCGATTGCGATGCCCGTCCAGCGATACGATTCCAGCGCCGTCGAGAATGCCATTGCGATGACCGGCACGAGCACGCTGGAATAAGCGGCCTTGCCGGGACCGATCTTGCGAACCACGGGGAAATAGAGGCTGAAGGTCAATGCTGAGGCGAAGACCCCAAGATAGAGCACGCCCGCCCAATAGCCGGGCCGCTCCGTGAACACGGGCGGTCCGGTCAGCGCCCAGGCAAAGCCGCCGTCGATGACCGCCCCGATCGCCATCGACCAGGCAAGAAGGCTGGCCAGGTGATGCCTGCGGAGATGTTCGCGCGCCTGATAGACGTTGGTGACGGACGCGGCGACCAGGCCGAGGAGCGTGAAGCCGATGCCGGCGACGACTTCCTGAGCGGGCGCGCTGTTGGTTCGAAACTCGTGGATGCAGAGCAGGCCGATTCCCGCAACTGCGACGGCCGATCCGATGGCGAATCGTCTGCCCGGCCGCTGCCCGAGGAGCGCCCATCCCAGAAGCGTGTTGGGGATCAGAAGGAGCGCCGAGATCGTCGCCACGATCCCGGAGGTGATGTGCCGTTCGGCGAGATAGACGCTATTGTAGTTCACGCAGAACTGGATGAGCCCGATGAACAAGGCGGCGCGCATTCCATCGCGGTCGAGCAACAGCGACCGGCCTTTGACCTTGGCGAGAATTGCCATCGCGGCGGCCGCGATCGTGAAACGATAGGTGACCGACCATTGCGGCGGCACGACGCCGAGCTGGTCGCGGATCACGATCCAGGTCGACCCCCAGATTGCGGTGAAGATGATGAAGGGGAGGACGATCTCGAAAAAGGTCGAGGTCCGCCGCTCGGTCACAGCGCGCGAATGGCTTCGGCGAGGATTTCCACCGGCTCGCCGCCCTGGTCCCAGCTGGTCACCAGGCGGATTTCGCCTGGCTCCCAGTCGTAGAAGTCGAAGCCCCTGGCGCGCAGCGATTCCGCTTCTTCGGGGCTTACGCGCAGGAAGACCTCATTGGCTTCGACGGGATAGACGAGGCGATGCGGCGCCGCTTCCGCGAGCATCTGAGCGGCGGCGTTGGAGGCCCGCGCATTCGCCAGCCAGAGATCGTCACCGAGAAGCGCCAGGATTTGCGCTGCGAGCATGCGGCCCTTCGACGAGAGATGCCCTGCCCTTTTTCGCCGAACCGCGACCTCGTCGGCGAGCTCGGACCTGAACAGCACCAGGCATTCGGCGTTGAGGCCGCCATTCTTGACGCAGCCGAACGACAGTGCGTCGACTCCCGCCCGCCACGTGAGATCCGCCGGGCTGTCGCCGGTCGTGACGACAGCATTGGCGAAGCGGGCGCCGTCCATGTGGAAACCGAGGCCATGCTTCCTTGCAGTGTCGCCAAGCGCTGCGACTTCGGCGGCGCGGTAGACAAGACCATATTCGGTGGCGTTGGTGATCGAGAGCGCCGCCGGCTGCACTTGGTGAACGTCCTTGCGGATCAGGCCGATCGCCGATTCCACGCTCTCCGGCACGAGCTTGGCCCCGGGCCCATCGAGGAGCATCAGCTTGGCGCCGCCGGTGAAGAAGCCGGGCGCTCCGGCCTCGTCCACTTCGATATGCGCATCCTTGTGGCAGAGGATTCCGCGATAGGGCGGGCACAGAGCAGCGAGAGCGAGGCAGTTCGCGGCGGTGCCGGTCGACACCCACAGCGCCTTCACCTCCCGCTCGAAGAGTTGTGAGAAAGCAGTGTCGAGACGGCGGCTCCATTCGTCGCCGTCATAGGCGGTATCGAGCCGGTTCGATTGCTGGATCGCCTCGATGACCTTCGGGTGAGCGGCGGCCGCATTGTCCGAGAAGAAGCGCATGGCGGCGCTCAAGCGGATGGCTGCTGCATTGGCAAGGTCAGAAAATCGACACGCCGTCGGGCCCGAACTTCAGCCGCGCGGTGAGGAGTGCCCGGAAGACGTTGTAGCCGCCAGTGCCGGGGAAGAAGGCGTGGAAGAAGATGTGCGGCACGCCGTCGGGGCCGATCGCGACCGAGGGGTGGCCCGGCGCTGCCCAGCCCTTGGCCGAGCTCAGCAGCGGCTTGGCCGCCTTCTTGTACGGGCCGAAAACATGGTCCGACACCGCGACACCGATGCCGTAGGCGGGATCGGTGAAGTCGTTGGCCGCGTAGAACAGCCAGTAGCGGCCGTTCTGTTTCCACAGGAACGGGCCCTCCACGAGATGCCCCTCCCAATCGAGATCGTTGCAGATCAAGTTCACCGGCGCTCCGACCAGCGATTCGCCGTCGTCCGCCATCCGCTGCGCCAGGATCGGCGTGCGCATGGCCCGCAGCATTTCGGCGGCTTCCGGATAGCCGATCAGGACGTCGTGCACCTGCTTGTAACGGGCAACGGCCGTCCGGATGAACGTCTGCATCAAAAAGAAGCGTTCCATCGGCGGGCGGGTATTGGCCCAACGCACGACCGCCGCGGCGAAGCGCGCGGTGCGCCGGTCCTCCTCGCTCTCGAACATGCGGTCGATCAGCTCCGGCCGCTCGCACAGGAAGGTCGCGAGCTTGCGCGGCCAGATGCCGTTGCGGTCTTCCTTCCACAGAAGATATTTCGCTCCGTCGTCATCAACGAAGATGTGGCCGTCGATCACTCCGCCCGTCAGCAAGGGATGGCCGAGATCGACCCAGGGCCCTTCCGGCGATTTCGACCTGGCGAGGCCAATGCTCAGTACGAAGCTTTTGTCGCGGGCCGTATAGACCAGCCAATATTCATCGCCGACGCGGGCAATCTCCGGCGCCCAGAAGTCGCCTCGGCGAACGCCATGGCTGACCCAGTCCGGCGCTTGTCCATCTGCGAAGGCAAAGCCGACGTGGCGCCACTGCTCCAGGTCGTCCGAGTGAAGCAGCGGGAAGCAGTCGACCGCGTCGTTGGAGGTCGCGGCGAGATAATAGCCGCTGTCGGTGCGGATCACCGCCGGGTCGCCGTAGCCGGCGAGGATTTTCGGATGGATGTTCTCGGTCAGCAGCGGCCGCCACGGCGGGTCGTCGGCGTCAGAGGCATGCGCCACAGGCGATTCAGGCGGGCGGGTCCCGAAGTCGGTTGCAAGGTCCGCCTGGAACTTGGCGAAATCACCCTGGTCGCGGCCCGGGAGCGCATAGACTTTCGTCTTGCCGCCTCCACGGACGGCGACGGTCAGGCCGTTGCCTGTGTCGGCGAGCTCGACGTCGAAGGAGGGGATTTCGGTCACGTCGCAATCATTCCTGTGCTCGGGCGTCCCCCGGACGCCCTGTGCTCAGGAATGGTGCTGCCGGTGAGGATTGAACTCACGACCTCAGCCTTACCAAGGATGCGCTCTACCACTGAGCTACGGCGGCGAAAGGCGAGGCGGGGGCTATAGCGGGCGAACGCGGCGGCGTGAAGCCCCATTTCGCAGGGCCTGCGGCTTGACGCGCGGCCGCGGCGGGCTCAGGCCTGCGGCATGAAGTCCGATCCGCCCGTCGCGAAGCAGGGGCCGGCGGCCAAGCTCGCCGAGCGCGAAGCCAAGCTCGCCCAGGCCTTGCGGGCCAATCTGCGCCGCCGCAAGGGCGCGCCGGCGCCGAGGGGCGGCGAGCCGGCGGACGGGGAATCCGCCTGAGCCGCCCTTTGCGCGGGGCCGGGCAGCCGCTAGATAGCGGAACGGAGACAAGGGCTGCGCGCGCCCCGCTCGCGGCGGTTTCGAAG
>JBQCIU010000048.1:0-7581 GCA_051953395.1 Sphingomicrobium sp.
CAGCGGCCTCAACCAGATCAATTCGGCCAATGTCGGCAAACTGCAGGTGGCCTTCACCTTCTCGACCGGAATCACCGAAGGGTTCGAAGCGCCGCCCCTCGTCGTCAACAACACCATGTACGTGGTCACTCCGTGGCCGAACACGGTGTTCGCTCTGGACCTTACGAAGCCGGGTGCCCCGGCCAAGTGGGTCTACAAGCCGAACACCGCCGCGGCCGCGAAGGGCGTTGCCTGCTGCGGCCCGGTGAACCGCGGCGCCTTCTACGATTCCGGCAAGTTGTTCCTGAACCTTCTCGACGGACACACGGTCGCGGTCGATGCCAACAGCGGCAAGGAACTGTGGCGAACCCAGGTCGCCGATATCCAGAAGGGCGAGACGATCACGATGGCGCCGCTGGTCGCGGACGGCAAGGTGCTGGTCGGCAACTCGGGCGGCGAGATGGGAGTCCGGGGTCGCCTCACCGCGCTCGACGAGGGCAGCGGAAAGATCGCGTGGATCGGCTACACGACCGGGCCCGACAAGGACGTGTTGATCGGTCCGGACTACAAGCCGCCTTATCCGAAGGACGCCGGCGAGGACCTTGGAGTCAGCACCTGGCCGCCCGGCATGTGGAAGATCGGCGGCGGTTCGGTGTGGGGCTGGTTGAGCTATGACCCCAAGCTGAAGCTGGTCTATTACGGGACTTCGAACCCGGGCCCGTGGAACTCCGCCCAAAGGCCGGGCGACAACAAGTTCACCGCCGGGGTCTTCGCCCGCGACATCGATACCGGAAAGGTCCGCTGGTTCTACCAGAGCACGCCGCACGACCTCTACGATCACGACGACATCAACGAGATCGTCCTTGCCGACATGCCGGGGCCGAACGGCCAGCGAATCCCGGCGATGCTGCGGCCGGACCGCAACGGCTTCTTCTACGTGCAGGACCGGCGCACCGGTCGCGTGCTTTCGGCGACGCCCTATAGCTACATCAACGTCTACAAGGGCGTGGACCTGAAGACGGGGCAGCTGATCACGGTTCCGGCGATGGAGCCGAAGGAAGGGCGCGTCCTGCGCAACATCTGCCCCGCCTCGCCGGGCGCGAAGGACTGGAACCCCTCGGCGTTCAGCCCGAACACCGGGCAGGTCTACATCCCGCACATCAACCTGTGCCAGGACATGGGCATCCAGAACGCCAATTATATCGCCGGGACGCCTTTCGTCGGGGCGGACGTCAAGATGTACGCGGGGCCGGGCGGCAACCGCGGCGTCTTCACCGCTTGGGATCCAGTCGCTCGGCGGAAGGTATTCGAGATCAAGGAAGACCTGCCGCTGTGGAGCCCCGCGCTCGCGACGGCGGGCGGGATCGTCTTCTACGGAACGATGGACGGCTGGTTCAAAGCGGTCGATGCCCGGACCGGCAAGCTCCTGTGGCAGTTCAAGACCGCGAGCGGGATCATCGGCCAGCCGATCAGCTATCGCGGGCCGGACGGCCGCCAGTACATTGCCGTTCCATCGGGCGTGGGCGGATGGGCCGGGGCAATCGTGTCCGCGGATCTCGATCCGAACGATCCGACCGCCGCGCTCGGGTTCGTCAACGCGGTCAAGGATCTCAAGACTCGGGTGACTGCAGGCGGAGTGGTCTATGTCTTCGCGCTTCCGCAATAGGTTCGTCGCCATCGCGCTCGTCGCGCTCGTTTGCGGCTGCGACCGCGAGCGGCAGCAACCTCGCGGCAATCCGCTCGGCGAAACGGTGCCGATCGCGTCCAGCCCCGACACCATCTTCCCGGGCGGCGAGGCTCCTCCGGCGCTCGATCCGCGCGCGGCCGCCTACGCCGGCAATTCCTACGCGATCGCTCAGGGGCAGCAGTTGTTCACCTGGATGAACTGCGTCGGTTGCCACAGCCATGGCGGCGGCGGGATGGGCCCGGCGCTGATGGACGGTAAGTGGCGCTACGGCGGACGAATTGATCAGATCGCCGCCTCGATCGCGGATGGCCGGCCGAACGGAATGCCCGCGTGGAAGGGCAAGCTCACCAACCAGCAGATCTGGCAGCTCGCCGCCTACGTCCGGACATTGTCCGGGCAGGAACCCAAGGATTCGGTGAGCGCGCGCGCCGACACGATGACCAACTCGCCGCCGCAGAGCGAGACCGTTCGCAAGCCGGTGACGCAGGCGGACTCCGCGCAGTGACGGCCTCCGGCTTTCAGACGGCGCTTGGCGGCGACGCTCTCGAAAGCAGCAATTTCCTCACGCTTTTCGCCGTCTTCCTGGTCGTCTGCACGGTCATGTATCTGCTCGTCGTCGGCGCCTTGCTCATCGGCATGTGGCGCGGCCGAAGCTCCGAAGGCGAGATGGTTGTGGAGGCCGGCCGCCATCACGAAAGCGCGCCCGCGTTCCGGATCGCCCTGATCGGTTGGACGGCGCTGATCCTGGTCGGGCTCACCGCGCTCACCATCGCCAGCTTCTTCACCGACCGATCGAACGCTTCGGTCGCCGCGAACCCTGGGCTGACGCTCAAGGTGACCGCGAACCAATGGTGGTGGGACGTCGAATATACGACGCCCGACGCGTCGAAGATGATCCGGACCGCCAACGAGATCCACCTCCCGGTCGGCGTCCCCGCGGAGATCACGCTTCAGGCGAGCGACGTGATCCACAGCCTCTGGATCCCCAATCTCGCCGGCAAGCAGGACCTCATCCCCGGCCGGGTCACCGACATTCAGCTGCTTCCCCGAAAGGTCGGAACCTATCGCGGGCAATGCGCCGAATTCTGCGGGATCCAGCACGCGCACATGGCGCTCGACGTCACCGTCGAGAGCAAGGCGGATTTCGAGCGCTGGGTCGCGGCCCAGCAGCGCGTCGCTTTCGCTCCCACGACTCCGCTCCAGCTCGCCGGCTACCGCTACGTCACCACGCGCGAATGCAGCGCCTGCCACACGATCACTGGAACGCCTGCTGGCGGGACCGTCGGACCGGATCTCACCCATTTCGCAAGCCGCCGGAGCATCGGCGCCGGGACCCTGCCGATGAGCACCGGCAACCTCTACGGCTGGGTCGCCGATCCGCAGTCGCAAAAGCCGGGCAACCACATGCCGACGATCGGGCTGGAGCCCGGCGACCTGCACGCGATCGTCGCCTATCTGGAGGTGCTCAAGTGACGGCGCGGGTGCTTCGCGACGGCCCGAAGCTGACCGGCGGGAAGCTCGACTCCGCGCTCGATCGGACCTGGTCGCGGCCGCGCGGGCTGATCGGCTGGCTGGCGAGCGTCGACCACAAGGAAATCGGGGTGCGGTACATCGTCACCGCGCTGATGTTCCTGGCAATAGCCGGCCTGATGGCGCTCCACATGCGCCTCCAGCTCATGGTCCCCGACAACAATCTGATGAGTGCGGAGCTCTACAACACGAGCTTCACGATGCACGGGACGACGATGATGTTCCTGTTCGCCGTCCCGGTGATGCAGGGCATTCAAATCTATCTCACCCCGCTGATGGTCGGAACGCGCAACATGGCGTTCCCGCGGCTCACAGCGTTCAGTTATTATATGTACCTGGGCGGCGGGTTGTTCCTTTGGGGCTGCCACTTCCTCGGGTTCGGCCCCGACAACGGCTGGTTCAACTATGTTCCCTTGTCCGGCCCCGAATATGGGATCGGCAAACGGTCGGACGTCTGGGCGCAGACCGTCACCTTCACCGAAGTCGCGGCGCTTGCGGTCGCGGTGACGCTGACCGGGACGATCCTCAAGCAGCGGGCGCCCGGCATGACGCTGGCGCGGATGCCGTTGTTCGTCTGGGCCACCCTTGTCACGTCGGTGATGGTGATCTTCTCGATGCCCGCGGTCGCGCTCGATTCAGCGCTCTTGCTGTCGGACCGGCTGGTCGGGACCCAGTTCTTCAATCCGGCCGAGCATGGCGACGCCCTGTTGTGGCAGCACATGTTCTGGTTTTTCGGCCACCCGGAAGTCTACATCATCTTCCTTCCGGCGACGGGCTTCATCAGCGAGATCGTCACGACCTTCTCGCGCCGGTCGATGTTCGCTTATCCGATCGTCGTGCTGTCGCTGGTCGCGACGGGGATGCTGGCGTTCGGCCTGTGGGTCCATCACATGTTCGCGACCGGCCTGCCGCGCGTCGGCTACAGCTTCTACACGGCGGCCAGCATCTCGGTCTCGATCCCGACCGGGTTGCAGATCTTCTGCTGGATCGCGACCATCTGGCAGGGGCGGCCGAAGTTCGAAGTCCCGCTGCTCTACGTCATCGCTTTCTTCTTCACCTTCGTCATCGGCGGCCTTTCGGGCGTGATCATCGCCGCCGTTCCGCTCGATCTCCAGCTTCACGACACCTATTTCATCGTCGCCCATTTCCATTACGTGCTGATCGGCGGATCGGTCTTCCCGCTGCTCGGCGGGATCACTTACTGGTACCCGAAGCTGACCGGCCGGATGCTGTCCAACCTGCTCGGCCGGATCAGTTTCTGGATGGTCTTCCTGGGCTTCCAGCTCGCCTTCTTCCCGATGCACATCAGCGGGCTGCTCGGAATGCCGAGGCGGGTCTATACCTATCCCACCGGAATGGGGCTGGAGCTCCCCAACATGCTGTCGACCATCGGCGCCTTCGTCGTCGCGACGGCCGTCCTGCTGTTCGTCCTCAACCTGATCATTTCGTTCCGCGGCGATCCTGCCGCCGACAATCCGTGGGATGCGCCGTCGCTCGAATGGGCGACGAGCTCGCCGCCGGCGGGCTATAATTTCGCCCATATCCCGGTCGCCGAAGGCCGCACCCCGCTGTGGGACGACCGGGAAAACCTGCCGGTGGTCTACGGCCTCAAGGTGGAGGAGCGGGAGCTGCTCCTGACGAGCTCGCTTTCCGCCAGCGTGGAAACGCGCGAGCCGAGCGCAATGCCCAGCATCTGGCCCTTCATCTCCGCCATTGCGGTGACCGTGATGTTCGTCGGGTCGGTCTTCAGCCCGTGGGCGATACCCTTCGGCATCGTTCCGGTGGGGATCGCCTTGATCGCCTGGTTCTGGCCGAAGAAGCCGGGGCCGAGCGAGGAGGCGGTGATCGCATGAGCCTCGCCCCGGCCTTCACCGAGGACGTCTCGAAGCTCGAATCCGACGGCTTCGGCACACGCAGCCTGACCTGGTGGGGCGTGATCGGCTACATGGTCATCGAGGCGACGGGCTTCGCGCTCCTGTTCGGCGCCTATTTCTTCCTGATGAGCCACGAGCAGACCTGGGCTCCGGAGCCGTGGCATCCGCCCGGGCTCCTTGCCGGCACCCTGTTCACTATCGTCATCCTGCTCAGCGAAATCCCGAACACAATGGTGAAGAAGGCCGCGCTTCGGCTCGATCTCGCGGAAGTCCGACGACTGCTGCCGTGGGTGGTGGGATTCGGCGCCCTGCTGATCGTCATCCGCGCCTTCGAGTTCAATTCGCTGAACGTCTTCTGGTTCGACAATGCCTACGGGTCCGTGCTGTGGGCGCTCCTGCTCATGCACACGACCCATCTCGGCACCGACTGGGCGGACACGGTCGTCCTCTGGCGGCTGATGGAGACGCCGCACGGCGAGCAGAAGCGGCGTTTCGTCGATACGGACGAGAACGCGCTCTACTGGCGGTTCATCTGGGGAAGCTGGCTTCCGGTCTACGTGCTCATCTACTGGTTGCCGAGGCTGTTCCAGTGAAGCGCGGCCAGCTCGCCGATCTCTTGCTTCCCTGGGCCGGCCTCGCCGTCGGGATCGTCGCTGCAGCGCTGGTCCACCAGTTCGGCTCCGAGGGCACGTTCAATTCCTGCAAGCCGGTCAGCCCGATTCCGCTGATCCTCGTCGCCCTGGTCGGAATGGCGGTGACGATCGCCGCCGGAATTGCGTCGTCGCGAGTCCTTCGAGGGGAGGGGGAGACCCCGGCACGCAAGCTTGTGGCGACGATATCGATCGGCTCCGCCGCCTTGTTCGTCTTCTCGATGATCTTTCCGGTCGTCGCTGCCCTGGTCATTCCGCCATGCTTCCAGTGAAGCGCCTTGCCGCCCTGCTGCTGTTGGCGATTCCGGCGGCCGCCTGGGCGCACGCGGGGCACGAGCATGGCGAGGCCCCTGGATGGGAATTCGACCCGCTCGTCGTCATTCCACTGGTTCTTGCCCTCGCCATCTTCCTGGTCGGGCGCGCCCGGCTGGCGAAGCGTTCGAAAGTGGACCGGAGGCGGAGCTGGCTATTCGTCGGGGGCTGGGCGGTGCTCGCCTTGTCGCTCGTCTCGCCGCTCCACCAGGCCGGCGAGCGGAGCTTCGCGATGCACATGATCGAGCATGAGCTGATCATGCTCGTCGCCACATTGCTTCTCGCCGCTTCCGCTTCGGGCGGGGTGCTTGCCTGGGGATTGCCCGCTCCGCTGCGGCGTGCACTCGGCGGAAGCTGGAAGGCGCCGCTGTCGAGCCTGTGGAAGCGGCTTACGGAGCCGGTGACCGCGACGATCGTGCAGGCGCTCGTCATGTGGTTGTGGCACGCGCCTGCCTTGTTCGACCGGGCGCTGGAGAGCGACTCCTGGCACGCGGCGCAGCATTTGAGCTTCGTTGCGGCCTCGCTGCTGTTCTGGGTGGCGATGCTGAACCCGCGGCGCGGCGGGTCTTTGCTTTCCGTCGGATGCCTGTTCGTGACGATGCTCGTCGAAGGCGCGCTGGGCGCCCTGATGGCGCTGTCCCAGAGCCCCTGGTATTCGGACTATGCGGCGATGGGCCTCACCGGAATCGGCCTCGACCCGACCACCGACCAGCAGCTTGCCGGCCTGATCATGTGGATTCCCGGCGGCGTTCTGCACGGGGCCGCAGCGCTGATTCTCCTCTATCGCTGGCTCAAGACGAGCGAGGCAGGCCATGCGCTACGCGCCAATTGAGCGAAGCGCCGCGGCGATCGCGGTGGCCGTGGCAGCAATCGCTTTGGCGCTCGCCATCGCGGACACGGTTCGCGGCGATGCCAAGATCGTCGAGCATGCGGCTGCGACGACCGGCGGCGATCCCCACCGGGGGGAAGCCATGTTCATCCAATATGGCTGCGGTAGCTGCCACCATCTGCGCTACGTCCGCAAGGCGACGGGGAAGGTGGGGCCGTCGCTCGACGGAATCGCGGCGCAGGCAGTCATCGCCGGCAAGCTCAGCAACAGTCCCGACAACCTCGAGCGCTGGGTCCGCGACCCCCAAGGCGTGACTCCGGGAACGGACATGCCTGACTTGCATGTCAGCGGCCGCGATGCCCGCGACATCACGGCGTTCCTCTACACGCGCACCAACTGAAGCCGGGTCACCAGATGTCGTTGATCGTCGCCGCGATCGCGACGAGGCTGGTCAGGATGACCGCAACGAGCGCCCAGGTTGCCCATGCGGGCCACGCCATTGCAGGTTCGGGCTCGTCCATGGCCCGATCAACGCCGGATTGCGACAGGGGTTCAGTTCCCGCTGAGGAACTTGACGGGTGGTGGAGCCGAGGGGGATCGAACCCCTGACCTTCGCAATGCCATTGCGACGCTCTCCCAGCTGAGCTACGGCCCCGTGCCCGCGCCTTTAGGCGATGTTTTTACCGGCGCAAACGGGAAATCTGATCAACTTTCCTCGTC
>JBQCIU010000049.1:0-16924 GCA_051953395.1 Sphingomicrobium sp.
TCGGTCAAGTCGTCGGCCGGAACGTAAATGGCCTGCACCGAGGTGATCGAGCCCTTGTTGGTCGACGTGATTCGCTCCTGAAGCGCCCCCATGTCGGTCGAGAGGGTCGGCTGGTACCCCACGGCCGAGGGAATACGGCCGAGAAGCGCGGACACTTCCGAGCCCGCTTGGGTGAAGCGGAAGATGTTGTCGACGAAGAAGAGCACGTCCTGCCCTTCGACGTCGCGGAAATATTCGGCCTGGGTGAGGCCGGAGAGAGCGACGCGGGCGCGGGCTCCCGGCGGCTCGTTCATCTGGCCGAACACCAGCGCGACCTTCGATCCTTCCGGAGTCGGGTTGCCGTCGGCGTCCTTGGCGATGACGCCCGCGTCGAGGAATTCGTGATAGAGGTCGTTGCCCTCGCGGGTCCGCTCGCCGACTCCGGCGAACACCGAAACGCCGCCGTGACCCTTGGCGATGTTGTTGATCAGCTCCTGGATCAGCACGGTCTTGCCGACTCCGGCGCCGCCGAACAGGCCGATCTTGCCGCCCTTGGCGTAGGGGGCGAGGAGGTCGATGACCTTGATGCCGGTGACGAGGATGCTGGCTTCGGTCGACTGGTCGACGAAGGCCGGGGCCTCGCCGTGGATCGGCGCGCTCTGGTCGCTTCCGATCGGGCCGCGCTCGTCGATCGGCTCGCCGATCACGTTCATGATGCGGCCCAGCGTCTTCGGTCCGACGGGCACGCGGATCTGCGAGCCGGTGGCGTTCACCGTCTGGCCGCGGGTCAGGCCGTCCGTCGAGTCCATCGCGATCGTGCGCACGACATTCTCGCCGAGATGCTGGGCGACTTCGAGAACGAGGCGGTTGCCGCCATTGTCGGTTTCCAGCGCCGCAAGGATCGGCGGAAGCTCGCCGTCGAAGGCAACGTCGACGACGGCGCCGATGACCTGGCTGACGCGGCCGGTCAGGTTGCTCGTCGGCTTGGCCGAAGCGGTCGTGTCGGCTGCTGCGGCCTTCTTGGTGCGGGGCTTGGCGGTTGCGGCGGTTGCCATCGTCTTGTCCTCTTTTGAAACTCTAGAGCGCTTCGGCGCCGGAAATGATTTCGACCAGCTCGGTCGTGATCGCGGCCTGGCGGGTCCGGTTGTACTGGATCGTCAGGCGGTTGATCATGTCGCCGGCATTGCGGGTCGCATTGTCCATCGCGGTCATCTGCGAGCCGTAGAAGCCGGCCTGGTTCTCGAGCAGGGCCCGGTAAACCTGAACCGCGATATTGCGCGGCAGGAGCACGGAGAGGATTTCCTCCTCCTCGGGCTCATATTCGACCATCGCATTGGCGGCCGAGCCCGAACCTTCGGCAGTGGCGCTGGCAGCGACCGGGATGATCTGGTCGACCGTCGGTTCCTGGACCAGGGTCGAGCGGAAGTTGGCGTAGGCGAGGTGGGCGACGTCGAAATTGCCGCTCTGGAAACGATCGACGATCTCGTCGGCGATTGCCGAAGCCACGTCGTAGCTCGGGTTCTTCATCTCGCTCGTGTCGTGCTGGCCGACGATCGCGCGCGGATAGAGGCGCTGGAGAACCGGGCGGCCCTTGCGGCCGACGATGAAGAAATGGACCGTCTTGCCCTGCTTGATCAGCTCGTCGGCCTTGCGGCGAACCGCGCGGACGATGTTGCTGTTGAACGCCCCCGCAAGGCCGCGGTCGCTCGTGCAGACCACGATCAGGTGGGTGTCGTCCTTGCCGGTCCCCGCGAGGAGCTTCGGGCTCTCCGGCCCGACCGCCACCTTGCTCGCGATCGAGGCGACGACGTCGCGCATCCGCTCCGAATAGGGGCGGGCGGCAGTCGCGTTCTGCTGGGCGCGCCGAAGCTTCGACGCCGCAACCATGTTGAGCGCCTTGGTGATCTTCTGCGTCGACTTCACCGAGCCGATGCGAAGCTTGAGGGCCTTCAGCGACGCCATTTTATGCGAACGTCTTCCCGAACTCCGTCAGCGCCGACTTGAGCTTGGCGGCGGTGTCGTCGTCGAGCGTCTTGGTTTCGCGGATCGTCTTGAGGACGTCGCCATGCTCCGAGCGGAGGTAGCTGAGCATCGCCGCCTCGTAGCGGGTGACCGCTCCGACATCGATCGTGTCGATGAAGCCGTTGGTTCCGGCGAAAATCGAGGCAACCTGTTCTTCGACCGGCATCGGGCTGAACTGCGGCTGCTTCAGAAGCTCGGTCAGGCGCGCGCCGCGGGCCAGCAGTCGCTGGGTCGCCGCGTCGAGGTCCGAACCGAACTGGGCGAAGGCCGCCATCTCGCGATACTGCGCCAGCTCCAGCTTGATCGAGCCGGCGACCTTCTTCATCGCCTTGGTCTGCGCGGCCGAGCCGACGCGGCTGACCGACAGGCCGACGTTAATCGCCGGGCGGATGCCCTGGTAGAAGAGGTCGGTCTCGAGGAAGATCTGGCCGTCGGTGATCGAGATGACGTTGGTGGGGATGTAGGCCGACACGTCGCCCGCCTGCGTTTCGATGACCGGAAGCGCGGTCAGCGAACCGCCGCCATTGTCCTCGTTCATCTTCGCTGCGCGCTCGAGCAGGCGGCTGTGGAGATAGAAGACGTCGCCCGGATAGGCTTCGCGGCCCGGCGGACGGCGGAGCAGGAGCGACATCTGGCGGTAGGCGACGGCCTGCTTCGAAAGGTCGTCATAGACGATGACCGCGTGCATGCCGTTGTCGCGGAAATATTCGCCCATCGCGCAGCCGGCGTAGGGCGCCAGGAACTGAAGCGGAGCGGGCTCCGAAGCGGTGGCTGCGACGACGATCGTGTAGTCCATCGCGCCATTCTCTTCGAGCTGGCGGACGATCTGGGCGACGGTCGAGCGCTTCTGTCCGACCGCGACGTAGATGCAGTAGAGCTTCTGGCTCTCGTCCTTGCCGGAATTGATGTCCTTCTGGTTGATGAAGGCATCCATCGCGACGGCGGTCTTGCCGGTCTGGCGGTCGCCGATGATCAGCTCGCGCTGGCCGCGGCCGATCGGGACCAGCGCGTCGAGCGCCTTGAGGCCGGTCTGCACCGGCTCGTGGACCGACTTGCGCGGGATGATTCCCGGCGCCTTCACCTCGACGCGGCGGCGCTCGGTGAACTCGATCGGACCCTTGCCGTCGATCGGATTGCCGAGGGCGTCGACGACGCGGCCGAGAAGACCCTTGCCGATCGGAACGTCGACGATCGAGCCGGTGCGCCGTGCGGTCGAGCCTTCGCGGATCTCGGCGTCGGAGCCGAAGATGACGACGCCGACATTGTCGGCTTCGAGGTTGAGCGCCATGCCCTTCGTGCCGTCCTCGAACTCGACCATCTCGCCGGCCTGGACGTTGTCGAGGCCGTAGATGCGCGCGATTCCGTCACCGACGGAAAGGACGGTGCCGACTTCGGCGACCTCCTCCTCGGCAGCGAAATTCGCGATCTGGTCGCGGATGACGCGGGAAATTTCAGCGGCGCGGATGTCCATCATTAGCCTTTCATCGAAGCCTTTGTACGGGCCTTCAGCCCTTCATTACCTGGGCGAGTCGGGTGAGTTTGGTCTTGAGCGAGGCGTCGATCATCTGGCTTCCAAGCTTGACGATCAGGCCTCCAAGGATGGTCGGGTCGGTCTGCGCGTCGATCGCCACATCGCGGCCGGCGCGCGCCCTGAGCTGCGTCTTGAGAGCGGCGACTTGGTCGTCGCTCAGCGGACGCGCGGAAATGACTTCCGCAGTGGTTTCGCCGCGGTGGTCGGCGGCGAGCCTTCCGAACAGGCGGATGACCTGCGGGAGCTGGCCCTTGCGGCCGTTCCGCGCGAGCACGCCCAGGAAATTGGCGGTCAGCGGATCGAGCTTCAACTGGCCGGCGATTGCCGAGAAAGCGTTGCCCGCCTCCTCGCGGCTTACCAGCGGCGACGCCACCAGCTGTCCGAACTCGCCGGAATCGGTGAGCGCCTGGCCCAGCGAGCCAAGGCTGCGGGTCACCGCATCGATCTGCTTTTCATCACGGGCCAGGTCGAACAAAGCGGACGCGTAGCGTCCTGCTAAGCTGGCCTGAATGCCGCCGGATGTCTCCACGCGCCCAAAGCTCCAGAACTGGAATTGCCCCCATGCGAAAATGGGGCGTTTGCACGGCCTTACGCCGCACCGCCCCTCATGGGTTGGCGCGCCCGTAGCAGCGGGTGAAATGGGATGCAACCGCTTCGCGCGCGAGAATGGGTTTGAGCGCAAGGCGCGGGACGCGCGGCCCGTTCGACGCGCGTAAATCCACCGCATGACCTACCGAATCACAGGCCTTGACCCGCAACCGTATCGCCCCCTGTTCGCGCTCAGCGACGAGGAGCTGGAACAGCGCGGGATGCGGCGGATGACAGTCACCCGTAAGCCGAGCTTCCCCTGCCGGATCAGCCTGGTCGACCGCGATATCGGCGAGCAGGTGATCCTCCTCAACCACGTCAGCCACGATGTCGCCAATCCCTATCGTGCGAGCCACGCGATCTTCGTCGCCGACGCCGAGCAGGCGGAGTTCGTCGACGAGGTTCCGCCGGTGTTCGTGCCGCGGGTCCTCTCGATGCGCGGCTTCGACGATGACGGGATGATGGTCGACGCTCTTGTCACGCAGCCCGGCGAAGCGGACGACGGAATCCGCAAGCTGTTCGAGAACCCCGGCATTGCCTACATTGCCGTCCACAATGCCGCGCGCGGCTGCTTTTCCGCGAGGGTCGAACGATGCTGATGATTGCCGACCAGGAAGCCTGGGCCGCGTTCGAGCGGCGGGACCGGAGCTGGGACGGGCGGATCATCGGCGCGGTGAAGACCACCGGCATCTATTGCAAGCCGAGTTGTCCGGCGAAGCGGCCGAAGCGCGAGAACGTCCAGTTTTTCGCGAGCGGCGCCGAGGCGAGGGCGGCCGGCTATCGGCCTTGCCTTCGCTGCAAGCCCGACGAGGTCGGCCGCGACCGGGAGGCCGTGGCGAAGGCGGTGAAGCTGATCGAACAGGCGGACGAGGTGCCGACGCTGGATGAGTTGGCAGGCGCCGTCGGCTACGCGCCGCATCATTTCCAGCGGCTGTTCAAGCGCGACCTCGGCGTGTCGCCGGCGGAATATGCGCGGGGGCTGCGTGCCCGGCGTGCCGAGAAGCATCTGAAGGAGAACGAGCGGGTGACCGACGCGATCTATGATTCCGGCTATTCGGGCCCGAGCCGCTTCTATGCAGACGCGAAGGAGAGGATGGGAATGACGCCTTCGGCCTGGCGCGACGGCGGGCGCGGAGAAACGATCCGCTGGACGACCTTCGACAGCCCGCTCGGACCGATGCTGATCGCCGCGACATCGAAGGGCATTTGCCGGCTGACCTTCAACGACAGCGAAGCCTCGCTCAAGCGGCTGTTCCCCAATGCCACGATCCTGCGCGACGAAGGCGGAATGCGCGAGCTCGTGGAAGGGGCGCTGACCGCGATCGAACGGCCCGCAGCCGCGCCCAATCTTCCAATCGACGTGGCTGGAACGGCTTTCCAGGAGGCGGTCTGGAGGGAGCTTCGCAAGATCCCGCTCGGCGAGACCCGAAGCTATGCCCAGATCGCCGCTGCAATCGGCCAGCCGAAGGCGGTTCGGGCGGTCAGCACCGCCAACGGCGACAACCATGTCTCGGTGCTGATCCCCTGCCACCGAGTGATCCGCAGCGACGGAACGCTGGGCGGCTATGGCGGCGGGCTTCCGAACAAGAAGAAGCTCCTCGCCGCGGAAGGAATCACCCTCGAGCTCGACCTTTAATTGTCGTCCTTCTCGTTCTTGGCTTGCCAGGAATCGAGGAGGGTCAAGGCCTTGGTCGAATCCCCCGAGTTCATGGCCTGCAGGATGTCCTCTGCGGTATCGTGGAAATCGCGCGTATGCGGATCGGACGCGAGCGGCGCAAAATCCGCCTTCGCCTCGGCGAGGCGGCGGTCGATCAGCAGCTGGCGCACGGCAAGCAGGCGAAGCTTCCGGTTCTGCGGCGACAGCACGAGCGCATAGAGAATTCCCTTGATCGCGCTTTCGCTCGGCGCCACGCCAGATTCCTTGTAGGTCTTGTAAAAGAGCATCAGCGGCTCGGCGTCTTCCGGATCGACATGATTGGCGCGAGCGAACCAACCGCGAATGGCGTCCCAATCGGCAGAGGCGGGACTGGCCTTGCCCGCATCCATCAGGGCGCGGCCCTTGTAGATGAGGGCATGGATGTTCGTCGGATCCAGTGCGATGGCCCGATCCGCCGCCGCCGAAGCGGCTGAATAATCGCGTGCCTCGTCTTCGGCCTGGGCCAGCGTCGCAAGCACCGTGGCATCATTGGGGAATCGCGCTGCGATCCTTCGCGCCTGTCCTGCGACACGGTCGGCCGTGGCGCGCGACACGCCAAACGCCAGCTGCATCTGGACGGGAAGGACAGCTGCCTTCGCTTCAGCGAGGGGATGGATTTCGATCGCGCCGATTTTCGACGGGTCGGTCTGCACGACGATCGCGCTCAGCGACTTGCGTCTCGCATATTCGTCGAGATCCCGGTCGAGCTTCAGCAGGTCCCCGAACGCTGCCTTGGCGGATTCCAGCGGAGTTTTGCCGGACTGGATGCCGCTGATGTAGCGATCGAGCTGACCTTTGCGGGACGGTTCGAACGTCAGGTAATGGGTGAGCAGCCAGCCTCGCGAATAGAGCAGTTCCCACTGCCAGCCGTTCAGCGATCGATAGCTGTCGCCTACCAGCGCCGAGACGGGCAGGTCGTGATCCGGGGCGTAGACTCCGGCCGAACGGTGATTTGCAGCCGAACCCAAGGTGACCTTGCCGTTCGAGTCGATGACTGCCGTCGACAAAAACTCGGCGAAGCCCTCGACCAGCCAGGGCGGGTAATAGCTCGACGAGTCCTGAAGCATCAGGTGATGCGCATATTCGTGAAAGAAGACGATGTCGGAATCGATCTCGCCAGGCCCGTGGGGCTTGGCCTTGGCGACAAAGGCATAAGCCCCGGAATCGCGAGTCCCGTAAAGTCCGAAGATGCCCTCGCCGGTCTCGAGGAGTCTCGAAAAGGCAGCGACATCCTTGAACACGTAGATCGTAAGGCGCCCCGTGTCGGTTAGCGGAGGGTCGGCCATGTTGCGGGCGCTTCGCACCGCCTGGTCGAATTGCTCCAGCCTGAGCGCATAATCGCGCAGCTCGGCCGGGCTTTCGTCAGCGTAAATGATGAAATGCCTGGTCTTCGCGCTTTGCCATTCGGCCAAAGCGGGTGTGCTCGCGGCCCAAAGGGCTACGGCGGCGAGCAGTGGACGCAACATCATTTCCCCCTCCCGAGGAGCGCTCTCGGCACGCGAACCGGTGATAGGGCAGGCGATCCGCCGGTGTCCACGCGCGGCCCGAATAGATGTCTTGTATCAATCGGCCGAAAGTCCGATGGCCCGGCGATGGCCTTCGATTTCCGTACGATGCTGACGAGTTCCCGCTTCGGTCCCACCCGGCGCGAGCGGGCGATGGCGGAGTTTCGCCGGATCATGATCTGGATCGCGGTCATCGCGGTCGTGATGGTCGGGCTTGCGCTTCTCTACCTGGGGCTGACCGGCGATCTCGACGCGAACCTTGTCGTTGCGACGGTGCTTGGAGTCTTCTTCTCCGTGGTGCTCGGCTGCGGGCTGTTCGCCGCGGCTTTCTTCAGCGACAAGAGCGGCCACGACCAGTCGGTTTCCGACGCGACCACCCACGAGAACCCGGATCGGCGTCCCTAAAGGAAGCTGTACGGGTCGACGTCGACGCTGACCCGAACCTTCGATCCCCATTCGACGCCGGCAAGCCAGTCGCGGATCACGTCCTGAACGTCGAGCAGACGGGCGGCGTGGACCAGAAGCCGCTGCCGGTGGCGGCCGCGAAGCATCGCCAGCGGGGCTGGCGCAGGGCCGAACACCGCCATGCCCTCCACCCTTGGCGCGGCATTGCCGATCCGCCGGGCGACGCTCTCGGCCTCCGACGCGTCCTCGGCGGAAACGACGATTGCAGCGAGGCGCCCGAACGGCGGCATTGCGGCCTCGCGCCTTGCCTCCGTTTCGGCGGCGTAGAAGCCGGGAGCGTCGCCTGAGACCAGGGCGGCGATGACCGGTGCTTCGGGATCGTGGGTCTGGACATAGACCCGCCCCGGCTTCTCGCCCCGGCCCGCGCGGCCGGCGACCTGCTGGATCTGCTGGAAGCTTCGCTCGGCGGCGCGAAGATCGCCGCCCGCGAGGCCGAGATCGGCATCGACCACGCCGACGAGCGTGAGGTTGGGGAAGTGATAGCCCTTGGTGACGAGCTGCGTGCCGATGACGACGTCGATGGCCCCGGCCTCCATCGCTCCGACGAACTCGGCGGCGCGGAGCGGCGACCAGATGGTGTCGCTGGTGACGACCGCTGTCCGCGCTTCCGGGAACAGCTCCGCCACCTCGTCGGCGATCCGCTCGACCCCGGGCCCGCAGGCGACCAGGCTGTCCTCCTCGCCGCACTCGGGGCAGGCCTTGGGCGGCGGCATCACATGCCCGCAATGGTGGCAGGCGAGGCGGTGCATCAGCCGGTGCTCGACCATCCACGCGGTGCAGTTGGGGCACTGGAAGCGGTGCCCGCAGTGGCGGCACAGGGTCAGCGGAGCGAAGCCGCGGCGGTTGAGGAAGAGGAGCGACTGCTCGCCGCTGTCGAGGTTCGCCTGCAGCTCTTCGACCAGCTTCGGAGCGAGCCAGCGGCCGCGCGGCGGCGGGTCCTGGGTGAGGTCGATCGGGCGGATGTCCGGGAGGGTCGCTCCTGCATAGCGGCTGGCCAGCGACAGCTCGCGGTACCGGCCGACCTCGACCATGTGCCGGCTCTCGATCGGAGGCGTGGCGGTCGAAAGGACGATTGGGATGTCCTCGAACTTGGCGCGCATCACCGCCGTATCGCGGGCGTGATACTGGACGCTGTCCTCCTGCTTGAAGCTCGGCTCGTGCGCTTCGTCGACGACGATCAACCCGAGGTTAGGATAGGGGAGGAAGAGGGCGGAGCGGGCGCCGACCGTCACCTTCGCCTCGCCGGACGCGATCCCGCGCCAGGCGCGACGGCGCTGCGACGAGCGAAGATCGGAGTGCCAGGCGACCGGCTCGCACCCGAACCGCGCCTCGAACCGCTTGAGGAACGGCTCGGTCAGCGCGATCTCGGGGAGGAGGACGAGCGCCTGCTTGCCCTGCCGAAGGCACTCGGCGATCGCCTCGAAATAGACTTCCGTCTTGCCGGACCCGGTGACCCCGTCGAGCAGCACCGGATCGAAGCCCTCGCCGATGGCCTCCGCCAGCGATTTCGCCGCGGCGTCCTGCTCCTCGCTCAGCTCCGGCGGTGCGAAATCGGGATCGGGGCAGGCGAGCGGCTTGTCGGCGGTGACCTGCACCGGCTCCAGGGCGCCCGCGTTGACTAGCCCGCGCATCACCGAATCGCTGACCTCGGCATGATCGGCAAGCTCGCGGATCGTGCCCTGCCGGCCTTCGATTCCGCGCAGTGCCTTCTCGCGCTGCGGAGTCAGCCGATCCGGCACTCGACCCGTCGGCGCATATTCGGTGAGCTGGCGCGGCCCATCGAGCGCGGCCGACGACGGAAGCACCATCCGCAACACCGAAGCCGCGGGCGCGAGATAATAATCGCTGGTCCACTCCACGAGCCGCCGAACCGGCGCCGGGATCGGCGGGACGTCCATCACGGAGATCAAAGGCCGAAGCCGGTTGTCGCCGACTTCCTCCGTCTGAAGCCGCTCCGGCTCCCAGACGACGCCGATCAGCTGCCGAGGCCCAAGCGGCGCCACGACGACCGAGCCCGGCTCGACCGTCATCCCGTTGGGCACGCGATAATCGAGCGGCCCGAGCGCGGCATTCAGGGTCACGACACGGGCGCGGGGCAACGGCATCGGCTTCCATTGCGGGGTCATCGACGCCGACGCAACGTTCCCCTCGCGAATTGACTAGGGCAGGGGGCGCACGGCTGTTACACCCTCGCCCTTCTCCGGGGAGGAGGACGGATTGTGGCTGCTCGGAAGCTGAGGGACCTGCCCCGCTCCGCCGCGGTGATGGGCCTCGCGAACATGCCGTTCGGCTTTTACGGCGGCGCGGTCCTCGTCACCGTCCCGCAGTTGCTTGCGGCGAACGGCGTTCCCGAGCCGACCATCGCGGCGATCACCGCGACGGCGATGATCCCCACTTTTTCCGCTTTCCTGCTCGCGCCGATCCTGGACGTTCACTTCAACCGCAAGACGTACACGATCACGTTCGGTCTGCTGACCGCAGCGATCAGCGTGGTGGCGTTTCTCAGCATCGGTCACCTGGCATTGCTGACGGCGCTGCTCGTTGCCGGGTTTGTCGCCGCGGCTATGTTCTACAACGCGCTTGGCGGATGGCTTGGCGACGTGGTTTGCGAAGGCGACGAGGGGAAGCTCGGCGCCAGCTTCACGGTGGGGAACATTGTCGGCTTCGGGGCGGGCGCAATCGCCTTCATCACGATCATCCGGGCATTCCCGGAACCTGCCGGAGCATTGGCGGTCGGCTGCCTGGTGGCGCTGCCCGTCCTGCTGTGCCTTCTGATTCCCGCCTCGCCGACGCTGAGGCGAGGTGCGGCGGAAAGCTTCCGGGCGCTGTTTCGCGACATCGGGCAGCTGGTTAAGCGGCGGGTCGTGCTTCGGACTCTTTTCATGTTCGCGCTTCCGACGGCCTCGTTCGCGCTCACCAACTTGCTTGGCGGACTCGGCCATCAATTCGCGGCTTCGGAGCGATTCGTCGCGCTCGTATCGGGCTTTGGGGTGACTGCCGCAGCGATCCTCTCGAGCATGATCGTGCCGCTGGTCCTCAAACGGATTTCGCCGCGAATCCTCTACCTGACGATCGGCGCGGTGGGGGCCCTGTTCACGCTCGCGCTCCTCGGCCTTCCGAGATCGCCGCCGACCTATGCGCTGGCGTTGCTCGGCGAGAATGTTTTCCAGGCGGCGGCGTTCGTGGTTGAGTCCACGATCGTGTTTGCCTCGATCGGCGAAGGCAATCCGCTGGCGGCGACGCAATTCGCGCTTCTCCAGGCGGCGACGGCGCTTCCGATCACCTACATGCAGGCGATCGACGGCCAGGCTTACGGGCGCGGTGGAATCACCGACATGTTCGCTGCCGACGCGGGCTTTTCGTTAGTCGCCTGCCTCGTGCTTCTCCCGCTCGTCCTTCGCTGGCGGCGGGCGGAGCGGCCTTCGCTACCTCCGCTGGAGACTCAAGCGGTCTGAGATCCCGGCCTTCGCCGGGATGACGCGCTAGCCTATTTCCCCCGCTTTTTCCTGTGGCTGTCGAAGTCGAGGATGGGGGTTTCCTCGTCGCCTTCGGGCATCAGGCCGAGGCGGCGGGCGACTTCCTGATAGGCTTCCTCGACATTGCCGAGGTCCTGGCGGAAGCGGTCCTTGTCGAGCTTCTCGTTGGACTTGAGGTCCCACAGGCGGCAACCGTCGGGGCTGATCTCGTCGGCCAGGATCACGCGGCTGTAATCGCCGTCCCAAACGCGCCCGAACTCCAGCTTGAAGTCGATCAGCCGGATTCCGATCGCGGCGAACATTCCGGACAGGAAATCGTTCACGCGGATCGCCATGTCGGCGATGTCGTTCATCTCTTCCTGAGTCGCCCAGCCGAAGCAGGCGATATGCTCGTCGGAGATCATCGGATCGCCGAGCGCGTCGTCCTTGTAATAATATTCGATGATCGTCCGGGGCAGCTGCGTGCCTTCCTCGATCCCGAGGCGCTTGGAGATCGATCCGGCGGCGACGTTGCGGACCACGACCTCGATCGGGATGATCTCGACCTGGCGGATCAGCTGCTCGCGCATGTTGACCCGGCGGATGAAGTGCGTCGGCACGCCAATCGCCGCGAGCGAGGTGAAGATATGCTCGGAAATGCGGTTGTTGATCACGCCCTTGCCGCTGATCGTTCCGCGCTTCTGCGCGTTGAACGCGGTCGCGTCGTCCTTGAAATACTGGATCAGGGTTCCGGGCTCGGGACCTTCGTAAAGGATCTTGGCCTTGCCCTCGTAGATTTGGCGGCGACGAGCCATGTCGGGTGATACGCTCCGGCGTGATTGCGGTGGAGCGGAGGCTATAGGCGCGCCGCCGTTCCACCGCAATTGAACGAGTCTAGCGCTGCGCGGTCGTCGCGATCTTGCTGCTGACGATCTTCGCCGTCTGCCGTTTGGAGGGGTCGAGATATTCCTGCGCCAGCTTCTGGAGCTCGGCCGGAGTGATCGACTGGAGGATCGCCTTGCGCTCGCGGATTCGGTCCAGCCGCTGCGGTTCGCTCTGCGCTTTCGACAGCGCCGCCAGCCAATAGCCGTTCTCGCGCATCTGCTTGTCGATCTTCTCCAGTTCCGGGTTGCGCGCCCGGGCGAGGAGATCGGCGTCGATCGGCTTGTCGCGGAGCTCGGCCGCTGCTTCGCCGATGGCCTTCTCGACCTCGTCGATCTTGTCGGGAGCGACGACCGCGCTGGCGGAAAGATAGCCGAAGCCGGAGAAGGTGTCGGACATGACGCTCTTCAGGCTGACCCCGTAGCTGTCGCCGAGCGATTCGCGCACCTTGTCGGTCAGCATCAGGTCCAGCGTGTCGCTGAGCAGGTCCATCGCGACTTCCTTGCGGAAATCGTGATCGTCGTCGGTCGGCCAGGCGGTTTCGATCACGGCCTGGTCGACCGGCCCTTCATGGGTCAGCTCAATGGGGCTCGGATCGGTCCGGAATGCGGCCTTCACGGCCTTCGCGGGCGGCGTTTCCGTCAGCTTGCGCTGGCCAACGGCACCGAAGCTGGACGCCACCGCGTCGATCACGGACTGCGGATCGACGTCGCCGACCACCGTGATTTCGATCGGGTCGGAAGCGATCACCGGTGCGAGCGCGGCCCGCGCTTCGGCGAAACTCCGCTTTTCGAGGAGCGAAGCGGACGGCATCCCGAACCGCTGGTCGCCGCCGGCGAAAACGATCGGCAGCCGAAGCGCGGCCACGGCCTGCGGCTGGGCATCGACCTGCTTTTCGATGACCGGAATGGCGTCGCGCCACTTGCTTTCGGCCTCGGGGCGGAAACCCGGGTCGAGGAGATAGGCGGCGCTCACCTTCATCTGCAGCGCCAGATCCTTCGGAGTGGTCGCTCCGGCGGCGACGAAGGCATCGTCGGTGACCCCGCTTCCGAACACGAGCACCTTGCCGGCGCCGAATTCCTTCAGCTCTTCCAGCGACTGCTTCTTGAGCGCGGCCAGCGCCGAGACGGTGCTCAGCATCACGTTCATACCCGGCTTGTCTTCCGGAAGGTCGAGGACGCCATCGCCGAGGCGAACCATGAAATCGACCTTGCCCGTTTCGAAATCGGTCTTCTTGATGTTCAACCGGACGTTGTTGGCGAAGCGGACGGTGCGGACTCCGAGATCGGCGATCGTCTTGTCCTCTACGACCTTCCCGGGCGTTCCGAAGCTGTTGTAGGCGAAGGCGGTGGCCGCGGTGTCGGCGGGCGCTGCAACGGCCAGCTTGCGGCTGCTGTCGAAGGCGCTCGCAAGCGCCGTCGTCGGCACGGCCTGCTTCGAGCTCAGGTGAATCAGAGGAGCGCTTCCGGTCCACAGCGACTTCAGGGTCGCGCTGACCTCGGCGGGGGTGATCGTCTTCGCCACCTTTTCGAACATCGCGTAGCGATAGCTTGGGGTCGTGACGAACTTGTGCTCGCCGACGACGCTCAGGATTGCGTTGGCCAGGGCCTTGCTGTTGCGCGTGTTTTCCTGCTCCGCAGCGGTGCGGAGGGCGGTTTCCCTGGCGGCAAGCTCGATCTTCAGCTCGCCCGCAGTCACGCCATAATCGCGCGCGCGGCGCATTTCCTTCTCGGCGGTGTCCACGGCGTCCTTCCAGGCGCCGTCCTTGGCCGCGATCTTGATCGAGGTGACTTGCGCCGCGTCCTTCTGCTCGTCGACGCCCATGGCTCCCCCGAGCAGCGGCGAGCCGGAAGCGTTGGAGAGGCGGGCGAGGCGGCGATTGACGATGCCGGTCGCCAGCGCCTCGAGAACCTTCTGCTTGCGATAGGCGAGGGTGTCGACGGGCGTCTGCCACGGCCGCATCACGCTGAGGTCGACCATCGTCGCGACTGCCGGATCGACGAAGATATGGAAGTCGGTCTTCCTCGCCAGGTCGACCGTGCCCCGGGGCAAGGCGGCGCCGGCGGGGCCGACATCCTTCCAGTCGCCGAATTTCTCGCGGATCTTCGCTTCGATGACCGCCGGGTCGGCGTCGCCGACGAACACCAAAGTTGCATCCTCGGGCCGATAATAACGGTGGTAGAGGTTGCGGATCGTGTCGGCGCTCGCGGTCTTGATGATCGATTCCTCACCGATCGGGATTCGCTTCGCATAGGGCGTCGACGGCAGGTCGAAGCCGAGCTGGTCGACCGCCTGGCGGAGCTGGAAGGAATCGCGGGCGCGCTTTTCGCCGAGGATGACTCCGCGCTCCCGATCGACCGCCGCCGGATCGAACTTCACCTCGCTCGCCACCTCGCGGAGAAGGAACATCGCGGTGTCGAGATGCTCCTCGTCCGTGCTCGGCAGGTCGAGCATGTAGGTGGTGGTGTCGAAGTCCGTCTGCGCGTTGGTGTCGGGACCGAAGGCCAGGCCTTGCCGCTCCAGGATCTTGACCATGTCGCCCTCGGCAACGTGGGTCGTCCCGTTGAACGCCATATGCTCGATGAAGTGGGCAAGCCCGCGCTCGTTCTCGGCTTCGCCGAGGGAGCCGAAGGCGATCTGCAGGCGCACCGACGCCGTGCCCTTGGGCGTGGCGTTGCGCATGATCGCATATTTCATCCCGTTGGGGAGCGTGCCGTACCGGATTGAGGGATCGGGAATGACGTCGGTCAGCGGGACTCCCCAGCCGTTCTGCTGGCTCTGGACGGCCGCCCGCGCGGGAGCTGCCGGAGCTGCGAACAGGGGAGCAGAGAAAGCGACTAGGGAAAGTGCGACGGCCGCGCTGCTGGCGCGCACAAGCAATGCCTTACGAATCACGAAAACCCCCGGTGCGTTGGATGACGGGCCGGAGCCTAGGGGGTTCTATCGGAGACGCAAGCCGGCAATTCTACAAGCGGCTGAATTTCTTGGATAAACCGGCGTTTACTTGTCCCCGGTCAAGAAAGGAGCGCGGGGGCGTGCCGGCCCGCGCTCCCTGTCTCGTTCACGCGCTCCGGCGCCTGCGGCGGCGGGCAAGCCAGGGCGAATCATATTCGATCCGGTTCAGTACATGGAAGGCGTTGCTCGCCGCGTTCCCGATCTCGCGGAAGACGAGACCGAGCCCGGCGTTCAATTCGGAGCGGCCGGCCTGGTAGGTGCGGTCGAAAATCTCGTCGATCATCGTAACCATCTCCTTCAGAGCGCCAGCGGCAGGTCGTCGATGACGTCGTTGGCGGGAACCTGGAGCGCTTCCTCGACTGCCCTCAGCCGGCGATCGGCATCGAGCTTCCGCCAGGGAAGAAAGCGGGCTGCGGGGCGGGCCGCGCCGACAACGGCGGCGAGCTCCGCCGGGCCGTTCTCAACGAACAGCCCGCGGTCGGGGCTATAAGTCATCTTGTCTGCTCCTGTTATCTTCCGCCGGCGGAGCGGGGGCTTCATCAGGGGGAGGATGGGCTCCGCCGGCGGTGTGACTCTTACCTAGGGCCGAGCGGCGAATGTCGCCAATCAAACACTCGACAGGTGCGATAAAGCAGGCTTATGAGCTGGAGATGCGAAAGCTGCCTCCGCTGACTGCCATCCGCGCCTTCGAGGCGGCGGCTCGCAACGAGAATTTCACTGCTGCTGCGGCCGAGCTCGGCATGACTCAGGCGGCCGTCTCCTACCAGGTGAAGGCGCTGGAGGAACGGATCGGGGCGCCGCTGTTCGTCCGGGAAAAGGGGCGGGCGCGGCTGACGCCGCTCGGGTCTCGGCTCCTCCCGGCGCTCAGCCAGGCGTTCGACGCGATCGAAGCGGCCTTCGAATCCAATCGCGCCGAAGACGAATCCCTGCTGACGATCACCACGACCGTGACGTTCGCCAATACCTGGCTCGCCTGGTGCCTCGGCTCCTTCCAGATCCAGCATCCGGAGCTCGCGGTGCGGATGAGCACGGGCAACGAGGTCGTCGATCTTCGCGCCGGCGACGCCGATGTCGGGATCCGCGGCGGCACCGGCGACTGGGAAGGCCTGGAAAAGCATCTGCTCGTCCATTCCGATTACACGCCGATGGCGAGCCCCGGCTTCATCGCGGAATCGGAGCGGGCGCTCGGCCGGAAGATCGAGCCGAAGGACCTTCTCGACCTCAACCTGATCACGCCGGAGGACGACTGGTGGGTGCAATGGTTCGCCGATTGCAACCTGACCACCGACGGAGCCGCGAAGCGGCGCGGAGTCCGTCTCGATAACCAGGCCAACGAAGGGCATGCGGCGATGGCGGGCCTCGGGATCGCGCTGCTGACTCCGTTCTTCTGGCAGAACGACATCGCCGAAGGCCGGCTCGTGATGCTCTTCCCGGAGCTGCTCTCGACCCGCGGCTGGTCCTATTGGCTGGTCTATCCGCCGGAGCGGCGGATGGTGCCGAAGATCAAGCGGTTCCGTGAATGGCTGCTCGCCGAAATCGCGCGGTCGCGCGCGCTCGGAACCCAGAAAGTCGAGGCTGCAGCCGCCGAATAGCGGGCGACCGGGAACTTGTTGGCTCGCCGAAACTTTTCGCCGTTGGCCGCTACCGCTCCGGCGAGAGTTGCCGCGTAACGGGGAGCTTCGATGCGGCGAATCCTTGCCGGCATAATCGCTATCGTCCTGGTCGCGGTGATCGTCGGCATCCTGCTGTGGACCAGCCGTGGCAACCGCAACACGCCGTCCCTTGCCGATTACGCGCCGGCATCGCCGAACAAGGCGGTTCCGGCCGCCTCGGCTTCGCCGCCCGA
>JBQCIU010000050.1:0-8156 GCA_051953395.1 Sphingomicrobium sp.
ATGAACCAGTCGGAAATCGTCTCCGGCGCGCCGATCAGATGGTCGATCGCCTCGTCCACACGTTCGCGGTTGAGCATCCCGTTGAACAGCTCCACGTCGCCCTCTTCGGCGTCGAGGAAATGATAGAGCTCGAGCCGATCGAGATAGCGGTCCTTCAGCTTGGCCAGCTCTTCCAGAAAGATGATCGAGGAGGAATCGCGGTTGCCGTAGAGAAGCGTGAATCGGCTCTCCGGCTCCGATTTCAGGAGCGTGCGCAACAGCGACATGACCGGCGTGATTCCCGACCCGCCCGCAAGGCCGACGACATGCCGCTTGCCGGTCGCATTGAACTCGGTCGTGAAGCTGCCGTGCGGCGGCATTACCTCGACGGTGTCGCCGGCCTTGAGCCTGTCCCCGACCCAGTTGGAAAAGACGCCGCCGCCGATCCGTTTGACGGTGACCATCCAGTCCCGTTCTTCGGGCGCCGTGCACAGCGAATAATTGCGCCGCACTTCCTCGCCGCCGATCTCCGCCTTCAACGTCAGATGCTGGCCGGCCTTGAATTGAAAGACGTCGCGAAGCTCCTCCGGAATCTCGAAGCGGATCGAGTTCGCGTCGGAAGTTTCCGGCACGATTTCCGCAACTCGAAGGGTGTGAAAACGGGCGCTCACTTCACCACTTCGCGTCGGGATAGGTGCGCTGGAGATACTGCATCGGCGCGAGGATATGGCCCAGATGCTCGCTATGGTGTCCACGCCGCCCGCCGAGGATCGGGCGCTGGTCGGCGGGCGTCTCGAGCTTCGCCTCCGACAGCACCCCGGCAATCGCCGAGCGATATTCGTCCTCGAAAAGCCGCGGGTCGGGCGCAACCCCGCTGTCGATCAGCGCCCGGAGCGTCGCATCCACCTCGAACAGCTCCGGGACGAAGCGCCAGCACCAGTCGAGCCCTTCGGCCATGCGCCGAGTGCTCTCGTCGGTGCCGTCGCCAAGCCGCACCGTCCATTCCGACGCCAGCTCGCGATGGTAGGCGACTTCCTTCACCGCCTTCGCCGCATATTCGCGGAGGAACCGATCCGACGAGTCCGCCAGCCGCTGCAGATGCATGTGCTGCCAGGTCGAGAACAGGAGCTGCCGCGCGATGGTCTGCGCGAAGTCGCCGTTGGGCTGCTCAACCAGCAAGCAATTTCTGAAATCCAGAACGTCGCGGTGAAACGCCAATCTGTCCGCGTCGCCCGCTTCCCCGAGCAGCAGCGCCGCCTGCCCGATCAGGTCCAACGCGACATTCGCGAGGCTGAGATCGACTTCGAGCGCCGGCGCATGCCCGCACCATTCACTCAGCCGCTGGCCGAGGATCAGCGAGTCGTCGCCGAGCTGGAGGAGGTAATCGACGCGCAAATCCTCCCCGCTAGCGGGGAGGGGGACCGCCGAAGGCGGTGGAGGGGGGGGCGTGCTGGACTCCAACCCCCCTCCGTCAGCCCCGCTCCGCGGGCCTGCCACCTCCCCGTCCCGGGGAGGAGCTTTTCCGCTCATATATGCTTCACCTCGTCGGGGATGTCGTAGAAGGTCGGGTGGCGGTAGATCTTGCTCTCCGCCGGCTCGAACAGCTCGCCCGCCTGGTCAGGGTCGGACGCGACGATGTCCTTCGACGCCACCACCCACAGGCTCACCCCTTCCTGCCGCCGCGTGTAGGTGTCCCGCGCATGCGCGAGCGCGAGCTGCGCGTCAGGAGCATGAACGCTGCCAACGTGGCGATGCGAAAGCCCGCCCTTGCTGCGGACGAAAACCTCCCAGAGCGGCCAGTCGCCACTGCTCACGCCGCCTTCCTCGCACGGCGTTTTTCCTCATGCGCCGCAGCAGCCTCGCGCACCCAGGCGCCGTCGTCCCAGGCTTTTCGGCGCGCGTGCATCCGCTCCTTCGCCACCGGGCCCTCGCCCTTCACGACGGCGTAAAACTCGCTCCAGTCGACTTCGCCATAATCGTAGCCGCCCTTCTCCTCGTTCCACTTGAGCTCGGGATCGGGAACCTTGAGGCCAAGGAAGTCCGCCTGCGGGACGGTGATGTCGACGAATTTCTGGCGGAGTTCGTCATTGGTCTCGCGCTTGATCCGCCACCGCATCGACTGCGCGGTGTTGGGCGAATTCTCGTCCGGCGGGCCGAACATCATCAGGCTCGGCCACCACCAGCGGTCAAGCGCGTCCTGCGCCATCCTTTTCTGCTCCGGCGTCCCCTTCGCCATCGCGATCATGATTTCGTAGCCCTGGCGCTGGTGGAAGCTCTCTTCCTTGCACACCCGCACCATCGCCCGAGCGTAGGGCCCGTAGCTGGTCCGCTGCAGCGGCACCTGGTTCATGATCGCCGCGCCATCGACCAGCCAGCCGATCGCGCCGATGTCCGCCCAGGTCAGCGTGGGATAATTGAAGATCGTGCTGTACTTGGCTTTGCCCGAATGAAGCGCCTCAACCATCTCCTCGCGGCTGGTCCCGAGCGTCTCGGCGGCGCAATAGAGATAGAGTCCATGGCCGCCCTCGTCCTGCACCTTTGCGAGCAGGATCGCCTTGCGCCGAAGCGACGGCGCCCGAGTGATCCAGTTCCCCTCAGGCAACATCCCGACGATCTCGCTATGCGCATGCTGCGAAATCTGCCGGACCAGAGTCCGCCGATATGCCTCCGGCATCCAGTCCTTCGGCTCGATGAATTCATCGGCAGCAACGCGCGCCTCGAACGCCTCGACCAGTTTCGGGTCGTCCAGGCTCTCGATCTTCGCCGTCTTCTGAAGCTCGGTCGTGTACATGGGCTCGATGTAGCGATTGGATGACAGCGGTTCAAATGCGCTTGAAGAGGCGATAGGAAATGGTCGCTCGGTTCCGCGCACTTCGGGGATATTTGTTTTATGCTATGGCTAATTCTCGCATCCGCCGCCGCTCCGCCTCCCCCGCCGGCGAAACCCTTGCTCAGCTATGAAGACTATCCGGCCGAAGCCCTTCGGAACCACTGGGAGGGCAAGGTCATAGCCGACCTCACGATAAGTCCGGAAGGCAAGGTATCGGCGTGCAAGATCGTCAAGAGCAGCGGCCATCAGATATTGGACGACGCGACCTGCAGCATCATGATAAAGCGCGCTCGCTTCGCGCCTGCGCACGACAGCAACGGAAATCCAGTTGAAGATCATTTCCGAACGCCACCGGTCAACTGGGAGATTCGGTAGCCAGGTCTCTGTTTCCCGGTTCGCGGATAGCCGGGAAAATTCACGGCGACGCCCCTTCTTAGAACACGTCCCCCGCCGGTTTGCCGCCGACTTGCAACTGATGCTTTTCGACCGGCACGATCCGTACATCGCCGCGATCGAGCGCTTCGCTTTCGCTCTTGAGCTTGGCCGCGTCGTCGGCATCCGGTTCCCCGATGAGCGGCCCGCGCGGAATGCCCGCAAACGATCCATAGATGTCCGTCCAGCTCCCGTCTTTCAGCTGATAAACGGCGGGGTTTCGCGAGCAGCGGATCTTGGGATCGTCCCGCTGGCCAGGCGGCAGGTTCGCGCAGCCATCCATGAACACGACGAACAACCCGCCGGGCTGCGGATAGACCCGGCAGGCTCCGCCTTCGGAACAGAAGGCATTCTTTCCGTGGAGAAGCACGTCGCGGAGCCCGGGCGGAACGATTGCACCCTTGGGATAGACGGTAAGCTCCACCGGCGGCGGCCCCGCCACGATCTTTTCCTGGGTGGCGCCCCATCGGTCAGTCGCTTTGAGCGCGGTCTCGGCTAGCGGGCGAAGGTCCGGGGACCCGCTCTTCGCGATCTGCCGAAGCCGAATTCGGCCGGACGGCCCGAAGTCAAAGGCCATCGCTCGCCAGTCGAATTGCGATGGCGCAACCTGTCCGCTGTCCAGCCGAGCGAGCTGTGAGCGAGCGGAAATGGCTCCAAAGTCCACGATCGGCAGAGCGAGAAACAGGGCAAGGCCGCAAAGACCGACCGCAAGCTTCGTCTGAAGCGGGCGAAGCGGCTCGTCGAAGTCCAGGCGCCCACGCCAGATCGCGTACCATCCCGTCAGGCCATAAACGATCGCAACGGCCACCGCGATCACGCCCCAGATGCGTTCCGGCGTCCAGCCATATTGGTTGATCCGCGCGCCGATCGACATGGCCGCGATCGCTGCGAGCGGAAGCACGACGGCAATCAGGGCCAGCGACGACCAGCGCAAGACGGGGTTTGTCGACCGGCTTTGCCTGTCCTCCGCAAACACGGTGTTGGAAAGAAGGATAGCGCCGGCGCCCGCGACAAGCAGCAGAGGGGTTGCTGGAACGCCGCTGCTCCAGAACTTTTCCAGCCCGGTGAATGGAATCGAGGCAAGGAACAGGACCAGCGCAACCGCTAACGGCGGCGCCAGCACCGCGAGCACTATCCTCAGGAGGCGTTGAAGCATTGGCAGAAGCCGGTCGCGCTCGCGAAGGAGGCCAACCGATGCCCCGAAGGCGAATCCGAACAGGCTCCACGAAAACCAATCCTTCATGAGCAGCCTTCGGACCTCGTCGATCCCGATCAGCCCGAACAGGCCGGCAATCATCCAGGCAAGAAGGAACACAATTCCAGCGAACACGAGGCTGGCGGCGCCGATGACCGCGTCGGCCCAGGCATGCCCGTGCAGGCGTTCGTAGGGGAGTGACCAGCCTCCCTCGTCCCGCACCGTCTGGAAAAGCGGCGCAGCGATCATGACCGCGAACAGTCCCGACAAATAGGGCCATTCGAAAATGGTCGGCTGGACGTTGTACCGAGCGGTGAACCAGCCAACCAAAGCGATCACCGCGCCCCAGGCGGCGGCGAAACCCACCGTCCAGAGCCATCGGCTGCGTTCGACCGTAAGCAGGAAACTCAAGCTGGCGATGACCACGAATGTCGCCGCGGCTTGGCGCCAGATCGGCAACCGCTCGAGAAACATGTGCCTGGCCAGGAGATAGAACAGGAAACCGGCAGCGGCGCCGATCCCGGCCATGACCCATGGACGTGCCGGCCACGGCTGGGCGCGTCCGTCCAATCGATCGTTCATGCTCACCCCCTGATCGACTGTGACAGTCGCCGGTGCCGCCTTCAAGATCAGACCTCGACGACCTCTCCGCCAATCGTCCGCGAATAGCCGGTGAACTCGGCGACTGTGCGGCCGTCGCCGGCTCTCACCGCCACCCTTGTCACCCCGGCGCGGCCTTCGCGAGCCACCTCTTCCGCTTCGGCAATCAACGTCTCACCCTCCCGCACCTTGTCGAGGAAGACGATCGACGCCTGCGCCGCCATGCTCGCATGGTTGGCGCCGTTGCAGACGTAAGCGAAGGCCGTGTCGGCGAGCGCGAAGATCATGCCGCCATGCGCGAAGCCGTGGCCGTTGAGCATGTCGGCCCGCACGACCATCGAAACGCGCGCATAATCCTCGCGCGCCTCTTCGATCCTTATGCCCCATGCCGGCCCCGTGCCTTCTTTCGAAAGCATGTCGTGCGCGACCTTGGCGGCCAGTTCGTTTGCGTCCACTGCCCCTCCTTCGCTACTTGGGCGGCATGGAATACCAGACCATCGACTTCAAGCTCGACGACGGCATCGCCCGGATCACGCTGAACCGCCCCGACAGGCTCAACAGCTTCACGACCGAGATGCACCAGGAGCTTCGGAACGCGCTGATCGAAGCCGAAGCGGCCCGCGTGGTCATCCTGACCGGAGCGGGACGCGGCTTCTGCGCGGGCCAGGACCTCAACGAGCGTTCAGTCGCGTCGGGCGGTCACCCGGTAGATCTCGGGATCACGGTCGAAACGGGCTGGAACCCGCTGATCAAGACGCTGACCTCGATGCCGCAGCCCGTCATCGCGCAGGTCAACGGAGTCGCCGCGGGCGCCGGCGCGAACATCGCCTTCGCCTGCGACATCGTCGTCGCGGCCCATTCGGCGAAATTCATCCAGAGCTTCTCGGCCATCGGCCTCATCCCCGACAGTGGCGGAAGCTGGATCCTCCCGAGGCTTGCCGGCCAGGCGCGAGCGATGGGGCTCGCGCTCACCGGCGAGCCGCTTCCCGCCGAAAAGGCAGCCGAATGGGGCCTGATCTGGAAATGCGTCGACGACCAGTCGCTCGGCGACGAGGTCGAGACAATCGCCCGGAAGCTCGCGTCGCTGCCACCGCTCGGCCTCGCCGCGATCAAGTCCATCATCCGCTCGACGTGGAGCCGCACGCTCGACCAGGAACTTCACCTGCAGCGCGACGAGATGCGCCGCCTCGGCTTTACCCAGGATTATCGCGAAGGCGTCGCAGCGTTCCTCGAAAAGCGGCCGGCAAAGTTCGTGGGACGCTGAGGCCATGGGAACGACGACCATCCACTATCGCACCCTTCCCGGCACCCGAGCCGCGGTCGGCCGAGCGGGCGTTCACCACGTCATCGCCGACCGTCCGGAGGGCAAGGCCGGAGGCATGGGCCTCGGGTTCAACGGCGGCGAGTTGCTCGCACTCGCGGTGGGCGGCTGCTTCTGCAACGATATCCAGGCGCTCGCCGATGAACTGGGCGAGAAGATCGCGGACCTGAGCGTCAGCGTCTCCATCGATTTCGGCGGGACTCCCTCGCGCGCAACCGGCGTTCGGATGGACGTGGACTGCAGGCTCGAGGGCGGTGCCGATCCGGGGGCGCTGATCGAGCGCGCGAAAAGGCTGACCACGATCGGCAATTCGCTCCGCTCGGGCGTTCCGGTTGAAATCGAAGGCAGGTCCAATGGCTGAAGCCGACTGGCGGCAGGAGCGGAAGAGCGGAATCGGCGCAATCGCCGGCTCGATCGCGATCAGCGCCGTCATCTGGGTCGCGCTGTGGCAATTGCTGCCGCCACTGGCTGGGATGGACAGCATCGGCCCCCGGATGCTCGTCGCGCTCAAGTGCGTCGCGCTCGCGACCCTCTTCTGCCTCGTCGGCGGAGTGGAGGCCATTGCCCACGAACGGTTGCAGAGCAACGCTTTCGATCCGCTCCAGGGGCACGAGACGAAGCGCCTCCGGGTCAATCTCCGCTATTTGCAGAACACGCTCGAGCAGACGGTCATTTTCGCGGTCGGCCTGTTCGGCCTCGCGGCCTATCTCGATTCCGGAAGCGCGATGCGGATCGTCATTGCGACGACGGTCATCTGGGTCCTGAACCGCTTCGCCTTCTGGATCGGCTATCACCGAAGCGCCGCGATGCGCGGCCTCGGCGCTCCAAGCATGGCGGTGAGCCTCATCATGCTGCTCTACGTCGCCGGGCGAATCGGCCTCGACATTGCCGGGACAGCGGGGGCGCTGGTCGTGATCGGCCTCTATCTCGCGCTCGAAGCGGTGCTGTTCCTCAAGACCCGGTGACCAGCGACGCGAATTTCTTGAGATCGATATTGCCGCCCGAAACGACGCAGACGATCGGCCCGTCGCCCGCTTCCCCGGTGAGCGCCGCCGCCAGGGCCAGAGCGCCCGCTCCTTCGGCAATCACCCGCGCCTTGTCCGCCAACAGCCGCATCGCCTCGCGCACCTGATCCAGGGTGACGACGATTCCTCCGTCCACCACCGGCTGCATCCGGTCCCACATGCGTTGAGTGACGCTCTGCCCGCCGGCTCCGTCGACGAACGACGCCTCCCAGTCGGGAAATTTGCTCGGCTCGCCCTTTGCCAGCGACAAGGCGTAAGGCGAAGCGGTCTCCGGCTCGCTCCCAAGCACCCGAACGTCGGGCTTCAGAGCCTTCACCGCGCTTCCCACGCCGGTGATCAGCCCACCGCCGCCGATCGCGGCGATGACGGTCGTCACGTCCGGGCAATCCTCGAGGATTTCCAGCCCCATGGTCCCGTGGCCCGCGATGAAATCGTGATTGTCGAACGGATGCACGAACGTACCGTCCAGCCCGGGGAACGCATGCGCCTCGGCCGCCTTCCACGCGTCGCTGTAGGACACCGGGATGATCGTCGCTCCCAGCGCCCGCATCCGGTCCAGCTTGGTCTGCGGCGCTGTCTCGATCGCGACCACAGAGCACGGAATTCCCGCCGCCCGGGCCGCATAGGCAACGCCCTGCCCCGCATTGCCGGCGCTGATCGTCCACACGCCCCGCGCTTTCTCCTCGGACGAAAGCTTCGCCACTGCATTGGCCGCGCCGCGGATCTTGTAGCTGTTGGTCGGCTGCAGGTTCTCCAGCTTCAGCCGCACATCCG
>JBQCIU010000051.1:0-6657 GCA_051953395.1 Sphingomicrobium sp.
ATGTTCGGCAGAACAGGCTCGTCCTCGGCGCCATCAGCCTCGACCTGTTCGCGGTGCTTCTCGGCGGCGCGACGGCGATGCTCCCTGTCTACGCCCGCGACATCCTTCATTCCGGTCCCGAAGGGCTCGGCCACCTGCTCGCCGCGCCCGCGCTAGGCGCCACCCTGACGGCCGCGTTCTTCTCCTTCCGGCCATTGAAGCACAATGTCGGCACGAAGATGCTGACCGCGGTCGGCGTTTTCGGCGGCGCCACGATTATGTTCGGCTTCTCGCGGTGGATGCCGCTGTCGCTTTTCTGCCTCGCGCTGCTCGGCTCCGCCGACATGTTCTCCGTCTACGTTCGCCAGTCGCTGATCCAGCTCTACACGCCCGACGACAAGCGCGGCCGGGTCGGCGCCGTTTCCTCCCTTTTCATCTCCGCGTCCAACGAGCTGGGCGAAGCCGAATCGGGCTTTCTCGCGGCGCTGATCGGCCCGGTCGCGGCGGTCGTCGCCGGCGGGGTCGGGGCCATCCTGGTGGTCGGGATCTGGGCCCGTCAGTTCCCCGAGCTCCGCCTCGCCCGAACCTTCGATCCGCCCGACCTTCCCGGGTCTCCGGAGCAGGAAAAAGCCTGAATCGGACCGGCTAAAGCCCGATCCGGAAATATTTCGCGTTAACCCTCTTCGCTCACCGTGCCGTTACCGCGTCCCGATTAAGACTCGCGCGTGCGGGGCACGCATGCCCACCCCGCGAGGAGGCGAATTGGCAAGAACACGCTTCGCCAAAGCAGTCAGTCAGCCGTTCGAGACTCCGGATCGAGCCCCGGTTCGCGAGGCGCTGTGGTTCGACATCGATTCGCCCGAGACAACCGACGATCAGTCGCTGTCGGAATCGCGCGTAGCGGCACTTGACTATACCGCGGTGCTGCTCGGCGCGACTCACTTGCTGCTCGGGGTCACCTGCTTCCTTCGCCACCCGGATCTGCTCGGCGTCTCAATCATCAAGAACCCGCTGATTCCGCTTGGAATCATCCTGGCGCTCGATTCGGTCGCGGCCCTTGGGCTCCAGTGGCGCGACCAGCTGGAACGCACGCCCCATTTCGTCACGCGGGCATTGTGCATCTATCTCGCCGGCGTCGGCGTGCTTTGGACGCTGTTCGGCCTTTCCTCGATCGTCAACGTCGATGCGCCCGATCCGGTGGTCGGCATTGCGATTTGCGCCGGCATTGCGATGGCTGCGCAAGTCGCGATCAGCTCGCCCCCGCTGGCGGTCGTCAACGCCTTCGTCGCCACCGGCGCGTCGGCCTTCTTCTCGCCCTCGCCAATGGTCCCGATCGGCGTCGCGATCCTGTCCTTCTTCCTCGTGGCCTACAGCGTCGCCGCAGCGCGTACGAACATCGCCGCGGGTCGGCGACGGCTCAACCTCGACGCCGAAGCGCGCAAGGCACTGACCTTCGTCGACGAGTTCGAGAACAGCGGCCGCGGCTGGTTCTGGGAAACCAATGCCGAAGGCACTTTGTCCTATGTTTCCCAACAGCTCGCCGACGATTTCAAATGCGAGCCGGCCGAGCTTCTCGGACGGCAATTCACCGACCTGCTTTCGGTCGATACGGAGGGCGACGGCGCTTTCGAGGAGCGCACGCTCGGCTTCCACCTGTCCGCCCGCTTCCCATTCTCCGACGTCATCGTTCGTGCGGGGAGCGATCAGGACGTTCACTGGACTCTGTCGGGGAACCCGGTGTTCGACGAGCGCGGCCGTTTCCTTGGCTTTCGCGGAATCGGTACCGACCTGACCGAGCAGCGACGCAACGAGCAGGAGATTTCCAGGCTTGCCCGCTTCGACTCGCTGACTGGCCTGCCCAACCGCGCGATGATGCGGCAGACGCTCGAGGAAGCGCTGCGCAACGCCGCCCATCGGCAGAAGGGTTGCAGCCTGTTCCTGATCGACCTCGACCGGTTCAAGAACGTCAACGACACGCTCGGCCATCCGATTGGCGACGCTTTGCTCCGCCAGGTCTCGGAGCGGCTGAAATCGGTGATGGGGGAGCACGGCCAGGTCGGCCGTCTCGGCGGCGACGAGTTCAAGGCGGTGCTTCCGGGCACCGTGGACATCGGACTTCTGGAATCGCTCGCCCGCACGCTGATCGAACAGGTTTCGCGCCCCTACAGCATTGAGGGCCATCGGGTGCTTATCGGCGCGTCCGTCGGGATCACGATCGGCGATCCGGGCCGCGCCTGCGCCGACAGCATGATCCGCAATGCCGACCTGGCGCTTTACGCCGCCAAGGCCGCCGGCCGCGGAAAGCATTGCTTCTACGAAGCCTCGATGCACAGCGAGGCCGCGGATCGCCAGGTGCTGGAGAACGACCTTCGCCAGGCCATCGAACGCGGCGAGCTCGAGGTCATGTACCAGCCGATCGTCCGGGCGGCGACGGAGGAGGTTTCCGGGTTCGAATCGCTGGTTCGCTGGACTCACCCGGTGCGCGGTCCGATCTCGCCCGACCAGTTCATTCCGCTTGCCGAGGAATGCGGACTGATCGGCAAGATCGGCCAATGGGTGCTCGAAACGGCCCTCAAGGAAGCGGCGAACTGGCCCGAGCACGTGCGAATCGCGATCAACCTGTCGCCGATCCAGTTCAACGATCCGGGCATCGTCGAAATCGTCGCGCGGGCGATGGACGATTCGGAAATCAAGCCGGCGCAGGTCGAGCTGGAGATTACCGAAGGCGTGTTCCTCGCCGATGGCGAGAGTACCGACGATACGTTCGCCCGCCTCAAGAAGCTCGGCGTTCGCCTGGCGCTCGACGATTTCGGGACCGGCTATTCGTCGCTCGGCTATTTGAAGAAAGCGCCGTTCGACAAGATCAAGATCGACCAGAGCTTCGTTCGCGGCGCGGCTTCTCCGACGAGCCGCAATAGCGCCATTATCCGGGCGATCGTCAGCTTGGCGGAAAGCCTGGAGATGGAAACCTGCGCCGAGGGCGTCGAAACGCACGACGATCTTGCCCTCATCCGAGAACTCGGGTGCAGCCACGTGCAGGGGTATATCTTCGGCCGGCCCGCGGCGGCCCAGGAAGCAAGACAGCTCGCGAATAAGGCCACCGTCGAAGCGCTCGGCTTCCAATGCCTGCGCGAGCCGCGTCACCGGCTGATGCGGCGGGCGATGACGATGATCGACGGCGTCCAGGAGGAGCTGAGGCTCCGCAACATCTCGATCACGGGCGGGCTCGTGGAATGTCGCCGACCGGTCGCGCCGGACACGCACCTGAAGATCGACATCGTCGGCGTGGGGCCGGTCAGCGGAACCGTGAAATGGGCGGGGAACGGCAAGTTCGGAATCCACTTCGACCGCGAGTTCGACCTTGGGCGACTCGCACCGAAGAAAGAGAAGCTGAACGACGTGACCATGCTCCGGCCCTGGTACGTGGAGCGGAGAGCGGCGGAGCGCTGACGCAAGACCGCGCAGCGGCTATGACGCCGTCATGAAAATCATCGGAAGCTTCGTCAGTCCGTATGTCCGCAAGGTTCTCGCCTGCATGAACCTGAAGGGCCTCGATTATGAGGTCGACCCGATCACCCCGTTCTTCGGCAACGACGAATTCGAGCGGCTGAGCCCCCTGCGGCGAATCCCGGTATTGATCGACGGCGACCTGACCGTCAGCGACTCCTCCGTCATCTGCGCCTATATCGATGAGAAATACCGCGGCCGGCCGCTGCTTCCGCAAAGTCCCGAACACCGCGCCCGGGCGCGCTGGTTCGAGGAATATGCCGACACCCGCCTCGGCGATCTCTTCATTTGGGCGCTGTTCTACCAGAAGGTGGTTCGGCCGGCGGTGTGGGGAGAGGCGCCGGACGAGGCCAGGGTCGCCGCGACCCTCAACGAGGCGCTGCCCCGCGAACTCGACTATCTTGAAAGGGAAGTGCCCGGATCGGGGTTCCTGTTCGGCGAGATCGGCCTTGCCGACATCGCCATCGCCAGCTTCTTCCGCAATGGAGCCTATGCCGGCTTCGAACCGGACGCACAGCGCTGGCCGAAAGTGGCGGCCTATGTCGCGCGCGTTCTCCAGGAGAACTGCATCGCCAGCCTTCTTCCGTTCGAAGACATTCAACGCAGCAGCGACATCAGCAGGCGGCGCCAGGCGCTGCTGGACGCCGGCGCTCCGCTGACGGAGCAGACGCTGGGTCTCCGCGAGCCCCGCCGCGGAGTGATGGCGCTATGAAGCGAGCGCCGGGACCAGGCCCGGCGCTCTTTCTTCACTCCAGCTCTCGTTAACGCCGTCTGATATCGACGTCGCGGACATAGCCGCGATAGTCGACGTCGCATCGGTACTGCAGGTCGGGGACGTAACCGGCGGCAACCGATCCATAATATCCATACCCGTAGGGGTTCGACATGTAGCGCCCGCTGGTCGCCGTTCCGCGAACGCGGATGGTCGACCGGTTGGGATCAACGCTGGTGACGCTCAGCACCCGGCCGCTCGTTCCCGAAAGACCGAACAGCGAGCTGACGATGCCGCTCAGTCCCTGGCGGGTGTAAAGGCGGTTCTGAACCGCGGCGGTGCACTGGTTCACAGCCGTCTGCGTGTTCACCGCGCCATAGCCATAACCGTAGTTGCCGTAGCCCTAGGACGGATAATATTGGGCGGCTGCCGGAACCGCGGTCGCAAGCGCTGCAAGACCGGCGCTGCCGGCGAGAAGTTTGGTAAGAATCTTCATGGCTCAATACTCCTTTCACGAATGATTGGAGCCTCGCCGGTTGAACGAATGGAGTCTGGAAGGCGGTTCGGCGCCGGTCGCGCGGAAGCTTCGATCCGCCGTCCGAGGGTGAACGCGAAATGAACGCGATTTGGGCGCCTAGAAGGCGTACTCCGGAATGGCCATGACCGTGTCTGCGCCCGCCTCGATCTCGCTGCGGTAGGCCGATGAGCGCGGCAATTCGCGAGCAGCGTAGAAGCGCGCGGTCGCGAGCTTGGAATCGTGGAATTGCCGGTCGCCCTCACCATCCGACAGGGCCTTCGATGACACCTTTGCCATCTTCATCCACATCCAGCCGAGACTGACGAGACCCATCAGCTCCATATAGGCGTAGGCGCCGGCCCCGGCGTTGTTCGGGTCCTGCATCCCGTGCTGGGCGAGCCACATCGTCGCGCTCTGAAGGTCGGCCAGTGCGGGTTCGAGTGCCGCCGCGACCCCCGAGGGATCGCCAGCGGCCTTGGCTTCGCCAATCTCGCGACCGACCAGTTCGAAGAAGGCGCGGATCGCGCGCCCGCCGTCCTTGGGGAGCTTGCGGCCGACGAGGTCCATCGCCTGGATCCCGTTCGTGCCTTCGTAGATCTGCGCGATCCGCGCATCGCGGACGAACTGCTCCATGCCATGCTCGCGGATGTAACCGTGCCCGCCGAACACCTGCTGTGCGAGCACTGCGGCTTCGAATCCCTTGTCGGTGAGATAGCCCTTGATGACCGGAGTCAGCAGGCCGAGCAGGTCCTCTGCGTACTGCCGGTCCTGCTCGTCCGGCGAGCGGCGCATCAGGTCGACCTGGAGCGAGCCCCACAGGACCAGCGCCCGGGCACCCTCGTTCCAGGCGCGCATCTGCATCAGCATGCGGCGCACGTCCGGATGAACCACGATCGCGTCGGCGCGGGCGTCAGCCTCCCGCTCGTCCTCCCGGAGCGCCTTTCCCTGGCGCCGTTCGCGGGCATATTGCACCGCGTTCTGGTAGGCCACTTCGCCCTGGGCGAGGCCCTGCAGGCCCACCCCGAGCCGCGCCGCGTTCATCATGATGAACATCGCCTGGAGGCCCTTCTCCGGCTCGCCGACCAGCCAGCCTTTGGCGCCGTCGTAATTCATCACGCAGGTGGCGTTGCCATGGATTCCCATCTTCTTTTCGAGCGCTCCGCAGCCGAGGCTGTTGCGCTGCCCCAGGCTGCCGTCCTCGTTCACGAGGAACTTCGGAACGACGAAGAGAGAGATGCCCTTGACCGTATCGGGGGCGCCCGCGCGCTTGGCGAGGACGAGGTGGATGATGTTGTCGCTAAGGTCGTGTTCGCCCGATGAGATGAAAATCTTCGTTCCGCTGATCGAATAGCTGCCGTCGTCGTTCGGCTCCGCCCGCGTCTTCAAGAGGCCGAGGTCGGTCCCGCAATGCGGCTCCGTCAGGTTCATCGTGCCGGTCCATTCGCCGGTCACCATCTTCGGGATGTAGGTCCGCTTCTGTTCGTCCGTGCCCTTGATCATCAGCGCAGCGATCGCGCCGCTGGTCAGGCCCTGGTACATCTCGAAGCTGTGGTTGGCGGACAGGATATATTCGCCGATCGCGGTGCCGATGACCTGGGGCAGCCCCTGCCCTCCGAACTCCTCCGGAGCGGTGAGCGTCGGCCAGCCGCCTTCGCGGAACTGGTCATAGGCCTGCTTGAACCCCGGCGGCGTGGTGACGCTTCCATCCTCGTTGCGCTTGCAGCCGACCTCGTCCCCGACCTTGTTCAGCGGCTGGAGAACTTCCGCGGCGAACTTGCCGCCCTCCTCGAGAATCGCCTCGACCACATCGGGAGACGCGTTGGAAAAACCAGGGAGATTGGAAAAGCGCTGGATCTGGAGAACGTCGTCAAGGACGTAGAGCGTGTCTTTTACCGGCGCGGTATAGGTCGGCATCGCGAAAGTTTCCTTCTGAAACCCGACG
>JBQCIU010000052.1:0-12467 GCA_051953395.1 Sphingomicrobium sp.
TCCGCGGCCGGTGATCTCGAACGCCAGGGCCGAAGAGTCGACGTCGTGATATTTGCCGTCGATCAGGCGGATCTTGAAATCGATGATCGGGAAGCCGATCAGCGATCCGGTCTCCGCGGTCTCGCGCATGCCCTTCTCGACCGACGGGATATATTCGCGCGGGATGTTGCCGCCCTTGATCTCGTCGATGAACTCGATGCCGCTTCCGCGCTCGCCCGGTTCGAGAGCGACCTTCACCTCGCCGAACTGGCCGGAGCCGCCCGACTGCTTCTTGTGGGTGTAGGTCAGCTCGACCGGCTTCGCGAGGGACTCGCGATAGGCGACCTGCGGCGCGCCGACATTGGCCTCGACCTTGAACTCGCGCTTCATGCGATCGACGAGAATGTCGAGGTGAAGCTCGCCCATGCCCTTGATGATCGTCTGGCCCGATTCATGGTCGGTCGAAACGCGGAATGACGGATCCTCGGCGGCCAGGCGGTTGAGCGCGATGCCCATCCGCTCCTGGTCGGCCTTGGTCTTCGGCTCGACGCTGAGCTCGATGACCGGGTCCGGGAACTCCATCCGCTCGAGAACGATCGGCGCGTTCTTGGCGCACAGCGTATCGCCGGTGGTGGTCTCCTTGAGCCCCGCCAGAGCGACGATGTCGCCGGCGAACGCTTCCTCGATGTCCTCGCGGTTGTTCGAGTGCATCAGCAGCATTCGGCCGATCTTCTCGTCCTTGTCCTTCACCGAGTTGAGGTAGGAGCCCTTGCTGAGCTTGCCCGAATAGATTCGCGCGAAGGTCAGCGATCCGACGAACGGATCGTTCATGATCTTGAACGCCAGCGCCGAGAAGGGCGCATTGTCGTCTGCCGGGCGCGAATCCTCGATGTCGGTGTCCGGCTTGACGCCCTGCACCGGCGGAATGTCGAGCGGGCTCGGCATATAGTCGACGATCGCATCGAGCAGCGGCTGGACGCCCTTGTTCTTGAACGACGAGCCGCACAGCACCGGAACGAACGCCTGGTTGAGCGTGCCCTTGCGGATCAGCTTCTTGAGGGTCGCGGCGTCCGGCTCCTCGCCTTCGAGGTAGGCCATCATCACGTCGTCGTCCTGCTCGACGGCAAGCTCGACCAGCTTCTGACGATATTCGGCAGCCTTGTCCTTCAGGTCCTCGGGAATCTCGACATAGTCGAACTTCGCGCCGAGGCTTTCGTCCTTCCAGATGATGCCGCGGTTGTTCACCAGGTCGACGAGACCGACGAAATCGCTCTCCGATCCGATCGGAAGGTACAGGACCAGCGGCACCGCTCCGAGGCGGTCGATGATCGTCTGCACGCAATAATAGAAATTTGCGCCGGTGCGATCGAGCTTGTTGATGTAGCACATGCGCGGAACGCCGTACTTGTCGGCCTGCCGCCACACCGTCTCCGACTGCGGCTCGACTCCCGCCACACCGTCGAACGCCGCAACCGCGCCGTCGAGCACGCGCAGCGAACGCTCGACCTCGATGGTGAAGTCGACGTGGCCCGGGGTGTCGATGATGTTGATCCGGTGCTCCGGACCCTGGCCGTCCTCGGCCTTCCAGAAGGTGGTCGTCGCGGCCGCCGTGATCGTGATCCCGCGCTCCTGCTCCTGCTCCATCCAGTCCATGGTCGCGGAGCCCTCGTGGACCTCGCCGATCTTGTAGGACTTGCCGGTGTAGTAGAGGATTCGCTCGGTCGTCGTCGTCTTTCCGGCGTCGATGTGCGCCATGATGCCGATGTTGCGATAGCGTTCGAGCGGATGGCTGCGGGCCATTTCTTCGGTTTCCTTAGCAATGCGGGGGAGCGGCCGGGCCGCACCCCCGAGATATAGGTACGATAATTACCAGCGGTAGTGGCTGAAGGCGCGGTTCGCCTCGGCCATGCGGTGCGTGTCTTCGCGCTTCTTCACCGCGTTGCCGCGGTTCTGCGAGGCGTCCATCAGCTCGCCCGACAGGCGGCCGGCCATGGTCTTCTCCGAACGCGAGCGCGCCGCCGAGATGAGCCAGCGGATGGCAAGCGCCTGGGCGCGCTCCGGACGAACCTCGACCGGCACCTGGTAGGTGGCGCCGCCGACACGGCGGGAGCGGACCTCGATGCCCGGCTTCACATTGTTGAGCGCATCGTGGAAGACCGCGATCGGGTCCTTCTTCAGGCGGGTCTCGACGGTGTCGAGTGCGCCATAGACGATGCCTTCGGCGACGGACTTCTTGCCGTCGAGCATGACACTATTCATGAACTTGGACAGGACCACGTCCCCGAAGCGGGGATCGGGAAGGATTTCGCGCTTTTCTGGGCGACGACGACGAGCCATTGGATTCTTCCTTTTCTCTCTTCAGCCTTGTCCGGGACTTGAAGGGAACCGATCAAAACCAGGTCTTGACGGAACCCCCGGGTGCCCGGGGCTTACTCTGGCTGGTTATTTCGGACGCTTGGCGCCGTACTTGGAACGGCTCTGGCGGCGGTCCTTCACGCCCTGCGTGTCGAGCACACCGCGAAGCACGTGGTAGCGGACACCCGGAAGGTCGCGAACACGGCCGCCGCGGATCAGCACGACGCTGTGCTCCTGCAGGTTGTGGCCTTCGCCCGGGATGTAGCTGATCACTTCGCGCTGGTTGGTCAGGCGGACCTTGGCAACCTTGCGCAGAGCCGAGTTCGGCTTCTTCGGGGTCGTCGTATAGACACGAGTGCAGACTCCGCGCTTCTGCGGGTTCTGCTCCATCGCAGGGACCTTCGACTTGGCCTTCTGCGGTTCGCGACCCTTGCGGATCAGCTGGTTAATCGTCGGCATGAAGCCCTTCACCTTTCGTTGCCGGAAAGCCCGGCGGTTACTTTGCCCAACGCAAAAAGCGCGAAAGCATCGGCGGCCACCCAGGCCAGCCGGCCTTCACGCAAAGTCGAGCAATGTTCAGCTCTTTGCCCACGCGCGAATCTGAACACAGGTCGCGGGGACGAGCGGCCACATAGGGAAGTGCCTGCCGCGGGTCAACGGCGAAGCGGTCAGTCGGTCGGCGCTTCGGCTCCGCCGGACAATGGCGTTGGCTTCGGCTTGGGTTCGACGGGGGCCGGTTCGCCGCCTCTCGGCCTGCGGCGTCTGGATCCGCGCCTGTCCTCGTCGCGCGCTCGCCGCTCCCGGGCGGCTTCGATCCGCCGCTTCGCGTCCTCGATTTCCACCTGCAGACGTTCGCGAGCGACGTCGATCTCCGCTTTCAGCGCGTCGCGGGCATTGTCCATCTCGTCCCTTGCCGTCCCGAAGGCGATCCGCATCGCCTCTCGCGCATGCTCGATCGCCTGCCACAGTTCGTCGCGGGCCTCCTCCATCGCGCGGCGCGGCTCATCGTCTCGATCCTGTTCCACGAATCACCTCCAGTGTTTTATATGCATAACACAGTTGAACTGATCGGAACAGAGGCGGCGGAAATCCGTTGGCCGGACGTTCCGCGAGCTGATTGCGGAGGAACGATGATGTTCAGACGACTGGCGCCGGCGCTCCTGATGACGGCCCTTGCCAGCTGCGGCGCCGGCGGCAGTCCAGCCAACCAAGGCAATGGAGGCGCTCCCGTGGCCAATGCGACCCTCACCAAGTTCACCATCAGCAGCGACGATTTCCAGGACGGGCAACCGATCCCCCTCGTCCACAGCTGCGACGGCTCAGACCAGTCGCCGGCGCTGAGCTGGGACGAACCGCCGTCGGGAACGAAGAGCCTCGCCCTCGTCGTCGACGATCCCGACGCGCCGAGCGGCACCTTCATGCATTGGGCTGCCTACGACATCCCGCCGACCCAACGTTCCATCCCCCGCGGCCAGTCGGTCGGGCGGCAGGCAATCAACAGCTTCGGAAAGTCCGGCTTCGGCGGCCCGTGCCCGCCGAAGGGACACGGGCCGCACCATTACCGGTTCAAGCTCTACGCGCTGGACGTCACCGCCCTCGAACTCCCCGCAGACGCCAAGGCCGACCAGGTCGAGGCGCAGGCGAAGGAGCACGAGATCGGCATGGCGCAGATCACCGGAACGTACGAGCGGAAGTAGCTCAGCGCTCCTTCCGGCGCTGTCCAACCTCCTGGATGAAGCTGAAGGCGTCGGCGGTGAACGGCGCCGGCACGTCCGACTGCCACTCGTCCATCTTCTCGTAGAAGCGCGTGGCGCCCTCCATCATCTGGGGCGTCGCGACCGCCTTGAACGGGGCCAGGAGCTCCTGCCATTCGTCATAGAGAGCCTGCGCTTCCGGGCTGTCCGGGCCTTTCGGGATCGCCGCCTCGACGCGCTTGCCGAGCTCCGCCCATTTGCGGCTGTACTCGGCCTGGTCGAACCCCGCCTGCGGCGGATGCTCGGCCCAGTGCGCCTTCTCCTCTTCCGAGAAATAGCGGTCGGTCACTTTCTTCCAATCTTCGGGTTGCATGATCCTGTCTCCTTCGCGGATCAGCGAGCAGAAGGTCGCGGCATCGACAGGCTCGCCTCGGTCGATGCGGGACTTGATGGAGAGGAGCAGGTCGCGGGCTTCGTTCAGCTCCGCCTTGCGTTCCTCGATGAGCTTCAGTTGCGCCTGCACCAGCGCGCTTAGATCGAGCGGCCCGCGCTCCGTCAGCTTTGCGATCTGCGACAGAGTCAGGCCGGCGCGCTTCAACGCCAGGATCTGCTGGATCCGCTGAAGTTCGCCACGCCCGTAGAGCCGCCGCCCGCTGTAGGTGCGAAGCGGCTTCACCAGCCCCCGCGCCTCGTAGAAGCGCAAGGCGCGGCTGGTCAGGCCCGTTCGGCGGGCGACCTCGCGAATGTCGAGGGCTTCGGTGATCGGCTGGTCCATGCGACCTCTTTACACGTTGACGCTGCGTCAACTTCAAGAAGGGATTTCGAGCCCTACAATCGGCCGAACAGCAAAGCCACGTAGCTCAAAAATCCGGCTACTGCGAACAGCGCGAGGCCGAGCTGAATTTTTCGGCCCGATGCAAGGATGCCCGCGATGCCAATGGCCACCAGCAGCAAATGAAAGGTGAGATTCACCGGCAGAGGAAGGCGATGCTCGAGCACCGCTTCCTTGGCGATGCTGCTTGCAAGCATGGCAATGAGGAACGCGAAGAAGGCCTTTCGATGACGGTCGAAATGGTGCGCGAGGTCGACCGGCTGCTCCGCCGGAACATCGGGCAGGACCATGGCGGACAGCATGTACAGCAAGCCCATCTGAATCACGATCACCGCGAAATCGAGGAAATCCCAATCGCTGCGCGCATTCAGTCCGAAACTCGCCCACCAGGCTTGCGCGGCGAAAAGCAGGACGAGGCCACTCCAGATCAGCGGTGCCGGATCGGCATGAACCCGGCCCCGCGCCAGGAGCAGCGAACGATAGCCCTGCAGCACCTGCGCGATCGCCAGGCCGAGAATGATCGAGAGGAGGACCGACAAATAGCCAAAGGCGTCCATCAGGATCTCCCCCGAATTCGATGCGCCGCCAGCCGCTCGTAGTAAGGCCGCATCCGGTCCGCGAGCTTCTGGTCCTCGGCGGATAGATCCACCGGGCCGGTTTCGGGCGGGCCGAACCCCGTGCTCCGCTCCACCGCACCGTACCAATGCTCGGCCCAGACGCCGTCGGTCTCGCGCCGCCCCCGTTTCCAATGCAGCATCGTCGGGTCCCAGGAGATGCGGAGCGCGCCGCAAAGCTTCGACAGCACGCTCTCCGGATCGGCGAGCACATCGTTGGCATCGATCACCGGTGGCGGATGGCCCAGGCGATCAGCCTCGCGTTCGAAGAACTCCGTCTGGCGCTCCAATCCGAAATCCTCGAAGCTCGCCGCCTCGCGCTTGCGCAGATAGGATGCGATCATCCGCTCCGGCTCGCGGATCAGGAAGGCGTGCCGGAACCCCGCAAAGTCGTCGTAGCCGATCGGCCCCGTCATGTGGTGCCACATGTGCTTTTGATACCAGACGGGAGAGCCGTCGGGCGCATTTCCCGACAGCGTCCGCATCACGCTTCGCCAGTCGCAGTCCATCGACTCGATCGTCTCCTCGCGCATCGGATGGTCGGCGCCGCTGTCTTTGAGGAAGCAGCCATAGAAGGGCTCGTCGCTGACGAAGCTGTCCGCCCTGCTCCCGAAGCTGCGCATCATCGCGGTGGAGAGGTTTCGCGGCCCCGACCACATCGCAATGCGGATGGTCACGGACGGACTTGCTCCGCCACGTCGCGCTTCATGCGCTCGGCGTAGAGAGTCTGCAGCCGCTCGACCATCGGACCGCGGCCATCGGTCAGCTTGCGCCCGTCGACCTCGCGCACCGGTACGATTCCCGCGAAAGTGCCGGTGACGAAGGCTTCGTCGGCGCCATAGACGTCGGTCAGCGAGAAATCCTTTTCGATCGCTGGAATTCCCGCCTCGCGAGCGATCTCCAGAGTCAGTCCGCGCGTGATTCCGCCAAGGCAGTATTTGCCGCTCGACGTCCACACCTCGCCGTTTCGCACGATGAAGAAATGGGTCGAATTGCAGGTCGCGACGAAGCCGTGCGGGTCGAGCATGAGCCCCTCGTCCGCGCCGGCCTCGATCGCCTGGATGCAGGCGAGGATGCAGTTCAGCTTCGAGTGCGAGTTGATCTTCTGGTCCTGGACCGCCGGATCGCCGCGGCGGACGTGCACCGTGAACAGCTTGAGCCCGCGCTCATGAAGCCCGGGCGGCGGCTCCTTGTATTCGGCGGCGATGACGACGGTCGCCCCGGACACGATCACCCGCGGATCCTGGTACGGCGTGGCGCGAAGCCCGCGAGTCACCATCAGCCGGATGTGAACGCCGTCGCTCATCGTGTTGGCATCGAGCGTGGCGTAGAGCCGCTTCGTCAGCTCCTTGCGCGACAGCCCGATATCCATCGCGATCGCCTTGGCGCCTTCGAACAGGCGATCGAGGTGGCGGTCGAGGAACGCGATTCGGCCGTCGTGGATGCGCAGCCCCTCCCACACGCCGTCGCCCAGCATGAAGCCGCTGTCGAACACCGACACGGTCGCTTCAGCGCGCGGCTTCAACTCGCCGTTGATGTTGACGAGGACCGACGCGTTCCGCGGGTCGGATACGTCGTGGAGCGACTTGGTCATGGCCGCTTGGTGGCGCGCCGCATCGCCGAACGCAAGGACGCCTACTCTGTCGTCTCGCCTTCCCACTCCTCGTGCGGGTGGCGGCGGTCGGCTTCTTCCTTGGTCGACTGGACCACCTGGTCCCTGTGCTCCGGCGGGCCGTAGATCGTGTAGAGCCGAAGCGGCTGCGAGCCGATGTTGCGGACGTTGTGCCGAGCGCCGGCAGGAACGATCACCGCGAAATCGTCCTCGACCCGGTTCTCGCGCCCGTCGATGTCGATTGCGCCTTCGCCTTCCTCGATCCGGAAGAACTGGTCCCGGTCCGGATGCACTTCCTCGCCGATCTCGTCGCCCGGCTGGAGTGTCATCAGGACCAGCTGCAGATGCTCGCCCGTGTAGAGCACCCGGCGGAAGTCTTCGTTCTCCAGCGTCGCTTTCTCGATATCGTCGCAATAGCCCCGCTTCATGTGCGCGCTCCTTACTGCGAACTGTTGTTGGCCATCCCCGGCTCGTCCGGCGGATAGGCCATGTTCGATTCATTGCCGGCCGCGTTCGTGTCGTTCGCGGTCATGTTCATGTCCGGCGTGTTGGTGACTTCAGGCCCCAGCGCCGCATTCACGTCGGCGGGCTGCAGGGCGTTCGCTTCCGGCGACATCACATTGTCCGAATTGCCCTGGCTGCACCCCGTGGCGGCGAGCGCGAGGGCAGTGAAGGCGGCTGAGATTGCGAGTTTCATGATCACGTTCCCCTTCGTTCTTCCTGCCTGAACCCGCAGGTCCCCGCCCCCGTTCCTAATCGAGAAGCGAACCCTTGCGCGGGCGGATGTAGAGCCGCCGGACATGCGGCCAGCGTTCGGTCGCCTCGTCCTCGATCGTGCAGACGATATGCTCCACGTCCGCGGCGGTGATCGAATCGTCGAAATCGACGCTGACCATCGCCGTGATCTGGTCCGGCGACGAATGGACGGTCCGGACCTCGCCGGCGGCGACCACGCCTTTCTGCCCGCACACGAGATCGCGAAGCCCGCTCACCACTTCGGGATCGGCGGCCTCGCCGATCAAAAGCCCCTTCGATTCATAGGCGAGGATGAAGGCCGTGAAGGCGAGGATGATTCCGATGACGACGGATGCGGCCCCGTCGTAGAACGGATCGCCGGTCTGTTGCGCGAGAAACAGCCCGATCGCTGCGGCGACCAGCCCCGCCATCGCCGCTCCATTCTCGAGCAGGACGATGAAAGCCGCCGGGTCCTTCGACCTGCGGATCGCCTCGATCCAGCCGATAGTGCCTTTGGCGACCTTGAACTCGCGATAGGCCTCGACCGTGGACCAGCCGTCGAGGAGGAAGGCGATGAGAAGCACCACATAGGCCACGAGCGGGGAGATTGCCGGCTCCGGGTGAGCGATATGGATGATGCCTTCGTAGATCGACACGCCTGCGCCCAGCGCGAAGACCAGCACCGCGACGACGAAGCTCCAGAAATAGAGCTCCCGGCCGTAACCGAACGGATGGTATTGATCGGGCGCTTTCTTCGCCTGCCGCCGGCCCCACATCAGCAGCAGCTGGTTGGTCGAATCGACGACGCTATGAACGCCTTCGGTCAGCATCGCCGACGATCCCGTGATCGCGGCCGCGATGAACTTCGACACCGCGATGCCGAGGTTCGCCGCAAGGGCGATAACGATCGTCCGCGTGCTTGCCGTGGGCGAGCTCATTCGACCTGCGCCGATCCCTTCACCAGCTTGCCGCCCTTGATCACGTCGTCGACATGCTCGAGCAGCCGGACATCCTGGAGCGGATCGCCACGCACGGCGACCATGTCGCCGTAGAGGCCGGGCGCGATCTGCCCGACGTCGCCTTCGCGGTCGAGCGCTTCGCCGGCGCGGATCGTCGCCGCCTGGATCGCCTGCAGCGGGGTCATTCCCCACTGCACCATCTTGGCGAACTGCTTGCCGTTGTCGCCGTGCGGATAGACTCCGGCGTCGGTGCCGAAGATCATCTTCACGCCGGCCTTGACCGCCTTCTGGAACGTCTGGCGCTGCTTCAGGCCGACCATCCGCTCCTTGTCGAGACTCTCCTGCTCGGTCCCGTTGGCGGTGCCGGTCGCGAGGATATAGTCGTCGTTGTAGATATCCATGTCGAACCAGGTGCCGTGCTGCTTGGCGAGCTGGATCGTCGCGTCGGACGCCAGGCTGGCGTGTTCGATCGTATCGATTCCGGCCAGGATCGCCGTGCGGATTCCCTCGTCGCCATGGGCGTGCGCAGCGACCTTCATGCCGAGCATGTGCGCTTCGTCGGCGATCGCCTTCATCTCCTCGAAGCTCAGCTGCTGGGCGCCGACGCTGTCGCCCATCGAGAAGACCCCGCCGGTCGCGCAGATCTTGATGACCTCGGCACCATATTTGTGGACCCAGCGCACCTTCTCGCGCGCCTGCTCGGGGCTGGTCACGATACCCGGCGCATTCTTGTCGGCGCCGAGCGATGGCGGAAGGCCGTTGGTGTCGTCGCAATGCCCGCCGGTCGCTCCCAGCAGATAGGTCGCGGGGACGATCCGCGGCCCTTCCACCCAGCCGCCGTCGATCGCTTCTTCAAGAGCGACATCGTCGAAATCGGGAGAGCCGACGTTGCGAACCGTCGTGAAGCCCGCGTCGAGCGTCTTGCGGGCATTCATCGGCCCGATCGTGGCCCAGAAACTGTCGGTATATTTGAGACCCTGGTAGCCGCCGACTTCGGCAAGGCTGTTGAGGTGCACGTGCATGTCGATGAGGCCGGGCAGCAAGGTCTCGCCCGGCATGGCGATATGCTTCGTGCCGGCCGGAAGCTGCATCGAGGCGAGCGTGCCGATCTCCTCGATCCGGCCGTCGTCGCCGACCAGGATCGCGGGATTGGCAATGTAATGGCCGGTCTTCACGTCGAGCATCCGGTCGGCGGTAATGACCGTCGCCGCCGTTGCGGGCGCAGCAATCGATACGGCCGCGGCTGCGGCCAGCAGAATAGCCTTCATTCGGGACTTCCCTCCCCTCAGATATGGATGACCCGCCCGAACGCGGCGAGGACGCTCTCGTGCATCATTTCGCTCAAAGTCGGGTGCGGGAAAACCGTATTTATGAAATCCTGCTCGACCAGTTCCGCGGTCTTGCCGATCGTATAGCCCTGGATCAGCTCGGTGACCTCCGCGCCGATCATGTGGGCGCCGAGCAATTCGCCGGTCTTCGCGTCGAACACCGTCTTCACGAAACCGTCGGTCTCGCCGAGCGCGATAGCCTTGCCGTTCCCGATGAAGGGGAACTTGCCGACCTTCACCTCATAGCCCTTTTCCTTCGCGGCGGCCTCGGTCAGCCCGACGGATGCGACCTGCGGCCGGCAATAGGTGCAGCCCGGAATGTTCTTCGGGTCGGTCGCGTGCGGGTGCGCATCCTTGTTGCCCATTTCCTTCGCGATCGCCTCGGCCGCCGTCACGCCCTCATGGCTCGCCTTGTGCGCGAGCCAGGGCGGAGCGGTCACATCGCCGATCGCCCAAATCCCCGCGACGTTGGTTCGGCAATGCTCGTCCGTGTCGATATGCCCCTTGGTCATTCCGACGCCGAGCGCCTCGAGACCGATATTCTCGGTGTTCGGCACGATGCCGACGGCGACGATCGCGTGGCTGAACTTGTGTTCCGCCGACTTTCCGTCGCTGGTCTTGATCGTGGCGGTGACGCCGTTCGAATCCGCCTTCAGGCTCTCGACGCCGGCGCGGGTATGGATCGTCAGCCCCTGCTTGGTCAGGCTCTTGGCGAGGTGATCGCCGACCTCCGCATCCTCGACGGGCACCACGCGGTCCAGCATTTCGACCACCGTCACCTTGGCGCCGAGATCGGCATAGAAACTGGCGAACTCGATCCCGATCGCGCCCGATCCGATGACCAGAAGCTCGCTCGGCATTTCCGGCGGAGTCATCGCCGTCCGGTAGGTCCAGATGCGCTTCCCGTCCGACTTGGCGAAGGGAAGCTCCCGAGCCCGCGCCCCCGTCGCGACGATGATGTGCTTCGCGCCAAGCTCGGTCGTCTTTCCATCGGCCGTGACGGAGAGCTTGCCCTTTCCGGTCAGCTTGCCCTCGCCCATTACGACCGCGATCTTGTTCTTCTTCATCAGGTGCGTGACGCCCTGGTTGAGCTGCTTCGCCACCGCGCGGCTGCGCTGAACGACCTTCTGCAAATCGAAGCCGGTCTTGTCCGCGCTGAGCCCGTAGGCATCGGCATGCTTCATCAGGTGAAGCACTTCGGCCGAGCGAAGCAGCGCCTTGGTCGGAATGCAGCCCCAGTTGAGGCAAATGCCGCCGAGGTTCTCCCGCTCGACGATCGCCGTCTTCAGCCCGAGCTGCGCGGCGCGGATGGCGGCGACATAGCCCCCCGGACCCGATCCCAGGACGACGACATCATATTGCTCGGCCATTGACGCTGCTCCGATTGCGGGAGCCGCCCCCTTATTCCATCAGTGTGGAATCGCAACCGGCTCAGCCGCGCTCCTCGGGGAGGAAGCCTTCGTCCACTCGGTCGGAGAATTTGGTGATCCGGCTGTCGAACCTGACCCGCACCTTGCCGGTCGCGCCGTGGCGCTGCTTGGCGACGAGGATTTCGGCGAGGCCGTAGACCCGCCCCATCTCTTCCTGCCAGGTGGCGAACTCCGGATGATCCTCCGCCGGCTGCTTGGCGGCCAGGTAATAATCCTCGCGATAGATGAAGAGGACGATGTCGGCGTCCTGCTCGATCGAGCCCGATTCGCGAAGGTCGGACAGTTGCGGCCGCTTGTCCTCGCGCTGCTCGACCGCACGGCTGAGCTGCGACAGCGCGATGACGGGGACGTTCAGCTCCTTGGCCAGGGTCTTGAGCCCGCGGCTGATCTCGGAGATTTCGTTGACCCGGTTGTCGTTGGAGTTGCGGCCGGTGCCCTGCAACAGCTGCAGATAGTCGACGATCACCATGCCGATATTCTTCTGCCGCTTCAGCCGCCGGGCGCGGGCACGCAGCGCCGCGATCGTCAGGCCGGGCGTGTCGTCGATATAGAAAGGCAGACTTTCGAGCTCGGCCGCGGCTCGGGCAAGTTGGCGGAACTCCTGCTTGCTGATCTTGCCCATGCGCAGGCTCTCGGAGCTGATTCCCGACTGCTCGGCAAGGATACGGGTGGCGAGCTGGTCGGCCGACATTTCGAGGCTGAACAAAGCTACGGCCGCACCCGCCGACTTCTCCGGGGCGATGCCGTCCTCCATGTCCTGCACGAAGCGGCGGGCGGTGTTGAAGGCGATGTTGGTGGCGAGCGCCGACTTGCCCATACCCGGGCGGCCGGCGAGGATCAGCAGGTCCGAATGGTGGAGGCCGCCGGTCTTGGCGTTGACCGTCTCGAGCCCGGTGGTGAGACCGGAAAGGCCGCCGCCGCTGTTGAGC
>JBQCIU010000053.1:0-9845 GCA_051953395.1 Sphingomicrobium sp.
GAGGACGGAGGAAGAACAGGAATGGCGATTAATCGGCTCGTCGACGGCAATGCGCTCAGCACCGCTGAGATGCATCTCGCACGCGTTGCCGAGGAAGGATGCGCGCGCCATTCCCACCTCGCCTTCCTGATCGAATCCACCAACCATAATTCGCCCCGCGACCTTGCCGACGCGGTGCACCTGCTGTGCAACATCCACGGCCATCATCCCGGGCTCGTCGAGCAAGCGCTCGAGCTGGCGTCGACCGGACCCGCGCAGCATTGGCTCGGCCGAGCGGCCGACGCGTTCGAGCGAGAGCGCCTCTATCTCGTCCGTCTCACCGCCGCGGTCGGCCCGCTGCCGAGCACTCCGGGCGCCGCCGAGACCGAAGCGACGCTGGTGGCGCAGCGGCACGCACTGGAAATCCTCGCCCGGTCGGAGCGGCGCGGCTGCGCGCTTGGAGCTGCGACCGCCCTCGTTTCCGACTGGTGGCCGATCCGCCGCCTTCTCGACCGGGCGGCGTCACGGGCGGGAATCGAATCGCCCGCGCCGTCGCTTCCCGACGAATCCTCGGTCGTCGCGGTGATCGAGAGCGAATGCGCCAGCCCGGCGAGCGAGCGCGCACTCGGCTTCGGAGGAGAGCAGATGCTCCTCCAGAATCGGGGCCTGTTCGACCTGCTCGAGGCCCGTGCGGTCGCCCGCGGCGATTTCTGACGCTTTCCTAGCGATTCTCTGAAATCCGGATCGCGACTCGGCGGGACAGCCCGCTGGGGGCGTATATCTGCCGTTCGTCGATGCCGGCCTTGCAATTGCGCGCCAAGGCCTCTTTGGGCCGGCCAACTCCAGTCACGAGGTCAACACTTGCTTCACGCGCGCAAGCTGCAGCGATTCCGGCCGTTCGGGGCGATGACGATCGCCGCGGCGATGCTGCTGGCGTCCTGCGGCTCCGGAAACGACAAGGACGCCCGGATGAACCGCGGCCCGGCGGCAGTCAGCTATGTCGTCGTCCAGCCGGCAAGCGTTCCGCTGGTCAAGGAATTGCCGGGCCGGGTGTCCGCGTTCGAAGTCTCGCAGGTCCGGCCGCAGGTGTCCGGGATCGTCCAGCGCCGGTTCTTCACCGAAGGAAGCGTCGTCCACAAGGGCCAGACGCTCTACCAGATCGACCCGAGCCAGTATCAGGCGGCCGCCGCCCAGGCCGCCGCCAACCTCCAAAGCGCACGAGCCAACGCCAGCGCTGCCAATGCCCTTGCCGCGCGCTACAAGCCGCTGGTCGAGATCGAGGCGGTTTCCAAGCAGGATTATACCAATGCCGTCGCCGCGGCCCGGCAGGCCGAGGCCGCGATCGCCCAGAGCCAGGCTGCGCTCAGGGCGGCGCAGATCAACGTCCGGTTTGCTCGGGTCCCGGCGCCGATCAGCGGCCGGATCGGCATTTCCAACGTCACCGAAGGCGCACTCGTCACCGCCAACCAGGCGGACGCGCTGACGACCATCACCCGCCTCGACCCTGTCTACGTCGACATCCAGGAATCCGCGGCCGACCTGATCACGCTCCGCCGTTCGCTGAGCCAGGGTGGAGTGGCACCCACCTCGGCCCAGGTTCGGCTGAAGCTTCCCGACGGAAGTGATTACGGCTTCACCGGGACGGTGCAGTTCAGCGAGGTGATCGTCGACCAGAGCACCGGCACCGTCACCCTGCGGGCCCGCTTCGCCAATCCCATGGCGGTGCTTCTTCCCGGGCTGTTCGTGACGGCCCAATTCGCCCAGGCGGTGGACACGTCCGCTTTCCTTGTGCCGCAGCAGGCGGTTTCGCGCGATCCAAAGGGCAATGCCACCCTATTCGTGGTCGGTCCGGGCAACCGCGCGGTTCAGCGCACCGTCGTCGCCACGCGAACGCAGGGGCCCTACTGGGTCGTCACCCAGGGACTTGCCGCAGGGGAGAAGGTCATCACCGAAGGCGCGGGCAACCTGCGCGACGGTGACAAGGTTAAGCCGGCGCCCGCCAAGGCGCCGCAGACGAAGCCCGGATCGCCCGAGGCCGCGATCAAGGCGCAGTCGAGCGGCAAGACCGACTGACGCATGTCCCGGATTTTCATCGAACGGCCGATTTTCGCGTGGGTCATTGCAATCATCATCGTGCTGATGGGAATCGGCGCGATCGTCTCGCTCCCCATCGCGCAATATCCTGACGTCGCCCCGACCCAGATTTCGATCCGCGCGAATTATCCGGGCGCCTCGGCGGAAACGCTGGAGAACAGCGTCACCCAGGTGCTCGAGGAGGAACTGACCGGACTTCAGGGGCTGCTCTATTTCACCTCCTCGTCGAGCTCGCGCGGAGCGGTCAGCATTACCGCCGTCTTCGACAAGGGCATCGATCCGGACATCGCCCAGGTCCAGGTCTCGAACGAGATCCAGGCGGCAATTTCGCGGCTTCCGCAGCAGGTCCAGCAGCAGGGCGTGCGCGTGACCAAGGGATCGCCCGACTTCCTGATGATCGTCGCCGTCTACGACAAGTCGGGCAAGAGCACGAACGTCGACGTGTCGGACTGGCTCGCCGACAATTTGCAGGACGATCTTTCGCGCACTCCGGGCGTCGGCGACGTCAACGTCTTCGGCGCCAAATATGCGATGCGGGTCTGGCTCGATCCCGACAAGCTCGCCAGCTTCCAGCTGATGCCGGCGGACGTCGTCACGGCGATCCAGAACCAGAATGTCGATGTCGCCGCGGGCGAGATCGGCGCGGCGCCGTCACCCGAAGGCCAGATGCTGAACGCGACGGTGACCGCCCAGTCGCGGCTCCAGACGCCGGAGCAGTTCAGCAAGATCGTGGTCAAATCGGATTCCTCGGGAGCGCGCGTGCTGCTGTCGCAGGTCGCGCGGGTCGAACTCGGCGCGGAAAGCTACGGCACGATCATCCACGTCAACGGCTATCCCGGCGCCGGCATCGGCATTTACCTGGAGCCTGGCGCCAACGCCCTGACCACATCGAAGCTGATCAAGGCGAAGGTCGAGGCCGCGAAGGACAGGATGCCGGCGGGGTACGATTTCACCTACGCCAACGATTCGTCCGACTTCATCAAGCTGTCGATCGTCGAGGTGGTGAAGACGCTTGCGGAAGCCATGGCTCTGGTCATCCTGGTCATGTTCGTCTTCCTGCAGAGCTGGCGCGCAACCATGGTGCCGGGAATCGCGATCCCGGTGGTCCTGACCGGCACGTTCGCCGTGCTCTATGTGCTCGGCTTTTCGATCAACACGCTGACCTTGTTCGGACTCGTGCTCGCCGTCGGCCTGCTCGTCGATGACGCGATCGTTGTGGTCGAGAACGTCGAGCGCCTGCTTCATGAACGTCCCGAGCTGACGGTCAAGGAAGCGACGGCGCAATCGATGGCCCAGATCCAGATGGCGCTGATCGCCATCGCACTCGTGCTTTCGGCCGTGTTCCTGCCGATGGTCTTCTTTGGCGGATCGACGGGCGTCATCTACCGACAGTTCTCCGCGACCATCGTGTCGGCGATGGTCCTGTCGGTGTTCGTCGCGCTGACCCTTAGCCCCTCGCTCGCGGCCAACCTGCTGCGCCGAAAGCATGCCAGCGTCGAGGAGACCTGGGTCGGCCGACGCGCCCCGGCGCTGGCCCATTCGCTCGAGCGTGCCCGGGTCGGCTTCAACACGCGCTTCCAGGCGCTGATCGACTGGTATGTGTCCCACGTCGGCAAGGTGGTCGAGCGCAAGTGGCTGTTCCTGGCGATCTACGGCGCGGTGTGCCTGCTCCTGGCGGTCCTGTTCCTGCGCCTGCCGACGGGCTTCCTTCCACAGGAGGACCAGGGGAGCGCAATGGTCCAGTACCAGCTTCCGGCGGGAGCGACGATCGAGCGGACCGGAGTCATCCAGGACAAGGTCGAGGATTATTTCCTTCACGGCCCGGATTCGAAGAACGTCCACGCCTTCTTCAGCGTCGTCGGCGGTGGAGGCGGCGCGAGCGGGCAGAATTCGGGTCGCATGTATCTGAACCTGGCGCCGTTCGACGAACGTGGCGGAAGCGAAAACAGCGCCAAGGCGATCGCCGACCGAGCGTCGAAGGAATTCCGCAAGCTGCATGACGCGCAGGTGTTCGCCCTTGTGCCCCCGGCAATCCGCGGGCTCGGCCAGTCGGCGGGCTTCACCATGGAGCTCGAGAATACGAGCGGGATGTCGCGCGAGCAGTTCGCTGCCGCTCGCGACCGGCTGCTTGCGGCGGCTAACGACAACCCCGCCCTGGAGCAGGTTAGGCTTACCGAATTTCCCGACGTCGCAAGCCTGAAGGTCAATATCGACCAGGACAAGCTTGCGGCTCTGGGCCTGACGACGTCCGACGTGAACAGCACTCTGTCGACGGCCTGGGGCGGCCGGTACGTGGGCGACTTCATCGATCGCGGGCGCGTCAAGCGCGTCTATGTCCAGGCCGATGCCCCCTATCGCTCGGCACCGTCCGACATCGATCGCTGGTTCGTCCGGAACGGCCAGGGCAACATGGTGCCGTTCTCCTCCTTCGCGCAGACAGAGTGGATGACCACGCCGACGTCGCTGTCGCGGTTCAACGGCTATCCGTCGTTCGAATTCTCCGGCCAGGGCAAGGAAGGGGTGAGCAGCGGCGACGCGATGGCGCAGATGGAGAAGATCGCTTCCCAGATCCCCGGCGTGAGCGTCGCCTGGTCGGGGCAATCCTACCAGGAACGACTCGCCTCCGGTCAGGCGCCCCTGCTCTATGCGGTGTCGTTGATCGTCATCTTCCTCTGCCTTGCCGCTCTGTACGAAAGCTGGTCGATTCCGCTCGCGGTGCTCCTCGTCGTTCCGCTGGGGCTCGTCGGAGCGATCCTCGCTGTGACTCTTCGCGGGCTTCAGAACGACGTTTTCCTGCAGATCGGCCTGCTGACCACGATGGGGCTGACATCGAAGAACGCCATCCTGATGAACGAATTCGCCGAACGAGCGGAGAAGGAAGGCAAGAGGATCATCGACGCCGCGATCGAGGCCGCGAAGATCAGGCTTCGGCCGATCCTGATGACCAGCTTCGCCTTCATCTTCGGCGTGTTCCCGCTCGCCGTCTCGACCGGTCCCGGAGCCAATGGCCGAATTGCGATCGGAACCGCGGTGATCGGCGGAATGCTGACCGCAACCATTCTCGCGGTGTTCTACATCCCGCTGTTCTACGTGCTCGTCAGGCGCGGAGTGAGGGACGGGATCGTGGTCATCCGCGAGCGTTGGCGCAGCCGCAGGGAGAACAAGGCATGAGGCGGTTCGCGGCCTTGCTGGCGCTGCTTGCAAGCGGCTGCATGTCGCTGGAGCCGCATTATGTGCGGCCGGAATCGGCCGTCCCCGCCTCGTGGCCGGTGGGCGATTCCTATCTGGCGCAGAGCGAGACCGGGCTGCCCGCGGTCACCTACAAGCAGATTTTCCGCGATCCGCGGCTGCAGGCGCTCATTGCCCAGGCGCTGGTCAACAATCGCGACCTAATGGCTGCGGCAGCCAATATCGCCGCCGCTCGCGAGCAATATCGGATCCAGCGCGCCGGACAGCTTCCTGTGGTGAACGCGGGCGCGGGCACGACCCTGACCGGCGACAAGAGCGGCAACGTCAGCGCGAACTACAATGCCGGTGTTAGCGTTCCGAGCTTCGAAATCGACCTGTTCGGAAGGGTGCGTTCGCTCAGCCACGCACAGCTGGAACGCTATTTCGCGACCGAGGCCGCGGCCCGGGCGACCCGGCTGGCGCTCGTCGCGAGCATTGCCGATGCCTGGTTGGTGTACGGAGCGGATTCGAGCCTTCTGGGGATCGCCGACGACACCGCCCGAAGCGCCGCGACGACCGTCAAGCTGACCCGAGCGCGGCTGGAGGGCGGAGTCGCTCCGCGAACCGACCTCAGCCAGGCCGAACAGATCCTGACGGGGGCGGAAGCCGACGTGGCCCGGCAAACGACCGCCGTGGCTCAGGACGTGAACGCCCTGCAGCTGCTCGTCGGGGCGCCGATCGACCCGTCGCTGTTGCCCAAGTCGATCGATCAGGCGGCTCCGACCGTGGCCGAGCTTCCGGCGGGCCTGGATTCGTCGATTCTCCTGCGCCGCCCCGATGTCGTGGAAGCCGAGTACCAGCTTCGTGCCGCCAACGCGCAGATCGGCGCGGCGCGCGCTGCATTGTTCCCGCGGATCAGCCTGACGGGCCTGCTCGGCCTCGCCAGCGAGGCACTGACGAAGTTGTTCACCGGCGGCGCCTTCGGCTGGAGCGCGGGCGCCGACGCCACTTACACGATCTTCCAGGGGGGAGCCGGACACGCCAACGTGCGGTTGAGCGAGGCGCAGCGCAACGCCGCAGTCGCGGACTATCAGAAAGCGATCCAGACCGCGTTCCGCGAGGTCGCCGACGCACTGGCAAGACGCGGAACCATGGGCAAGGAGCTGAACGCCCGAACGGCGCAGGCAGCGGCGGCGGCCGACGCGCTCAAGCTCAGCGAAGCGCGCTACCGGGCGGGAATCGAGAATTTCCTCGCGACCCTGGATGCGCAGCGCTCGTCTTATTCCGCGCAGCAGATCCTGGTGCAGACCAAGCTCGAGTCCGCGCAGAATCTCGTCGATCTCTACCAGTCGCTGGGAGGCGACGATCTGCTTCGGACGGCTCCGGTCGGAGCTGCCGGCTAGGCTTCCGTTACGTCGCGGTAGGCGAGCTCGAAATTGCCCCAGCGGCGGCCGTTGAACCACACCGGCACGAAGACATTCTTCACCGGGATATATTTGTCGCCGAGCTCCATCCGATAGGTCGCGAGCATCGCCGGCTTGTTCGAGTTGATCGCGTTGCGAGTCGTCTCGTCCATGAAGATTCGCTTGTTGCGGCAATGCTCGTCGTTCCACACCGGATCGGGGCCGGGTTTCTGGCAACGCTCCGAAAGGTGCGTCGGCAGATAGCCGTTCACGTCGGTGATGGCCGAGCCGATGATCCGGTTGTCGGTCGCCTTGAAGCGGTCGAGAATCGGCCGGATGTAGCGGTCGGCGAAATCGCAGAAGCCCGTCTCGTACTGGGCGGGGTTGCTGCCCTCGATCAGCTTGTAGTTGCGATCGAAGACGTCGCTCTCGCTGATCTCGCCAGCGGCGATTCCGCGCTCGACCTCGGCCTGGATCGCGCGCATCGCGTCCTGCGCCTTGAGGATGAACGGCGTGTCGTCGATCTCGGCGCCGGAATTGGCGAGCGTGTCGAGCATCGTGTTCGACAGGAGCTCCAGGTGCTGGAGCCGCTCCTTGGCGCTGACCAGCTCCTTGCCATTGTCGCGCGCGTCGCCGGCGAAGTCGGTCAGGCCCGCCTTCACCCGGTCCACGCTGGTCTGGATCATGCTGGTGGAGTGAGCGATGCCTTCGGTCTGCCGGTCGACCATGGCGACGATCTCGCTGACTTCGCGGACCGTGTCGCTGATCTGGCCGAAGCCCTTCTGCGCCTCACGGCTCCGGTCGACGCCAGTCTTGATCTCTGAGGTGACCGCTCCGGCTTCGCGGGTCAGCTCGCCGATCGTCGCGGCGATCTGGCTGGTGGCTGCGCGGGTATCGTGCGCGAGCTTCTTCACTTCGGCGGCGACGACGGCGAAGCTTCGGCCGGCATCGCCGGCGCGCGCTGCCTCGATGGTTGCGTTCAGGGCGAGCATGTTCGTCTTGCGAGCGATCGCTTCGATGGTCGACGACACCGTCTGGACCTGGTTCATCGCCGAAGCGAAGCCCGCCATGCGCTCGCCGAGCTGGACGATGAGCTCGGTGAGGCCCTTGAAGCCGCCGATCGTCCCCTCGATCGCCTCGCGGCCGGAATCGAGCTTCACCTTCGCCTGCTCGGCAAGAAGGCGCGCTTCGTCAGTCGAATCGGAGACCCGGCCCTGGTCCGCGAGAAGGCGAGTGGTCACCTCCTCGAGCTGGTCGAGCATCTTCAGATTTTCGCTGATCCGAGTGGCGACGCCGGAGACATAGCCGGCGACGTCGCTGCACTCGATGGACAAGGAACCGCAATCCCGCGCCACGGCGCGGATCGCATGTTCCGTTACTTCCTCGATGCCCTGTGTGGCCATTGCCGAGCCCGCTCCCCGTGTTCTTTGCAGCAGGGCATACGGGGAAGGCGTAACTTCTTCGTTAACCACTGTCGCGCGGCAGCCTTTCCGTCCGGAACGGCGCGATCACTTACCTTTCGTTATTGGCGACTTTCTCAACCTCTTCGGGCCAAAGTCGGCGGCGGGTGACGTTGCGTTGCGCCCGTCCGCGATCGCAACGGGAGGCAGGAATTGAAGGCAGCCTCAACGACAATGACGAGCATTCGAGCGAGGCAGTTCACCCGGCTCGGAGTCCAGGCGCGGGCGAAGATCCGCATCGGGAAGCGCGCCTATGCCGGCTATATCGAGAATATCTCCGAAGGCGGTGCCCGCATTGTCACGCTGAGCCCGATCCGGGATCGCGGCGCGGTGACGATCACCGTTCCGGATCTAAGGCCGCTGAAAGGCGACCTGCGCTGGAGCGACGGCTGCGCCGGCGGGGTGCAGTTCCGGCTGAAGCTCGATTCGCAAGTCCTGCATCAGTGGCTGAGTCTCAGGATGCGCAAGGCAGCCTGACCTAAGCCGTTGGAGTGCCAGCATTTCACGTGCGGCCCTGTCCGAAATATGCTACGTTGCCACCGTTCGATGGAGGTGGGCCCATGGACAGTGCATTCGGAAATTGGCGTAGCGCGGTCGTCGGAATCGGTCTGACGGCAGCAGTTTTCGGCGTCGGACTGGCGATCGCCTTTCTCTGACGGCGGCTCTTAGCCGCTACTCGGCGGCGAGCGCTTCATACTCCTGCGCGGCGAGATACTTCTCCGCGTCGAGGGCGGCCATGCAGCCCGTGCCGGCCGCAGTGACGGCCTGGCGGTAGGTCTTGTCCATGACGTCGCCGCAGGCGAACACGCCTTCGATATTGGTCTTCGTGGTCCCGGGCGCGACCTTGATATAGCCGTCGCTGTCGAGCTCAATCTGACCGACGAACAGCTCCGTCGCGGGCTTGTGGCCGATGGCGACGAATGCCCCTTCGACCTCAAGCCGGCTGACCTCGCCGGTGAGCCTGCTCTTGAGGTCCAGGCCGACGAGCGCTTCGGGGTCCCCGCCGCCGACGAATTCGGCCACTTCGCTGTCCCAGATCACGTTGATCTTGTCGTTCGCGAACAGCCGGTCCTGAAGGATCTTTTCGGCCCGCAGGCTGTCGCGGCGGTGGATGAGGGTGACGTCGTGGCTGTGGTTGGTGAGGTAGAGGGCCTCCTCCACCGCGGTGTTGCCGCCGCCGATGACGGCGACTTTCTTCCCGCGATAGAAAAAGCCGTCGCAGGTCGCGCAGGCGGACACGCCCCTGCCCTTCATATGTTCTTCGGAGGGAAGCCCCAGATATTTCGCCTGCGCGCCGGTGGCGATCACCACCGCGTCGGCGTGATATTCGGTGCCGCTGTCGCCGGTGAGGAGGAACGGGCGGCGAGAGAAATCGACCGAAGCGATATGATCCCAGACCACCTTGGTCCCGACATGCTCGGCCTGCGCCTGCATTTCCTCCATCAGCCACGGACCCTGGATCACGTCACGGAAACCCGGATAATTCTCGACGTCGGTCGTGGTCGTGAGTTGCCCGCCAGGGGTGATTCCCTGGATCAGGATCGGCTGCAGGCCCGCACGCGCGGCGTAGATGGCGGCCGTGTAACCGGCCGGCCCAGAACCGAGCACCGCGAGGCGCGTGGAAATACTGTTCGTCATTGGGCGGATTTAGGGTGAGCCCGTCCGCCCGGCAACCGCTGAAACTTGAAAGCTAGACCCTGCGGCCGGCCACGAAATTCCAGATCAGGACGATGATGCCGAT
>JBQCIU010000054.1:0-14960 GCA_051953395.1 Sphingomicrobium sp.
GGACCGCGCCGCAGGTTCCTGAAGGTCAAGCTCGCGCCCATCGGAAGGGGTGCCGATGGCGGTCCGCGTTGCCTTGTGAGCGTCGTCGACCGGACCGTCGAGATCCAGGCCGAGAACGCTCTTCGTGCCGAGATGCTTCGCGACAGCCTCACCGGGCTTCCCAATCGCGTGGCCTTTTCAGAGGAAATCGAGCGGGCCGGCGAAGCGGAACTGGACGAACATCGGCACGCGGTGCTGGTGGTCGACGTGCTTCGGTTCAGCCGAATCAACGAGAGCATGGGCAGCATCGCCGGCGACGAGCTGCTGATCACTTTCGCACGGCGGCTGATGTCGGCGCTTCGCGGGGGCGACGTACTGGCACGGACCGGCGGGAACGAGTTCGGGATCTTCGTTTCGCTGCGGCGTGGGATCGAGGATGCGCTGACCGCCGCGGCCCGGATCCAGGACGTGATGTCGGCGCCTTTCCACATCTCCGACCTCGACATCCGGGTCGAATGCGCCATCGGGGTGGCGCTGATGCAGCGCGGGCAGGATTGCGAAGAGCTGTTCCGCAATGCCCAATTCGCGGTCAAGCAGGCCAAGCAGACCGGCAAGCCGCAAATCTACGAGCCGAGGGAAGCAAGCGCCGCACGGCGCCGATTCTCGATCGAGACCGAGCTTCGCCGGGCGCTCGACAAGGACCAGCTCCAGCTCTTCTATCAGCCGCTGATCAACTTGAAGTCGGGCGAGGTCGCGGGGTTCGAGGCGCTTGCCCGCTGGACCCACCCGGATCGAGGCGAGATTTCGCCGTCCGAATTCATCCCCGTCGCGGAAGAATCGGGCCTGATCCTGCAGCTTGGCCGCTGGGCGATGGAGAAGGCGACCCAGACGCTTGCGGATTGGGACTCGAAGGCGGGGACCGCGCTTCCCTGCTACGTCGCGGTCAACCTGTCGGCGATCCAGCTTGCCCGCGACGACGTTCCGGGGCTTGTTGCCGGCGCCCTGCAGTCGGCCGGCCTGTCCGGCAACAGGCTCACACTGGAGCTGACGGAAAGCTCGATCGTCCAGGATCCGGCGCGGGCGACTCGCGTGTTCGACGCGCTGAAAGCGCTCGACGCGACGGTCGCGATGGACGATTTCGGGACCGGCTATTCCAGCCTTGCCTATCTGCAGCGCCTGCCGATCGACGTTCTCAAGATCGACAAGAGCTTCGTTACCGGAATGATGATCGATCCCGACGCCGTTGCCATCGTTCGCGCCGTGCTGAGCCTAGCCGAGGCCCTGGGGATGACGACGACCGCGGAGGGAATCGAGACGGTCGAGCTTGCGACGACGCTTGCGACTCTGGGCTGTGCCCACGGCCAGGGCTTCTATTTCGCCCGTCCGCTGGAGGAAAAGTCGGCGTTCGATTTCTGGAAGTCGCGCCGCCGCAACGGGTGAGCAAAAGGCCCGGCGCCGGATAATCGGGCGTCCCGATGTTGCAATGCAGCGGCAAATTCCGTCATGGGCGTTCGATGCCCATCGTTTCCGCTGACGAGCACCCCCGGCGCCTGGCCGATTACAGCGCCGACTACCGAATGCTGATCCTGGCCGCGATGGCCGTGGTGGCAGGCACCGGCGGCGCATTCAGCGCCTGGGCCCTGCTCAAGCTCATCGCCCTTGCGACGAACGTCTTCTGGTACGGGAATTTCTCTTTCGCTCCGGCGACGATCGCCGATCGCGGACCGCTTCTCCTGCTGCTTGTCCCGATCGCCGGCGGCCTGATCGTCGGGGTGATGGCGCGGTACGGATCGGACAAGATCCGGGGGCACGGAATCCCCGAGGCCATCGAAACGATCTTGTTCGGCGAAAGCCGCCTTTCGCCCAAGGTCGCCGTTCTCAAGCCGATCTCCTCGGCGGTCTCGATCGGAAGCGGCGGCCCGTTCGGCGCCGAAGGCCCGATCATCATGACCGGTGGAGCGATCGGTTCGCTGTTCGCCCAGCTGTTCCGCCTCAGCGCGGCCGAGCGAAAGACGCTGCTGGTCGCGGGCGCCACGGCCGGAATGACGGGGATTTTCGGAACCCCGTTCGCCTCGATCATGCTGGCGGTCGAAGTGCTCCTGTTCGAATGGAAGCCGCGAAGCTTCGTCCCGGTGGTGACCGCGGTCCTGATCGCTCTTGCCTGGCGGCCGCTGCTGGTCGGATCGGGCCCGCTGTTCCCGTTCGCCGCGGCGACCCCGGCGGGGATCGAGCCGGTGGCGATCGCAGCGGTTCTCGGCGTGGTCATGGGGCTGGAGGCGGGGCTCCTGTCCTTCGTCCTGTATAAGATCGAGGACGGCTTCCACGCGCTTCCGATCCACTGGATGTGGTGGCCGGCGATCGGCGCGGTCGCGGTCGGAATCGGGGGAATTCTCGACGCCCGAGTGCTGGGCGCCGGTTATGGAAGCATCCAGCAACTGCTCGACGGCAACCTGGTCGCCCGGGCGGTCCTCGTCCTGCTCGTCGTCAAGGCGGTGGTGTGGCTGATCGCCCTCGGCTCCGGGACGTCAGGCGGAATCCTTGCGCCGTTGCTGATCCTCGGCGGGTGCGCCGGCTTCCTGATCGGCCAATATCTTCCCGGCGATCCGGGCTTCTGGGCGATGATCGGAATGGCCGGGGTGATGAGCGGGGTGATGCGGGCACCGATGACCGGCGCCCTGTTCGCGGCCGAGCTGACCGACCATCTTTCCGCCTTGCCGGAAACCATCGCAGCAGGGGCGGCGGCCTATGCGGTGAGCGTGCTCATCATGAAGCGGTCGATCCTGACGGAGAAGATCGCCCGGCGCGGCCGGCACATCCTTCGCGAATATACGGTCGACGCACTGGAGTTCCTGCAGGCCGGCCAGCTGATGACGAAGGACCCGGCGACCTTGCCGGGCAGCATGCCCGTCCCCGAGGTCCTGAGATTCTTCTCGGAAGAGGCGGTGCATCGTTCCTATCCGGTGGTGGACGAACAGGGGCGGCTGCTCGGCCTGGTGTCGCGGACCGATGCGCTTCGCTGGCAGGTCGGGAAGCGGGCGGAAGGCCGCCTTGCCGATCACCTGTCCGACGCTTCTGCCCAATATGCCTATCCCGACACGCCGACCGGCAATGTCGCCGACATGATGGTCGAGACGGGGGTTGGGCGCGTGCCGATCATCGATCCCGAAACGAAGAAGGTGGTCGGGATCGTGTCGCGCCAGGACCTGCTGAAAGTGCGATCGACTCAGGCGCGGGGCGAAAAGGTGCGATCGCGCCAGCCACTTCCGATCATTGATAGTCTGCGGTGACGTTGAAGGTGCCGACATAGACGCCGTCGGCAGTCGTCGAATTCACCGTGATCGCGCCGCCGATCGGGACGTTGGTTCCCGGGTTTCCCGAATTGGTGAGCTGGACGGTCGCCTGTGCGTCGGGGACGAGAGTCAGCGTCTTCGTTGAATCGGTTTGATTGACGAGGGTGACATTGGGGACGCTGATCGCCACCGTCTGGCCGTTCGAACCCGCGACATTGTAGATCGCGACCTGGGTCGCGCCGGAACAGGTGAGGGGCGCCGGGCAGGTGAGCGCGCCGGTCCGGGACAGGCGAATGGTCGCTCCGGACCATGTGCCGGGACCGAGGAGGATCGTCCCGAGGTCGAGGTTCTGGCGCGATTCGATCGCGAGCGGCTTGACCACGCTCGCCTTGGCCTGGGCGTTGACCGTGGCGGCGCTTGCGGGCGCGCAGAAGCAAGCCGCGGTTGCGGCTGCGACGGCAGCAATCATCCCAAGGCGCAGCCCCACTTCTTCGCCTCCGCTCGCGCGACCTCGCAGGAGCGATGGTCAGCACGCGATTAACCAAGACGAGGTAGCGGCTTGCGATTGAGACGAAGTTAACGCGCCGAAGCGACGGCTTCGGACACGATGGCCTCGAATTCGGGGCCGGAGGGGAAGCCCGCGGCAACCCAGCGGTCCTCGATCGTGCGGAGCGTTCGCGACACGGCCGGTCCCTCGGCGATCCCGCGCTTGATGAGCGCTCCGCCGCCGATGGGGAGACGCGGCGGGCTCCAGCTGGCGAGGGCGGCCGCTTCGACCGGCTTTCCGGCGAGCAGGAGGCGGTCGAGAGCGCATTCCACCCCGATTCGGTAGGCGGTCGACCTGGGCTCGGAAATTTCCGCTTCGGCAGCGCAGCCGATGCGCTTCCTGGCGCGATTGGACAGCTTCAGGCGAGCGGCTACGGCACCGGCGACCTGCGGGTCGCGCGGAAGCAGCGCCGCTAGCCGGCGCAGGGGATCGGGCGCGATTCCGGCGTCCGATTCGGCGCGGACGAGCGCCTGCAGGCTGGTCCAGGAGTCGACGGCGATCTCCGGGATCACCGGCTTCAGAATTGCGCGATCGAGCATGATCCTGACCGTCGCGACCGGATCGGCGCCCGACAGCAGCTTCAGGATCTCGTCGGCGATCCGCTCGCGCGACAGGGCCATGAGGTCGTTGGCGCGCGCCGTGCATGCTTCGAGGGCGGCGGAATCCGGCTCGCCGCGGCCGAAGCGCGCGTGGAAACGGAAGAAGCGGAGGATCCGCAGATGATCCTCGGCGATGCGCTCGAACGGGTCGCCGATGAAGCGGACGTGGCGCTGCTCCAGGTCGGGCAGGCCGTCGAAATAATCGAAGATCTCTCCGGTCAAAGGGTCGGCCATCAGCGCGTTGATGGTGAAGTCCCGGCGCGCGGCATCCTCTTTCCAATCGTCGGTGAAGGCGACGGTCGCGCGGCGGCCGAAGGTCTCGACGTCGCGCCTCAAGGTGGTGATTTCGTAGGGGTGGCCATCGCTGACCGCGGTGATGGTCCCGTGCTCGATTCCGGTCGGAACAGCCTTCAGCCCGGCAACCTGCAACCGCTCGACGACCTGGTCGGGGCGAAGCCGGGTGGCGAAGTCGACGTCGTTCACCGGAAGGCCGAGCAGGTCGTCGCGGACCGCGCCGCCGACGTAGCGTGTCTCGCCCGCGCCGGCGCCGAGCGCGTCCAGCAGCTTCGTCATTCCGCGGCGGCGGCGCCACTTTGAGGCGTCGAGCTTCAGCTCCATTGCAGCCGCCGAGACAGGTTAACGATCATGGCCGCGGTCGCCCCCCAGATTCGCCTGCCGTTCCATTCGATCTGCCAGTAGCGGCGCTCGCGGCCGCCGAAAACCGCTGTCTGGATCTGCTGGTTCCGCGGGTCGACGAGATAGGCCAGCGGTGCTTCGAACCAGTCCGCCACCTCGATTTCGTGCGGGGCCAGCGGGAGATCGGCCGGGACCACCGCGATGACCGGCGCCACCACGAAGCCGGTGACGGTGCGATAATCCTCCAGCCGGCCGACCGGATCGGCAAGCGCAGGATCGAGCCCAAGCTCCTCATTGGCCTCGCGAAGGGCGGCGGCCACGCTCTCCTCGCCGGCATCGACCCGGCCGCCGGGAAACGCGATCTGCCCCGCATGGGTACGCAGGTTCTCCCGCCGGACGGTCAGGAGCACACCGGGGTCGGACCGATCGGTGATCGCAACCAAGACCGCGGCGGGAATCGAGGCGTTCGCACGAAGCTCCGGGAAATCGCCGACGATCGGCGGCTGGGCGGGGGGAGCCTCGAGCCTCGAGCGCAGCCGCTCGGCCAGGGTCACGAGCCGCCCTCGAGCGCGAAGAAGCGGCCGTCGCTCCAAACCCCCGGCGGGTCCGCCCCTTCGTCCAGCGCGATTTGCGCCAGCTCGTAATAAATCGGACGGGACAGCTCCGCCTCAAGGCCGTGCCGAACCGCGACTCGTGGGGAGGGGCCATGGTCCGTCTCCGCGATGCTCAACGGATGTTCGGAGCCGACGAGCAGCGCGTCGCCGGTGTCGAGGGCGAGCCAGATTCGCCCGGCCGAGCCGGTGCCCTCGCTCCGCATCTCGACGGCTCGAAATGCCGTTCCCTCGACCTCGATCGCGAGCTTCTCGACGGGAGTGACGAGGACGTGCGTTCCGTCCGGCTCGCGGCGCAGGATGGTCGAAAAGAGCCGAACCATCGCGGGGCGGGTGATCGGCCGCCCCTGGTGGAACCAGCGGCCGTCGCGGGCGATCCTCATCCCCGATTGGCCGCAAAGCGGCGGGTCCCATTTCTCGACCGGCGGAAGGCGCCGCTCGTCGATCATCGCCTGGAGCTCGGCGAGCGAAACGCCCTTCAGGTCTATCGGCGGACGGGTTTCCGGCATGCGACTGGATTGCTTCGCTTCGCTCGCAATGACAACTAGGCGCGGATGGAGACCCCCCGAACAGCGATCGTCACCGGCGCGGGAAAGCGGATTGGAGCGGACATCGCGGCGGCGCTCGTCGAGCGCGGCTGGACGGTCGTCGCACACGTGCGAAACGCCGGCGATGAAGTCCCCGCGGGGGCCGTGTCGGTCGCCGCGGAGCTTGCCGAGGCCGACTGCGCGGACAGGATCTTCGCGGCGGCCGACGGACTTCCGCCAGTCCGCCTGCTCGTCAACAACGCCGCGCGGTTCGCCTGGGACGGATTCGGCGAGTTCGACAGTGCCGAGTTCGACGCCCACATGCACGCGAACGTCCGTGCGCCCGTCCTTCTGATGCAGGCAATGGCCGCCCGCCACTCCGGCGGCGATGCGCTCGTCGTCAACATGCTCGATTCGAAAGTCGTCGCTCCGAACCCGGATTTCCTCAGCTACACGCTGTCGAAACATGCGCTGCTGGCCGCCAGCGAGCTCGCCGCCCGGGCGCTTTCGGCCAGGGGCATTCGAGTCAATGCAATCGCGCCGGCGCTGATGATGAAGTCGCCGGGCCAGAGCGACGAGAATTTCCGCGCGATGCACGAGCACAACCCGCTCGGCCGCGGGGTGACGTCCGCGGACGTCGTCGCGGCGATCGACTATCTGCTGGCGAGCCCGGTGGTAACCGGCGAGCTTCTCACAATCGACGGCGGCCAGCGGTTCGATCCGCCCGGACGCGACGTACAATTCCTGGAGACTTGATGGACACGCCGAAACTCGACGGGCTGCTGCCCGATTCCCTTCGCCCGCAGAGCGCCAAGATCCTTCTCGATTCGCTCGAGGTGATGGCCGACATCGGGTTCCACGATTTCGAGATCGGATCGCCCCAGCGGCTCTTGGTGACGGTCGAGGTCTGGCTCGACGACCACAAGGCGCCCGCAGAGGACGATCCGGGCGGAGCCTGGGATTACGACCATGTCCGGCAACAGGTTATCGAGCTTGCCGGCGCCCGCCGCTACAACCTCCAGGAGACGCTGGCCGAGGCCATTTACCAGCGTCTCGCGGCCTTGCGCGGGGTCCGCGCAATCCGGGTGACGACGTCGAAGCCGGACATTTACCGGGATGCCCGCGGAGTGGGCGTCGAAATCGCCTCCTTCAAAGGCGTGGCGCCCGACAGGTGAGGGTACGTTCGTCGACTGGAACAAAAGCGCTTGCACCGCACTTGAAGCGGCAATAAGGAGGCCCGCTTGCTGCCCATGTAACCTTAATACATGGGGAGCTTCCTGATCCTGGCGACGGGGCTGCTGTTGGGGAGGCCCGGTCCGACCGTGGAGTTCACGGCGTCTCGAGGAGAATTGTGGGTTAATGTCTTACGCCCAGAAGAAAGAGCTTAGCGGCAATCGGACGTTGGCGATCATCATCGTCGCGATCCTCCAGTTCACGCTCGGTTATGCGATTGTCACTGGTCTCGCCTACAACGTCATCAAGAAAGCGACTGAGAATCTGAAGACGTTCGACGTCGAAGAGCAGCCGCCGCCACCCGAGCAGCCGCCGCCACCGCCGCCGAAGAACGTTCCCGAAGTTCCTCCGCCGCCGGTTGCGATGAAGCCGATCGTGGAAACCCACGTCGAAGCCGCGCCGCAGATCGTGACGGTTCCAACTCCGCCGCCGATGCACGTGGAAGCCCCGCCGGCTCCGCCTCCGCCTCCGCCGGCGAAGATCACGAAGGCGCAGAGCGTCAAGGGCAACCTCCAGGGGCTCATCACCTCTGAGGATTATCCGGAGCAGGCGATCCGCAACAACGAGACCGGGAGGGTCACGGTACGGCTCTCCATCGGAACGAACGGGCGGGTCACCGGCTGTGACGTGGTCGGCTCGAGCGGATCGCGGACTCTGGATAGCGCCACGTGCCGAATTCTCTCTTCGCGAGCGCGTTTCAGCCCCGCGAAGATGAGCGACGGCACTCCGACGACCGACACCTACACGCAATCAATCGTCTGGCAGCTCCAGGGCTGACGGCAAAGACTTAGCAGAGGAAAGTAACGAACAATGGCAACTCCCGCAGCAGCTCCCGCAGCCAATCCCTATGGCCTGTTGCCCGCTCTCGAGCAGGGCGGAATCATCGCCTGGTCGGTGTTCATCATCCTGGTGGGCATGTCCGTCTTCTCCTTCTACATCCTCTTCACGAAGCTGATGCAGCAGCAGAAGATCATCAGCCAGGGCCGCAAGGTCCGGTCCGGCTTCTGGAACTCGCCGAACCTTCGCGAGGCTTCGACCAAGCTCGACCAGAAGAGCGCCTATCGGGCGATCGTCGACGACACGATCCTCGCTCAGGAGCAGCACGGCAAGCTGACCGATCCGATCGACCAGCACGACTGGATGGCGAACAGCCTGGCGCGCAGCCAGGGTGCGATCGGCGCCCGTCTCGGTGAAGGCCTCGCCTTCCTCGCGACCGTCGGTTCGACCGCTCCGTTCATCGGTCTGTTCGGTACCGTCATCGGCATCTACCGCGCGCTCATCAAGATCGGCGCAGCAGGCCAGGCATCGATCGACGCCGTCGCCGGCCCGGTCGGTGAGGCGCTCATCATGACCGCGCTCGGCCTCGTCGTCGCGGTTCCGGCGGTGCTCGCCTACAACTGGCTGGTTCGCCGCAACAAGTCGATCATGGAAGACCTCGCGGCCTTCACCAACGACCTTCACGGCTACGTGATGTCGGGCGGTTCGGTTAAGCCGCGCTTCGGTTCGGAAAAGACGACGTCGGGTTCGCGCACCAACCCGTCGACGACCACCGCGGGCAACCCGGGCGGCCGCCAGCCGGTTCGCACCGGCTCGACGCAGACCGGCGCCGAGACCCCGACTGCGTAACGCAGTCGATCGACCGGACCGGGCGGCGCCCGGTCCGGCCTTCGATGCTTCGACACAAATGAAGGCACACGATCAATGGCAGTAAGTGTAGGGCCAGCCGAAGGCGAAGAAGAAGCCATGTCGGACATCAACGTCGTTCCTCTGACCGACGTGATGCTGGTGCTCCTGATCATCTTCCTGATCACGGTCCCGGTGGTCATCCAGAACGTGCCGGTGAAGCTTCCCGACGTTCGCTATGAACCGACGACGACCAAGCCGGAAAACGTCTCGCTGACCGTTCGCGGCGGCAAGGGCGGAACCTGCGAGGTTTACTGGAACCTCACCCGGGTCAACAGCAAGGACCTGCTCGACCGGGCGGTGAAGAAGCTGAAGGACCAGATCGCGAAGGTCGGCGGAGTCCAGAACCTCACCGAGGACAATATGCCGGAGGCGCATATCCGCGGCGACGTCAACACCCCGTACCGGTGCATCGGCGGCGCAATCATCACCATGCAGCAGGCTGGGTTCGCTCGGATCGGGTTCATTTCCGCACCGCCGCCCATCGCCGGCGTCCGCGAGTAGGAGTTTCCCGCAATGTCGATGCAATCCACGGGCGACAATCCCTCCGGCGATCCGATGCTGGACATCAACGTGACGCCGCTGATCGACGTCCTGCTGGTGCTCCTGATCATGTTCATCATCACCATCCCGGTGCAGACCCACGCGGTGAAGCTGGACCTCCCGCAGGACCAGAACCAGCCGCCGCCGCCGATCCTTCCGACGAAGAACAAGGTCGTGATCACGGCTGCCGGGCAGATCCTCTGGAACGGCACCCCCGTCTCGCCGCAGCAGCTTCGGCTGTACCTCGACGCGACCCAGCAGATGGACCCGATTCCGGAGCTCCACCTGCAGCCGGAGCCGAATGCCCGCTACGAGTTGGTGGACGAGGTCCTCGCCATCACCAAGCGTGCGCATGTCAGCAAGATGGGCTTCGTCGGGAACGAGGCTTACATGACCGCTTTCTAGCGGCCGCATCGAGACTCTTCTCTGGCAAAGGGCGGTCCCAACGGGCCGCCCTTTTTGCTTTCGCCGCTACTGGCGCTGGCCTTTTGGGCATGCCATTCAAGGAGGGAAATGACACAGGTTCCTGACTTCGCAGTGGTGATCCTCGCAGCCGGGCAGGGCACCCGGATGCGCTCCGACACGCACAAGGTGCTTCACCCGATCGCGTCGCGGCCGCTGCTCCTGCACCTCCTCGACCGGGTCGACGGAATCGGCGCCAAGCGGCGCGTGGTGGTCGTCGGAAAGGGCCGGGACCAGGTCGAGAAGGCGCTGGACGGCCGGAAGGTCCTCGTCGCCCACCAAGCGGAGCAGAAGGGCACCGGCCACGCGGTCCTGCAGGCCAAAGCGGCGCTCGATGGCTACCATGGCGCGGTTCTCATCCTTTATGGCGACACGCCGTTCGTCGAAGCGGCGACGCTGGAGCGGATGCTCGAACGCCTCGACGGCGGGGACGGGCCGGGGGTCGTCGTCCTCGCCTCCTGCCCCGAGGATCCCGGCGCCTATGGCCGGATCATCCTCGGCGAAGGCGACCGGATCGAAAAGATGGTCGAATATCGCGACGCCACCGAGGAAGAGCGGGCCGTGCGGCTGTGCAATTCGGGCATGATGGCGGTGCGGTCGGACGACCTGTTCCGCTGGCTCGGCCAGGTCACGAACGACAATGCGGCAGGGGAATATTATCTTCCCGACATCGTCAACATCGCCGCTTCGGAAGGCCGCGACGCGGTCGTGATCGAGGGCGACGCCTACGAAACGGCGGGCGTCAACAGCCGCGCGGAGCTCGCTCACCTGGAGCTGGAATGGCAGCGCAGGCGGCGCGAGCAGGCGCTCCAGGACGGCGCGACCCTGATCGACCCCGAAAGCGTCTGGTTCGCCTACGACACCAAGCTCGGCCGCGACGTCACTGTCGAACCGCACGTGGTCTTCGGGCCCGGCGTGGAAATCGCCGACGGCGCTGCAATCAAGGCGTTCAGCCATATCGAAGGGGCGACCATCGGCGCTTGCGCGGCGATCGGGCCGTTCGCCCGGATCCGGCCCGGCACCGCGCTCGGCGAGCATTCCAAGGTCGGCAATTTCGTCGAGCTCAAGAAGGCCAGCGTGGCCGCCGGTGCCAAGGTCAATCACCTGTCCTATGTCGGCGATGCGGAAGTCGGCGCGAGCGCAAACATCGGCGCAGGCACGATCACCTGCAATTACGACGGGTTCGGCAAGTACCAGACGGTGATCGGGGCCGGTGCGTTCATCGGATCGAACACGTCTCTGGTCGCGCCGGTGACGATCGGCGCAGGCGCGATCGTCGGGGCCGGATCGGTAATCACCTCCGACGTCGAGGCGGACAGCCTGGCGATCGAGCGGAACGAGCAGAAGGGGATCGCCGGCTGGGCCCGCCGATTCCGCGAGCGGATGACCAGAAAGGCTGCCGAATAAGATGTGCGGGATCGTCGGAATTGCCGGCAACAGGCCAGTCGCCACCCGGCTGTTCGAGGGGCTCAAGCGGCTCGAATATCGCGGCTACGATTCCGCGGGCATCTGCACGATCGTCGACGGCGCGTTCAGCCGCCGCCGGGCGGAGGGCAAGCTCGACAATCTGGGACGCCGGCTGGAGTCGGATCCGCTCGGCGGCGACGTCGGGATCGCGCACACGCGCTGGGCGACCCATGGCGCGCCGACCGAAGGCAATGCCCACCCGCACATCATCGGTCCGGTCGCGCTCGTGCACAACGGAATCATCGAGAATTTCAAGCCGCTTCGCGAGGAATTGATCGGCGAAGGCCGGACGTTCGAGAGCGAGACCGATACCGAAGTCGTCGGCCACCTCGTCGCCAGGGAAGTCGAGCAGGGCAAGTCGCCACAGGACGCGGTCGCCTCGGTGCTTCCGCGGCTGCAGGGCGCGTTCGCTATCGCTTTCCTGTTCCGCGACCATCCCGACCTGATCATCGGCGCGCGGATGGGAGCGCCGCTGACCGTCGGCTATGGCGAGGGCGAGAATTATCTCGGCTCCGACGCCATTGCGGTCGCGCCCTGGACGCAGCGCATCGCTTACCTGGAGGAGGGCGACTGGGCCGTCGTCCGGCGCGACACGATCCAGATCTTCGACCGCGACAACAAGGCGGTTGAGCGCGAGATCGTCGAATCCGGCGCCTCCTCGGCCCCGATCGAGAAGGGCAATTATCGCCACTACATGCAAAAGGAGATTTTCGAGCAGCCCGTAGTGCTTGCCGATACTCTCCAGAGCTACATCCGCTCGTTCGAGGGCGAGGTGGCGCTTCCCGATATCGATTTCGATCTGGCGGCGGTCGACCGGCTGACGATCGTTGCCTGCGGAACGAGCTATTATGCCGGGCTGGTCGCGAAATACTGGATTGAGCAGTTCGCGCGGGTCCCGGTCGACATCGATGTCGCCTCGGAGTTCCGCTATCGCAACCCGGTGCTCGAGCCGGGCGGGCTGGCGCTTTTCATCAGCCAGTCGGGCGAGACCGCCGATACGCTCGCGGCGCTGCGTCATGCCAAGGCCGAGGGTCAGCGGATCGCGGTCGTTGTCAACGTGCCGACCAGCTCGATGGCGCGCGAGGCCGACCTCCTGCTGCCGACCCATGCGGGGCCGGAGATCGGAGTTGCCTCGACCAAGGCGTTCACCTGCCAGCTGGGGGTCCTCGCCGCGCTCGCGGCCAATCTCGCCTGCGCCCGCGGGCAGATCGAACGCAAGGACGAGAAGTCGGTCGTCGCGCACCTCCAGCAGGCCCCGGCCGCTCTGAACGCCGCACTTGGCCACGACGACGAGATCGCCGCAATGGCGAGCCTGATCGCGCCCGCGCGCGATGTCCTTTATCTCGGCCGCGGCCCCTATTTTCCAATGGCCCTGGAAGGCGCGCTCAAGCTGAAGGAAATCAGCTACATTCACGCCGAAGGCTATGCGGCGGGCGAGATGAAGCACGGGCCCATCGCGCTGATCGACGACAATGTGCCGGTGATCGTGCTCGCGCCGTCCGGCCCGCTGTTCGAAAAGACCGTCAGCAACATGCAGGAAGTCCGCGCGCGGGGCGGCAAGATCGTGCTGATCAGCGATTCGAAGGGCATTGCCGAGGCCGGCGACGGCTGCCTGGCGACGATCGAGATGCCCGAGGTCCACCCGCTGATCGGGCCGATCGTCTATGCCGTGCCGGTGCAGCTGCTCGCCTATCACACGGCGGTGCTCAAGGGGACGGACGTCGACCAGCCGCGCAATCTCGCCAAAAGCGTGACGGTGGAGTGAGGCCGGCCCAGCTAAAGAACGTTGGCGAACTCCTGAGTTATTCGCACGGCCTGGCTTCGGCCCGGCGGATTTTCCGGACCAGCGAGGCGGCGCTCATCCTGCTGTCGGTCGCAGTCGGGATCGCGGCCGGCCTTCTCACCCTGATCCTCAGCCGAAGCGCGCACGGGCTGCAGCGGCTCCTCTATGGCCTGACCGACGAGACGCTCAGCGCCGCGTCGGTGCTCTCGCCCTGGTCTCTCCTCGCGCTCCCGATCGGCGGCCTGATCCTGGGCATCGCGACGCGGCAGGCGACCAAGCGCTGGAAAGCGCCGATCGACGTCGTGGAAGCGAATGCGCTTCATGGCGGCGCGATTCCGCTCAGGGACAGCCTAATCGTGTGCGGCCAGACCCTGCTTTCGAACGGAGCCGGGGCATCGGTCGGTCTGGAGGCGGCCTATGGGCAGGCGGGCGGCGGGTTCGCTTCGATCGTCGGCCAGTGGCTCCGCCTTCGCCGGGCGGACATGCGCATCCTGGTCGGCGCCGGAGCGGGAGCCGCCATCGGAGCGGCGTTCGGCGCACCGCTGACCGGCGCCTTCTACGCCTTCGAAATCGTCATCGGCGCCTATACGCCCGCGGCGATCGCTCCGGTGGCTGCAGCCTGCCTTAGCGCGGCCCTGTTCGTCCGGCTGGTCGGCCTTCACGCTTATCTGATCGCCCTTCCCGGAGCGAAGGCGATCACGACGATCGACTATCTCGTCTATGCGGTGCTCGGAATCGCCTGCGCCGCCGTTGCCATCGCAATCATGCGCGGCGTCACCTTGCTTGAAGTCCATATTCGCAAGTTGCCGATTGCCGACATCTACAGGCCCGCGATCGGCGGCCTCCTGATGATCCCGCTGGCGTTGATCACTCCGCAGGCGCTTTCGGCGGGCCACGGCGCGCTTCACATCGACCTGGGCGCCGAGGTCGCGCTGCGCTTCATCCTGCTGGTCTTCGTGGTGAAGATCCTCGCTTCGACCATTTCCCTGGGTTTCGGCTTCCGCGGCGGCCTGTTCTTCGCCTCGCTGTTCATCGGTTCGCTTGCCGGACAGCTGTTCGCGGGGGTGGCCGCAGGGATCCCGGACCTGGCATCTGTTGTCGATCCGTCGGACGCAGCCCTGATCGGCATGGCCGCAATGGCCATTTCCATCGTCGGCGCTCCGATGACCATGTCGATGCTGGTGCTCGAAACGACCCACGATTTCGCGCTGACCAGCGTCGCGATCACGGCCGGCCTCGTCGCCAGCACGGTGGTTCGCGACACGTTCGGCTTCTCCTTCTCGACGTGGCGGATGCACACGCGCGGGCAGGCGATTCGCAGCGCCCGGGACATCGGCTGGGTGCGGGCGCTGACGGTCGAGAAGATGATGCAGAGGTCGGTCGAAAGCGCGCCCTCGTCGATGTCGATCGAGGAATTCCGGAGGAAATTCCCGCTCGGCTCGATCCGCAGGGTGGTGCTCGTCGATTCCGAAAACGCCTATCTCGGGCTGGTGGAAACGGCCAAGGCGTTCGACGCGAAGCTTGTCCCCTCCGACCAGGTCGGAACGATCGCGACGCTGGTGGACGTTGCGCTCCGGCCAAGCGAGGACATCGTCACGGC
>JBQCIU010000055.1:0-59257 GCA_051953395.1 Sphingomicrobium sp.
ATCGCCACCGATGACGACCGGACCCGCCTTCGCGAGTGGCGCGATGCATTCGTTTCGGGGCTCGCCCAAGCACGGGCGAGCGGCCATTCCACCGACATCGCCCGCGAAGGGGCCCTGCTCGATCCCGATGCCGCGATCGGCGGCCCCATTCCCAACGGCTCCTACCGGTGCCGGGTTATCAAGCTGGGCGCCAAGTCGCCGGGGATGCTCGACTATGTCGCTTACCCGGCCTTCGCGTGCACGGTTCAGCAGCGCGGCAGGTTCCAATCCTTCGCCAAGCTTGGCGGATCGCAGAGGCAGGCGGGAGTGATCTTTCCCAACGACCAGCTCCGCCAGGTCTTCCTCGGCACATTGATGCTCGGCGATGAATCGCGAGCGATGCAATATGGGGTCGACCAGGACCGCGACGTCGCCGGTTTCGTCGAGCGAATTGCTCCGGATCGCTGGCGGCTGGTGATGCCGAAACCGCATTTCGAATCGATCGTGGACGTGATGGAGCTGGTGCCCGCGTCCTGAGGGAGGGGAATGAGATGAAGTTCGCGATTGCCTGCGGCCTCGCCGCAATGCTGCTTTCCACCGCTGCGACCGCCGCAACCGTTGACGATGCGGTCCAGGCGGACATGCCGCAGCTGATGACCATTTACCGCGATCTCCATTCCCATCCCGAGCTTTCGATGCAGGAGGTTCGATCGCCCGCAATCCTCGCCGCCGAAGCCCGGAAGCTGGGCTTCCAGGTCACCGAGCATGTCGGAAAGACGGGCGTGGTCGCGGTGATGAAGAACGGTCCTGGGCCGGTGCTCCTGATCCGCGCCGACATGGACGCGCTCCCGGTCAAGGAACAGACCGGGCTCCCGTTCGCCTCGACCGTGACCGGCAAGCTGGCCGACGGGACGGTCACTCCGGTGATGCACGCTTGCGGCCACGACACCCATATGACGACCTGGATCGGCACCGCGCGGCGGCTGGCGGCGATGAAGGACCAATGGTCGGGAACCCTGGTGATGATCGCCCAGCCGGGAGAGGAGCTTGGCCAGGGCGCCAAGGCGATGCTCGCGGATGGGCTCTTCACCAAGTTTCCGAAACCCGATTATCTGCTCGCTTTCCACGACAGCTCGTCGCTTCCGGCGGGCGTGATCGGGATCACTCCGGGCTATGCGCTCGCCAACATCGACAGCGTGGACATCGACGTGAAGGGCGTCGGCGGCCATGGCGCCTATCCGCAGGCGAGCAAGGACCCGATCGTCCTCGCCTCCCGGATCGTCACCTCGCTCCAGACTTTGATCAGCCGCGAGAACGATCCCCAGAACCCCGCCGTCGTCACGGTCGGCAGCTTCCACGCCGGCACCAAGCGCAACATCATTCCCGACGACGCCAAGCTCCAGCTGACGGTTCGCAGCTACAGCCCGGAGACGCGCAAGCTCCTGCTCGACGGGATCAAGCGAATCGCCGAAGGCGAAGCCATCGCGGCCGGAATGCCGAAGGATCGAATGCCGGTGGTGACGATGATCAACGAGACCGGCGACGCGACCTTCAACACCGAACCCTTCTCGACGCGCCTGTCGAAGCTCTTCACCTCGCACTTCGGCGCCGACCGGTTCGAGACGACCAAGCCGATCATGGCGAGCGAGGATTTCAGCCAATACTGGATCACGGACAAATCCAAGCAGAGCGTGATCTTCTGGGTCGGCGGGGTTCCGAAGGACAAGTGGGCCGCGGTGGGCGGCGACATCACCAAGCTTCCGTCGCTTCACAGCCCGCTCTGGGCTCCGGACGCCGAGGCCGTGATCTCGACCGCGACCGAGGCGATGACGCTCGCGGCGTTGGACGTGCTGAAAAAGGGCTAGATGATCATGCTCCCCTGTCCCCCGGACAGGGTGCGCGTGATCATTCGGCCGCCCAGGCCGCCGATTTCTCGATGATCGTCAGCTCGCGGATCAGAGCGTCGACGCTGTGCGACAGCTCCGGAAGCTGCGTGATCTGGTGGCGCGCCCCGCGATAGGCTTCGACCATCAGGATGGCGTCGATCAGGATCGGGACGACCAGGCTCTCCGGGTCGTCCAGCTCCGCCAGCCCCTGCAATTTCTCAAGCGCCTTGCGCCTCGCCACTTCGGGGTCGGACACCACTGTCGTCCGACCGATTGCCCAGCCCATCGCACACTCCTTGAGGAGCAACAGTAGCCGAGCTGCGGCGGGGGGAAAGTTCGCCCGCCGCGCCGCTGGGGCAACTTGGCGATTACGGCATTAAGCGCTGGCGGCGTCCAGGCGCGCGATCTGGTCCGGCGTCAGATCGAGCTGGAGCGCCGCGACCAGCTCCGCCAGTTGCGGCATCGTCGTTGCGCTGGCGATCGGCGCGGCAATCGCCGGCTGCGCCATGGTCCAGGCGAGCGTGACGGTGGCAAGCGCTGCGCCCGTTTCGGCGGCAACGGCGTCGAGCGCGTGGATGACGTTCATCCCCTTCCCCTCCAGATAGTCGACGTTGCGAAGCCCGCGAACCGATTTGCCGAGATCCTCCTTCGACCGGTATTTGCCGGTGAGAAAACCGTTGGCGAGGCTGTAGAAGGGAAAGACCGCGAGCCCGTGGCGAAGCGCGACGTCGCGGAGGTCGCCCTCGAACTTCTGCCGCTCGACCAGATTGTACCAGGGCTGCAGCGCGGAGGGCGGAGTCAGCCCCAGGCGGCGGGACGTTTCCACGGCCTCGTCGAGGCGGTCAGCAGTGAATTGGGACAGGCCTATCGCGCGGATCTTTCCGAGCTCGACCAGCCGCTCGAACGCGCCCAGGCTGTCGGCGAGAGGCACGCTCTCGTCATCCTTGTGCTGATAATAGAGGTCGATCCGTTCGATTCCGAGGCGCTCGAGCGAAGCGTCGCAGGCGGCGAGGATCTTTTCCGGGGCGAGCCCTTCGAAGAAGCCGACCTTGGTCGCGATGACGACCTTGTCGCGCTTTGACGGGTCGCGCTTGAGCCAGCGGCCGATCACGCGCTCGCTCTCGCCGCCGCTGTGGCCGGGGACCCAGGCCGAATAGACATCGGCGGTGTCGATCATGGTGCCGCCGGCATCGACGAACGCATCGAGGATGGCGAAACTGGTCGCTTCGTCGGCGGTCCAGTCGAACACATTGCCGCCCAGCGCGAGCGGCGCGACTTCCAGTCCGCTGGTCCCGATCGGACGCTTGCCAGCCATGCCCTTCTCCTCCGCGTTCATCACTTATTTGTAAAATTTAGCGACACCTGTCGGCATGTCGCCGATCATCTCCTTTTGGAGCCACGCGCTCGCCGCGACAATGTTCGCGTCGCTGCTCATCTGGCGGCTTGCGGCCGGCGCGCGCCAGCCCGGGCATCGGTTGCTTCTCGGCGCCTTCGCACTGACCGCCTGCTGGGCGTGGCTGGAGGCGATGGGACCGGGGAGCGCGCTGGCCAATTATGCGGAGACCGCGCGCAACCTCGTGTGGGTCGGCCTGCTCTACAATCTCTACGCCACGAGCAGCGAGGGCCGGCAGCAGGGCGTGAGGCTCGTCTATGCCGCCGTTTCGGCCGTCCTCGGCGTGGAATTCATCATCACCACCTTGTTGCTGGTCCACCCCAATCCGGCGCTGGAACAGACCGCGCGGATCCTGGGAATCACGGCCGCCGCGGGATCGCTGGTGCTCGTCCACAACCTTTATGGGCAGGCGGCGCCGTCGAGCCGGTCGAACATCCGCTTCGCGATGCTCGCGCTGGCGCTGAGCTGGGCCTACGACCTGAATTTCTACACGCTGGCCTATATCCAGCAATCGGCCGACGGAGCGCTCGCGGTGTTCAGGGGCATTGCCGTGGCGCTGACCGCGCCGCTGTTCGCGCTCGCGGTCCGGCACGAGGACGGCTGGCGGATCCGGCTGTCGCGGGCGGCGACGTTCCAGTCGCTCTCCCTGCTCGCGATCTGCGCCTATTTCGCGGTCATGGCGGTCGTCACGACCGTCCTTCGCGATGCCGACGGGGGAATCCTCCGCTCGCTGTCCGCGGGAATCCTAGCGGCGATGGTCGTCGCGGCCATGGTGCTCCTGCCGAGCCCGCGGGCGCGCGGCTGGGCCAAGGTCAAGATCGCCAAGCACCTGTTCGAGCACCGCTATGACTATCGCACCGAATGGCTTCGCTTCACCGATACGCTCGGCGGGTCGGGAGCCGAGGCGCGACCGCTGGGCGAGCGGGTCGTCAAGGCGTTCGCCGACGTCCTGGATGCGCCCGGAGGGCTGCTGATCGAGCGCGAGCCGGATGGATCGGTCGTGACCGGGGCCGAATGGAACTGGCACGGCCGAAGCGGCGGCGATTCCGGCCGGCAACCGGCGCAGGCTTTCTGGGAGAGCCTGGGGGCAAGCGACCGCATCATCGAATTCGATTCCGTTCGGGGAAGCTGGAGCGGATCGGCCGCAAGCGGGCCAATCCCGCAGTGGATCGCCGACGAGGGCGATGCCTGGGTCGGCATCCCGCTGGTCCACCACGACAAGGCGATCGGGATGGTGCTGCTTGCTGCGCCGGACTACCGACGGCCGCTCGACTGGGAAGATTTCGACCTGCTTCGAACCGCCGGCCGCCAGGCCGCGACGTCGCTCGCCGAAGCCCAGGGACAGCGGGCCCTTTCGAATGCGCAGCGGTTCGAGGAGTTCAACCGCCGCTTCGCCTTCATTCTCCACGACATCAAGAACCTGGTCAGCCAGCTGTCGCTGCTGACCCGCAATGCCGAGCGCCATGCCGACAATGCCGAATTCCGGGCGGACATGATGGCGACCCTGAAGAGCTCGATCGGCAAGATGAACGACCTGCTCGCCAGGCTTGCGCCGCAGGCGAGCGGAAGGTCCCACAAGACCGTGGCCCAGCCGCTCCGCGAGATCGTCGCCGGAGCGATTGCGGGCCGCCGGGCATCGCATCCGGTGCAATTGCTCGGCGACTGCAGCGAATGGGCGATGGTCGATCCCGCCGCCCTCGACCAGGCCATCGGACACCTCCTCCAGAACGCGATCGACGCCAGCCCGGCGGATTCGCCGATCACGGTTCGAGTCGACCGTTCGGGCCAGGACGTCACCGTCGCAATCTGCGACAAAGGCTGCGGCATGGACCCGGACTTCGTCCGCACCCGCCTGTTCCAGCCCTTCGCTTCGACCAAGGACAACGGCTTCGGGATCGGGGCATTCGAAGCCCAGTCGCTGGTCACCGCGATGGGCGGCCGGATCAGCGTCGACAGCCGCCCCGGCGAAGGCACCAGCTTCATCATCCATATCCCGGTGGCCGAGGCGCCGGCGAACAACAGACGGAAAGTGGCATGACCGACCAAAGCGATCTCCCAGTCCTCCTCGTCGTGGAGGATGACGAAGGCCTGCAGCGGCAGCTGAAGTGGGCCTATGACGGCTATCGGGTGGTGGTCGCCGGGGACCGGGCGAGCGCGATCGAAGCCCTGCGCCTGCATGAGCCCGCGGTCGTCACTCTCGATCTCGGCCTTCCGCCCGATCCGGACGGGACGGAAGAGGGATTCCTGACTCTGGAGGCGATGCTCGCTCTCAAGCCCGATACGAAGATCGTCGTCGCCTCGGGCCATGGCGCGCGCGAAAGCGCGATGAAGGCGATCGCTCTCGGCGCCTATGATTTCTACCGCAAGCCGGTGGACATCGACGATCTCGGGCTGATCGTCGCGCGCGCCTTTCACCTTCACGGGATCGAGGAAGAGAACCGCCGGCTGGAGCAGTCGGGGGGAGCGGCGGTGCTGGGGTCGATCATCACCGCGGCGCCGGAAATGCTGAAGGTCGCGCGGACGATCGAGCGGGTGGCGTCGACGAACGTGTCGGTGATGCTGCTGGGCGCCAGCGGGACGGGCAAGGAGCTTCTCGCCAGGGCCGTGCACACGCGAAGCGACCGGTCGTCGGGCCCGTTCGTCGCGATCAATTGCGCCGCGATCCCCGAAAACCTGCTGGAGGCGGAGCTGTTCGGCTACGAGCGCGGCGCGTTCACCGGCGCGGTGAAGTCGAACGTCGGCAAGATCGAGCTGGCGCAGGGCGGGACGCTGTTCCTGGACGAGGTCGGGGACATCCCCCTCCCCCTCCAGGTCAAGCTGTTGCGTTTCCTCCAGGAACGCGTGATCGAGCGGATCGGCGGGCGGCAGGCGATCGACGTCGACACCCGGATCGTTTGCGCCACGCACCAGAATCTCGACGCGATGATCGGCGAAGGCCGCTTCCGCGAAGACCTCTATTACCGGCTGGCCGAAGTGGTCGTGAAAATTCCCGCCCTTTCCGAGCGGGCGGGTGATTCGGCGCTGCTGGCGCGGCATTTCGCCAACCTCTTCGCGCGGGAGATGAACCCGAAGGTGCAGGGCCTCTCGCCCGACGCCCTGGCGGCGATCGATTCCTACGCGTGGCCCGGCAATGTCCGCGAGCTCGAAAACCGGATGAAGCGCGCGGTGATCATGGCCGACGGCAGGTTGGTCACGGCCGCGGACCTCGATCTTCCGGGGATCCCCGGCGCCGGCGGAGACCTTCCGATCAATCTTCGCGCGGCCCGAGAAGTCGCGGACCGAAAGGTGATCCGCCAGGCGCTAAGCCGGACCGACAACAATATTTCCGGGGCGGCGAAGCTCCTGGGGATCAGCCGGCCGACGCTCTACGATCTTCTGAAGCAGTACCAGCTAACGGCCTAGCGCGCCGCCAGCCAGACGAGCGCGGCCGCTCCGGCGACGAGCCGGTACCAGCCGAACGGCGAGAAGCCGTGCTTCGAGATGTAGTGGACGAAGGCCCGCACGACGACGATCGCCACGACGAAGCTGACGACGAAGCCCACCGCGACGGTCCCGAACCCGACGCCGCTCGCCCCGGCAAGGAGCGTGTCGTGGTGCTTGGCGATTTCAAGGACGGTCGCGCCGAGCATGGTCGGGATCGCGAGGAAGAAGCTGAATTCCGCCGCGGTCCGCCGCTCGACGCCGAGCGCCAGCCCGCCGAGGATCGTCGCTCCCGAGCGGCTCACCCCCGGGATCATCGCCAGGCACTGGATGAAACCGATTCCCACGACCCGCCCGAGCGGCATCTCCGCGACCCCGACGATCTCGCCCGGCTTCACGAATTTCTCGATGAGGATGATCGCGAATCCGCCGAGGATCAGCATCCAGGCGACGACCTCCGCATTGCCGAGCAGCGCCTCGATATGGTTGATCAGAAGGAACCCGAGCACTGCCGAGGGCAGGAAACCGATCAGCACGTTACGGACGAATTTCCACGACAGCGGCTGGTTGGCGAACAGGCCCTCAAGGACCGCCCAGAAGGTCCGCCCGTAAAGGACCACGATCGCAAGGATCGCGCCGAGCTGGATGATGACGTTGAACGCGGCCCAGCGCTCCGCGTCGAAACCGAGCAGTTCGGTGGCAAGGATCAGGTGCCCGGTCGATGAGACCGGCAGGAACTCGGTGACTCCCTCGACGATGCCGAGGATGATCGCGATCAGCAGGATCGGCACGCTTTGGGCTCAGGAGGCCTGGGCGACGGCACGAGCGGCCCAGCGGCCGCCCTGACGGAAGCGGCCGAGCCAGTCGGGAGCGACTGCACCGAGCGCCGTCGGCTCGATCCCGAACGCCTCCAGGCCGACCGACTTGCCGGCCGGCAGATTGTCCCGCTGCAGCATCTTCCACTGGTCGCGCGTCAGCGGAGCGCCCGGAAGGAAGCCGAACAGCGACAGGAAGGAGGAAGCGACATTCGGCATTTCGACGAGGTCCGGGTCGCGTCCCGCTGCCCGCGCGCAGGTGGCGTAAATATCCTCCATGGTCATGACTTGGGGACCGCCGATCTCGAACGTCTTTCCGCCGTAGGTTCCGGGGTCGAGGGCGGCCATCGCGATCGCCTTGGCGATGTCCTTCACATAGACCGGCTGGAAGCGGCGCCTGGCGGCGACGACCGGGAGAAGTGGCAAGCGCGACAGGGCCGCGAGCCGATTGGTGAGGTCGTCCTCGGGTCCGAAAACGATCGACGGGCGGATGATGGTCGCGCCCGGAAAGCCGGCGCGGACCGCGCTTTCGCCCTCGCCCTTGGTCCGGCCATAAGCGGATTCGGCTTCCGGATCGGCGCCGATTGCCGACACATGGACCAGGGCCGAGGCGCCGGCATCGAGCGCCGCTTCAGCGATGTTCCGGGCGCCGTCGACATGGGTGCCGTGAGCCGCTCGCCCGAACGTCCCGACGAGATTGATGACAGCCGACGAATCCTTCACGGCCTCGCGCACCGAAGCGGGGTCGGTGACGTCCGCACGGACCCGGCCCCACTGGCCCACGGGCGCCAGCGGCTGGAGGAAATAGGCGCTTCGCGGATCGCGGCTTGCGACTCGCACCCGCGCGTCGTTCTTGAACAGAAGCTCGCAGACATAGCGGCCGATGAAGCCGCCGCCGCCGAACACCGTGACAATGCGATTGTCGGGGTTGATCATGCGCTTGCCCTAGCGTCGGCAAAGGCGCCTCACAAGCGGGCTCGGATCAGTCCGCCGGTCTGGCCTTCGATCGGGTCGCAACCTCACCGCCAAGAGCGCTCGGCTGATGCCTGTCGGTCGTCGAGGGCGCCTCTTCCGCCTCTTCCTCGGTGCGTCCGGAAGGGCTGAATCCCGGCCGCTCGTCGTCCAGGTCGCGTTCGCGGATGTCGTGCTTGTCCTGTTCCGGCCGGTCCATCTGCTGCTCCTTCGGCTATGCTCGGACAACGACGGGCGGCGGGCGGCGTTCCGGTGGCTTCCCGGTCGGTTGACAAGCGCTCGGCCCGCCTCCAAATGGCGCGCCCTACCACAGATCGATGAGCACCGTGCCCAGGTGGCGGAATTGGTAGACGCACCAGCTTCAGGTGCTGGCGCTCGCAAGGGCGTGGAGGTTCGAGTCCTCTCCTGGGCACCAGCATCGAAATCGACATGCCGGGGGCATGTCGGAATTTCGATGCTCAATCGCATGCTCAAATTAGATCGGCCGGCATTCGCGCTCCTGGCTAAAACGGGAAATAGATCCTGATCGCGACCACCGCCGCGGCCCAGGTGATGAGGTTGAGCGGAAGCCCAACCTTTAGGAAATCCAGGTAATTGTACCGGCCCATCTGGTAGACCAGAACATTGGTCTGGTAGCCGAAAGGCGTCGCGAAGGCGGCGCTTGCGGCGATCATGATTGCGACCAGGAACGGGCGTGGGCTGACCGAAAAGGCATCCGCCATCGAAACGGCGACCGGCGTGAACAGCACCGCCACCGTGGCGTTCGAAAGCAATTCGGTCGCGAACAGAGTCACGCCGTAAAGGATGATCAGCGCGAACAGCGGGCTCATTCCCTCCATCGTGCCGATCAGTGCATGCGTCGCGGATTCGGCAAGCCCGGTCTCGTCGAGCGCGATTCCGAGCACGACCATCCCGGCGATCAGCATCAGGACTTCCGGACGAAGCCCGCGATAGGCTTCGTCGGCGGTGATCACCCGCATCAGGATCAGGAACACGGCGCCCGCGAAGGCCGCGGCCGCAATGGGGGCGACGTTGAACGCGGCCAGCGCAACCACCGCGACGAACGTCAGCGACGAGACGATTGCGCCCCAGGGCCGGAATTGCGAGCGCTTGGCGAACGTGCCCGCACGGCCCACCAGTCCGCCTGCGAGGCCCGGCTCGCGCATGTCGTCGGCCTGTTCGGCGGCCTCGTCGGTCGCTTCCTTGCCGCTGCTTCCGTCCTTGATCAGCTTCGACGTGAAGAAGAGCAGGTAAAGGCCGCCGGCAATCGAGACCGCCAGGCCCACCGGAGTGATCTCGAAAATCCCGAAGCGCGGCTGGCCGGCGACCGACGCCATGTCGTTGACCAGCAGGTTGGTCGAGGTGCCGATGAGCGTGCAGCAGCCGCCGAGCACCGCCGCGTACGAGAGCGGGATCAAATAGCATTTGGGCGACCGGTTGAGCGACTTGGCGACGTCGCGGACGACGGGCGCCCCGAGGACGACGATCGGCGTGTTGTTGAGGAAGGCCGAGGCGGCGCCGAGCAGGCCGATCAGAACCCAGAGGCCGGCCGCCCCGATGTGGCGGCACAGCCGGACCACGCGCTCGATCGCGGCGTCGAGAAGGCCGGAGAGCTCCATCGCGTAAGCGATGACGAACAACGAGGCGAGCGCGATGATCGCGGGGCTTGCGAACGCGCCCTGCACTTCGACGGGCCGGACGACACCGGCCATCAGCAGGAAGGCCGCGCCGGTCAGGGCGACCACGTCGGCCCGCAACTTGTCCCAGATCAGCGCCGCGACCACGGCCGCGAGCACAAGCAATGTCACGACCTGGTCAAAAGTCACGCTTACTCCGCAATGTTTCGCGGCTCTCCTTTGCCGAAATCGAGCGCTCGGCCAACCCGCGGTGGACTTTCAGGTGCCCGATTGTGCTATCCCCTTCGGATGCTGACTGTTCGCCATAGCCTTTCGGCGGCGGCCGCTGCCGCTCTCCTCTTTTCTGCCGCCTGCCAAAACAAGCAAAGCGAAGCGAACGAGGCCGCCAACCCGGCCAATGCAGCCACGCAGCAGGCGGTTCCAAAGCTTCCGATTCCGGTCCCGCAGCCGCCGATGAACCGCGAGCAATTGCTCGTCGCCGGGCTGCGCGCCGCGAGCGCCTTCGCAAGCGGGGCCGACGACAGCGAGCTCCAGAAAGGCCTCGCCAACAAGGAATATGAATTCAGGATCCGCTTCGGCTGCGACGGTCCGGCCAGGGCTGGAGCGGATGCGCCGTTCGGGTGGACCTATGATTCGGCGAGCAAGGCGCTGAAGGTCCGCGCCACCCCCGAACTCTCGCTCAAGGACCAGCCGGTCAAGGCCGTCGCCGGAGAAGCGTTCGAAACCGTCGAGGGCTTCTGGGTGCGAAGGCCGTGGCTGCTTTCCCCGGCCTGCCCGAGCGGCGAAGGCGCCTCCCCTTCGGAGGACTCGCAAGCCAAGACCCCCAAGCCGGCCGCGCCTGCGCCGCAGATGATGGGGATCGCCCAATTCTTCACCGCGACCGGCCCGCGGACGATGCGCCGGTCGGGCCGGCCTTACGAAGCGACCAGGAAGATCGATACCGGCCAGCCGCCGGTCGGCGGCTTCGACCTCGTGCTGACGGGGCGGCTCGCCGCGCTTCCGGATGGGCGAGTGATCGCCTGCACCCGATCCGAAGACGGCGAGCGGCCGGCCTGCCTGATCTCGGTCGAGTTCGGCAAAGTCTCGATCGAACGGGCCGACACGCACGAGCAGCTCGCGCAATGGGGGCCGGGCTAGTGCCGCTTTACCGCCTGGGCGACCTCGAACCGCAGATCGCTGACGGGGCGTGGGCCGCGCCTTCCGCCGATCTTATCGGCGACGTTCGGCTGGCGGAGCGGGCGAGCGTCTGGTTCGGAGCGGTGGTCCGGGCCGACAACACGCCAATCTTGATCGGCGAGGAGACGAACCTGCAGGACGGCGCGGTCGGCCATTCCGACCCGGGCGCTCCGCTGACCATCGGCGCGAGGGTGACGATCGGTCACCAGGCGATCGTCCACGGCTGCACGATCGCCGACGATTGCCTGATCGGCATGGGCGCGCGCATCCTCAACGGCGCGACCCTTGCGCCCGAGTGCCTGGTCGGCGCGGGCGCGCTCATTACCGAAGGCAAGACCTTCGAGCGCGGGAGCCTGATCGTCGGCTCCCCTGCACGCGTGGTCCGCCTGCTGACGGACGAAGAGAAAGCCGCGATCCGCGTTTCCGCGGCGCATTATGCGGAAAAAGCGGCCCGCTACGCGCAAGGGCTCCAGCGCGTCTAGACGCTGGGGCCACGCACGCTAAAGCTGCCGCTCATCCATGTGGCAGCTCTATCAATTCCCGCTCTGTCCCTTTTCCCGCAAGGTCCGGATGGTCCTGGCCGAAAAAGGCATCGCCCATGACCTCGTTCGCGAGAATCCGTGGGAACGGCGCGACGAATTCATGGACCTCAATCCTGCCGGGGAAACGCCCGTCATGGTCGACAGCGAGGCCGGGATCGTCCTGATCGGAAGCCAGCCGATCGTGGAATATCTCGACGAGACGGTCGAGAAGATGCCGATGATCCATGGCAATGCGGTGCTCCGCGCGGAAATCCGGCGGCTGGTCGAATGGTTCGACGAGAAGCTCTATCGGGAGGCCGTCGAGCCGCTGATGAACGAGCGGATGCGCAAGCGGCTGGTCAGCCGCGAGAGCCCCGACACTCGGATCCTCCGCGATTCGATGCGGGTCGCCAACGGGCACCTCGATTATATTGACTATCTGCTCGACCACCGGCGCTGGCTCGCCGGGCCGGGGTTGAGCCTCGCCGACTTCACGGCGGCGGCGCATTTGAGCGTGATCGATTATCTGGGCGCCCTCGACTGGCGCGGGCACCAGCAGTCGAAGGACTGGTATGCGGTAATGAAGTCGCGGCCCTGCTTCCGGCCTCTGCTGGGCGAGCGGATGGAGGTCATCGTTCCTCCGAACCACTACGACAAGGTCGATTTCTGAGCGCTTCGGCCGAGCCGGCCCAAGGCGGCACATGGTTCGGCCACCCGAAAGGCCTGCTGTTCCTCGCCTTTACCGAGGCGTGGGAACGCTTCTCCTATTACGGCATGATCTCGCTGCTCGTGCTCTACATGGTCAACCAGCTGCTCCTGCCCGGCCATGTGGAGAATATCGTCGGGTTCGAGACCTTCCGGTCCGCGCTCGTGAGCGTCTTCGGACCGCTTTCCGTTCAGCAGCTCGCATCGCAGATTTTCGGGCTCTACGCCGGCTTCGTCTATTTCACTCCGGTGCTCGGCGGCTGGATCGCCGACCGCTGGATCGGCCAGCGCAATGCCGTCGTTCTGGGCGCGCTGTCGATGAGCGGCGGCCACGTCGCGATGGCCTTCGACCAGAGCTTCCTTCTCGCGCTGCTTCTGCTGGTCGTCGGTTCCGGCCTGCTGAAGGGCAATATCTCGGCGCAGGTCGGCGGCCTTTACCCGAAGGAGCATGAGGCGCGGCGGACTCGCGGCTTCGTCATCTTCAGCACGGCCATCAATCTCGGCGCCGTTACCGGCCCGCTCGTCTGCGGTTTCCTCGGCAGCCGCTACGGCTGGCACGTGGGGTTCGGCCTCGCCGCTATTTTCATGCTCGCCGGTCTCGCCACCTATCTCACCGGCTTCAAATATCTGCCGGCGAAGGTGGAGCGGCAAATGCTCGCCTCCGCGCCGATGAGCCGGAGCGACTGGACGATCGTCGCCGCTCTGGTAGCGGTGATGGTGATCGCCGTGTTCCAGTCGATCGCTTATTACCAGCTCGCCAACGTCCTCCCGATCTGGCTGCAGGAGCATGCGAACCTCGACGCCGCCGGCTTCCAAATCCCGGTGCCCTGGTACGCGTCGATCGATCCGCTCGCGAGCATGGTCGCGGTGCCGTTCCTCTTCTCGGTGTGGAAGCGCCAGGCGCAGCGGTCCGGACGCGAACCGTCGGACCTCGCGAAGATCGGCATGGGCGCCTGGGTTTGCGCCGCGGCCAACCTCGTCCTCGTCGCAGCGATCGCAGCGGCCGGCGACCGCCCGGTCCTGTGGGTCTGGCCGTTCCTCTACTGCGTCCTGCAGGGCGTCGGATTCATCTATTACTGGCCGACTCTTCTCGCGCTGGTTTCGCGCTGCGCTCCGGCGAAGGTGAATTCGACCATGATGGGGATCGCCTTCCTGACCTTGTTCGTCGCCAACAACCTGATTGGCTGGGTCGGCACTTTTTATGAGAAGATGACTCCGCTGGCTTTCTGGGCAATGCACGCGGCGATCGCGGCAGCGGGAGGCCTGCTGGTGCTGCTTTTCGGAACGGCCCTTCGCCGGATTCTGGAGCCGCACGCGACAAAGGGGCTTCGGCCGGCCGCGATGACCGAGGAGATCGAGAGATGACCGTTGCCGACGCAACACCCGATTATGAAGTCGGGAGCAGGGACGACCGCGCTTTCCTCGGCCACCCAAAGGGGCTCGGCTATCTCGGCTTCACCGAAGGGTGCGAGCGCTTCTCTTATTACTCCATGCAGACCCTGCTGGTGCTCTACATGGTCAATTACCTGCTGGTCCCGGGCCGGATGGAGCATGTCCTCGGCCTCGATTGGCTGAACGCCCACGTCTACCCCGGCCTCTCCGGCCAGCCGCTCGCCTCGGCCATCTTCGGGACCTACACCGCGCTCGTTTACCTGACCCCGATCTTCGGCGGGATCATCGCGGACAAGTGGTTCGGCCGGAACGCGACCCTGATCGCGGGCGGAGTGCTGATGGCGATCGGCCACTTCCTGATGGCGATCCAGCCGGCGTTCCTTCTCGCGCTCCTGTTCCTCCTGCTCGGCGTCGGCGCCTTCAAGGGCAATATCGCGACTCAGGTGGGCGCGCTCTACGGCCCCAACGACCTCCGCCGGGCAATGGCTTTCCAGATCTTCTACATCTTCATCAACGTCAGCGTGATCGCGGGGCCGCTGATCTCCGGAACGCTTGGACAGAAGGTCGGCTGGCACTGGGGCTTCGGCTGCGCCGGCGTGGTGATGGTACTCGGCCTCATCATCTATCTCTCGGGCCGCAAGTACCTTCCGGCCGAAATGCCGCGCGAGGAGAGGAAGCAGGCGCCGAAGGAGAAGATGACGCGCGATGACTGGCTCTGCCTGGTCTATCTGCTCATCCTCATTCCCGTGCTGGCGGTGACTCTCCTGACCAACCAGGAAATCTTCAACGCCTACCTCGTCTGGGGCGACCAGCACTTCACCCTGAACCTCTTCGGCTACACCTTCCCGAGCACCTGGCTGATCACCATCGACGCGGCCGTCAGCTTCACCATGCTCGTCGCTGTCGCGGCCTTCTGGAAATGGTGGGGCACCAAGCGCCAGGAGCCGGACGAGATCGGCAAGATGATCATCGGCTGCGTGTTCGTCGTCGCGGGCGGGCTGTGCCTGTTCATGGCCGCTCTGACGCAGCCGGCTGGCGGCAAGATCAGCATGTTCTGGCCGATGATGTTCGAGCTCTTCAACAGCATCGGATTCGGGCACGTCGCCCCGATCAGCCTCGCGCTGTTCTCGAAGATCGCGCCGAGGCAGATCACCTCGACCGTGATCGGCCTCTATTATTTCTCCTTCTTCATCGCCAACGCGGTGGTCGGCTATGTCGGCGGTCTCTATTCCAGCCTTCCGACAACGACCTTCTGGCTGCTCCACGTCGCGAGCGCGGTCTTCGGCCTCGTCGCCTTCATCATCTTCAAGATGGCGATCGGCCACCGAATGAACGACAGCGCCGCCGACCAGGCAAGGGCGCTGGGCTGATCAGGGCGTAACTTCGGCGACCTTGTCCTTCATTCCCGCTTCGGGCTTGCGGCCAAGCAGCTTGTTCCAGGCGGGCTTCAGGAAGCCTTCGACATCGCTTAGCCAGATCTTGGCATCGTCGACGTCGAAGCGGACGAGCGCAAGCTTGGGATCGTCCTTGCCGTCATACCATTGCGCGACGATCGGATTCCAAAGGCGCTCGATGGCCGAAGAATCGTCGACGATCTGCAGCCGGCCGCGCAGACTCGCGAACAGGCCGTGATCCTTGGCGGCATAGGACGCCATCCCGCCGCTCGACCGGCCCATCGCCCGCGTGAGGTCATGGTCCTTCGCGGTGAAGATCCACAAGCGCCCGGAGTCGCGGTCCTCATCGTCGAACAGCGCCGTCATCGGCTGCGTGGCGCCCTCGCGCTCGCCTTCAACGCCAAGCATGACGAACGGGCTGTCCTTCAGCGCCTTCCAGAATTTCTCTTCGATCTCACGGTCGTCGGCCATTTTCATCTCCACTGCTTTGCAGCGAAGAACGGCAGTCGAAGGCGCGGCGTTCCGCGTTACGGGACGATCGGAAGGTAGACTGCGGTGGCGGTATTGCCGCCGTAGAACACGCTCTGAGTCGCCGTCCGATAATCCCCCGCCCTGGCGTTGAAGATGTTGGGCACGAAGCTCTGCGGGTTGCGGTCGTACAGCGGGAACAGGCTCGACTGCACCTGCACCATGATCTTGTGGCCGGGCAGGAAGACGTGGTTCACGTTCGGAAGGCCCCACTTATATTCGGTGACCTTGCCGGGCGTGAGCGCGTGCGGCTTGGCGAAACTGTCGACGTAGCGGCCGCGGAAAATCTCGATTCCGATCGGAAGCTCGAAGCCCGACATGTCCTGCTTCGATCCCTGCGAAGCGCCTTCCGGAGTTTCCTTGGGATAGACGTCGATGAGCTTTACGACCCAGTCGCTGTCCGTCCCGGTGGTGGCGGCGAACAGGTGGACCTGCGGGGCGCCCATGATGTGCACCGCCTTGGTCAGCGGAGCGCTGGTGTAGCTGAGCACGTCGGGCCGTCCATCGACGAAGCGCTGGTCGTGAACCAGCCACGTATGCCACTGCTCCGCATCGCCCATGTCGATCGGCCGGGGAAGAAACGGCACCGGCTTTGCGGGATCGGAAACGTAATCGTTGCGGCCGCTCGCCGCGGGCTTCTCGAAGCTCGCTCCGTTCCCGGCGGTCAAGTAAATCGGGGTCGGAGTGCCCATCGGCCAGCGCGGGCTCGACTGCCACTGATTGATACCCGTCGCATAAGTGTAGGCGACCGGCGTGTGGGGGTCGGGCGCGCCTTTGAGATAATGGTCGAGGAACGGCTTGAGCTCTTCCGTCCGCCACTGAAGCGCGGTGTCGCCGTTGAAGGTGAGCGCCCCAAGCTCGTAGCCATAATGGTTTGCGCCGGAATGCCGCCACGGCCCGATCACCAGGTGGAGAAGGCCGCTGCCTTCGTACTTGGCCTTGAGCGCCTTGTAGACCGCGGGCGCGCCATAGCTGTCTTCCTGGTCCCACTGCCCGACCTCGAGCATGGTCGGAACGGTCAGCGGGTGCGCGGCCATCCACTTGTCGACCGCCTGCCCCGACCAGAATTCCGTGTAGGCGGGGTTCTCCATCAGCTTGCGGACGAACGGCACATTTTCGAGGTGGTACTTGCGAGCGAAGTCGCCCGCCGATCCGGCTTCGAGATACTTGGTGTAATCGTCGCCGGTGCCGGTCGGGACGCTGGCTCCGGCGTCCGCTTTCCCGGTGCTCTGCGACAAGCCGAATTCGAAGCCTCCGGCGCGATAGGCGCCGTTGTGGAACCAGTCATCGCCCATCCAGCCGTCGACCATCGGGCTCTGCGGGACCGCCGCTTTGAGCGCGGGATGCGGATTGATCTCCGACGCCAGCGTCAGGAACCCGAGATAGGAGGAGCCGATCGTCCCCACCTTGCCGTTGGACTCGGGCACGTTCTTCACCAGCCAGTCGATCGTGTCGTAGGCGTCGGTGCTCTCGTCGATGCCGGTGTTATTGAGCGGTCCGGCGATCGGCCGGTTCATGATGAACGTGCCTTCGCTGTGGTGGAGTCCGCGGATGTCCTGCTGGACGATGATGTAGCCGTCGTTGACGAACTCCTTGTACATGATCGGAAGCACGTCGACGACAGACTCGCTGGCCGTCCGCGAGGTGCTTCCCTTCGCATCGTAGGGAGTCCGGGACAGAAGGATCGGGCCGTCGGTCGTGCCCTTCTTCATGAAGATTACGGTGTAGAGCTTGGTCCCGTCGCGCATCGGGACCATCGCCTCGCGGCGGATGAAATCCGCCTGCGGGAGGATCGGATTGTAGGAGACGACGACGTCCGGAGTCATCGGAGTCACCCGGTCCGGCGGGGCGGCGGCGGCGATTGCGAAGAGCGGGAGGAGCGAGGCGGCGGCGCGGAGCATGGTGCGGTTCATGGAGCGCGACCGTAAGCAGGCGCGGCATCGCCCGCAACATCGGCGCTGGCCGCTCGTTTGCATGGGCGATGGCGAATGCTGCTTCCGAAGGCCTGAAAGACGCGCTCGAGGCGGAGCGGACAGTCGCTCGACGGAGCAACCTGCGGGCATCGTGGGAAGCTCTGTTCGAGGATGCGCGGTCGTGCACGCGCTGCCATCTCTACAAGCACGCGACCCAGACGGTGTTCGGGGAAGGCCCGCTCGACGCGAAGCTGATGTTCGTCGCCGAGCAGCCGGGCGATGCCGAGGACCTGGCGGGACGACCGTTCGTCGGCCCCGCGGGCCAGCTGTTCGACAGCCTTCTGGAAACGGCCGGCGTCGACCGTTCGCAAACCTACGTCACCAACGCGGTCAAGCACTTCAAATTCGTCCAGAAAGGCAAGCGCCGGATCCACAACAAGCCGGACTCCGGGGAAATCAGCGCCTGCCGCTGGTGGCTGGAGCATGAGCGCGAGCTGATCAGGCCGCCGGTCACCGTTGCGCTCGGCGCGACGGCCGCCCGGTCCCTGATCGGAAAGACGGTGACGATCAGCAAGGTCAGGGGAACGCCACTCACCCTCGAAGACGGCTCCGAATGCTGGGTGACGACGCATCCGAGTGCGCTGCTGAGGATGCCGGAACCCGAGCGGCGGCGTGAGGCCCGGGAAAAGTTCGTCGAGGACATGAAGCAGGTCTGGGCGCGGGCGAACGCGTTGGCCCGCTAGCTACTCCGCGGCGAGCAAGGTCTCCGCTCCGCCAAGATCGACGGACACCAGCCGGCTCACGCCCTTTTCGATCATCGTCACGCCGTAGAGGCGGTGCATCCGGCTCATCGTCACCGCATTGTGGGTGACGATCAGGTAGCGGGTGTTGGTTTCCTGGGTCATCCGGTCGAGCAAGCTGCAGAAGCGCTCGACGTTCGCATCGTCGAGCGGGGCGTCGACCTCGTCGAGGACGCAGATCGGCGCGGGATTGGTCAGGAAGATCGCCGAGATGAGCGCGATCGCGGTCAGCGCCTGCTCGCCGCCCGAAAGAAGCGTAAGCGATTGAAGACGCTTACCCGGAGGCTGGGCCATGATCTCCAGCCCCGCCTCGAGCGGATCGTCGCTCTCGACCAGCTCCAGGTGCGCCTGACCGCCTTCGAACAAAGTCGTGAACAGGCTGCGGAAATGGTCGTTCACGCGCTCGAACGCGTCGAGCAGCCGAACGCGGCCCTCCCGATTGAGGCTGCCGATCGAGCCGCGAAGCCGGTGGATCGCCTGAGTCAGTTCTTCCGCCTCGGCCGCGCCGCGGGTCCGTTCCTCGTCGATCTCGGCGAGTTCCTGCTCGGCGACGAGGTTCACCGGCCCGATCCGGTCGCGGTCCATCGTCAGCTTTTCCAGAGCGGCCGATTCCGCCTCCGGATCGCGCACTTCATCGGGGTCGAACCCCATTTTCTCCGGCAACCGTTGCGGCACGCATTCGAATTTCTCGAGACAGATCCGCGCATATTCGGCGCGGCGCGATTCCTGCGCTTCGGCGCGAGCAAGCGCCGCCGCCCTGCGCTCGCGAGCGGATGCCGAAGTCTCGGACGCCGTGGCGACCGCCGACGAGGCGGCGGACAAGGCCGATTCGGAATCCCGCTCAGCGGAAACCGCTTGCGCGATGATGGCTTCGCTTCCGGCGCTTTCGCGCTCCAGCGACTCCACCTGTTCGTCGAGCACCGGCGGCTCCTTGCGGAGCTCGTCGCGCTCCGTCCGCTGCTGCTCTAGGCGTTCGCGCGCCTGCTCCAGCCGAGCCTCGGCATCGCCGAGGCGGCGGCGCCATTCGGCCTGCTCGCGACCGGCGGCGGAATGGCGTTCGCGCGCGGCCGATGTCTCGCGAGCCCGGGTCGCGGCTTCGGCGCGCTTGTCGGCAACCGCTTTCCCGGCATCCGAAGCGCCCGAGCGCGCGGATTCGAGCTGGGCTTCGAGATCCGCCGGATCGGGAAGGGTGGCGAGCGTTGCTTCGGCGCTCGCAACCGCCTCGCCGGCGGCCTTGGCCAGCGGGTCGAGGTCGGCAAGCCGCTGCTCCAGCGAGCTTCGCTGGGCCTGGGCGCGCTCGATCGCGGCCGTGGCGCTGTCGCTGGCGCGCTCGGCCTCGCGCATCTCCCGCTCTGCCGCGAGCGCCTGCGACCTTGCGCTCTCCGCCTCCTGGCGCAGGCGGTCGAGCGCCTCCAGCGCATCCTTGCGCTTGGCCTCGCAGGCGCTTGCCTGATCTTCGAGCTCGGGAAGATTGCGGGCAAGCTCGGCCAGCCGGTTGGCCCGAACCAGGCGCTCCGCCGCAGCAGCGCCCGCGCCTTCGGCGATGAAACCGTCCCAGCGCCGCATTCGGCCGTCGCGAGTGACCAGCCTCTGACCGACCGCAAGCTGCTGGCCGGTGTCGCTCTCCGCTACGCCGACCTGCCGCAGGCGGCGCTGCAGCTCCGGCGGCGCCTTCGCATGATCGCCGAGACATTCGACTCCTGGCGGGAGCGACGGGTCGCTCGCTTCGGCTTCGCTCCCCTGCCATCGGCGGGCGCCTTCGCTTCCGATCTGCGCGTCGGCATCGTCGCCGAGCGCCGCCGCAAGCGCCTGCTCATAACCTGGATCCGCGCTGAGCTTTGAAATGGCCGATCCGCCGCCGTGATCGAGCGCTCGCGACAAAGCGTCATGCTCCGCGCGTGCAGCCGAAAGGGCCGCGCGAGCCTTCGCCAGATCGCTTTCCGCGGAGTCTCGCGAATCCGCGGCGGCGATGCGACCCTGCTCCGCCTCGGCGAGCCGCTGCTCCGCTTCGGCCCTCAGCTTGCCTGCGGATTCGGCCCGGTTGACCGAATCGATCCGAGCGCGCTCCTCCGCGGAGCCGTCGGAAAGCGCGTCCAGCTGCTGCTTCAGCTTGTCGCGCTCGCCCTGGACTCGCGAGGCATGGGCCCGCGACGATTCCAGCGCTGCGTCGGCGACCCGCCGCTCCGCGCGCATCGCAGCCTGCCGGGCAAGAAGGTCGGCGAGTGCGGCTTCGGCGTCGCGCGACTTCGCTTCCAGCGCGCCAAGCTCTTCCGCGATCCTCGCCGCCTCGCCTTCGCCGTCGGCGAGCCTGCGGTCGATCGTTCCCCGCTCTTCCTCCAGTTGCGCTATCGCAGCGGTCGCGTCCTGCCGGAGCGCTTCTTCGCGCGCGATGTCGGCGCCGCTCGCGGTCTCCAGCCGCTCCAGCTCGGCGAGGCGCCGCGCAACCGAACCCCGGCGAGCGCGGGCCGTGGCAAGCTGGTGAGCGATCTCGCTTCCCCGCGACCGGGCGTCGGCAGTGGCCCGGCGGCGTTCGGCAAGGAGCGCTTCCGCTTTCTCCTGGGCAGCGCGCGCGGCCTCGATCTGCCGCCCCAGGCGCTCGACCTCCTGGCTTGCAGCGACGGAATCCCGGCTTGCCTGCTCGGCGGCGGAATCGGCCTCGGCCCACCGGGCGTGAACGAGCCGCGCCTCGACCGCTCGGATCTTGTCGGTGAGCATTCGATAGCGTTCCGCCGCCCGCGCCTGTCGGCGCAGGGTCGCAGCGCGTTGCTCCTGCTCGCCGAGAAGCTCGGAGAGCCGGGCGAGATTCGCTTCCGCGGCGCGAAGCTTCTGCTCGGCATCCTTGCGCCGCGCGTGAAGACCGGAAATTCCGGCCGCTTCCTCGAGCAGCAGCCGCCGCTCGGTCGGCTTGGCAGCGATGATCGAGGCGATCTTGCCCTGGCTGACGAGCGCTGGAGAGTGCGCTCCGGTCGCAGCATCGGCGAACAGCAATGCGACGTCCTTGGCGCGAACGTCTCGGCCGTCGATCCGGTAAGCCGATCCGGCGCCGCGCTCGATCCGGCGGGTGACCTCGCCCTCGCCGCCGTCGGCTTCCTCGTCGCCGTCGCGGTCGACCAGCATGGAGACTTCGGCGAACTCCCGGGCCGGACGAGTGGCCGTCCCGGCAAAGATCACGTCCTCCATTCCGTCGCCGCGAAGCGACTTGGGGCTGCCCTCGCCCATCACCCAGCGGATGGCTTCGAGGAGGTTCGACTTGCCGCAGCCGTTGGGGCCGACGACTCCGGTCAGGCCAGGCTCGATTCGCAGCTCCGTCGGCTCGACGAAGCTCTTGAACCCGCTGAGCTTGAGACGCCTGATCCTCAACTCGTCTCCCCCACCGGCCGGGCGACTAGCCGCCCAGCGCCGCCTTGATCTTGGCTTCGAGCGCCGACCACACCTGCGCCTCGGTCACCGGCCCGAGCTCGACCATCTTGCCGTTGATGATGAAGGTCGGAGTGCCCTGGAACTGCGGGAACTGGTTGGTCGCGTCGCTGTTCATCTGGACCAGCTGATCGACCTTGCCCTGGTCGCTGAGGCACTGCGTGCTCTTCGCCGTCGGCACGCCGCGCATCGCCGCCCAGGACTGAAGATCGGCGATCTTCGAGATTTCGATGAACTGCTTGTCCGGCGGCAGGTTCTGCAGCGCGTTCAGCTGGCTTTCGGGAGCAGCCTGGATCTTGGCGACCCAGTCGGGCTGGTCCTTGTACAGCGCTTCCGTCAGCGGGAAGAAGCTCTTTGACCCATTGCAGCGCGCGATCAGCGATGCGGCGATGTCGAACGGATCGCGCACATAGTTGCGGAATTCGTAGCTGATCTTGCCGTTCTTGACGTAGTTCTGGACGAGCGGCTGGTAGCCGGTCTCGCTGAACGAGCGGCAGTGCGGACAGGTCATCGAGCCATATTCGATGAGGTTCACCTTCGCGTCGGGATTGCCCATCCGGAAGCCGCCGGCGCTCGTCGCGACGACAACGGTGCTCCAGTCGCCGTTCGCCGGCGGCTTGACGGCCTCGACGCTGGTGGCTTCGGCGACATTGCCGGATGCGGCATCGCCGTTCTTGGCGTTGCAGGCGCCGCTGGCGAGGATCGCGGCGGTGGCCAAAAGGACATGGCTCGGCTTCATCAACGTATCACTCCAATAGTTGGAATCGGCTTCGGCTGAGGATGTTCGACCTCCGGCGCCCCATCGCTCGCCTCGATGCGCGCCGCAAGGGCTTCCAGGCAGGCGCGAAGTTCGGGGTCGGCGATTTCACGAAGGCCTTCGCCGAGCTGTTTCGGCACCGGCCGAAGCTGCGGCCGCTTCTGCTCCTTCGGCCTGGCCAGTGGAGCGCCCTGCCTGAACGCAAGCTTTGCGACCGCGTGATAGCCGAAGAAGCGATTGACCCGCTCGACGATGACCGGCGCGAGATGCTGCATCAGCGGGGCATGCGCGCCCTGGACGACGATGTTGAGCGTGCCGCCCGATTTCCTGCCGGTCGGGAAGCGGATCGATTCGGGCTCCGACACCTTGGCGTAGCGGTCGCCGACGATTTCCGGCCAGCGGCTCACGACCGAGGCCTGGACGAAGCCGAAGCGGCGAAAAGCGACCGCTCCGACATTGCCGATGAGCTCGCCCGCGGCGCGCGCCCGGCCCTGTCGCGGAGCCTCCTCCTTGCCGTTTTTTCCCGCCTGCGTCTTCGCCATTTGGTCCGAGCATGCCATAGGCCGCGCATGCACGCCAATGTCAGCGGCCGGCTGCTTCAACATTATGTGGATAAGTCGCGCGTCCTGCCATGGCGCTCGCCGCCCGGATCGCCGCCTCCGCCCCCATATCTTGTGTGGCTCAGCGAGGTGATGCTGCAGCAGACTACAGTTGCCGCTGTAGTGCCGCGATTCGAGCGGTTCATTGCCCGCTGGCCGACGGTCGAAGCCCTTGCCGCGGCGGCCGACGAGGAGGTGCTGAGCGAATGGGCCGGCCTCGGCTATTACGCTCGCGCCCGAAATCTGATCGCCTGCGCCCGAGCCGTTGCCGCACGCGGCGGCTTCCCGACGAGCGAGGCGGAGCTTCGCAAATTGCCGGGGGTTGGCGATTATACGGCCGCGGCCGTAGCGGCGATTGCCTTCGGGCATAGCGCGGTCGTCGTCGATTCGAACGTGGAGCGGGTCGCGGCGCGACTTGCCGGGTTCGAACGACCGACAAAGAGCGAAATCCGCACGGCTGTCGCTGCAATGACGCCTGACGAGCGCGCCGGCGATTTCGCTCAGGCGATGATGGACCTGGGAGCGACCATCTGCCGGCCGCGCAAGCCGTTGTGCGGCGAATGCCCGCTGAGCGGGAACTGCGCTGCCTTCGCGAGCGGATCGCCCGAATCCTTTCCCGCCCCGCTGCAGAAAGTCCGCAAGCCGGTCCGCTTCGGGATCGCTTACTGGATCGAGCGCGATGGAGCGATCCGCCTCGTCCGGCGGCCGTCCAGCGGCCTGCTGGGCGGCATGGCGGCGCTTCCGGGCGGCGAATGGACCGGCGACAAGGTTACGGTCGCTCCCGTCCTCGGCTCGGTCCGGCACGTGTTCACCCATTTCGCGCTCGAGCTGCAGGTCGTTGCGTCGGACGAGCCGCCGTCCGACGGGTGGTGGCAGCCGCTCGACGCCCTGGAGGGCGCAGGGCTTCCAACGCTCTATCGAAGAGCGATCGATAGCGTGCTCCAGTCGAGGCAAAGACTTGCGGCCTGAACCGTTCTTCGCTGGCCCCGGACTCGACCGCGCCGATGCCGCGCGCGCAGATTCCGATCGGCTCGCGGACTATGCCCGCCATCCGCTTGCCCGCGAGCTCCTGTGGGCCGAAGGCCTTCCGGCGCTCGGCCCGGATGGAGAGCTTCAGTGGCGCGAGCTGTCGCAGCCGGCATTGTTCCTCGGGCTCGACGGCGAGGAGCCGCGCTTTTCCGCCTTCCAGCCCGAGGTCGGAGGCGGTCCCGCGGCCTTCAATCTTCTCGCAGCCCTCAGCGCAACGGACGCTCCGCTGTTTGCAGCGGCGCTCAGCCTTGCCCGCTGGCATAGCCGCCACCGCTTCTGCGCGACCTGCGGAAACGAAAGCGAGGTCATTCGCGGCGGCTGGTCGCGCAAGTGCCCCGCCTGCTCCGCCGAACATTATCCGCGCGTCGATCCCGTCGTGATCATGCTCGCCGAGCATGACGGACGGCTGCTCCTCGGCCGCCAATATCATTATCCGCCCGGGCGCTATTCCGCGCTCGCCGGCTTCGTCGAGGTCGGCGAGACGATCGAGGATGCGGTCGCCCGCGAGCTGAAGGAAGAGGCGGGGATCGATGTCGCGGACGTCGCCTATGTTGCGAGCCAGCCCTGGCCGTTTCCTTCGTCGCTGATGTTCGGCTGCACTTCACGGGCGCTTGGCGACGAGCTCACCATAGATTTCGCGGAGCTTGAACACGCCCGCTGGTTCACGCGCGACGAGGTGGCTGCGGCGCTTCAGGGGCGCGAGGACGCGCCGTTCCAGCCGCCTCCACGCCACGCGATCGCGCGAACTTTGCTGGAGCATTGGCTCGCGTCTTGAACAAGTCGGGGCTGCTTCGTAAAGGACCCCCATCTCACGCTTTCGGCACTCGCCGCAGGGGACTCCATGGACGATCGCTTTAACACCATCGCTGGTTGGGTTTTGTTTGCCGGAATCATCGGCCTCGGAACGTCCATCGTCGCCGGTGAAGCTTTCCATTCGGAGGCTCCCGAGCAGGAAGGCTATGCGATCGAAGGCGCCCAGGAAGGCGGCGAAAGCGCCGCGGAAGCGGAAAAGCCGATCGAATTCTATCTCGCCAGCGCCGACCCGACGAAGGGCGCCGACGTGTTCAAGAAATGCGCCGCCTGCCACAACGCGGACAAGGGCGGTCCGAACCAACTCGGCCCGAACCTGTGGGGCGTCGTCGGCGCTCCGATCGGCGAGGGACGCGGCTTCGCATTCTCCGACGCTTTGGCCAAGCATGGCGGCAGCTGGGACTGGGACAGCCTCAGCAAGTGGCTGACCAGCCCGAAGGCCTTCGCTCCGGGAACGAAGATGACCTTCGCAGGCCTCAGCAAGCCCGAGGATCGCGCCAACGTCATCGCCTATCTCAACCAGCAGAGCGATTCGCCCAAGCCGATGCCGGCTCCGCCGGCTGCGCCCGCGGGAAGCCCGACGGCCGGCGGCGACAGCGGTCAGCCAGCGGCTGCGGCTCCCGGCGACATCCCCGGTCAGAAGGCCCAGAAGGAGCCGGTGCTGAACAACACCGCCGCCGACGTGAAGGGCAACGGCGAGGCTGCCCCCCAGAAGTAAAGCGGCTTATTCGGGCGGCGCAGTCTGGATGTGCGGCGGCTCCGGATGCTGCTCGTAGAAGCGGACGACATAGTCCCAGGCTTCCTGGGCGTCCTCGCTCCAGTGGATGAGCTCCAGGTCGTTGGGAGCGATCACGCCTTCTTCCGCCATCGCCTCGAAATTCACCACGCGGTCCCAGTAATCGCGGCCGAACAACAGGATCGGTAGCGGCCGGACCTTGCCGGTCTGGATCAGGGTCAGAAGCTCGAAGAATTCGTCGAACGTGCCGAAGCCGCCGGGGAACACGGCGACCGCCCGCGCCCGAAGCAGGAAGTGCATCTTGCGAAGCGCGAAATAGTGGAACTGGAAGCTCAGCTCCGGAGTGACATAGGGGTTCGGAAGCTGCTCGTGCGGAAGCACGATGTTGAGCCCGATCGTCTCCTTGCCTTCGTCGAACGCGCCGCGATTGGCGCCCTCCATGATCGACGGCCCGCCGCCCGAGCAGACGACGAAGTGCCGCATCCCCTCGTCATCCGTCTGACAGCGGCTCGCGAGACGGGCGAGATCGCGCGCAACCTCGACATAATGCGCCTTGGCCTTGAGCCGCTCCGCGATTCGCCGCTGCTCCTCGTTCGTCGCCGCGGCGACCAGCGAGTCGGCATTATCGGGGTGGGGGATCCGCGCGGAACCGTAGAAGACGAAAGTCGACCCGATCTTCGCTTCCTGGAGAAATAGCTCAGGCTTCAAGAGCTCGAGCTGGAAGCGGACCGGGCGCAAATCCTCGCGAAGAAGGAAATCGAGGTCCTGGAAGGCGAGCTTGTAAGCCTCGCTTTCGGTCTGCGGGCTTGAAGGCACATGCTTCGCGGCGTGCGCTTCGACCTTGGAGCTCGGGAAAATGCGCTTGGGCGGTGTGCTGTCGGCCATGTTCCCAAGCGCTCTAGCCGAGCAAAGTTACAAGCCCAAGTGGGCGCTCAATACACCCGCGCCTTGGGCTTGATGTACTCGACGTCGTTGGTGAGCGTGAAGTCGTGGACGGGGCGATAGTCGATTTTCACTTCGCCGCCCTTGCCGCCCCAGCCGTTGAACCAGGCGACGGTGTGCTTCATCCAGGTCGCGTCGTCGCGCTTGGGGAAATCCTCGTGCATGTGCGCGCCGCGGCTTTCCTTGCGGTTCTCGGCGCAATGCATGGTCACCACCGCGTTGGCGATCAGGTTGTCGAGCTCCAGTGTCTCGACGAGGTCGGTGTTCCAGATGAGGCTCCGGTCGGTGACCGAAATGTCGGTCATCCGATGGTAGACCTTGTCGATCTTGGTCACGCCTTCGGCCAGAGTCCGCTCGGTGCGGAACACCGCTGCGTCGGCCTGCATCGTGCGCTGCATCTCGACGCGGATTTCCGCGGTCGGGCTTCCGCCGTCGGCGTAGCGGAAATGGTCGAGCCGTTCGAGCGAGAAGTCGGCCGAATCCTTCGGCAGCGGCTCCTGCAGCGCTCCGGGCTTGCACACCTCCGCGAGACGCATGCCTGCGGCCCGCCCGAAGACCACCAGGTCGATCAGGCTGTTGGACCCGAGGCGGTTCGCGCCATGCACGGAAACGCAGGCCGCCTCGCCGACCGCGAACAGGCCCGGCACGACGGCTTCCGGATCGCCATCGCGGATCGTCACCACCTCGCCGTGGTAATTCGTGGGGATGCCGCCCATCGTGTAGTGAACGGTCGGGGCAACCGGAATTGCCTGGCGGGTCAGGTCCACTCCCGCGAACGTCTTGGCGCTCTCGGTAATCCCGGGCAGCCGCTCGGCCAGGATCTTCGGATCGATATGATCGAGGTGAAGCTCGATATGATCCTTGTGCTCGCCGACCCCGCGGCCCTCGCGGATCTCCATCGCCTCGGCGCGTGACACCACGTCGCGGCTGGCGAGATCCTTCGCCGACGGCGCATAGCGCTCCATGAAGCGCTCGCCTTCGGAGTTGGTCAGATAGCCGCCCTCGCCGCGCGCGCCCTCGGTAATCAGGACTCCGACGCCGTAAATCCCGGTCGGGTGGAACTGCACGAACTCCATGTCTTGCAGCGGGAGCCCGGCGCGGAGAGCCATCGCATTGCCGTCGCCGGTGCAGGTGTGAGCGGACGTGGCGGTGAAATAGACTCGCCCATAGCCGCCGGTCGCGAGCACCACCGCCTGTGCGCGGAAGCGATGGATCGAGCCGTCGTCCATGTTGAGCGCAATCACACCCCGGCAGGCGCCGTTTTCCATGATGAGGTCGATCGCGAAATATTCGACGAAGAAGTCGGCGTCATACTTCAGGCTCTGCTGGTAGAGCGTGTGAAGCATCGCGTGCCCGGTGCGGTCGGCGGCGGCGGCGGTCCGCTGCGCGGCCGGCCCCTCGCCCATGTTCTGCGTCATTCCGCCGAACGCGCGCTGATAGATCTTGCCTTCGGGCGTGCGACTGAACGGCATGCCCATATGCTCGAGCTCGATCACCGCCGCGGGCGCTTCGCGGGTCAGATATTCGATCGCGTCCTGGTCGCCGAGCCAGTCGGAGCCCTTGACGGTATCGTACATGTGCCAGGTCCAGTGGTCCGGCCCCATGTTGCCGAGCGCCGCCGCAATCCCGCCCTGCGCGGCGACGGTGTGGCTTCGCGTCGGGAAGACCTTCGTGATGCAGGCGGTCTTCAGCCCGTTCTGAGCCGCGCCCATGGTGGTCCGGAGGCCCGAGCCCCCGGCGCCGACGACGACGACGTCATAGCTATGGTCGATAATCTTGTAGGCGCTGGTCACGCGGCTGCTCCGAAAGCGATCTTGCCGAGGGCGAACAGGCACAAGGATGCGCCGGCAACGGCGAAAAAGAGGATGATGGTATTGACGAACCAGCGGCCGACCTCGCCCGACACATAATCGTCGACCACCTGCTTCAGGCCGTCCACCGCGTGCCAGAAGGCGACGACGACGAACAGCGCCATCGGCACCGCTCCGCCGGCCCCGCGAAGCCATTCGATCAGGGTGCGCTGGTCCAGCTTGGGCAGGAACAGAAGCGAGGCGACGAACCAGGTCCCAAGGAGAAGCAGGGCGACGCTGGACAGGCGCTCCGCAAGCCAGTCGACGCCGCCCGAACGGGCCGAGCCGATGCCGCGGACCTTGCCGACTTCGCTGGCGCTGTCGCCGAGGCTCATGCGAACGCTCCCAGCCAATAGGCCCAGATGATCGCGGTGGCGACGATCGAGCCGACGATGGTGGCGATCGCTCCCGCTTTGTTGGCCTTCAGCTCGAAGCCCATTCCGGTGTCCATGATCAGGTGGCGGATTCCGGAGAACAGGTGCTGGAAGAATGCCCAGGTGAGGCCGATCAGGACGATCAGCCCGATCCACGTCGACGCGAGGTGCGCGAACCTGGCGTAGGCCGCCGGCGAACCCGAGATCGCCATCAGCCACCAGGTCAGCACCGCAAGCCCCACGACCGACAGTCCTCCGCCCGTGATTCGATGAAGGATCGAGACCGCCATGTGCGGGCCCCACCGCCAGATGGTGAGGTGTGGCGAAATCGGTCTGTCCCGGACGGCTGCCATGATGCGCGCGCTTTCCCTTCGAAGATTTCAGCTCGGGCCGGCGGCTTGCGGCCGAAGCCCGCTTAGGACCGCGTCCGCAGCGGCGCAAGATTCGCCGGCCCTAACCGGCTCTTAACCATTGCGGGCGCAAGAGCGTCGCCAACAGGGGGACCCTTTGCGGCCCGGTGGGACAGAATGGCGACGGAGCGAGACGCGATGAAGAGCGACACTGCACATCTGCAGCGGCTGACGGACGAGCAGGTGAGTGCCCGCCTTTCGGCCTATAACGCCGGCGGATCGCTCGAAGCCGACATCCAGTATCTGAAAGAAGCTGCGCTCGACATCTTCGCCGAAGAGATCGTTGCCGAGTTCGGGCCGGAGCGAGCCGAGCGCTTCGCCAGGAATTACGACGGTAAGGTCGATTCGAACTGGGTCCAGAACGTCGCAGAATATGGCCGCGAGCTGTTTTCCCAGAAGATGTCGGTTCCGACCTATATCGCGCAGCGCGCCGCAATCGCCGACCGGATCATCGCGCGGCTCGTCGAACGCTTCTCGGGAGACGCGGAGAAGCTGCACAAGTGCATCGCCGCGGTGCTTCGCATCGGGCAGTTCGAAACGGATATCATCCTCGCGCAAATCGCGTTGCTCGAGGCGATCGCTGCGGCCGACGCTCGCGGCAAGCAGAGCGAGGAATTCTCCCGGCAAGTCGCCGATCTCGTGCGCGGAAGCACCGAGCAGTCGAAGAGCCTGACCGACCGCACTCGCGCGACCGCCGCTTCGGCTCGCGGAATGCTGGGCAAGACCAGCGAAGTCGCCGCTGCAGCCGAGCAGTCGGCGGTCGCCATGCGCGAAGCGGCGCAGACCGCGGCGGGCCTGATCCGGGCCATCGAGGATGCCCGGGCAGAGGTCGAGGTCGCAGCCGACGTCGCCACCCGCGCCGGCGGCCAGGCCGAGCAGGCGGTGAACGTCAGCCAGGCTCTCTCCGCCCATGTCGAAGCGATCGAATCGATCCTCAGCCTGATCCGCGACATCGCCGGGCAGACGAATCTGCTGGCTCTGAACGCGACCATCGAGGCTGCCCGCGCCGGGGACGCCGGTCGAGGCTTCGCGGTCGTCGCCCAGGAAGTGAAAACGCTGGCCGCTCAGACCGCCCGCGCAACCGACGACATCACCGCGAAGATCACCGCGATCCAGCAAGCGACCAAGCAGACGGTCGAAGCCAACGGCTCGATCCAGACCACCGTCGAAGAGGTCCAATCCTCCGCCGACCGGATCCGCCAGGCGATGGAGCTTCAGGCCCAGACGGTGACCATGATCACCGCCGCCGTCGACGAAACCGCGCTCGCCGCGGATTCGATGAGCTCGACCATCGCGGCGATCCGAAGCGACACCGAGAATGTCGCCAAGGACATCGACGAGGTCGAGCAGGGCTTCGGGCGCTTCTCCGACCAGATTGCCGATTTCAAGTCGACGACCAAGGAATTCGTCGCCGGCATCGCGGCCTAAGTCGTCATTGCGAGCGTAGCGAAGCAATCCAGGGCGCCTGGATTGCTTCGTCGCTTTCGCTCCTCGCAATGACTCTCTAATCGATTCCCCATGAACATCTTCGTCACCGGAGCGAGCCGCGGGATCGGAGCGGCGACTTACGACCTTCTCAAATCGCGCGGCCATAATGTCGCGGGTCATTCCAGCCGCGGCGGCGGCGACCTGCTCGCGGGCGAGCTGACGGACCCGGACGCACCGCGAAAGCTGTGGGACGCTGCGCTGGAACGGCTCGATGGCCGAATCGACGCCCTCGTCAACAACGCCGGCATCTATGAGGCCGTCGCCGACGATTCGTCCGACACCGATTGGCATTCCGCCTGGGAGCGGACGATGCGGATCAACCTCTACGCTGCCGCGGACCTCTGCCGGCTCGCCATCGGGCATTTCCGCGAGCGCGGCGGCGAGGGCCGAATCGTCAATGTTTCGAGCCGGGCCGGATCGCGCGGCGACAGTCCCGCGCATTGGCATTACGCCGCATCTAAGGGCGCGATGCTGGCGATGACCAAGAGCATTGCACGCGGCTATGCGGGCGAAGGCATCCTCGCCTTTTGCGTCTCGCCCGGCTTCACTGTCTCCGAAATGACCGACGAATATCTGCAGGGCCGCGGCGGCGAGAAGATTCTTGCGGAAATCCCGCTCGGCCGGGTCGCGACGACGAAGGAGATCGCAGAGACGATTCGCTGGCTCGCGACCGAAGCACCGCCTTCGGCGACGGGTGCGAATATCGACGTGAACGGCGCGAGTTATGTTCGCTAGCATCCTGCTCGCGGCGTCCGCGCAGCTGCTCCCGATCGTCGTTCCGCTGCAGAAGACTCCGCCGCAGGTCGAGCGCGACATCGCGCCGATCGCGATCGCGGGGCCTCAATTTGCCGCGACGTGCAAGGACTGGGACGACTGGGACAAGCCCGCTCCGCCGGTCCGCGTCTTCGGCAACACTTATTATGTCGGCACCTGCGGCATCACCTCGATCCTGATCACCGGCACCGCGGGCGACATCCTCATCGATTCAGGGACGCAGCAGGGCGCCGACCTCATCGCGCAGAACATCCGCAGCCTCGGCTTTCGCCTGAGCGACATCCGGATCCTCCTGCAGAGCCACGAGCATTTCGACCATGTCGGCGGGATGGGCCGCTTGCAGCAGCTGACAGGCGCTCAGCTTTACGCCTCACCGACCGCCGCGCGGGTATTCGCGACCGGTACGGCGACCGCGGACGATCCGCAGGCGGGAATGAACAAGCCTTTCCCGACGGCCGGGGTCGACCACATCATCCGCGACGGCGAAATCGTTCGGCTTGGCAATCTGTGGCTCACCGCGGTCGCGACGCCGGGCCACACCGCGGGCGCCATGAGCTGGCACTGGGTGAGCTGCAACGGCGGGGTGTGCCGGAGCATCGTCTATGCCGACAGCCTGTCGCCGGTCAGCCGCGACGATTATCGGTTCAGCGACCATCCGGACTCTCTCAAGGCCTATCGGGCCAGCATCGCGAAGATCGCGGCGCTCGATTGCGACATCCTGCTCACGCCGCACCCGTCGGCGAGCGGGATGGTGGAGCGTTTCGCCTCGAAGTCGCTCGAGCATGCCAACGCGTGTCGCGACTATGCGGCGAAGCTCACGAAGCAGCTGGACGATCGGCTGGAGAAGGAAGCGAAACCCAAATGAGCTGGCGGGCGACCATCGCCTGCACGCGCTCGCAGGCGGACTCGATCGCCGAAGCTGACGACTTGTTCCCGGGGGCATTCCCTCCCGTGATCGTGACCGAGGAGCCCGATCCGGGGAAACCCGACGCCTGGCTGCTCCATGCCTATTTCGACCGGGAGCCGGAACCGGCGGATCTCAAGTCCCTGCGGGAGCTTGGGCATGGCGAGGTGAAGGTCGAACAGCTCGGCGAGGCCGACTGGGTGACGATGAGCCAATCCGGGCTCCAGCCGATCCGCGCCGGCCGATTCTTCGTTCACACCCCCATGTACCGGGCCAATCCGCCCGGAACGGTGGCGCTGGAGATCGACGCCGGGCTGGCGTTCGGCACAGGACAGCATGCGACGACCGGCGGTTGCCTGGAGGCGCTCGACCGGCTGGAGCGGGACGGCAAGCGCTTTGCGAATATCGCCGACATCGGCAGCGGGACGGGCCTGCTCGCGTTCGCGGCGCTGACCCTGTGGCCAGAGGCACGATGCATCGCGACGGACATCGACCCGATCGCCGTCGACGTGGCCCGCGACAATGCGGCGGTCAACCGCGTTGCTCTGGGCCATGAGAACGGCCAGCTGCTGCTCGCCGTTGCCGACGGAATGGCCTCGCCCTTGCTCGAAGCGCGCGCGCCGTTCGACCTCATCATTGCCAATATTCTCGCCCGGCCGCTGATCGAGCTTGCGCCGCATTTTGCCGAGGCGCTCGCGCCGGGAGGAATGGTCATTCTCGCGGGCCTGCTTGCGACGCAGGCGGATTCCGTCCTGTCCGCCTACGAAGCCCACGGCCTGACCCTTGCCAGCCGAAGCTTCGGCGAGTGGCCGGTGCTCGTCTGCGAACGCCAGGACTGAAGGCCAATTTCACTTGCCCGCCCGAACGGGCGCTGCAACAGCTGCGTAATGAAATATATTGCCCTGCTCGCTGCAACCGCACTCGTCGCGTCCGCAGCCGCGGCCGCCCCGACAAAGCCGGCCCTGAAGCATCCGCCGAGGACCGAGGCGGCCAAGAAGGCCGATGAGAAGCAGCCGGCGAAGGAGTTCTTCAAGCCGAATGAGGTTCGCTCGACAGGAACGGTGATCGTCGGCGGCCAGCCGATCAATTACGATTCCGTCGCCGGAACCCTGGTCGTCCACGCCAAGGACTGGTCCGACACCGACGCGATCGAGGCCGATGCGGACAAGAGCGACGACAAGGACAAATCGGGGCCCAAGCCCGAAGCGTCGATGTTCTACACAGCCTATTTCAAGCAGGGTGCGCCTGCGTCCGGCCGGCCGATCACTTTCCTGTTCAACGGTGGCCCGGGCTCGTCGAGCATCTGGCTGCACATGGGCGCGTTCGGCCCGGTCCGGGTCGAGACCACCGACGGCAAGCACAACCCGCCGGCCCCTTATTCGACGGTCAACAACGACCAGAGCCTGCTCGACGCATCGGACCTGGTCTTCATCGATGCGCCGGGGACCGGCTTCTCGCGCATTGCCGGCAAGGACAAGGAGAAGGCCTTCTACGGAGTCGACCAGGACATCCGCGCCTTCACAGACTTCATCACGCAGTTCCTGACGAAATACGACCGCTGGAACTCGCCCAAATATGTGTTCGGCGAAAGCTACGGGACAATGCGCGGCGCCGGCCTCGCTTATTCGCTCCAGAATGCGGACGTCGACCTCAACGGCGTGATCCTGCTGTCGGACATTCTCAACTGGGACTTCATGCCCGACGATCCCCAGCTGAACCCCGGCATCGATACGCCCTACATCGTCGCGCTTCCGACTTACGCGGCGACCGGGTGGTACTTCAACAAGGTCCGGAACCGCCCGGCGGACCTGCCGACCTACCTGAACGAGGTCGAGAATTTCGCGACCGGCGAATATGCGCAGGCGCTGTCGAAGGGGAACACGCTTGCTCCCGAAGAGCGGCAGCGGATCGCCGAAAAGCTTTCGGCCTATACCGGCCTGACGGTGCCGTACCTCCTCAAGACGAACCTCCGGATCGAATATGGCGCGTTCCAGAAGGAGCTAATGGCCGAAGAGCAGCTCACGACCGGCACGCTCGACACGCGGTTCCTCGGAGCGACTCTCGACCCACTAAGCAAGGTCGCGAGCTACGATCCGCAGGGCAGCGCGATCGGCGCGGCCTACGTCGCCGCATGGCACAATTATGCTCGGGACAGGCTGAATTACCGGCCGGATATCCAGTTCAAGTCGGGAATCCCGATCTACGGAAAGTGGGATTACAAGCATCAGCCGCCGGGAGCCGACAAGCCGCTGATCATGCTCCCCAACGTGCTTCCCGACCTTGCCGCGGCGATGAAGCAGAACCCGACGCTGAAAGTGATGGTCAACGGCGGCTATTACGATGTCTCGACGCCTTATTTCGAGGGCGTGATGGAGCTTCGCCATCTGCCGGTGCCGCCGAATATCCAGCAGAATATCGAGTATCATTACTATCAGTCGGGCCACATGGTGTACGTGCACCCGCCGACGCTGGTGGAGCTGCACGCCAATGTCGCGGACTTCATCAGGCGGACGTCGAACCTGCGGTAAGCCTTGAGCTCCAGCATCCCTCAAGTGCCTGAGCGCAAGGCGGAATCGCGGACGTTGCTTCGCGTGGCCTTTTGGGCGGCCTGCGTCTTCGCCTTCGTCATGGCGGTGATTCCGCATCCGCCCATCATCCCGGGTCACCCGTCGGACAAGCTCCAGCACATCTTCGCCTTCCTGGTGCTCGCGGTGCTCGGCTGGCTTGCCTATCCGGCACTGAAGAAGCGCAAGCTTCTGCTCGGTCTGATGGCATTCGGAGCGCTCATCGAATTCGTCCAGGCGATTCCGGCGCTGCACCGCGATGCCGACCCGCTCGACTGGCTGGCGGATTCGGTCGCTTCGTTCACGGTGTTCTTGATCATTGCGGCTTGGGGCTATTTCCACGCCACTCGGAAGCGCTGAAGACCCTCAATAGTCGCGCAGGGTCGCGGTGGAATAAGGCGAGAGCGTTCGCCAACCGAGCGTCGCGTAAAGCCTCTTGCCGTCAGTTGTCGCAACCAGGAGCTGCTGGGACACCGGAGACCGGCGGCAGCGACCCAGCGCTGCCATTACCGCTCGAGCCAGGCCTCTGCGCCGATGATGAGGATCCGTCTCGATTCGGTCGTAAACGAAGGCTTCCGCAGTTTCCGCTGCATAGCCGCTCGACGCGAGTTCGCCGGAATCCGTCACGATCTCCACCTTCGAAACGGGACCGTCCTGGTGCTGCTGAAGGCGATAGCCCGGCGGAAGCGGTTCTGGCGTCGTCCTGCCGATTCCGTCGAGCGCCATGAACCAGCGGCCCTCCTCCACCGACCAGTTCGGCGGGAGCGCGGCAGCAAGCTCGGCGGCGGTCCCGCAGAGCTTGATGACATTTCGCGGCTGGTGAATTGAGCTTGCGAGACGGCCGATTCCGTCGACGACGGCTGGAAAGACCCAGCGTCGAGCTTCCGTCTCGCTGTTGGTGTCCACCCGCAGGCCCGCGAAATCTTCTACCGGCTCCGGCAAGTGGCGGGCGACGGATCGCGCAGTCAGCCAGGCGCGAAGGAGTTCGGGATCGGCCGCCACCTAGGCGTCCGCGACGATCTTGGCCCAGTCCTGTTCGCCGATCACCCGGATTCCGAGTTCTTCGGCCTTCTTGAGCTTCGATCCCGCGCCGGGGCCGGCGACGACGAGGTCCGTCTTCGCGCTGACCGAGCCCGCCGCGCGCGCGCCGAGGCGCTCCGCCTGCGCTTTCGCCTCGTCGCGACTCATGGTTTCGAGGCTGCCGGTGAAGACAATCGTCTTGCCGCTCCATTCCGTCTCGCGCGCCTGGCTGACGAACGCGGCCGGTGAGACCTCCGACAGCAGGTCATCGAGCACTTCGCGATTGTGCGGTTCGTGGAAGAAATCGACCAGGGCTTCGGCGACCACAGGGCCGACGCCCTCGACCGCCGAGAGCTCCGCGGCGGAATCGTCCGACATGGCGACCCGGCGAAGCTCGTCGACCGTGCCGAAGCATTTGAGGAGGTCCTTGGCGGTGACGATCCCGACGTGCCGAATGCCGAGACCGAACAGGAATCGCGCCGGGTCGGGCTGCCGCTTCGCCTCGATCGCGGCGAGGAGATTGTCGACCGATTTCTCTTTCCAGCCTTCGCGTCCGATCAGTTCATCGCGCCGTTTGCGCAGGCGGAAAATGTCGGCGGGCGATTGAAGCCAGCCGATTGCGAAGAATTCCAAAATGCTTTTCTCGCCGAGCCCTTCGATGTCGAGCGCTCCACGGCTGACGAAATGTTTCAGCCGCTCAACTCTTTGCGCAGGACAAATAAGGCCGCCCGTGCAGCGGACGTCGACTTCGCCATCCTCGGCGACCGCCTCGCTGTGACATTCGGGGCAATGGTCGGGGAAGACGTAAGGCGGGCGCGGCTCGTCTCGGGTGAGGTTCTCGATCACCTGCGGGATCACGTCGCCGGCGCGTTGGATCAGCACCCGGTCGCCGGGGCGCAGGCCGAGCCGCGCAATTTCGTCGCGGTTGTGCAGCGTGACGTTGGCGACGATCACGCCGCCCACCCCGACCGGCGTCAGCCGTCCGACGGGTGTGAGCTTGCCGGTCCGGCCAACCTGGATGTCGATCGCCTCCAGTGTCGTCTGCGCTTTTTCCGCCGGGAATTTGTGGGCAAGGGCCCACCGCGGCGCTCGCGCGACCTGGCCCAGCCGCTCCTGCCAGTCGAGGCGGTCCACCTTGTAGACCACCCCATCGATGTCGAACGGCAAATCCGCGCGGGCCTTCTCGATCGCCCGGTAATGCGCAAGCATCTCGTCGTCGCTGCTGCACTGGATCAGCAGCGGGCTCACCGGGAAGCCGAAGCCCTCGATGCGCTTCATCGCCTCATATTGGGTATCGGCGAGCGATTCCGAAATTTCGCCCCAGCCGTGCGCGAAGAAGCGCAGCGGGCGAGCGGCGGTGATGCTTGCGTCCTTCTGCCGAAGCGAGCCGGCGGCGGAGTTGCGCGGGTTGGCGAAGATCTTGCCCCCGCTCGCCTGCTGCCGCTCATTGAGCGCCTCGAAGTCTTCCTTCGACATGTAGACCTCGCCGCGCACCTCAATCACGTCGGGCGCGTCGGCGATCCGGCCCGGAATGTCCGTGATCGTCCGGACGTTGGGCGTGACATCCTCTCCCACCGTTCCGTCGCCGCGGGTCGCGGCAAGCACCAGCTCGCCCTTCTCATAGCGAAGCGAGCAGCTCAGCCCGTCGATCTTCGGCTCCGCCGTAACCGGCACTGCCGCGCTTTCCGGCAGGTTGAGGAAGCGCTTCACGCGCCCGACGAAGTCCGTCACCTCTTCGCTTGAAAAGGCGTTCTCCAGGCTAAGCATCGGCCGGGCATGCGTGACCTTGGCCAAGGCTCCGGACGGCGCCGCTCCCACCTGCCGCGACGGCGAATCCGCGCGAACGAGCTTGGGGAATTGCGCCTCAAGCTCCGCATTCTCGCGCACCAGTGCGTCATAATCCGCGTCGGAAATCTCCGGCGCGTCCTGGTCGTGATAGAGTCGGTTGTGCCGGGCGATTTCCTTCGCCAGCCGCATTAAACGGTTGGCGGCCTCGGCCTCGGTCAACTCAGTGGGCATGTCCGCCGAAGAGTTCCTCGAGCAGGTCGACGAAGCTCGTCCACGACCGCTCCGCCGCAAGCGCATTATAAGCCACCCCATCGATCTGCAGATCGCTGGCGTGCGGGTTGGTGAAGCCGTGGCCGACATGACCGTAGGCGTGGATCTGCCAGTCCGCGCCGGCCCGGGTCATCTCCTGTCCCAGGGCGACCACCATTTCCGGCGGGACCATGGGATCGTCCCAGCCGTGAAAGGCGACGACCTTGGCCTTGATTTTCTCTTCCGGAAGACCCGGCGGGTCGAACAGCCCGTGGAAGCTCACCGCGGCGGCGAAGCTGGCCCCGCTGCGGGCCAGGTCCAGAGCGCACTGACCGCCGAAACAATAGCCCGCGACGACGATCTGGTCTTGGGACACCTGCTCCTCGCGGCTTGCGAGATCGAGCACATGCTGCAGCCGGCGGCGGAGGGCCGCCCGGTCGGAGCGGAGCCGGGTCATCTCGCCGAAGCAGACGTCGCGTTCCGCTCCATGGAATTTCTTGCCGAAAAGGTCCGCGACCAGCGCATTGTAGCCGAGCTCGACAAGCTGTCGCCCGAACGCGATCTCCAGGTCCGAAAGGCCCATCACGGTCGGGATCAGGATGACGGTCGGCCGCGCCGCCTCGTCGCGCCTGCCGACGAACACGCTCTCCAGCTCCTCGCCCTCGAACTCGTGCGCAATCCGGCGTTCCTTACTCATGACATCTCCCTTGCGAGCTCGGCCAGCTTGGCGACCGTGTTCATGTTCCGCGCGGTGCCGGCTTCGGCTGCCGGAATCCTGAGGCGCGACTTGCCGATACCCCTTTCGCCGTAAGCGACAAAGACCTCGCGAGGGCCCGTCGCGACGCGCTCATCGTCGGCCTGGTTGCGGACGGTGGAAAGCAGGTCCTTTGGCGGAGGCTCGTTCAAGAAGAATGCCTGCACGCGGTTCCCCGGCTGCTCGGCGAAGGGGTTCGCCTTCACCACTTGCTCCATCTCTGCAGCCGAGCGGAGCATCACACGGACCGCCTTGCCCATGTGCTTCTGCAGATCCTTTTCGAGCATCAGCCGCAACTGTTCCTCGGGCTTGTCGCTGGCAAACAGAAGGTTGCCGCTGGCGATATAGGTCCGCACCTTCTCGAGCCCGAGATCGCTCGCAATGGCCTTGAGGTCGGCCATCTTCAGGCTGCTCTTGCCGACCAGATTCACCCCGCGAAGGAGCGCGACATAGGCGGTCACGCGGCGTCGAGGAGCCGCGATGCCTGCGCCCTCGCCTCCTCGGTGATCGATGCCCCCGACAGCATCCTCGCGATTTCCTCGCGCCGTTCCTCGGCCGTGAGGCGGCGGACGGTGGTCGTCGTGGAGCTTCCGTCATGCGCCTTTTCGATCCGGTAATGGTGCGCCGCGCGCGCGGCGACCTGCGGCGAATGGGTGACGACCAGCACCTGGCTGTCCTTCGCAAGCCGCGCCAGCCGCTCGCCGATGGCGCTGGCGACCGCGCCGCCGACGCCTCGGTCGATCTCGTCGAAGATCATCGTCGCCGCCGTTCCGGCCTCCGCAAGCGCTACTTTCAGCGCGAGGATGAAGCGCGACAGCTCGCCGCCGCTCGCGATCTTGGTCAGCGGCCCGAACGGAGCGCCGGGATTGGTCGAGACCTCGAACTCGACGCGGTCGGTGCCGGACGGCCCGGGCTCGGTCTGCCCAAGCGCCGTCCTGAACTTCGCCGAATCCAGCTTGAGCGGCGCAAGCTCGCCGGCCACCGCCGCGTCCAGTTTCGCCGCGGCTTCGTGCCTCCGGCCGCTGAGCTCCGCGGCCAGTCCGGAATATTCGAGCCGCACCTGCTTCAGCTCCGCGTCCAAGGCTTCGATCCGTCCGGTGCCAGCCTCGATCGCGGCGAGCTGGCCGCGCATCCCGTCGCCAAGCTCCGCAAGCTGATCGGGTTCGACGCGATGCTTGCGCGCCAGCCCGCGAATGTCGAACAGCCGCGCCTCGACCGTTTCCAGCCGCGCGGGGTCGAACGCGAGCGCGCCGGCCGCCCGATCGATCTTGTCCTCCGCATCGTGCGCCTCGATCAGAGCCCGGTCGAGCGCCGCCAGCGCTTCGGCGAGCAGCGGATGGTCGACTGCTCCGCGCTCGATTCGCCGGGCGGCCTGCCGGAGCTGGGCGAGCGCCCCGTCCGCGCCGCCGAGGAGCTCGTCGAGCCCTTGCAGCGCCTCGCCCGCCTTTGCTCCGGCCTGGATCGCCGAGCGCTCCTCGGACAGGCTCGTCTCCTCCCCTGGCTGCGGGTCGAGCGCTTCGATCTCGCCGACCGCGTGGGCCAGATAGTCGCGGTCGCGCTCCGCTTCGGCGGCGGCCGAGCGCGCCGCCGCAATCTCCTGCTCCATATGCGTGACCTTCGCCCAGGCAGCTTCGACCGGGCCAGTGTCGATGCCTGCAAAGGCGTCGAGCAAGGCGCGGTGGCCGCGGGGATTGAGGAGTCCCCTGTCGTCGTGCTGGCCATGGATTTCGACCAGCAGCGAGGCGATTTCCCGGATCGCTCCGGCGGGCACTGCGGATGCACCGATGAAGGCGCGGCTCCCGCCATCCGTCTTGACGGTCCGGCGCAGGATCAACGGCTCGCCGGGATCGCAGGCCAGGCCTTGCTCGCTCAGAATGGCCTGGGCCGGATGCCTTGCCGGAAGCTCGATTTCGGCGGTGACGGAAGCGCCATCCTCACCCTGCCGAACAAGCGCCGTGTCGGCGCGCGACCCGAGCGCCAGCCCCAGGGAATCGAGCAGGATCGACTTTCCCGCGCCGGTCTCGCCGGTCAGCACTCCAAGACCGGGCTCGAATTCGATTTCGAGCTGGTCGATGAGGACGACGTTGCGGATCGCGAGCTGCCTAAGCATGGCTCGCTGCTTACATCATCCCTGCGGCTGCGGCTGCGGCTGCTCGGACTGATCCTGCGCCGGCTGCTGCTGGTCCGCCTGGGGTTCGTCCGCCGGCGGCTGAACGAGCGGCTGCGGCTGCTTCTGCTGGGTCGACAGCGGCGGCTGCTTGGGCGGCTCCGGCGCCGGCTGGATCTGCGCCGGATGCTGCCGCATCATCCGATAGGCATATTTGTACCATTTGCTGCCCGGATAATTGACGCCGAGCACCGCCGCGGCCTTTTGAGCCTCCTGCGGAATCCCGAGACGAAGATAGGTTTCGACCATGCGCTCGAGCGCTTCGGGCGTATGGCTCGACGTCTGGTAATTCTCGACGACCTGCCGGAATCGCAGATTGGCGGCCAGCCACTTGCCCGACCGCTCGTAGAAGCGGCCGATCTCCATCTCCTTGCCGGCCAGATGGTCGGTGAGGAGGTCCATCTTCAGCCGCGCGTCGGATGCATAGCGGCTGTCCGGATAGAGGCGGACGAGTTCGCCGAACGAATCCAGCGCCTGCTGCGTGTCGCGCTGGTCGCGAGTGACGTCGCTGACCTGCTGGTAATAGCTCATGGCGACGAGATAGTGGGCGTAAGGCGCGTCCTTGTTGCCCGGGTGGATCGTCAGGAACCGCTGCGCGGAGCTGATCGCCTCGGTATATTTATGCGCCAGATAGTAACTGAACGCGCTCATCAGCTGCGCCCGGCGGGCCCAGACCGAATAAGGATGCTGCCGCTCGACCTCGTCGAACAGCTGTGCGGCCATTTCGTAATCCTGCTGGTCGAGCCGCTTCTTCGCCAGCGCGTAAAGCGTGTTGACGTCGCGGGCGACGTAGCCGGTATCGCTCTTGGCGCGGTTGCGGGCGCAGCCGGCCGCAGGAAGGACCAGCGCGGCGGCCACCGTCACGAGAACGATACGGGTCATCTTCGACATGCGATCCTCATTAGCGTGGCCTCAAGCTGACACAAGCGTGAGTGCGCGGGGAAGGACGAACCTCGGATGAACGGGTCAGGCCGGCTGCTCGCCCGGCGTTTCGACCGGAGTCTTCACGAAGCTGTCGGGGCTTACGCCGAGCCACACCAGCACCGGCGTGGAAACGTAGATCGACGAATAGGTGCCGACCACGACGCCCAGGAAGATTGCCAGCGACAGGCCGAAGATCACCTCGGGACCGATCAGCATCAGGACCGCAAGCGCGATGAGGACGGTGATCGAGGTGACCACGGTCCGAGCAAGCGTCTCGTTGAGGGACAGGTTGAGCAGCGGAAGGATCGCCATCCTGCGATACTTGCGCAGATTCTCACGGATCCGGTCGTAGATGACGACCGTGTCGTTGAGCGAATAGCCGACGACGGTGAGGAAGGCGGCGACAACGTTGAGGTCCACCTGCAGCCGGGTGAAGGCGAAGAAGCCCAGCGTCATCGAAATATCGTGGGCAAGCGTGACGAGCGCCCCGACTCCGAACTGCCATTCGAAGCGGACCCAGATGTAGATGGCGATCCCGAGCATGGCGAAAATGATCGCCATCGCGCCGTTCTCGGCCAGCTCCTCGCTGACCTTGCCGGAGACCGATTCGACGGAATCGATCCGCGCCCCGGCATAGTTGGCAGTGATCATGTCCTTGGTCTTGGTCGCCGCGACATTGGCCGCCGCATCGCCTCCGGGGGGCTTGGGAAGCCGGATCTGGTAGATCTTGGGGCCGCCGAATTCCTGGATGCTGGCCTCGCCCAGGTGCAGGCTGTCGACCCTGCCGCGAAGCTGCTCGACGTCGATCGGCTGCGCGAAGGTGACTCGGATCATCTGCCCGCCGACGAAATCCACGCCCATGTTGAGCCCACGATAGGCCGTGTAGGAGAGCGACAGGATCGTCATGATCGTCGACAGGATGACGGCGATATTCCGCCACCGCATGAAATCGACGTTCGTATGGTCCGGGACAAGCTTCAAAAGACGCATTGGTCGGGGCCTCAGATCGGAAGCGTTTTCGGACGCTTGTTGCGAAGCCAGAGCGCAACCAGCATTCGAGTGAAGAAGACGGCGGTGAACACCGAGGTGACGACGCCGATCAGCAGCACCACCGCGAAACCGCGGACCGGTCCCGAGCCGAAATAGGCCATCAGCGAGGCCGAGATCACGTGCGTGACGTTGGCGTCGTAGATCGCCCGCATCGCTTCCTGGTAACCGGTGTCGATGGAGTCGATGATCCGTCGCCCGCGCCTGTGTTCTTCGCGTATTCGCTCGTTGATGAGCACGTTGGCGTCGACGGCGGCGCCGATCGTCAGCACGAAGCCGGCGATGCCCGGAAGCGTCAAGGTGGCGTTGAAGATCGCCATGATCCCGAGGATCAGGAAGCCGTTCACGACGAGGGCGATGTTCGCATAGACGCCGAACCGGCCGTAGGTGACCAGCATGAAGATGATGACGCCGGCGGTCCCGATCAGGCTGGCGATCACGCCCTTGTGGATCGAGTCGGCGCCAAGGTCAGGGCCGACCGAACGCTCCTCGATCACGTTGAGCTTCACCGGGAGCTTGCCCGATGCCAGCGAGATGGCGAGGTCGTTGGCGCTCTGGACGGTGAATCCGCCGCTGATCTGCGCGCTTCCACCCAGGATCGGCTCGTTGATGTTGGGGGCCGAAAGAACCTTGTCGTCGAGGATGATGGCGAACGGCTTGCCGACATTCTCCTGCGTGACTCGGCCGAAGCGGCGCGCTCCGTCGGCGTTGAACTTGATCTCCACGACCGGCCGCCCGTCCTGGTCGAAGCCTTGCCGGGCATCCTCCAGCTGGTCGCCCGAAACAATGACCCGGCGCTTCACAGCGATCGGCCCGGTGCCGTCGGCACGCGGGAGAATCTGGCTTCCCGCCGGCGCGTGGTTCTGAGCAACCTGGTTGGGATCGGCAGCAAGGTCGACCAGCTTGAATTCCAGCCGCGCGGTCTGGCCGATCAGCCGCTTCAACTCTTCGGGGTTCTCGACGCCGGGCACCTGGACGAGGATCCGGTCCGAGCCTTCGGTGACGACCGTGATTTCCTTCGTTCCGCCCGGATCGATCCGGCGGCGGACGACGTCGCGGGCGACGCTCATCGCATTCTTGAGCGCCTGCTGAGTTCCCGAATTGGTCGGGGTCAGGACGATCCGGTTGAGGTCGATCACTCCGACGTCCCAATCACGAGTGCCGGTCAGCCCGACACCCTGGGTGACCGAGCGCATGCGTTCGACCGCCGCGTCGACCTGGGTCGGGTTGGTGACCAGGAAGGATACCCGGCCGCCGCTGGTGGACACGTCCGAGATTCCGATCGGCGGGTCGCCCCGGCCCATCTCGCTTGTGACCGTGTCCTCCATCGTCTGGAGGCGCTGCTTGGTCAGGTCCTGGAGATCGGCCTCGAGGAGAAGGTGGCTGCCGCCCGCAAGGTCGAGGCCGAGGCTGATCGTCGAATGCGGGAGAAAGGATGGCCAGTGCTGGCGGGCGCTCGCCGGAAGCAGGCTGGGGATCGAGAACAGGATCCCGAGCAGGACCACCGCCCAGATGGAAAGCACCTTCCAGCGGGGAAAATCGAGCATCAGTCGTTCGCCGGCTTGGCGTTCGGCTTCAGGACCTGGGCGAGGGTCGACTTGACCGCGCGGACCTTTACGCCCTGCGCCAGCTCGACCTCGACCTCCGCCTCGGCGACCTTGGTCACCCGGCCGCGCAAGCCGCCGCCGGTGATCACTTCATCGCCCTTCTTCACGCTGGCGATTTCAGCCTGGTGATCCTTGGCACGCTTCTGCTGCGGGCGGATAAGAAGCACGTAGAAGATGACGAAGATGAGCAGCCATGGGGCGATGCCGACCAGCATCGCCGACATGCCGCCCTGGGGGGCGGCGGACGCGGCTGCGAGAGTGAGAAGAGATCCGGACATTGGTGAAAGAAGACTTCCCTAGTCAAGGATGGTCGGGGCGACTGGATTCGAACCAGCGACCTCCACACCCCCAGTGTGATGCGCTACCAGGCTGCGCTACGCCCCGACTGCCGTTGTTTCCGACGGTGACGCGCATCTAGGCAGGGGCATGAGCGAACGCAAGCGGAAGCGGGCGAGATACAGGCGCAAGACCGGGCCGACGATGGTCGGGCGGCTGCTGACCGCAATGCTCGCCATTCCCGCTGCCTACATGGTCGCGGCCCTGGTGGGCTCCTTCGTTCCGGTGAACTCGGGATGGAAAGAGCCGCAGCAGGGAATCCCGATCTATCTGGCGGACAACGGCATCCACACGGACATCATCATGCCGGCCGATGCCCAGGGACTCGATTGGGCTCCCCTGGTTCCGAGGAGCGACGGAGCCGACGTTCCGGCCAATGCGCGCTGGGTGGCGTTCGGCTCGGGCGAGGAACGCGTTTACCTGAACACCCCGACCTGGTGGGACATCCGGCCGAAAACCATTTGGGCGGTTCTGACCGGGAGCCGAAGGGTGATGCACGTCGAATGGCTCGCCGATCCCTCCTATGCCGAGCGCGAGATCCGGCTTCGGCCCGAGGAATATCGGCGGCTGTGGGCAGCGGTCCGCGCCGACTTTCGGCTCGGACGCGATGGCCGCCCCGTTCGAATCGCCCACCGCGGCTACGACTGCTGCGACGCTTTCTACTGGGGGAGCGGCCGCTTCAACGCGCTGAAGACCTGCAACAGCTGGACCGCCGACAAGCTCCGCATCGCGGGAGTTAAAACGAGCCTGTGGCCGCCCTTCGCGCCGGGGCTCTTGTGGCGCTACCGGCGCGTTCCTCAGAGCACGTAGCGGCTGAGGTCGGCGTTCCTGGCGATCCCGGCGAGCTGCTTCTCGACGAATTCCCCATCGATGGTCAGCGTGTCGCCTTTGTGCTCCTCGGCCGAGAAGCTGACGTCCTCGAGAAGCTTTTCCATCACCGTCTGGAGCCGCCGGGCGCCGATATTCTCCACCGCGTCGTTCACGTCGGCCGCAATCCGCGCGAGCCCGTCGATCCCGTCCTGGGTGAATTCGATCGTCACCTGCTCTGTTCCAAGCAGCGCCTTGTACTGCTCGGTCAGGCTCGCCTTGGTCTGTGACAGGATTCGGACGAAATCCTCTTCCGTCAGCGCCTTCAGCTCGACACGGATCGGGAGCCGCCCCTGGAGCTCGGGAAGCAAATCGGCGGGCTTGGCGATGTGGAACGCGCCCGAGGCGATGAAGAGGATGTGGTCGGTCTTGAGCGGCCCGTACTTGGTCGCGACCGTCGTCCCCTCGATCAGCGGGAGCAGGTCGCGCTGGACGCCTTCGCGGCTGATCGAGCCGCCGTGGACGTCGCTGACCGCGATCTTGTCGATCTCGTCCAGGAAGACGATCCCGTTCGCCTGCGCATCTTCGAGCGCGCAGCGGTTGATGTCGTCGGGATCGACCCGTTTATCGGCTTCTTCCTCGGTGAGTCGGGCAAAGGCTTCGGGTACCTTGAGCTTGCGCCGCTTGGCCGCTCCCGGGCCGAACGCCTTGCCCATCATCTCGCTGAGATTGAGAACGCCGACCTGCCCCATTCCCGGCACTTCGAACGGCATGTTCGGGGCTTCCTGGACGTCGATCTCGACCTCGGCATTGTCGAGGCTTCCGTCGTCGAATCGCTGCCGGAAGCTTGCGCGGGTCGCGGCGCTCGATCCCTTGCCGGTGAGCGCGTCGAGAAGGCGGTCCATCGCCGCTTCCTCGGCGGCCTGCCGTACCTTCTCGCGGCGGCGCTCGCGCTCCAGCCGGACCGCTTCCTCGACGAGATCGCGGGCGATCTGCTCGACGTCGCGGCCGACATAGCCGACCTCGGTGAACTTGGTCGCCTCGACCTTCACGAACGGCGCGTCGGCGAGCTTCGCAAGCCGCCGACTGATCTCGGTCTTCCCGCAGCCGGTCGGGCCGATCATCAGGATGTTCTTGGGCGTGATCTCGTCGCGGAGCTCTGGGGGGAGCTGCTGGCGCCGCCACCGATTGCGGAGCGCGACTGCGACCGCTTTCTTCGCCTCGTCCTGCCCGACGATATGCTCGTCGAGAGCAGCGACAATCGCCTTCGGGGTCAGCTTGGATTTGAGCAAATCGGATGCCCCGGCGCTGGTGGTCACTGATGCCTGGTAGTTCATTTGCACGCTAGATTGGAAACCGGCCGCTGCTGTTCAAGCGCGTCGTTCACCGACGGTCTCGACGGTCAGCTGGTCGTTGGTGAAGACGCAGACCTCGGCGGCAATGGCCATCGCCCGGCGGGCCAGGACTTCCGGGTCCGGCTCATATTCGGCGAGCGCCCTAGCCGCGGCGAGCGCGTAATTGCCGCCCGAGCCGATCGCCGCCACCCCGCCCTCGGGTTCCAGCACGTCGCCGTTGCCTGTCAGGATCAGCATCGAATCCTTGTCAGCGACGATCATCATCGCCTCGAGATTGCGGAGGTACTTGTCCATCCGCCAGTCCTTGGCGAGCTCGACCGCGGCGCGGAGCAGCTGGCCGTTGTGCTGCTCCAGCTTGCTTTCGAGCCGCTCGAACAAGGTGAAGGCGTCGGCGGTCGCCCCGGCAAAGCCGCCGATGACCTTTCCGTCCTCGCCGAGACGGCGAACCTTGCGGGCATTCGGCTTGATGACCGTGTTGCCCAGGCTGACTTGTCCGTCGCCGGCGATGACGGTCCTGCCGTCCTTCTTCACCCCGAGGATCGTGGTTCCGTGATAGTGTTCCAACTGCGGCTCCTTCGAGCGGCGATTTGGGAAGAGGCTAGCGGGCTTGCAAGCGGCGCTCGAAGCGGCGGTCGGGCACCAGCCACATGATCGCGACCGCGATGTAAAGGGCCACCGCGACATAAGGCGAAACGAGGAAGCAGGTGGCAAGGCCAAGCACATAGCCTGCCATGCTGATCCATTCCTTTTGCTTCGACCCGACAGCCTTGGCGATTTCCGAAGCGTCGCCTTCGGCCGCGATCAGTGCCCGTTCCAGCACCCAGTAGAAGATCGCCGCCATGAACAGCACCACGCCGAAGGCGGCGACGGGATAGGCGGTCACTCCGCGCTCTCCCACCCAGCGGATGACGAAGGGGAACAGGCTCAGCCAGAACAGCAAGCCCAGGTTCGACCACAGCACCCGCCCGTTCACCAGCTTCGCCGAATTCATCATGTGGTGGTGGTTGTTCCAATAGAGGCCGACATAGATGAACGAGAGGACGTAAGCGGCGAACAGCGGAAGTTCCGGCCGCAGAGCCTCGAAGGAATTGCCGTCCGGCACGCGCAATTCCAGCACCATCACCGTGATGACGATGGCGAAGAAGCCGTCGGTGAAGGCGTTGAGGCGGTCGGGCTTCATCGTGCCGCGGAGCCAGCGGGAGGAAGGTGCGAGGCGCCCTTCAGCGCCTGAAGAAGCACCGCCTTCGCCTCGTCCTCGCCATTGTTGCCGACGAAATAGAAGCGCACGTCGTTGGCCGGGAACCAGCAGAGATAAGAGAAAAAGGTGCCGTCCGAACCGGCGTGGCCCATCCGGTACAACGACCCATCCTCATTGTAGCGGAAGGCGAAGCCGAAGCCTTCGCGGACCTCGCCGGTCTGCCCGGGCACCGGCGATAGCAGAATCTTGCGAGCCGCCGGCGGGTAGCCGCCGTTGGGATCGAGCACTCCGTCGAGGAACCGGATCATCGCGCGGGACGAAGCCTGGATTCCGCCATTGCCGCGAAGCGCCCAGTCGCTTCCGTGAAGCTTGGCGATCTCCCGCGATATGACCGGCTGCTCGACGTTCTTGAGGTAGCCGCGCGAGAATTGGTCGTCGGATTGCCCGCGGAAGTAAAAGCCGACGGCCTTCATCCCGAGCGGGTTCCAGACCCGCTCGCGCAGCGCTTCCTCCCACGGTTTTCCGGTCACGCGCTGGACGATCAGCGCCAGCACCGAATAGCCCATGTTCGAATATTCATCATCGCCGACCTTGTGCGCCAGCGGCCTTGCAAGGCAGGTCGAGACCAGCATCGCCTCGCTCTGCGGCTCGAAGTCGTCGGTGCAGCTGTCGAGAAGGCCCGAGCTGTGCGAGGCGAGCTGCGCGACAGTGCGCGACCGCCCCGGCTCGGGCGCTTCCGGAACGAATTTCGACACCGGATCCGACAACTTCACCTTGCCCTCGGCGATCAGAGTCACGAGCGCCGCGGCGGTCTGGCTTTTGGTGATCGAGCCGATCTGGGCGATCGTGTCCGGCGTGAACGGAATTCGCCGCTCGCGGTCGGCGAAGCCATAGCCCTTCGCGAGCAACGTCTTCCCGCCCTGCTCGACGACAACGGCACCGCCGAAGCCCTTCAGAGCCGCGTCGGAAAGCGCGTGGTCGATGGTCGCAATACCACCATCGGCAGGCGCCGACTGTGCAAGCGCCGGTTGAGCGACAACAGCGCCGAGCGCGGCAATCAGGCCGAGGAAGGTTCGACGGCGCGTCATGCCAGCGAAAGCTGGCATCCCAGCGAGATTGCCCGCAAGGTTCCGCCCATGCGCGGCGGTTACGTCTACTTGATGAGCAACAAACCCCATGGCGTCCTCTACACTGGCGTCACAGCCGATCTTGCCGCGCGTGTGTGGCAACACAAGAACGGCACCGGGTCAAAGTTCTGCCGAAAGTACAACTGTGACAAGCTCGTTTATGCCGAGCCTCACGCGACCATCGACGAGGCAATTGCACGCGAGAAGGCAATCAAGGCGTGGCCGCGGCTTTGGAAGCTGCAACTGATTCACGAGGCGAACCCGAACTGGGATGATTTGTTCGAATTGATTCATTGGTGACTGTCATCCCAGCGCAAGCTGGGATCTCGGAGGGAGTAGCCGCAGCGGTTTCAGCGCATTTCCGGCCTGAGGCCCCAGCTTTCGCTGGGGCGACAGTTACTTGCACCTGCGCCTGCGCCCGCACCCATTTGATCAATTCATCGAGCTGGATTGCCTGTTCGGTGGCGATCAAGGCGTCGGATTGAGAAAGTCGGTCTTGACCGGCGCTTTCAGCAGCTCCGCCGGCGGCAGCGGGAAGGCCGGGCACTGCCGCGCCTCCGCGAGCGCCGGGATCGGCTGCTGCCCCGGCCTGCTCGCGCAGGCGGCGAGCGTCAGCGCGGGCAGAAGCAATGCGACTTTCGAAATCATTCGCGGTCCTTTCGTTGATTTGCGCCTGTTCGGCTTTGACCCGGGCGAGGTTCTCCGAATCCTCGCGGCGCGCCTGCTCGGCTGCGGCGCGATAGTTCGCCACGGTCGCGGCGTGCGCCGCCTGTTCGGCGCGGAAGAGACGGTCGTTCGCTCGCGCTTCATCGCGCCACCGATCGCGGCTCTGAACCAGCCAGAGCAGCGCCGCGGCGGCGACTGCGGCGCCGAGGATCTTGTAAAGCCAGGAAGTGGGGATCATCGCTCGTCTCCCGACGCTTCGAGAGACACGCCATCGCGGCCCGCACTTCCGCGGAACCGCCCCACCGGGCCGCCGACGAGAAGGCCGATGATCACCGAGGTCATGGCGATGATGAAGCCGCCGAGCGCACCGCCGAAGATGACGACGATCGTATGCTCTTCGGCTTCGCTCCACCCGCCCCACATCAGCAGGCAGACGAGAAGGACGGAGCAGGTGCCGCAGAACATCCCGGCGCCTGCGGCAAGCCAACCGTAGATCTGCCTCTGGCCTTCGGCGAAGGTCTGCGGTGGCGGTGACAGGATTGCCATTGTTGGATTTCTCCGAAGGGAAAGTTGACCCGCTTGACTTTGTGGCGAGATTTTGCGCAGACATGCTAACCTATACGGTTCGCAAGCCATCCGTAGAGGAACGCCTCATTGGCCGGCCGCCGCTCGGCGAGCCGGATATAGCGCTCGCCCTGGAGCGCATCGAGCGCCTTCAGCAGAACGGTCTCGCCCCTCTGCTTCCCGCGTAGCTCGAGGAAAGTGTCGAGCGCCGTCAGCGTGGCGGGCCCGATGCGGCCGTCGGGCACGAGGTCCGCGTAATCCCGCCGGTCGCGGTTGAGCGCCGAGAGCGCGCGCTGGAGGAAGGTCGCCGCGACGGCCGGCCCCATGTTGACTCCGCTGTCGAACAGCTCGGCGGCAACTGCTTCCGACCGTTTCGCAACCTGGTCGAAGCGTGGCCGAAGCCAGTAGAGCCTTTTGTAGATCGCCGCCGCTTCGGACCGCGGCAGGTTGCGCATCGCACCCGAATAACCGTGCGCCCTCGCCACGGCTTCGGTGATCCCGAAGTTCGTCGGACCGCCGCGATCGGCGGCATGGTTCACATAACCACCCTCGCGGTCGATCAGGGCGTCGATCAGGTCGTCAATATCCATGAAGCAGCTCCTCCGCCATCGCGAGTCGAGCTGCTGTGAACCATATTGGTTCGATGTAGGAAAGTTGTTTTGGTTAAATCATGTTAAGTCAAGAGCGGCGAGGACGCGATCCGTCATCGCTGCGCAATCCGCTCCGGCGAAGGGGAAGCTTCCCGAAAAGGCGCCTTTGACTTCCGGCGCCAGCGCCTGCTGCAGCTTGGCCCGGGCGCGGTGCAGGCGAGTCTTCACCGTCGCAGCCGGGATTCCGAGCACTTCGGCCGTATCCTCGACGCTCAAACCCTCGATCTCGCGAAGCACGAACACCGATCGGAAGGTGTCGGGCAGGTCCGCGACGGACTTTTCGATCAGGGCGCGCAATTGTTCGCGCGCGACCATCACGTCGGGTGCCGGCTCGACCGATGCCTGGGCCAGCCTCTCGCGGTAGGATTCGATCAAGGTGACACCTTCGCTTTCCAGCTGTTCGCGCCGGCGGCGCTGCGAGCGGAGACGTCCAAGCGCCTCGTTGATGACGATCCGCGTGAGCCAGGTGCTCAGCGACGACCGGCCTTCGAATTTCTCCATCGCCGAAAAGGCGCTGAGATAGCCGGCCTGAACCGCTTCCTCGGCCTCGGCGCGATCCTTGAGGATGCTCCAGGCGGCGCGGAACAACCGCTGGTTGTTGGCGGTCACCAGGTGCCGCACCGCCTCGCGGTCGCGCCGGCCGCAAAGACGAGCCAGCGCGACATCGTCGAGTGCGGAATAATCGAGATGGGGCTGGGCCGTCATTTCGCCACCTTTAGCACGGCCTTCATCCCGGGGTGATATTTGCACACGAACGGGAAAGTGCCCGCCTTCGTCACCCGCATCCGAACCGCCTTGCCGGCCGGAAGGTCGATGTCGAACACGCCCTTGTCGGTCGCGCTGTGGCGGAACATGTCGCGATTGTCCCAGACGATGATGTCGCCCGGGCGCACCTCCGCCGGCATCGCGCCGAATTTCATCTTGTCGATGACCACCGTGTAGGTGTGCGAAGCCGCTGCTGCCGGGGCTGAAGGCAGCAGCGACCACGCAGCGGCGGCAAACAGGGGGCAAAGCCGCCGCATTTTCATCACTTCAGCTCCGTCGCCAGATGTTCGGCGTGATGCTGGTGCTCGGTGAAGAGCGTCAGCCCGGTCTCGAGAAGCGCCTTCAGCTTGGCATTGTGCGCCGACGGGATAAGCGTCGATTTCAGCGCTCCGTTCACCGTCTTGTGGAAGGCGACCTCGTTGGCGACATAGGCCTTGTCGAAAGCCGCGCCGTTCAGGCCGTCGAGCTTCTTCAGCTCATCCGCAGCGCCCTTGCTCAGCGCCTTGCTGGTCGCATTGTCTTCGGGCGTGACCTTCAGCTCCTTGACCAGCGCCAGCGCCTTTGCGTTAACGGCCTCGTGATCCCGCACCATCTCGCTCGCGAATTCGCGCACGGCCTTGTTGTGCGACTTGGCCAGCGCCTGCTTGCCCGCGGCGACATCGATGTTGCCGGCGGTATAGGCGATGTGCGCGATCTGCGCGTCGTTCGGCCCGTCGGCCGCCATCGCGACTCCCGCAACTGCAAGCGCAGCCGCGGCGACAAATCCAGCCAGTTTATAAGCCATCCATTCCTCCTCATGCTCGAGCGTCTCGGGACCCCCCGTGCGCTCCTCGACCGATTGGATGGCAAATCGAAAGGAAGGTTCCCGACCGTGTCTCTCCTTCGTCAATGCGCGCTCGTCCTCGCCGCGACGGTGGCCCTCGTTTCGGCGCCTGCCTTGGCCAGCCTTTCGCCCGCCGAACAGAAGATGGTGCAGGTGGTCGATTCCGAGCACGACCGGACGGTCGCGATGCTCGGCCGCTGGGTCGAGCAGAACAGCGGGACGATGAATTTCGAGGGCGTTCGAGCGGTTGGAGCGATGCTCCGGCAGGAGCTCGAGCCGCTCGGTTTCCAGGTCCGTTGGGCGGACGAGACCGGCGCCGACCGGGCCGGCCACCTGATCGCCTATCACAAGGGCAAGGGAAAGAAGCTGCTGCTGATCGGGCACCTCGATACGGTCTTCGAGAAGAGCTCGCCGTTCCAGCACTGGAAGATCAAGGGCGACACGGGGATCGGCCCGGGATCGAGCGACGACAAGGGCGGGATGGCGGTGATCGTCGCCGCTCTTCGAGCCATGCAGCAGGCGGGAACGCTGAAGAATGCCGACATCACCGTGGTCCTCAGCGGTGACGAGGAAGACGCCGGCAATCCCATCTCGATCTCGCGCGGAGCATTGATCCACGAAGGCAAGCGCGCCGATTATGCGATCGATTTCGAACCGCTGGCGGTCCAGGACGGCCACGACATGGGCTCGACCGCGCGCCGAAGCTCGGGCAGTTGGACGCTGATAACGAGCGGGCTCTCGGCTCATTCCAGCGGGATCTTCGCGCCCGGTGTCGGCTATGGCGCTGTGTACGAGATGGCGCGCATTCTCGACGAGTTCCGGCGCGAGCTTCCGGAAGCGAACCTGACCTACAATGTCGGGCTGGTGACCGGCGGCGCCGCCGCCGAATTGCAGGACGACGGGCTGAAGGGCGTCGCCACCGGCAAGACCAACATCATCCCCGGAACGGCCATCGCAAGAGGCGACATCCGCGCCCTGACCCAGGACCAGATCGACCGGACGAAAGCAAAGATGCTCGCAATCGTTCAGCGCTCGCTTCCGGGCACGACCGCCATCCTGAACTTCGACGCCGGCGATTATCCGCCCATGGCGCCGACGGCAGGCAATCGCGCGATCCTTGCCAGGCTCAACGGTGTGAACCGCGACATGGGGCTCGAGGAAATGGGCGAGCTTCCGCCGTCCGACCGCGGCGCGGGCGACATCAGCTTCGTCGCGGCCGACGTGGATTCGCTTGCCGGAATGGGTGCGTCTGGAAGCGGAAGCCACGCGCCCGGCGAGACGGTCGATATCCCGTCGATCTTCAAGCAGGCGAAGCGGACCGCGATCCTGCTAACCCGCCTGAGCCGCGGGCGCTGAACCTCAGCGGGCCGCGGCGACCTCGGCCGATCCGAACATCTGCGGCATTGCCAGCGCGTCCCAGCCGTAGGGATCGGGACGGAAGACGACTCCGTTGCCGCGCGCCGACGCCGTCAGATAGGTGATGAACACCGGCACCGGCTGAGTTGCTGGGAAGGTCTGTTCCCGCGAACTGCTCACCTGCGGAACGCCGCCGAAGACCCAGCTTGCGAACCTTTTGTAATCCTCGAGCCGGATACAGCCGTTGCTGACCCACCGGTCGCTTTCGCCGAACAGCTCCTTGTGCGGCGTGTCGTGCAGATAGATCCCGTAATCGTTCGGGATTTCGAACTTCATCTTCCCCATCGAATTCCACGGTCCCGGAAGCTGGCGGACGAGGACCGTCGGCTGCTTCGCGCCCGACGCGATCGCCTTCCAGTTCACCGTCTTGGGATCGACCGGCTGGCCGTTGCCGCTCCAGTCCGACAGGACCTCGTAATGGAAGTCCTTGAGATAGGAGAGTCCCTGCTGGCCGATCCGCTTGGCGGTCAACGAACGGATGAGCTCCGGCGGCACGTTCCAGTAGGGATTCGCCTTCGCGTCCTTCAGGAGCACCGCCATCATCGGGGTCTTGGTCTTCGGAGCGCCAACCACGACGCGCATTCCGTCGACCACCCGGTCGTGGTCGAAGAGATAGGCTTCCGCCGCCCCGACATCGACGACGACGTAGCGCTGGAACAGGCCCGTCTTCGGCAGCCGGTAAGCCCGCTCCGTGTTGATGGCGAGACGCTTCACATAATAAGCGGCGCCGCGGTTCAGCGACGTGATCGTGTCGCGGCCGGCGATTCCGTCGGGAGTGCCCAGCCCGTGCACCTGCTGATAGGCGCGCACCGCCTCGCCGAGCCTCTGGTCGAACGTGTCGCCGGCGGGAAGGCCAAGCCGCGTCCGGAGCAGCCGTACCCGCGACCCCTTCGAACCGAGCTTCAACGATGGACCGGCCGGGATCTTGACCTGCGGGAGGCGCGCCCAGCTGTTCTCATATTGCTGGAGCGCCTGGCCCAGCGACACGAACAGCGGATTGGGAAGGTTGTCGCGCCGGCCGCCGAATGCCCAGTCGAAGCTGATCACCCGGAGCAGCCAGTTTTCCGGCCGCTGGTGGCGCCTCGCGACATTGTTGAGCTGCGGATCGACGTAGACGAAATCGATGCCCTGCTTGATGTTGCGCGGAACCGGGATCGGCTCGTCGCCCAACGGCGCAGCGACGAGCGGAGTCGTCGCCAACAGCGCCACGGCGCTGACGATCAGTCGGAACTTCTTGTTCATGGTTTTGGGCTGGTGTCCCTGGAATTGCCTGGCTGTTTCGTAGCTCAACGCGACAAGCATGGAATGGTTCGCGTGTCGCGGCCCTGAACATCCGGTTTCGAAGACTGAAAGGTGGCTTGCCGCGGGAAAGGCGGCGCTTTCCTCGTTACTGTGTCTTTTGAGCGACTTGTGTCCCGCAAACAGCGGCGCATAGTCGCTTCGGGGAGCTACTGTTCGGCTCCGGGAGGGGGTTCGATGTCACTTGGTCGTTCGATCGTCCGCGTCTTTGCCGGCGCATCCGCAATTGCTCTTGCTTCAGCCGCCACTCCGGCCAGCGCGCAGCGCGTCGACAATATCGTCGCGTTCGGCGACAGCTATGCCGATACCGGCAACCTCTTCGAGATCATCGGCTTCAACCCGGCGCCGCTGGTCTATCCCACCGGCCGTTTCTCGGGCGGCACCAATTATATCGACACCCTGTCGAACATCCTCGACGTCCCCGTCGAGAATTTCGCGATCGGCGGCGCGAACACCGACAACACGAACATCAACGGGCCGGGAATCCCCGGCTTCATCACCGAATGGAACGCCTATCTCGCCGGCGGCGGAAGTCCCTTCCCGACCGTTCCGGGAACCTTCGATTCGGGCGATCTGGTCACCTTCTCGATCGGCGGCAATGACGCGCGCGCCTATCAGAAGGCGGGCGGCTCGCTCGCCGGAGCGCCGGCCGCTGCGCAGGTCTCGGCCGCAACCGCAAAGGTCGGGCTCGACGCGCTGGTCAACGCCGGCGCGAAGAACATCAGCTTCCTCGCGGGCAATACGGCGATGCTTCCGGAAGTCGCCGCCGATCCCGCCGCGCAGGCGGTGCGCAACGCCTTCTCGACGACGTTCAATACCGCGATGCAGCCGGTCCTCGCCGGCTATGCGGCGGACGGCGTCACCGTCCATTATTTGGACCTGTCGCTGATGGGCCAGCAGGTCATCGCCAACCCCGCGGCCTACGGCCTGACCAGCGGCGGCGCCTGCTCCCCGGCGCCGCAATGCATCGCCGATTCCAACTACACCAACCAGTTCCTGTTCTACGTCGACAATCTCCACCTCACGTCCGCCGGCTTCGCCATCGTCGCCAAATATATCGCGACCCAGCTCACCGGCCCGCTGACGCTCGAAGCGCCGAGCGACATGGCGCTGGACACGGCCCGGCAGTTCGGCCGCACCCTTTCCTTCCGAAGCGAAGTCAACGGTCGGACCGCGGCGCCGGGAATCCACCTGTTCGCCACGGGCGACGCCTTTTCGCACCGCATCGGCGCAAGCCAGACGAATGACGCCTTCAAGGTGGATGGAGTCGGCGCGACGGCCGGCGTCGAAGCCGGAATCGGCCTTGGAGTGGCCGGGGTCGCGGTCAATTACTCGCGTCCGCGGGTTCGCTTCGGCAACGACGCCGCCAGGGACAATGGACGCAGCTACCAGATCGGCGCCTATGCCGGCGTCGGCGTGGGGCCGCTCTTTGCCCAGGCGCAGCTCGGCTACGGCACCGACAAGCACCGGATCCGCCGCGCCGGAGTCGTCGAAGGGATGAGCGGCGATGCCGACGGGCACCACGTCCTCGCCGGCGCACGGGCCGGCTATCTGATGCCGTTCGGGCTGCTCAGCGCCGGGCCGGTCGTCGGGCTCGATTATGCCAAGGCCAAGGTCGACGCCTACACCGAGACCGGAGATCCGGCGCTTACGCTCAACGTCTCCGGGCAGAGCTATGAGGCGTTGACCGCAAATCTCGGAGTCGAGGTGCGCGGCGGGGTCGCGGTACCGGGTGCCGGCGTCCGTCCCTATGTCCAGGCCCTTCTGGAGAAGGATTTGATCGGCGACGGCCGGACCATTTTCTACGCCCAGACGGATGCTCCGGGGATCGTCAATCGCGCCGATTACGAAGATCGCTCGCGCAAGCTCTACGGCCGGCTGAACGGCGGCATCTCGGCCTCGGTGCTCGGCGGGATCGCCGTCAACGCGTCGGCTTCGACGACCGTCGGCAAGAAGCAGGGCAACGAAGTGTCGGGCCAGATCGGGGTCCATATCCCCCTCTGATCCCCTGGCGCTCTGCTGCTTCTTGACTCCGGAATCGTTTCGGAGCCTCATCCTCGTGCGGCGCAAGCTGCGCCGTCACGAGGGGGAACGGCAATGGCGACAACTGCCAGGGGGCGAACGCCCGCACATCTGTGGATTGTCGGTTTTCTTGCACTGCTGTGGAATGCGTTCGGCTGTTACGACTATCTGATGACCGTGAGCGCCAATGCGGCGTATCTCGGCAAATATCCCGCCGACCAGCTTGCCTATCTCAACGGTCTTCCGACCTGGCTCACCGCCTTCTGGGCGCTTGGAGTCTGGGGCGGCCTTGTCGGATCGGTGCTGCTTCTGATGCGCAGCCGATACTCGGTCTGGGCCTATGGCGTGTCGCTGGTCGGCTGCGTGGTCGTGATGGGCTTCGAGATGTTCATGACTGCGATGCCGGCGAGCATGACCGAGGGCGCGATGGCGATGATGCCGTGGATCATCCTGATCGTGGCCGCCTTCCTGCTCTGGTACAGCTGGAGCGAGGAAAACAGGGGCGTGCTTCGCTAGTCAGGTTCTGGCGCGGCGGCTCGCCGGCTGCCGCGCCTCTTTATCGCGAGACGGCTAGCCGAAGATGAAGTCCCCGCTGGTGAGGGCGTGGGAGCCGTCGAGGCGGATCATGAAGTCGGCGGTTCCGTCGCCGTCGGTGTCGCCCATCACGTAGGTGTTGCCGCTGATCTCCTCATAGCGGAGCTCGCCGGCCGCCCCGGTGAAGGCATTCGTACCGATGAAGTCGAAGGTCTGAGACCCGGTTGTTCCGCTGTCGGCGTCGGCAAGTAGACGGATGACGTCGCCATCGCTCTCGCTGAAATCCTTGATCTGGTCACAGGTCGAGGCCGTCAGTCCGGCAAAATCCCCGTCGCGGAAGGCGAAGCTGTCGGCGCCAATGCCTCCGGTCGTGACATCGCGGCCCGCGCCGCCCTCGAGCCAGTCGTTTCCGCTTTGGCCGCTCAGCACGTCGTTGCCGCCAAGTCCGTAGAGCTTGTTGGCGCCGTCGTTGCCGGTCAGCACATTGTCGGACGCATTGCCATAGCCCCAGATGTCCGACGAGCCGGTCAGGGTCAGCTTCTCGATATTGTCCGCAAGCTTGTAACTGGTCGAGGCGAACACGCTGTCGCTGCCCTCGCCGGCAAGCTCGCTGATCCTGTCGTTGTAATTGTCGACCATGTAGCGGTCGTCGCCGGTCCCGCCCCACATCCGGTCGGCCCCGGCGCCGCCGTCGATCAGGTCGTTGCCGCCAAGACCGAACAGCTTGTTGGCGCCGCTATTGCCGGTCAGCACATTGTCGGACCCATTGCCGTAGCCCCAGATGTTGGCGCTTCCGGCCAGGGTCAGGCTCTCGATATTGTCCGACAGCTTGTAATTGTCGGACGCGATGACGCTGTCATTGCCCTCGCCAGCATTCTCGATGACATGGTCGTTGTAGGTGTCGACATGATAGATGTCGTCGCCGGTGCCGCCGAACATCCGGTCGGTGCCCGC
>JBQCIU010000056.1:0-3153 GCA_051953395.1 Sphingomicrobium sp.
CCTACGGCAGCCCTGCTGTTCCTGGCAGTGTTCGCCGTCGGGGTTCCGGCGGCGGTCCTGCGTCGCAAGCCGCGGCCTGCACCGACTCCCGACCTGCAGCAGCTCATCGCTGCGCCCGATTTCTCCTTGGTCGGATCGATCCTCGGCCTGATCGCCGACGCGGCCGCGATAACGGACGCCGAAGGCGGCCTGCTTGCCGCCAACACGACCTATCGTGAGCGTTTCGGTGCCAGGCGGCCCACCGACGTTCCGACGGACGGCGACTCCGCCCAAGCGCTGGAGACCGCGCGATCGATGGCCTGGCGCGAGTCCGGCGGCTGCTCGACGGGAATCGAGACGGAGGCGGGGACGTTCGCCGTCGAGGTCGAACGGGTAGGCGCTCGAAGCGACCTCCTGCTCTGGCGGTTCCTGAAGCCCGCCCCCACCGACCCCGTTGCAGCGACCAGCGCAAGGATGCGCGGCAAGGCCGGGGAGACGCTGGCGGCGGCCGGCCTTCTCGCGGCGCTCGTCGATCCCGACGGCAAGCTCGTGTCGTGGAATTCGCTGTTTGCCTCCAGGGCGATCGGCGGCCGACCCACGGACGAATCGCTCCGGCTCCAGGACCTCGTGCAGCCGGCCGAGGAAGGGCAGTTCCGGCTGATCGCGGAAGCCGAGGTTGGACGCCCGCTGCGGGCGATCCACTTGCCGTTCGACGCTCCGGGGACCGAAGGCTGGTCCAACTTCTACCTTTTCGACAGCCCCGACACGCTGCCGCTGTCCAGCTCGCAATATCTGCAGGCGATGATGGACATCCTGCCGATCGGCCTCGCTTTGGTCGACCGGGACGGGCGGTTCCTGACGATGAACGACGCCTTCCGAACGGCCGCCGGGATCAAGAGTTCGCGGCCCGTCTATCCGGGCGACCTCGTCGTCAAGGAGGACAAGGCGGCCGTTGCCGATGCCGTGCGCCGCCACGCTCGCGGACCGGCGATGTCGGGCGACCTAGCAGTCCGGCTTGCCCGCAATCCGAAGGAACCCGTCGCCCTCACCATCGCGGGGCTTCGCGGGCTCGGCGACGCGGCGGTCCTCCTTCTGCTCAAGGACAATAGCGAGGAAGCCAAGCTCAAGCGGCAGGTGATGCAGGCGACCAAGATGCAGGCGGTGGGCCAGCTCGCCGGCGGCGTCGCGCACGACTTCAACAATATCCTGACGGCGATCATCGGCCATTGCGACCTGATGCTGATGCGGCACACGCCCGGCGACAGCGACTATGACGACATCCAGCAGATCAAGTCGAACTCCAACCGGGCGGCGGGGCTTACGCGCCAGCTCCTCGCATTTTCCCGCCAGCAGACTCTGCGGCCGCAGGTGCTTCAGCTCACCGACGTGGTCGCCGAGGTCTCGCACCTCCTGAAGCGGCTGCTCGGCGAAACGGTGAAGCTGAACGTCAAGCATGGGCGCAATCTCGGCAGCGTCCGCGCCGATCCCGGCCAGCTCGAGCAGGTCATCATCAACCTCGCCGTGAATGCCCGCGACGCGATGGCGGCGAAGGGGGGCGGAACGCTCACCATCCAGACCTATGCGGTCCATGCCGACCAGGTGGCGGAGCTCGGTTCCGACATCCTGCCCATCGCCGATTACAGCGCGCTCTCGGTCACCGACACCGGCAGCGGCATCGCGCCCAATGTGCTCGGCAAGATTTTCGAGCCCTTCTTCACCACGAAGGAAGTGGGCAAGGGCACCGGCCTCGGGCTTTCGACCGTCTACGGTATCGTCAAGCAGTCCGGCGGATTCATCTTCGCCGATTCGCGCGTCGGCGAAGGCACCCGCTTCGTCATCTACCTGCCGGTCCACCGGGTGGAGGCAGAAGCGGGGAAAGCGCCGGTCGGAGCGAAGCGCAAGGACCACGAGCTATGGGGCACGGGCACCGTCCTGCTGGTCGAGGACGAACCGATGGTGCGCGCCGTCGCCGAGCGGGCGCTCACGCGTCACGGCTATACGGTGATCACCGCCAACAATGGCGAGGAAGCGCTCGAAGTCATCGACCGCGGGGATGACATCGCGCTTCTCATCAGCGACGTCGTCATGCCCGGGATGGATGGGCCGGCGATGGTCGCCGAAGCGCGCAAGTCGCGGCCGGAACTGCCGATCCTGTTCATGTCCGGCTATGCCGAAGAGCAGCTTCGCAAATCCATCGACCTCGACAAAGTGGCCTTTCTCCCCAAGCCGTTCTCGGTGCAGGAGCTTGCGGAAGCGGCTCGTCGCGCAATCGAAACAAAATAAAGCTTGCCCAGTAATTTCAAGGCGATATTCCCGCGCTGATGTCGGGGCGTTCTATCCTTGTTGTTGAAGACGAGCCGCTGATCGCGATGATGCTCGAAGATTTCCTCGAGACTCTGGGCCACACCGTCCACGCGACCTGCGACAATGTCGAGGGCGCCATCGCGGAAGCCCGGAAGGGCGGTTTCGACGTTGCGATCCTGGACGTCAATCTCGCCGGCGAAACGGCCTGGCCAGTCGCCCACGCGCTACGCGACAAGCAAATTCCCTTCGTCATCGCCACCGGCGGCCATGTCGAGCCGCCGCCGGCGGAATTCGCCCACGTTCCGGTGATCGAGAAGCCATACACGGTCGATCGCGTGACTCCGGCGCTTGAGGCGGCACTGGCGCAATAGGCGCCGTCACCCCGCTCAATAATTCGTGGTGGTGTTGTTGACCTCGTTCATGCCGGTGGCATTCATGTCGTTGGCCATCGCGTTCGCGCTGTAATTGGTCTCGTTGGCCGTATAATTTTCAGCGGAATAATTCTCGGCGCTCTCGTTGTAGGCGCCTTCGTTGTACGCGGTCTCGTTGTTGTAATTCTTGTTGCCATAGCCGCACGCCGCGAGCCCGAGGGCAAGCACGCCCGTCGCCACATGGAGCGGTTTCATCGCATTTCCTCCGTAGAGGGGCTGTCAATGTTCGCCGCGGGGCGGAGTTCCGAAAAGGCGTCGCCCCAGCGAACGATGTTCCCTACTTGTTCCCGTAGAACAAATAGGATACGAAGCTGGCTTCACGGGCGGGCTCGGCCGTCGACGATTGGTCTTGAACGGAGGCAGGGGACATGGCAGCGCAGTTGAAAATCATCGCTAGCGGATTGGAAGTACCCGGAATGGATCGTCAGAAGGCTCTCGA
>JBQCIU010000057.1:0-11142 GCA_051953395.1 Sphingomicrobium sp.
CGAAGCATGTTGAGCGCCGCCTCGTTGGCGCCGCCGTGTGCGGGACCCCACAGGCAGGCGATCCCCGCAGCGATGCAGGCAAAGGGATTGGCGCCCGACGACCCCGCCAGGCGGACGGTCGAGGTCGACGCATTCTGCTCGTGGTCGGCGTGGAGGATGAAAATCCGCCGCATCGCATTCTCGATGATCGGGTTCACTTCATAGGGCTCGGCCGGAACCCCGAAAGTCATCCGGAGGAAATTGCCGGTGAAGCTGAGGCTGTTGTCCGGATAAAGGAACGGCTGCCCGACGGAATATTTGTAGGCCATCGCGACCAGCGTCGGCATCTTCGCGATCAGCCGGTGCGATGCGACCATGCGCTGCTGCGGGTCCGTGATGTCGGTGCTGTCGTGATAGAAAGCCGAGAGCGCCCCAACCGCACCGCACATGATCGCCATCGGATGCGCGTCGCGGCGGAACCCGCGATAGAAGGTCGCCAGCTGTTCATGGACCATCGTGTGGCGGGAGATGGTGTAGGTGAAGGTGTCGAGCGCCTCCTTGGAGGGAAGCTCGCCATGGAGCAGTAGGTACGCGACTTCCATGAAGCTCGAATTCTCGGCGAGCTGGTCGATGGGATAGCCGCGATGGAGGAGGATTCCTTTCTCGCCGTCGATGTAGGTGATCGCGCTCTGGCAGCTGGCGGTCGAGGTGAAGCCGGGATCGTAAGTGAACATCCCGGTCTGACCATAGAGCTTGCGGATGTCGATGACCTCGGGACCGACCGAGCCCTTCAGTACGGCATAATCCTGATCCCCCTGGGGCAGTTTGAGGGTGACGGCGTCGGTCATTCTTTTGGCTCCACAATCTGGTCTTCTATGCGTTTCAGGCTCTCGCCCTGCCCGAGCAGGACAAGCACGTCAAAAATACCCGGACTTGTGGTCCGGCCGGTCAGCGCCGCCCGCAGCGGCTGCGCGAGCTTGCCGAGCTTCACCTGTTCCCGTTCGGCGACCTCGCGGACAGTCTGCTCGAGGGGATCATGTTCCCAACTCGTGAGGTTCGAGAGCGCTCCGTGCGCGGCCTTGAGCAGCGCGCGGCTTTCCGGGGTCAGCAGGGCTTCGGCAGCCGGGTCGATCGCAAGGGGCCTCTTGTCGAACAGGAAGCGCGCGCCTTCGGCCAGCTGGAGGAGGTCATGGGCCCGCGCCTTCAGCTCCGGCATCGCTCGAACCAGCAACTCGCGCTGGTCTGCAGTCAGCGCCCCGATGCGCGGGCCGACAAGCTGTGCGAGCCTCTCGTCGTCCGCCTCGCGAATATAGTGGCCGTTGAGATTCTCGAGCTTCTTGAAGTCGAATCGCGACGGCGATTTTCCGACATGGTCGAGATCGAACCATTCGATCGCCTGTTCGCGGCTGATGATCTCGTCGTCGCCATGGCCCCAACCGAGACGCAGGAGGTAGTTGGAAACGGCTTCGGGGAGCATCCCGAGCTCGTCGCGATAGGCATCGACGCCCAGCGCTCCGTGCCGCTTGCTCAGCTTTGCCCCGTCCGGACCGTGGATCAGCGGCACATGCGCATAAATCGGCTCTTCCCAACCCATCGCCCGGATGATGGCGAGCTGGCGGAAGGCGTTGTTCAAATGGTCGTCGCCGCGGATCACGTGTGTCACGCCCATGTCGTGATCGTCGACCACCACTGCAAGCATGTAGGTCGGGGTGCCGTCGGAGCGGAGCAGGACGAAATCGTCGATCTCGGCGTTCTGGACCTCGACCCGACCCTGCACCCTGTCATCGATCACCGTCTCGCCTTGCTGCGGAGCCTTCAATCGGATGACGAATGGCGCGTCGGGGTTCCCGTCGGTTCGGTCGCGCCAGGGGCTCCGGATCCGGAAAGGCCGCCGCTCGGCCTGCGCCTTCTCGCGTTCTGCCGCGAGCTCTTCCTGGGTCATGTAGCAGCGGTAGGCGTGACCGCGGTCGAGCATCTTGTGCGCGATCTCCGCATGGCGCGACCAGAATTGCGACTGGTAATATTCGTGTCCGTCCCAATCCAGGGAGAGCCAGCGCATCCCATCGAGAATCGCGTCGATCGCCGCCTTCGTCGAGCGAACCTTGTCCGTATCTTCGATCCTGAGGACGAACTTGCCGCCGTGATGGCGGGCGAAAAGCCAGTTGAACAGCGCCGTGCGCGCTCCACCGATGTGCAGGAATCCGGTCGGCGAGGGGGCAAACCGGGTGACGATGTTCGAACCGCTTGCGCTCAAGCGCACTTTCCTCTTGTTTCAGTTGTGCAATGCAATGGACGAGCGCCCCTAACATAGAGGGTGCGCCTCTTCCACAGCGGGCTCGGGGCTATTGGAGGGCGCGGATCTCTGCAGGACGGGAAAGGCTCGAGGCCTTTCTCGAGGCGGAGCGCGCGCAATTGCCACCCTGGGCTGTCGTCGGGTTCGGCTGCGGAATCGCTGCCTGGTTCGCACTTGATCTCAGAATCCAATGGCTTGCGTTCGTTGCAATCACGCTCGGGATGGCAATCGCCGGCTTCGCGGTTCGTGGCGGCAGGGCCGAACGGGCGCTTGGCTGGTTTTCGCTGGCGATGGCGCTCGGCTGCGGCCTCGTCTGGGCGCGATCGGCAATGGTCGCTTCGCCGCGAATCGAAAGGCCGACAATCGCGACCTTCGACGCACGAGTCGAAAAGGTCGAACCGCTGGTCGCGAAGGGGGATGTCCGCCTGACCCTCGCGCCTTCCGACCCGAAGCTTCCGCCCAGGGTTCGCGTTTCGGCGGCGGTGGGGGATTCGCCTGCGGGACTGACCGATGGAGCGCAGGTTCGAGTCCGGGCGCGCCTCACCGGACCGCCGTCGATGGCGCTTCCCGGCACCTACGATTTCGCACGCGATGCCTGGTTCCGGCAGATTGGCGCGGTCGGTCGGGCGCTCGGCGAGATCGAGCAGCTGCAACCGGGTGACACCCGCGGCCTGAACGAGCTTCGCGAGCGGCTTGGAAGGCACATTCGCGAACAGCTGCCCGGACCGGCCGGGGGAATCGCGACCGCCCTGGCGAACGGTGACCAGAATGCGGTGGGCAAGGACGATGCCGAAGCGATGCGGCGAAGCGGCCTCACGCACCTGCTGAGCGTCAGCGGATTGCATATTGCCGCCGCGATCGGGGCGGCGATGCTGCTGACCCTGAAGCTGCTGGCGCTTTCCGAGCGGCTGGCGTTGCGGTTCAACCTGGTCCTCGTCGCAGCGGGGGCAGGGGCCATTGCCGGCGTCGGGTACACGTTGTTGACGGGCGCCCAGGTTCCGACCGTCCGTAGCTGCATCGTCGCTTTGCTGGTGCTCGCCGGGATCGCGCTCGGGCGCGAGGCCTTGAGCATGCGCCTTCTCGCCGTCGCGGCGCTCGCGATCCTGCTGGTAAAACCGGAGTCGCTCGCCGGCGCCAGCTTCCAGCTCAGCTTTGCCGCGGTCGCTTCGATCATCGCGCTTCACTCAACCGCCTGGGCTAGGCGAACCTTCATGAAGCGGGACGAGGGGGTGGTCGCGCGGCTCGGGCGAGCGCTCCTGGCAATGCTGGCCACCGGCCTGGCGGTGGAAATCGCCCTGATTCCGCTGGCGCTCTATCATTTCCACAGGGCCGGGCTCTACGGGATCGGAGCCAACCTGATTGCGATCCCGCTGACCACCTTCGTGATCATGCCGCTGGAGGCGGGAGCGCTTCTGCTCGACGCTGTGGGTCTGGGCGCTCCCCTCTGGTACCTGACCGGCCTGTCGATCGATGCCTTGCTATGGCTCGCGCACTCTGTCGGGAATGCCAGCGGCGCAGTGGCCACCCTGGCGCAGATGCCGGGCTGGGCGTTCGGCTTGATGGTTTCCGGCGGCTTGTGGCTGTGCCTTTGGGCTGGTCGGGTGCGCTTGGCAGGGCTCCTTGCACTGGCAGCCGGAGCGGCGGGGGCGATTGCGGCCCCGGTCCCGCGGTTGCTCGTGACCGGTGACGGCACTCATCTCGCCGTGGTGGCGAAGGACGGAGCGCCTCGCATCCTCCGAAACCGAAGCGGCGATTTCATCCGCCAGGTGTTCGCCGAAAGCTCCGGCTTCGACGGCGATCCGCAAGTGCTGGAGGAAGCGCCGTTCGCAACCTGCTCGCACGATGCCTGTGTCGCCGAAGTTCGAGCAGACGGTCGAAACTGGCACGTGCTTGCCACGCGCTCGTCGGCGTGGATCGAGTGGCGCGACCTCACCCAGGCCTGCGCGAAAGCGGATATCGTGGTTTCCGATCGCTGGCTGCCGAGCGGCTGCAAGCCGCGATGGCTGACGCTCGACCGGAATTCGCTCGAGCGCACCGGCGGCGTTGCAATCTATCTGGAAGGGACTCCGCGAATCGTGACGGTCTCCGAAATGGTCGGCGAACATCCGTGGGCGACCGCCCGCTCGAAATGAGCTATGCGATGCGTCGCAGAGGCATCGCGAGGAGGGCAGCGACATGCCGCAATATGTGATCGAGCGTGACATGCCGGGCGTCGGGAAACTGGGCGCCGCGGATTTGAAGAACGCGTCCCAGACCAGTTGCGACGTGCTTCGCGACCTGGGCCCCCAAATCCAGTGGGTTCACAGCTACGTTACGGACGACCGGATCTACTGCGTCTACCGGGCGCCGAATGAAGAGGTGATCCGGGAGCACGCCCAGCGCGGCGGCTTTCCGGCAAACCGAATCTCGCAGATCCGAAGCGTCATCGACCCGACGACCGCCGAATAGATCCTATTCGCCGGAGGCCTGCCAGACGGCGAGCTCGTTGCCGTTCGGGTCCCTGAAATGGAAGCGGCGACCGCCCGGGAAGCTGAAGACGGGGCGGACGATGTCGCCTCCCGCGGCTTCGACCGCTGCAGCCGCTGCAGCGATGTCGTCGACTCGGATCACCGGCAGCGGCGCCTTCGGAGCCTCGGCGGAATCGCCTTGCAAGCCGATGTCCGTGTCGCCGGTGGTCGTTGCGGCGTAGGCCGGTCCGAAGCGGGCCAGAGTCCAGCCGAACGCCGCCTCGTAGAATTTCGCGCCTTCCTCCAGCTTCGCGGCGGGCAATTCGAAATAATCCAGGCGTGGCGGCTTCATCCTAATATCTCCGGATCAGACCCGAGAGGCGACCCTGGATCTGCACTCGGCTTTCATCGTAGCGCTGCGGATCGTAGCGCGAGTTGGCAGGATCTAGCCGGACCGTCCGACCCTCCCGCCGGTAGGTTTTCAGCGTCGCCTCCTCATTGTCGATGAGGGCCACGACGATCTCCCCGTCACGCGCCGTATCGACCTTCCGGATCAGCGCGAAATCGCCGTCCAGAATTCCTTCCTCGACCATCGAATCGCCCGACACTTCCAGCGCATAATGCTCGCCCGGACCGAGCAGCGCCGCCGGCACCGCGAAGCCCTCGGTCCCCTGCAGAGCCTCGATCGGAGTGCCCGCGGCGATCCGTCCGTGAAGCGGGATTTCGATTGTGTCGTTGGCCGCCGCCGGAGCCGCCGGGCGGAGCTGGACGACATTCGCAGGAGCGGGGGCAGCAGAGTCGGGCAGCTTGACGACCTCCAGCGCCCGCGCACGATTGGGCAGGCGGCGGATGAATCCCCGTTCCTCGAGCGCCGAGATGAGCCTGTGGACCCCGGATTTCGACTTGAGAGCGAGTGCTTCCCGCATCTCGTCGAAGCTTGGGCTGACGCCCGTATCTCCCAGGCGGTCCTGGATGAAGAGAAGAAGCTCGCGCTGTTTGGCGGTCAGCATTGGGTAGCCCCCGTCGTGGAACGAACAGGGAACGTGTAGGAAACAAACCCGTTCCCGTCAAGCAGCGCGTTCGCCGATCATTCGGCGGGGCTCGTGATCCTCTTCTTCGTTGCCGCAATGACCGATTCGTTGCGCCGCACGCCGACGTCGGCCCGGAGCGCGGCGATCAGTTGCTGCGCATATTCCTGCGAGATCGGCTCGCGGAATTCGTTTTCGACTTCGCTGATCAGGCCCGGCTGGCTGAGCGCGTTGCCGGGAACGATCTTGTCGACCTTGACAATGAAGAAGCCGCGGCCCTGCGGATCGGGCCCGATCTGGGTCTTCCCGGCGGCCGTCGAGAAGATCACCCGAAGCGGGGCGGGGACCTTGTCGCCGAGCTGCGACAACTGGATCCGCCGAAGGCTGACAGGCTGGACCGGCGGAAGAGGCTTGCCCGCCGCCCTGGCTGCGTCGGCGAGCGACGTTTTCCCGGCGGCCTTGGCGGCAACCGATTTCGCGAACGCCTGAGCCTGCCTCAGCGCTTCCTGGTGGATCCAGTCCGCCTTCACCTCGTCCCGGATGCTCTGGAGAGGAGCAGGGGCCGCGGGGACCACCTGCGCCGGAGCCACCAGGACAAAGCCCTTGTCGCCCGCGATCTGCTCGACGACCGGCTCGTCCGTCGGCGCGATCTCAAAGCCCGACTTCAGCGCGGCGGCATATTCGGCCGGGAACTTGTACGCCGCATTGCCGCGCGCCTCGCCCGTTCCGGTGATCAGCGGAGTGGTGGTCGTCGTCAGGCCCGCCTTCTTCGCGGCCTCGTCGAAGCTCGCGCCGCCATCCAGCTCGTCCTCGATCTTGTTGACCATGTCGGCGAGGGCATTCTTTCGCTTGTCGGCGGTGAGCTTCGCCGAAATCTCTGCGCGTGCCTGGTCGAGCGACTTGCCTGTCTGGGTCTTGGCGCCCTCGATCTTGATCACGTGCCAGCCGAGCGGCGACTGGATCGGCCCGACGACGTCACCGGGCTGGGCGGCCCACGCAGCCGCCGCGACCTTGTCGCCGAAGCTGTCGCTGAACTGCTTCTTGGTCTGTTCGCCCACGGTAACGTCGGCCGCGCCGAGGCCCGCCGGTTTCGCGGCGTCCACGAAGCTCTGGTTCTTTGCGCGCTGGGCAATGCCGGCCGCCACCTTCGGGTCGGGAACTACAGCCTGGCTGATCTTCCGGATGTCCTTGGTGCCGTAAACATCCTGGTTGGCATTGTAATAAGCTTCGACCTCCTGCGGCGTCGCCGACAGGTTGGCGACTTGCGCATCGGTGATCGGAGCGAGCTTCAGCACGCGCTGCTCGGGGATCATGTAGCGAGCGCGGTTCGCAGTGTAGAACGCCTGGATCTGCTGGTTGGTGGGCGCGAGACCAGCCGCGAAGATAGAGACTGGAACGAGCGCGACCTGCCCCTGGCGCTGCTCCAGAAGCATCGACGCGTAAGGCGTCGCCATTCCGACCGGAACCCTGGCGCTCGTCGCCGCGGGTGTGACCATCAGCCGTTCGAGCAGGGTGCCGGTGATATAGCTTCGAACTTCCGAATCCGTCAGCTGCTGACGCGCCAGGAACTGCTGGTAAGCGGCGGTGCTGACCTGGCCGTTCAGCCCCTTCACGCCTGGAATATTGGCGATTTCCGCATCCACCAGCCGCTTGGACAAGATAAAGCCGTGCCGGTTCGCGAAGGCCTGGAGCGCGGCCTGGTCGATCAGCCCCTCCAGGAGCGGATCGAAATCGTTGGCCAGATTGGCGTAGGTCGCTTCCGGATTCTGCTGCCGCACCTGCGCCAGCCGCCGCTGCATCGCCGAGCTCATCTCGCGATCGGTGACTTCCTGCGATCCGGCCTTTGCGAGATCGTTGGCGGAAAGGCCGCTATTGCCGAGGCTGAGGCTCTGGATGTCGCCCATGGCGAAGCCGATCAGGATCAGGATTCCCACGAAGGCGATCAGGCCGGTGCCGATGAACGACTTGGACAGGCGGCGGAAGGATTTGAGCATTCGGGTCGCAACTCTCGGCCGAGGGAAAGATCGACGCGGCTTTACGGGGGAGTGCTTGCGCCTTCAAGCGCGGCGCGGCTAGTGCCCGGCAAAAGCGAAACGAGGGGCAATCAATGGCGCGCAGGAAGCTGGTCGTCGGCAACTGGAAAATGCACGGAGTCGGTGCCGACATCGGCGAGATCCAGGCGATCGCTGCCGCCGCGGCCCAATACCCCGGCGTTGATTCCGGACTCTGCCTTCCAGCGACCCTGATCGAGCGGGCAGTCCGGGCGGTCCCGGCATTCCCGATCGGTGCCGAAGACGTCCATTTCGCAGACAAAGGCGCGCATACGGGCTGCGTTTGCACGGCGATGCTCCTCGATGCGGGGGCGACGATGGTGATCGTCGGCCATTCGGAACGCCGCGAGGGGCAGCATGAGAGCGATTCCGAAGTTCGCGCCAAGGCGGAAGCGGCTCTTCGGTCAGGGCTGCTGACCATCCTGTGCGTGGGCGAATCGCTTCTCGTCCGCGAAGGCGGGGACGCCGTTCCGACGGTGGAAAAGCAGCTCGACCAGTCGCTTCCCCGCGAGACGGATGTGACGAAGCTGGCCATCGCCTATGAGCCGATCTGGGCGATCGGGACCGGCCGAACCCCGACCGTCGACGATATCGCCGAAATGCACGCCGCGCTGAGACAGCGGCTCCGCAATGCCTATGGCGATGCCGGGCATTCGATCCGAATCCTGTACGGCGGCTCCGTGAAGCCAAGCAACGCGGCGGAGATCTTTTCGGTGATGGACGTCGACGGCGCGCTGGTCGGTGGAGCAAGCCTGAAAGCGGAAGACTTCGTTCCGATCATCGAAGCAGCGGCGTTGAAAGGCTGAGCGCGGGTCGCTAAGTCGCCGCCGCAAACACAAAGGCGCACCGATGCTCTTCACTTTCCTCCTGATCGTCCAGACCCTTGTCGCCACGGCGCTTGTCGGTGTGATCCTGATGCAGCGCTCCGAAGGCGGTGGCCTCGGCGTCGGCGGAAGTTCGTCCGGGTTCATGACCGCCCGGGGCGCTGCCGATTTCCTCAGCCGCTCCACGGCGGTGCTGGCGACGATCTTCATCATTCTCGCCATCGCACTGGCCGCGATCGCGGGCGTCAGCCGCAAGCCGGCCACGATCGACACGTCGCTCGCCAATCAGGTCGCCCCGGCGACTGCGCCCGCAACGACCCAGCAGCAGCCCGCGCAGCAGCCGCAACAGGCGCCCGCGAACCAGACCGCGCCGGCTGTCCCGATCGAGCACTAGACGAAATTTATTTTGTCGGACGGGTTGCCCAATCGGCCAATCCATCTCTAAGCCGTAAGCCCCATGGCGCGGTTCATTTTTGTCACCGGCGGCGTGGTGTCTTCCCTTGGAAAAGGCCTGCTTTCCGCTTCACTCGGGGCGCTTCTCCAGGCGCGCGGATACTCCGTCCGAATCCGGAAATTCGATCCTTATCTGAACGTCGATCCCGGCACGATGTCGCCGTATCAGCACGGCGAGGTCTATGTGACCGACGACGGAGCTGAGACGGATCTCGATCTCGGCCACTACGAGCGATTCACCGGCGTTTCCGCGCGGCAGTCGGACAATATCACCACCGGCAGGATCTATCGCGACATCATCGCGAGGGAACGGCGCGGGGATTATCTCGGCGCGACGGTCCAGGTGATCCCGCACGTCACCAACGCGATCAAGGAATTCGCCCTTGCCGACACCGGCAGCTGCGATTTCGTGATCTGCGAGATCGGCGGGACTGTCGGCGACATCGAAAGCCTTCCGTTCATCGAAGCCATCCGGCAGCTGAGGAACGATCTCGGCCGTGACCAGACGGTTAGCGTCCACACCACCCTCGTCCCGTGGATAAAAGCAGCCGGCGAACTGAAGACGAAGCCGACCCAGCACAGCGTGCGCGAGCTCTCCAGCCTCGGCGTCCAGCCCGACGTGCTGCTGTGCCGCACCGATCGCGAGCTGCCCGAGAGCGAACGCGAGAAGATTGCCCTGTTCTGCAACGTGCCCAAGTCGGCGGTGATTCCCGCGCTCGACGCTCGTTCGATCTACGACGTCCCGCTCCAGTATCACGCCGCCGGGCTCGACGACGAAGTGCTTCGCGCATTCCGGATCACCGACGCGCCGGAGCCCGATCTCGGCCGCTGGACCGACATCATGGACCGCCTCGACAATTACGAGGGCGAGGTGACGATCGGAGTGGTGGGCAAATATGTCGGCCTTCCCGACGCCTACAAAAGTCTCAACGAAGCGCTGGTCCATGGCGGCGTTGCCAACCGGGCGCGTGTGCACATCCGCTGGCTCGACGCCGAAATGTTCGAGCATCCCGATTCGAATCTGGCTGCCGAGCTCGAGCCGCTGCACGGGATCCTCGTGCCGGGCGGATTCGGCGAGCGCGGAAGCGAGGGCAAGATCGCGGCCGTGAAGTTCGCTCGTGAGCGAGAAATCCCGTTCTTCGGAATTTGCCTCGGAATGCAGATGGCCTGCATCGAAGGCGTTCGCGACGCGGGCGTTCCCGACGCCTCGAGCACGGAATTCGGGCCGACCGAAGAGCCGGTGATCGGCCTCATCACCGAATGGATGAGCCCGGAAGGCCTGCAGGAGCGAGGCGCCGACAGCGATCTTGGCGGCACCATGCGGCTCGGCGCCTACGAGGCCGAACTCGGCGGAAACAGCCGCGTGGCGAGCATCTACGGCTCGACGCGGATCAGCGAGCGTCACCGGCATCGGTACGAGGTCAACACCAATTACGTCCCCACGCTTCAGAAGTCCGGCCTGGTTTTCTCGGGCATGTCGCCGGATGGTCGTCTGCCCGAGATCATCGAGCGTCCCGACCATCCGTGGTTTGTCGGGGTGCAGTTCCATCCGGAGCTGAAGAGCCGGCCGTTCGAGCCGCATCCGCTTTTCGCCAGCTTCATCGAAGCGTCGCTGGGCAAGTCGCGCCTGATGTGATTCACGCTTTACGGATGCTTCACTGCCGCGATGTAGGCGACCTCGCAATTCGTCTCGTCCGGAATCTCTCCCTCACTCCCGATGATTTCTGCGGCTTGTCTGCCGCCTGAACTCTCTCGCCCGGTCCCCGGGAACAGGCTTGTCGCTGAACGGTTACGCCTTCGTTCCGAAATTCAACGACAGGGGACGAGCACATGCTTCTGACCATTGCCATTATCCTGCTGATCCTGTGGGCGCTGGGCTTTTTCGCCTTCCACGTCGCCGGCGGGCTGATCCACATCCTGCTGATCATCGGCATCATCGTCCTGATCTGGAATTTCGTGGCCGGCCGCAGGGTCTAGCTTTCAAGTTTCAGCGGTTGCCGGGCGGACGGGCTCACCCTAAATCCGCCCAATGACGAACAGTATTTCCACGCGCCTCGCGGTGCTCGG
>JBQCIU010000058.1:0-9306 GCA_051953395.1 Sphingomicrobium sp.
ACCGCCGGCATCGTTGGCGCCCGCCTCGCCGAGTTCGACAAACTGAAAGGCGCGGGGCCTGGTGATCGGCTCCATGACCGCGCCGGTGTCGATCACGGCTCCCTGGCCGGCGAAGATGCTCTTTGCGGTTGCGGGAGCGACCAGCGCCCGAGTGACTCCGTCGGCGCGATTGACCGCGATCGGCTGGTACAGCGCGTTGATCGCCGGAGCCACGTCGATCGCCGCGCTGAACGGGCCGTCGCGGGCGCTCGTGTCGTCGGCTCCATTGGCGCCGAGGTCGACGTCCGCCAGGCCGAGCCGCGAGAAGCCGGCGACGATGCCGGGCGTAACCCACTTGCCGGATGCATCGATGACCTGCGCGTCGGCCGGCACCGAGACACCCTGGCCGGCGGCAACGACCCGGCCATCGCGAATGACGACAGTCGCTCCCTGCATCGGTCCGGAGCCGTCGCCGGTGGCGACCGTTCCGTTGACGATCGCGATCGTCTGGGCAGCGGCCGGAACCGCCGTGGTCAACAGGAGCGCGGAAAGAAGGGCGCGGATCACTTCACGTCTCCTTCGCCGGGCTGGCCGAGTTCGAAATCGCTGACCGGGCGGCGCTTGGGATCGTTCGCGTCGTACATCAGCGCACCGTCGATCCAGACTCTCTCGGGCCGTGTGTAGGTGCTGAACGGATCGCCGTTCCAAAGCACGACGTCCGCCATCTTGCCCGGCGTGAGGCTGCCGGTCTTGTCGGCGATTCCAAGCACCTTGGCGGGGTTGGACGTAAGCCATTCCCACGCGACCGCCTCGGTGAGGTTCGGCAGGCCCGCGCGCTGGCCGTCGGAAAGCGCCTTCGCCGCTTCCTGGTTCAGCCGCTGGATGTAATTGGGGTCGTCGGAGTGAACGATCGCGCAGGCGCCGGCATTGTGCACCAGCGGGATGTTCTCCTTGATCGCGTCATAGGCTTCCATCTTGAAGCCGTACCAGTCCGCCCACATCACCGCGCAAATGCCGTTGTCGCGAAGAAGGTCGGCGATCTTGTAGGCCTCCACGGCGTGGTGGAAGGCCGTGATGTGATAGCCGAACTCCTTCGACATCTCGATCATGTTGGCCATTTCGTCCGCGCGATAGCAGTGGTTCTGGACGAGGATCTTGCCCTCGAGCACGCCTTTCAGCGTGTCCATCGCAAGATCGCGCTCCGGCATCTCGCCGCCGTTCGCGTAATATTTGTCCCACTTGCGCTTGTATTGCTGCGCCTTCGCCCAGGTCTGCCGGGCGACCGCGATATTGCCCATCCGAGTCGAGGGCTCCTTGCCCTTCGATCCGTAGACCCGCTTCGGATTCTCGCCGCAGGCCATCTTGAGGCCGTAGGGCGCGCCGGGGAATTTCATCCCCTGCACCGTCCGCGCCGGCACGTTCTTGAGCGTGACGGATCGGCCGCCGAACAAATTCGCCGAGCCGGGCAGGATCTGGAGGGTCGTCACTCCGCCGTTCACCAGCGCGCGGCTGAACCCCGGATCCTGCGGCCAGACGCTGTGCTCCGCCCACACATCCGCAGTGACCGGCGACGTCGCTTCGTTCCCGTCCGACAGCGATTCGACGCCCGGCGAGGGATAGTCGCCGAGGTGGCTGTGAACGTCGATGATTCCCGGCGTCACGAACTTGCCTGTGCCGTCGATCACTTCCATGCCCGCCGGGATCGGCAGGTCGGGACCGCCGATCGCCTGCACCTTGCCGTCGGCGAGGATGACGGTGCCGTTGGCGATCTGCCCGCCATTCCCGTCGAACACCGTCGCCCCGCGGATCGCCGTCGGAACGCCGGCATAGGGCACGTAAGTCGACGGGAACGGATCCTCGTTGATCCGAATCGCCGCGGCATTCTTCTTCGGCGGCTCCAGGGCGGCACAGCCGGAGAGGGAAACGGCGGTGAACGCCGCGAGTGCGGCCGACGCCGCGAGCTTATTGAACGCCATGCATGAGCTTCTTGATCAGGGGTGAAATGACGAGGAGGAAGACGCCGATCCCGAGCGCGATCCAGCCGATGGTCGAGAACACGCCAACATAGGTGTTCATCGACACCTGGAGGTTGGTCACCTCGCCGCCCACCGTCTGCACGCTGGCGATCTGGGCGACGACGCCCGCGAAATATTGCGCACAGCTGATCGACAGGAACCAGACGCCCATCATCAGGCCGACCACTCGGGCGATGGACAGCTTGGTGATCATGCTGAGCCCGACCGGCGAGATGCACAGCTCGGCGAGCGAGTGGATCAGGTAGAGACCCGCAAGCCACCAGACCGCGACCTTGAAATCGGGGCCCGCGAAGGTCGTGCCCCAGACGAGGAAGAGGAAGCCCGCCCCGACGCCCATCAGTGCGATCGCGAACTTCACCGGGATCGACGGCTCCAGGTTCCGCTTGGCAAGCGAGGTCCACAGGATGCTCATCAGCGGAGCGAAGATGACGATCGAGATCGGGTTGAAGTTCTGGGTCTGCGGCGCCGACATGCTGAACAGGCCGAACACGGAAAGGTCCGTGTTGCGATCGGCGAACAGGGTCAGCGAAGACCCCGCCTGCTCGAACAGGGTCCAGAAGACGACGTTGAAGGTGACCAGCACCATCGCCGCCACCATCATCTGGAATTCGACGCGGCTTCCGGCGAACCACGACCACAAGAGGATGGCGGGCACACCGATCAGGAACGATCCGAACAGGAGCTTGCCCATCAGCGGAAGCGTTTCGACATAGCCGATGAACCCGGATCCGGCGGCCGGTTCCGGAGCGTTCATCAGGTTGACGAACAGGAAATAGAAAACCGGGATTGCGACAATCGCGCAGATGTAGATCAGGAGCGCGCGATCCGGCCCGCTCCTCTCCGGAGGCTCGCCATACCCCGAGAGCCGGCCGCCATCGAACTGGATGAGCGCCCACGAAATCACCATTCCGATCGCGGCGAGCCCGAAACCCGCCCACCAGCCGAACATGTCGGCAAAGAAGGGGCACAGCAGCTGCGAGCCGATCGAGCCCAGGTTGATGCCCATGTAGAAGATCGTGAAGCCCGCATCGCGGCGGCGATCCCCCTGGTCATACAGCGAGCCGACCATGGTCGAAATGTTCGGCTTGAAGAACCCGTTGCCGATGGACACCAGCGACAAGGCGATGAGCATCACCATCACGTAGAAGGGGCTGCGGTCGCCGCCAGATTCGAGGCTGCCCTTGGGAAGCTGGCGAGCCACCGACCCGTCGCCGGCCAGGAGCGAGACGCTTCCGTCCTGGTTGCCCTTGATTTGCAGCCGCTGGTTGCCGTCGATCACATAGCGGGTTTCGACGCCGCTCGACGGGCGATCCTGGTAATTTTCGACCTGCACTTCGTAGCGCTGGCCGTCGATCACGGCATAGGGCTTGGCGGTTTCGCCGCCGAAGCAGAGCGTGAAATAGCCGAGCGCCATCATGATTGCGCCGAACTTCACCGAGCGCTTTGAGCCGAGATACTGGTCGGCGAGATAACCGCCGACGAGCGGAGTCAGATAGACGAGCGCGGTGTAGCCGCCATAGAGGCCCGTCGCCTCGCGATCGCTGAACAGGAAATGGGTGGTGAGATAGAGCGTCAGAAGCGCCCGCATGCCGTAATAGCCGAAGCGCTCCCAGGCTTCGGTCGAGAACAGGCGGGCGAGCTGGCGCGGATGGCCGAACCAGGTCTTCTTCTCCGCAGGATTTACGTGGCTGGTATCCGGTACGAAGCCTTCTTCTTCGACCGCCGGTGTATCGACCATTATTTTCCCCTCACCTGCTCAGTTTGAGCAAAGTCGGCAGACCGTAACGGCCAAAATCCGCTTGTGAAGTGCCGATTGCTGCGAACGGTCGCGCTACCTAGATGAAGGGCGATGCTGAACGACCGCTCATCCCTGCTTTCGCTTTTGCAAACCCGCCGCTCGGCCAAGCCGCGCCTGCTCCAGGGTCCCGGGCCGACGGGTCGGGAGCTGGAGGAAATCCTGACCATCGCCGTCCGCACTCCGGATCACGGCAAGCTGACCCCCTGGCGGTTCGTGGTGATCGAGGAGGAGCAGCGGGACGCCTTCGGGGCCTTGCTTCGGCAGGCCCTTGCGGACGAGGACGACTGCGCTCCGATCGCCAAGCACAACAAGGAAGACGAGTTCGCCCATTACGGCGGCACTCTCGTGGTTCTGATCTCGGCCCCGATCGCCGGGCACAAGATCCCGGTTTGGGAGCAGGAACTGTCATGCGGCGCAGCCGGGATGAACCTGATCCTTGGAGCACAGGCGCTTGGCTACGATGCCAGCTGGGTCACTGGCTGGCGCGCTTATTCGCCCAGGGTCACAACTGCCTTGTGCCAGGCCGGCGAGCGGATCGCGGGCTTCCTCTTCATCGGCCATTCGAGCGTTGAGCTCGAGGATCGGCCGCGGCCGGAACTGGGCGACGTTGTCCGGCGATGGGACCCCGAGGCTAATCGCGCGGAATAGTTGACGAAATCGCGCGCTGCTGTATTATGACAGCATGACGCTCCGCACCAGCCACGAGAAACCGGTTTACGTCCGCCTTCGCGAGACGATCGCCAACGCAATTCTTTCCGGCCGGTATCGCGACGGCGATCCCCTTCCCTCCGTCCGGGCACTTGCCGCCGACGAGCAGGCGAACCCGTTGACCGTGGCGAAGGCCTACCAGGGTTTCCAGGACGAGGGCCTTGTGGTCGTCAAGCGCGGAGTGGGGCTGTTCGTCGCTCCCGGCGCTCGAGCGCGGCTCACCACGTCCGAGCGCGAGAGGTTCCTCAACGAGGAATGGCCGGAAATCCGCGAGCGGATGGATCGGCTGGGAATCGATGCCGCGGAACTGCTCGACAGGCAGCGGGCCTAGTCCTTACTAGCCGCGTCGATGCAGACGCGGGTCCTTTCCTTCAGCGAAGACGCCATTGCGGAAGCCGCTCGGCTCATCCGCTCCGGCGAGCCGGTCGCGGTCCCAACCGAGACGGTCTACGGGCTCGCGGCCGATGCAACCAATGCCGAAGCGGTTGCCCGGATTTACGAAGCCAAGGGAAGACCCTCGTTCAACCCCTTGATCGTTCACGTTCCCGACTTCGAGGCGGCGTCGGAGATCGCGGATTTCGGACCGGCGATTACCGAGCTAGCAAGGCGGTTCTGGCCCGGCCCCCTCACGCTGGTCGCGCCGCTCAGGCCCCAAAGCCCAATCGCGTCGCTTGTCACGGCGGGTCTTCCGACGGTCGGCGTTCGTGTTCCAGGGCATCGTGCAATCCGTGCCCTGCTTCGAGCCGCTGGGAGGCCGCTCGCTGCTCCATCCGCCAATGCCAGCGGGTCGATCAGCCCGACGCGCGCGGAACATGTGCAACGCAGCCTTGGCGGGCGCATCCCGCTGATCATCGACGACGGCGCTTCTCCGGGCGGGATCGAATCGACCATTGTCGCCGAAAGCGGTGGGCGGCTGCGCCTGCTGAGACGCGGTCCGATCGACGTCGAGGGCGCAGTCCTGGCGAGCGGCGAAAAGCTCGAATCGCCGGGGCAGCTTGCCAGTCATTACGCGCCTTCGAAGCCGCTGCGCCTCAACGCAACGGGTTCGGCGCAGGACGAATATCTGATCGGCTTCGGTCCGCTTGCGGGCGACGAGAGCCTGAGCGCGTCGGGCGACCTCGTCGAAGCCGCCTCGCGGCTGTTCGACCTTCTGTATCGGGCCGATTCGTCGAGCAAGCCGAGGATCGCGGTTGCCGCCATTCCCGAATCCGGGCTTGGCCTGGCCATCAACGACCGCCTCCGGCGGGCCGCTGCGCCAAGAGCATAAAGAACGATTATAGGACGGCCCTGACGCACAAAGGGGAATTTAACGCCTACAGCGAATCCTGGTCGGCTGTGGCTGTTTTGACACGTGCCTGGAAGCTCTTCCTGAGCTTCTGCAGCTTCGGCGGGATGTGGGCGATGCAATAGGGGTTCCGCTGCCCTTCGCCTTCCCAATAATCCTGGTGATAGTCCTCGGCCGGCCACCATTGCGACTTCGGCTCTATCGCGGTGACGACCTTGCCGTCCCAATCGCCCTGCGCGCGGTCGATCGCATGGCGCGCCTCGCGCTCCTGATCCTCGTCCTGCGGGAAGATCGCCGACCGGTATTGCGTGCCGACGTCATTGCCCTGCCGGTTCAGCTGGGTCGGATCGTGGGTCGCGAAAAAGATGTCGAGCAGCTCGCCATAGCCGATCGCCTCCGGGTCGAAGGTGATCCGGATCGCTTCGGCATGGCCGGTATCGCCGCCGCAGACCTGCTTGTAGGTGGGATTGTCGACGGTCCCGCCGGTGTAGCCGCTCTCGACGTCCTTCACGCCGATCACGTCCTTGAACACAGGCTCCATGCACCAGAAGCACCCGCCCGCCAGCACCGCCACGTCGTCAGCCATCGCCTGTCTCCTTCGCCAGGAGAGATAGGCGGCCGCGCAGCGGTTTTCGAGGCTAGTTCTTGTAGCTCGCCTTCAGGCTGGCGACTTCGAGCCTTTTGCCCACCCATTCGGCAAGCTCCTCGAAGTCGAGCGGCTTGTCGAAGACAATTCCGGCGCGCCGGTCCGAGAACCAGCGGACCTCGCCCTTGATCGGCTTCAGGCTTTCGACCACGACCGTGACTGGCCGGCCGACGCAATATTCCTCGATCGGAGCGACCTTCATTCCGCCGAGCGAGATGTCCTGCACGTCCACGGTATAATAGATTTTCCCGACCCTGACCGAAGCCTTGCACTCGACATTGAGACGCGGCGGGCGCGGGCGAAAGCCGTGGCGCGGCTTGCGCCCGGCAAGCAGTTCACCGAGGTCGACGGTCTGGTCGAACTTGATCCCGACCAGGCCTTCGCGAATCCAGATCACCGTCGAGGGGATTTTCTGCGACGACAGCTCGATTGCGACGGGCTCGCCCACGGCCGGCGGATCTCCAACCTCTCCCATCACTCCCCCGGCGGAGATGTTGCGCACCCGCATCAGGCGCTCGCCGTCCGCGCTGATCAGCTTGGCGAGCTTGAGAAGCGGAATCAGCCGGTCGTCCGCGCGGCGCTCCGCGGGCCGCGGCACAGCCGTCGTCAGCGAGAATGTCGTCGAATCGAATGCCGCCTGGTCGTCGGCGAAAGATTGCCCGCGTTTGCGGCGAATAATGGAGGCGAACATCCGCTCTTCCTCGATGAGAAGTCCTTCTGTCTCATTTTGGACTGATCGCGGTTAAAAAGCGGTTTCAATCGTTGAGGCGCCGGAGCAAAGCGCGCGAAACGCGCTGGGAGAAGCGAATGCCGAAGCCGCGGCTGCTTGTGATCGATGACGAGCCGGCGCTTGCCGAATTCGTCGCCACGGTCGCGAGCGAATGTGGATTCGAGCCGATCCTGACCGGCGATTACGAGGCCTTCCACGTCGCTGTTCGGGAGGCCCGGCCAGCAATGGTCGCCCTCGACCTGGGAATGCCCGGAATGGATGGAGTGGAGCTGCTCCGTTTCCTTGCGGAGGAAAACAGCCGGGCCCCCATCCTCATCATCAGCGGATTCGACCGAAGGGTTCTGGAATCCGCCTTCCGCCTCGGCGAAGCGCTTGGGCTCCGAATGATCGGGCCGCTGGAAAAGCCGGTTCGGTTCCAGGACCTGGAGCGCGTCTTCACTCACGTCCGTTCGAGCTTCGTGCAATGAGCGCGCAGCCGGAGCGGAACCTCGTTCGCGAGTTCGGTGTCGCTCTGGAACGCGGTGAGCTGCACATGGTCTATCAGCCCAAGGTGCGCATCGACACCGGCGAGCTGACCCGGCTGGAGGCGCTGGTGCGCTGGGACCGGCCCGGCGTCGGACCGGTCGAGCCATCCCGGTTCGTGCCGCTCGCGGAAAAGCATGGGCTGATTGCACCGCTGACGGACTGGGGACTTCGAACGACGCTCCAGCAGTGGCTGAGCTGGCGCGACGAGGGACTCGATACCAGCGTCGCTTTCAACATTTCCGCCATCAGCCTGCAAAGCCTCGATTTTCCCGACCTCGTCGAGCGCGTCTGCCGCGAGCTGGGCGTTCCGACCGACCGGCTCGTGCTGGAGCTGACCGAGGGCGCGACCCAGCCGCTCATCAAACTGATGGACACGCTGACCCGATTCCGCATCAAGGGGATCGGCCTTGCAATCGACGATTTCGGGACCGGCTATTCGTCCCTGATGCAGCTTCGGCAATTGCCGTTCACCGAAGTGAAAATCGACCGGCTGTTCGTGAAGGACCTGCCGGACGCGCACGACAGCTGCGTGATCGTGAAGGCGATCGTCGAGCTGGCACACGGGCTCGGTTTGATCGCGACAGCCGAAGGAGTCGAAACGAGGGACCAGTTGCGCTTCCTTCGGTCGGTGCGCTGCGACGTCGCCCAGGGCTATCTGGTCGCGCAGCCGCTCGAAGGCGCCTCGCTTCGCCAATGGTGCGATGAGTTCGCGGAGCTCTGGCCTGCCCTGATCGGCTAGGGCGCGACCTTGAATTCAATCCCCTGGGCGAGGGGCAGGTCGCTCCCGTAATTGATGGTGGCGGTCTGTCGCCGCATGTAGGCGCGCCACGAATCCGAACCGCTCTCGCGGCCGCCGCCGGTTTCCTTCTCGCCGCCGAACGCACCGCCAATCTCCGCGCCCGAGGGCCCAATGTTGACGTTGGCGATTCCGCAATCGGATCCGCAGGCCGACAGGAAACGCTCCGCCTCCCTCAGATCGTTTGTGAAAATGGACGAGCTAAGCCCTTGGGAGACAGCATTGTTGATCGCAATCGCCTGGTCGAGCTCCGAATAGCGAAGGACGTACAGGATCGGAGCGAACGTCTCCTTCAGCACCGATCCCTCCTGCGCCGGCACTTCGACCAGCGAGGGGCGAACGTAGAAACCCCCGGGCACCGCATCGACACGTTCCATTCGGTCGCCGACCACCGACTGCATCGACTGGAAAGCCGACTGGTCGATAAGCGGCCCGACGAGCGTGCCCGCTTCGCGCGGATCGCCGACGGCAATCCGCCCGAAAAGCAATTTCAACCTCGCGACCAGCTCGTCGGCAATGCTCTCGTGAACGATCAGCCGGCGAAGCGTCGTGCAGCGCTGCCCCGCGGTGCCGGCCGAGGCGAACAGGATTGCCCGCTCGGCGAGATCCAGATCGGCCGACGGAGTGACGATCGCCGCGTTGTTGCCGCCGAGCTCCAGAAGCACGCGGCCGAAGCGCTTCGCGACCGCCGGCCCGACGATTCGTCCCATCGCGGTCGATCCGGTTGCGGAGAGGAGCGCAATCCGCTCATCCGCCACCAAAGCTTCGCCCACCCCACGACCGCCCTGCACGCACTGAAGGAG
>JBQCIU010000059.1:0-3556 GCA_051953395.1 Sphingomicrobium sp.
CACCTCCGCCGCCGCCACCGCCCTCATTCCGCGACGAAATCCTGCCGTGGATCGGCACGGGAGCGGGCGAGCAGGACGAGAACGAGAAGAAGGACGAGGACGTCGTCGACGAATCCGGGCTCTACGGAGACGATGCGATGACCATCGACACCGGAGTCACCAGCGGCTCCGACCCGACCGCCTGGGACCCGATCGGGGTCGATCGGCGTCCGGACGATCCCGGCAATTCAGGGAATGGCGGCAAGCCCTAGCGGCTCGAACCAGTGGCGAGCGCCCGCCGCGCTTGCTAGCGAGCGGCAATGGCCGACACTCAATCCGATTCTTTCATCGAAACGCCGTTCGACGCCGCTCTTTCGGAGCGCTACCTCGTCTATGCCCTGTCGACGATCACCGCGCGGTCGCTGCCCGACGTCCGCGACGGACTGAAACCGGTCCATCGCCGCCTGCTGTGGGCGATGCGGCTGCTTCGGCTGGACCCGGCGGGAGCGTTCAAGAAGTCGGCCCGAGTGGTCGGCGACGTGATCGGCAAATATCATCCGCACGGCGACGCTTCGGTCTATGACGCGATGGTCCGCCTGGCGCAGGATTTCGCGCTCCGTTACCCGCTCGTCGACGGGCAGGGGAATTTCGGCAATATCGACGGCGATAATGCCGCGGCCTATCGCTACACCGAAGCCCGGCTGACGGCGGTCGCGATGGAATTGATGGCCGGAGTCGACGACGGCACGGTCGATTTCCGCCCCACCTACAACGGCGAGGAAGAAGAGCCGGAGGTGTTCCCCGGCCTCTTCCCCAACCTGCTCGCCAACGGAGCGAGCGGAATTGCGGTCGGAATGGCGACCTCGATCCCGCCGCACAACCTGGGCGAACTCGCCGACGCGGCGATCGCCCTGATCGACGACAAGCGGATCGACGATCGCGACCTGATGCGGATCGTCAAGGGACCCGATTTCCCGACCGGCGGCGTCCTGGTCGAGGACGAGGAGACCATAACCCGCGCCTATGTCAGCGGCCGCGGCAGCTTCCGGGTCCGGGCAAGGATCGAGAAGGTCGTCGAAAAGGGCGGGGCGTGGCACCTGCTGGTCAGCGAGATCCCCTACGGAGTCCAGAAGGGCAAGCTGATCGAGCAGATCGCCGAGCTCATCGCCGGCAAGAAGCTGCCGATCCTGGCCGACGTCCGCGACGAAAGCGCGGCCGACATGCGGATCGTGCTGGAGCCGCGCTCGCGCACCGTCGACGCGACCCTGCTCGAGGAAAGCCTCTACAAGCTCACCGAGCTGGAGACCCGCTTCGCACTCAATCTCAACGTGCTCGATCGGACCCGGACCCCCGGCGTGATGAGCCTGAAGGAAGCGCTTCTCGCCTGGCTCGACTTCCAGTTCGAAGTGCTGGTCAACCGCTCGCTCTACCGGATCGGCAAGATCGACGACCGGCTGGAGCTGGTCGACGGTTTCCTGATCGCCTTCCTCAACCTCGACAGGGTCATCGAGATCATCCGCGGCGAGGACGAGCCCAAGCCGGTGATGATCGCGGAGTTCGGCCTGACGGACAGGCAGGCCGAAGCCATCCTCAACATGCGCCTTCGCCAGTTGCGCAAGCTGGAGGAGATGGAGCTGACCCGCGAGCGCGAGGCGCTTGCGAAGGAGCGCGACGATCTCGACAGGCTGGTGAACAGCCAGGATCGCCAGAAGACGCGCCTGAAGAAGGACCTGGCCGCGATGAAGGCCAAGTTCGAGGACCCGCGGCGCACGGAGCTTCGGCCGGAGGCGGTCTCGGCGAGAACGGAGATCGACTGGTCGGCGATGATCGAGAAGGAGCCGATCACCGTCATCCTTTCGAAGCGCGGCTGGATCCGTTCGATGAAGGGGCATGTCGCGCTGGAGGAGGTCGAGCAGCTGAAGTGGCGCGAAGGCGACGGGCCCTGCATCCATTTCCATGCCCAGACGACGGACAAGCTGGCGCTCTTCGGCGACAACGGGCGGGCCTACACGCTCGCCGGCGACAAGCTTCCCGGAGGCCGGGGGTTCGGAGAGCCGGTAAGGCTGCAGATCGACCTCGAGCCGGAGACGGAGATCGTCAACCTGCTGGTCGTCCGGCCGGATATGAAACTGCTTCTGGCGTCGAGCGACGGCCGCGGGTTCGTCGCTTCGGGCGAGGCGACCCTGGCCGAAACGCGCAAGGGCAAGCAGCTCGTCAATCTGCGCTCCGGATCGAAGCTGGCGATCGCCCGCCCGATTCCCGACGGCGCCGACGCCGTCGCGGTGGTTGGGGAAAACCGCAAGATGCTGGTCTTCGCGCTTTCGGACCTTCCCGAGCTGGCGAGAGGGCAGGGGGTGATGCTGCAGCGCTATCGCGACGGCGGCCTGTCCGATGCCATCGCCTTCCGCCTCGCCGACGGCCTGAGCTGGAGCCTGGGCGGAGAGAGCGGCCGGACCCGGACCGAAGCGGACCTGACGCCGTGGCGCGCCGCCCGCGGAGCCGCCGGCCGGATGCCGCCGCTCGGCTTCCCGAGGAGCAATCGCTTCTAGCGAATGTCAGCCGAGACTAACGCCATTTACCTTTTACCGGATACTTTGAATTAACCGGTCTCGTTCATAGCGGCCTCCATGCAGGCTGCGGAACAGCGTACGGGGAGCCGGACCCGAGCGCGCGCGACCGATGCGCCCGGATTCCCGGCCGCGGTCGCCGGCGGGGACGATGTTGCCCTGCTCAGCGCGCTTCCGATCGCCGCCGCAGTCATCGGCCAGGACACTGACGCGAAACCCGTCGTCCTCGCCCACAATCCGCGCTTCGTCGAAGCCGTCGCCCGATCCACCTGCACCGCGACGGACTGGAACGACGCCGATTGCCTGAAGTCCGGCCCGATCGCGGAACTGTTCGAAAGCTATTTCGCCGATCCCTGCTCGGCGGGCGAGCTGGACCTCAAGGACGGCGACGGAGTCGCGGCGCGCTACCTGCGGATCAAGCTGGCCCCGCTTCCGGCCGGCACCGGGTCCGGCCACCGCTGCCTGATGAGCCTCGTCGACCGGACGGTCGAGGTCCAGGCGGAGCGCAGCTTGCGCGCGGAAATGCTCCGCGACAGCCTCACCGGGCTTCCGAACCGCCTTGCCTTTACCGAGCAGATCGAAAGCGCCGGCGAGGGTCTCCACGCGGACCTGCAGCATGCCGTTCTGGTGGTCGACGTGCTTCGGTTCAGCCGAATCAACGAGAGCATGGGCAGCATCGCCGGCGACGAGCTGCTGATCACTTTCGCTCGGCGGCTGATGTCGGCGCTTCGCGGCGGCGACGTGCTGGCGCGGACCGGGGGGAACGAGTTCGGGATCTTCGTTTCGCTGCGGCGGGGGATCGAGGATGCGCTGACCGCCGCGGCCCGGATCCAGGACGTGATGTCGGCGCCCTTCCACATCTCCGACCTCGACATCCGGGTCGAATGCGCCATCGGGGTGGCGCTGATGCAGCGCGGGCAGGATTGCAAAGAGCTGTTCCGCAATGCCCAATTCGCGGTCAAGCAGGCCAAGCAGACCGGCAAACCCCAAATCTACGAGCCGAGGGAAGC
>JBQCIU010000060.1:0-34003 GCA_051953395.1 Sphingomicrobium sp.
CTGTTCGCGGCCGCAGCCCCGGATGGACTTCGGTTCGAGCAGGCCCTGGCGGCATTCTTCGGATCCCCCGATCCGGCGACCCTGCGCCTTCTCGCCTAGCTGCGGGCGCTCTCCGCCTCGACGAACTTGTTGAAGCGGCTGTCGTCATTATCCACGCGAAGGAAGGCGAGGTCGTTCTTGTCGAACACCTTGAAGAATTCCTCCCAGCTGATTCGATGCAGGCCGGCATCCTCGCTTCCGTCGGGGTCGTCGAAATCGATCCGCAGCATGCCGCCGGACCGCCCGTTCCGTTCCGTCGCCGCGACCATCGCCGGGTGTCCGCCGCGCTGTTCGACCCATTGGCGGATCTCGTCATGATCGGTCGTGGTGGTGGCGCTATATTCACTCTGTGGCATTGGAAGCTCCCGTTTTTTGACCTCAAGTTCAATGATTCCAAAGGTCTGCGAGTTCCGCGGGTCGGGAGGCGGGAACTTTCACTATGCCGCGCCATCTTTTCGTGAGAACGCGTTGTGCGAATCGAAAGTCTGGAGGCGCGAATGGCAGCGAGAAGCGGGTTCAGCTGGGGCGCCTTCTTCGCCGGCGTAATCACCGCCGTCGCCGTTGCAATCGTGGTCGCGGCGATCGTCGCATTCGGCGGCCTCTATCCCGTAGCGGCGTCGAGTCCGCACACGGCGGGGGTCAATTGGTTCTTGGCCCAATCGCGCGAACATGCGGTCGATCGGGGAGCCTCGGCGCTCACTGCACCGAAATTTACCGCGGCCGACATCCGGGAAGGCGCAGGACACTTCAAGGGCATGTGCCAGGACTGCCACGGCGGCCCGGGCGCGGAGCCTGAGGAGTTTGCTGCCGGTATGAACCCGCATCCGCCCAACCTGGCGAAAGCTGCGGGGGACCTCAGCGTCGCGCAGGTCTTCTGGATCGAGAAGAACGGGCTGAAAATGACGGGCATGCCGGCCTTCGGCAAAACCGACGACGACGACGAACTGTGGAAGGTCGCCGCCTTCGTGAAGGCGATGCCGAAGTTCAGCGCATCCGACTATGCGGAAATCCCCAACGCGCATGCGGAAGAGCACGAGCACGACCATGCCCACATGCACGGCGACAAGGACGCGTCGGGGCATTAAGAAGCACATGCCGTGGGGCTGCGGCATGACGAGCACAATGAAGGAGCACATCATGCGCAAGCTGCTGATGGGACTGGCCCTGGCTTCGGTCGCGGTCCCGGCCTCGAGCGCCCTCACCGTCGGATCGAAGGCGCCCGATTTCACCACCACCGGCGCGCTCGCCGGCAAGCCGTTCAAGATGCACCTTGCAGCGCAGCTGAAGCACGGCCCGGTGGTCCTCTATTTCTTCCCGAAAGCCTTCACCACGGGCTGCACGCTGGAGGCGCATGCCTTCAGTGAAGCGACCGACGATTTCAAGAAGCTCGGCGCCCGGGTCATCGGCATGTCGGCCGACGATCTTCCGACCCTCGAGCAATTCTCGGTCAAGGAATGCCGAAACAAGTTCCCGGTCGCCACCGCCAGCCCGGAGCTTCGCAAGGCCTATGACGTCGTTCTCCAGCAGAAGCCGGAATATGCGAACCGAACGTCCTATGTGATCGCGCCCGACGGCAGGATCGTGATGGAATATACGAACCTCGATCCGAGCGAGCATGTCGAGCGGGCGCTCGCGGCGGTGAAATCGCTGAAGGGCAAATAGCCGCCGCCCCGAACGGGAGGGGCAGATGACGATTGGAAAAGCGCGCTTCGGCGCTGTGCTCGTCGCGGGCTTCGCGCTTGCTGGCATGACCGCCGACAGACCGGCAACCTTCAGTTTCGATCCGCAGCCGCGCTGGCAGGAGGATCCGGAAACGGAAGATGTCTGCAAGGCGATGCAGAGCGAGTGCGCTGCCCAGCTGAAGGAGGGGCAGATCGACAGCGAATGGGGCTATGCCGAGCTCTATAATGCCGACGGCTACCTCGTCGGGCTGCGGTCGGTGAAGAGCACCGGCTGCAAGCCGCTCGACGAGCACATGCTCCTCTCGCACCGGCACTTCGTGACCGTCTTCAGCGAGAATGGCGCGCCCGACCTCGATGACATTACGGTCGAGCTTGCGTCTGGAACGAACCCCGACTCGGTCCGGCTGGTCAAGCGCGGCGAGACGCAGGTCAGTATCGGCTGCTGATCCGGCTTAGCGCGTCGCGACCTTGTCCGGCTGCTTCGCCGGCTTCTCCGCGTCACGCGTTTGCGGCGCCGTCCTGGGCGCATCGGTCAGCGCGGCGATAACCTTGCCGTCCCGCTTGTAGATGTCGGGATAGTCGATGATCCGTCCGTCGACCGTCGCTGCGGACGACATGTAGACGATGTAGACCGGAAGCGGCTCGGGGAAGCTCGCTTCGACCGACTTGCCGCTTTTCAGAGTCGCGTCGATCTTGTCCTTGGTCCATTGATCGCCGCCTTCGTTCAGAAGGATCTCCGCCAGCTTCAGGATGTCCTGGGTCCGGATGCAGCCGTGGCTGAACGCGCGGACCTTGCTGTTGAATCGGCTCTTCGCATTGGTGTCGTGAAGGTAGATCGCCTTCGAATTGGGCATCACGAACTTGACCTGGCCGAGGGCATTGGTCGGTCCGGGCGGCTGCCGCCAGCGCTGGACGCTGCCATCGTCCTTGCGGACGGCGACGAAGCCCTTCTTGCCCGCGACCTCGCCCGAGATGCTGGATGGCACTTCCCACCACGGGTTCAGGATCACGCCGGTCGCGACCGCCGAAAGCTGCGGAGTCGGGGTCGAGATCTTGCCGGCGACGGCGTGGTGCCTCGACACCGTCTCGCCATTCTCGACCAGCGCCGCCGTGTAGGCCGGCACGTTGACGATGATGTATCGCTCGCCGAGATTCTGCGGAAGCCAGCGCCATCGGTCCATGTTGAGGCGAATCCGGCCGATCGCGTCCTTGTCGGTCGCAGGCGTGACCTCCAGCGCATGCTTCAGCGCCGCATATTGCGGGTGCGTCGGAAGCAGGCCGTCCAGGGTCTCGCCGACATGATGGGTCATCAGAGCCCATCGCAGCAACTGGTCGGTGCGATCGTTGTCGAGGTCGGGATCCTTGATCGTCCAGTCGACGCGGTCCTTGCCCTTCGTATGGCCGAGGGCGAGATCCGATGCGACGCGTGTGAAGAGGTCGCTCGCGACCTGGTTCAGCTTGATCGGATCCCCGGCGGCGAGGGCGGCGCTGAGTTCTTGCGGGCCATAGTCGGCCGGGCTGAGCCCTTCCTTGCCGATGCCCTGGATATAGGCGAGCAGCGCCTGCGCGTCCGGTACGGTCCACGGCGGCGGCGGAAGCGGAGCGGGCTCCGCCGGAGCGGCCTGAAGCTGCTGCGCCGGAACGCCCGGAGCGGGCGCAGGCTGGACCGGAACTGCCGTTGCCGGAGCCGGCACCGGCTGCTGCGCCTGCGCCGAATAGGGCAGCGCCGAGGCTGCACAGAACAATGCGAACGCGTTGATATTCTTCTTCAATCTCACGACGATCTCGCTCTTCGGCTCGATTCCGAGCTCTCCATTTGCCCGTCCGTCATATTACACAGGCTGAACGGCCCGGCCAGTGGCGGAAAGCCACACCCGCCCCCTAAGTCGTGGATTAGAACCAATCTTTAAGGCCTTGCCGTTACTCCGGCGCGACAAGTGGGGGAGTCGATGGCGAGCAAGTATCTCGACGGCTCAATGGTGCCGCGAAGCGTCACGCGTTACGTGGACCATCGATGCGAGCCGCGGCTGGAAGCCGAAGCGCAGACCGCGGTGCTGGAACTGCGGGGCCGCAAGCATATCGTCGAACTGGTGAACATCTCCGCCTCGGGCGCGATGCTCATCTTGTCCTTGATCCCGTACATCGGCGAGACAATAAGGCTCGATCTCGGCGGGCGGGGGAAAGTCTCCGGCACTGTCTGCTGGGTAAAGGGCGGCAAGATCGGCGTGAATTTCGCCGCCCCTGTGGAGTAGCCGAGCGTGGAGATGAGCTTTTCGATGATCAAGGCGCGCATCGCCGAAGCCCCCGATCCGAACGATCGACGATTGGCGCCTCGGATTCCCGTGCAGCTCGAAGCCACGGTTCGCGAACTCGGCACCAACGGGGTCGACGCTCGAATCCTCAACATTTCGGAGCGCGGATTCATGGCCGAATCCGAAGGCCGCTTCGAAGTCGGCTCGCGGGTGTGGCTGATGCTTCCGGGGCGCGACCGCGCCAACGCGGTCATCAAATGGACCGCGGGCGACCGCCTTGGGGCGGAGTTCGCCGAGCCCATTGCAATGGACCCGCCACCCCTCTCCTAAACAGCTGAATCGCAAGGCGTTCCAGGCGCCCAACGAGCATGGTTAAGAGTCCCGAAACGGGGCAGCGATGCAACCGCTGCAGCTTTCGCTCGTTCACCCGCCCCGAAAGGAACGTCTTATGCCTGTCGCTCCAGGCCAGAACGACACCACCTATCATCCCACCGTTCGCGGCTACCACGCGGTCTATCGCGAGCATGAGGTGAACCATTGCCCCGGCTGCGGGCGGACCCAGTGGATCATCGGTCGCGTTTCGGCGGAATGCGCCTTTTGCGCGACCGCCTTGCCGCTCGCCGAAGCGAGCACCCGCTCGCACGGTCGACCGGTCATCATCCTTCACAAGAAGGCTGACCAGACAGCCTGGGCCGCCTGAGGCGGCTCAGCGCGCCGGCGTTTGCCGGATGGGCACGGGGGCGTTGCACAGGTCCACGCCGCCCGCGGGACGAATGAAGAAATCGTCCTTCCGATTGGCGCGCGCCTTCACATAAGCGGCAAATGCAGGAGCGGTGGTGTCCATCGCCTGGAACGACGGACGCTCCGCGGCGGGCATGTCGCTTGCCAGACGCACCCAGGCGATCGGCACATCCTGCGAGCGCTCCTTGTAGAAGCCCAAGGCCTCCGTGCCTCGCGGCAGGCTGCTGAGATTCTCGATGCCGCTGATCACCCGCCCGACGATCGCGATATTGCGGTCGAGGTGGCGCGTGGCGTGGCCGATGACGGCATAGAGCTCGCCACCGGTACCCGTATCGGGCGAGAGATCGCGGCCGACGCCGACATAGCCGTAGCAGTGAGTCAGGTTCGCGGTCCCGCCCTTGGGATCGTAGCCGATCGGCCAGCCGAGCGCATAACCGGCCTTCGGCGCATAATCGTCGGGATAGGGAAGCGGGGTCACCTTGAGGCCCTTGAGCGGGCGCGCATATTCGGCCGGAGGCTTGGCGACTACGCCTGACGGCAGCGGATCGCTGCTTTCGTTCTTGCCCCACTGGACCACATAATTGTCCTGCACTCGATAGATGCTGGCCTTGTCCCACCAATGCGCCTTCGCAAGCTCGCGCAGGTTGGCGACATGGACCGGAGCGAAGGCCGGAGCGAGCTGGATGACGACCCTGGCCCCGTTCTGGAGCTGCATGACCAGGAGGTCGTCGGCCGGGATCGTTTTCCATGCGCCGGCGGGCGCGGAAGCGACGATTTCGGTCGGAGTCTTCGGCGCGGGCGCCGCGGCCGCGAGCGCCAACAAGGATAATATCGCAACAGAACGCATTCCGCCCCCCATCTTCCGGCTTTCGACGGAACACTCTAACGGCGGCTGATGCACCTCGCCACCTTGATGCTGCTCGGCTCCGGAGAGCTCGGCCGCGAGTTCACCATCGCCGCGAAGCGGCTCGGCTGCCGGATCGTCGCGTGCGACCGATATGCGAATGCACCGGCGATGCAGATGGCCGACGCTTTCGAGGTCTTCCCCATGCTCGACGGCGCGGCGCTTCGGGCCGCAGTCGAAAAGCACCGCCCGGATTTCATCGTTCCGGAGATCGAGGCCATCGACACGGCGACCCTCGCCCAGCTCGAGCGGGAGGGCTGGCACGTCGTTCCGTCGGCGAAGGCCGTGCAGCTGACCATGAACCGTGACGGAATCCGTGATTTTGCGGCCGAAGAGCTTGGGCTCTTGAGCTCGCAATACCGCTTCGCGGAGAGCCGCGAGGAAGCCATTGCGGCAGCCGAGGCGGTCGGCCTGCCCTGCGTGATCAAGCCGGTCATGTCGAGCTCGGGCAAGGGGCAGAGCACTGCCAGCACGCCCGACGAGGTCGGCGCGGCCTGGGACTATGCGGTCGCTAAGATGCGCGGCGACCGGACGCGGATCATCGTCGAGGAATTCGTCGATTTCGACAGCGAGATCACGCTTCTGACCGTTGCCACGAGCGGCGGCGTCCTGTTCTGCCCGCCGATCGGGCACCGGCAGGAATATGGCGATTATCGCGAAAGCTGGCAGCCGGCAGCGGTCCCCGCCGTCGCGCTCGCCTCCGCTCAGGGCCAGGCGAAACGGGTGGTCGAGGCGCTCGGCGGCCGCGGGATTTTCGGCGTGGAATTCTTCGTCCGGGGCGAGGAAGCGATTTTCTCCGAGCTGTCGCCCCGCCCGCACGACACGGGGATGGTGACGCTTATCTCCCAATATCCGAACGAGTTCGAACTTCACCTGCGCGCCGTCCTCGGGCTTCCGATCCCGGCGATCGATCTTGCCGGCCCGTCGGCTTCGGCGGTGATCCTCGCCGACCGCGAGAGCGACTCCTTCCGTTTCGAGGGTCTGGCCGACGCGCTTGCTCTTGGGGAAGCCGACCGGCCCGTGGACGTCCGCATCTTCGCCAAGCCCAAAACGCTCGAACGCCGCAGAATGGGCGTCGCGCTGGCTCGCTCATCGAGCGTCGAGTCGGCGGTCGAACGCGCGAAAGCGGCTGCGGCAAAGGTTCGGATCGCCTACGGCGACTGAGGCGTTGGCGAGCGACAAAGGAGGATCGCGATGCGTGCGATGATTGCAATCACGATGGCGGCCATGCTCGTCGGTGGCTGCGACAACGGCCAGCGACAGCAGGCGCAGCCGGTGCAATCGATCAAGGTGCGGAGCCAGGAACAGGATCAGCTGTTCAAGCTCAACGATCTCAACCGGGCGATCGCGCTCAAGCGCGCGATCTACGATTCCGGCTACAACTGTCAGCGCATCGCCAAGTCGGGCTTCGTCGGCGCCTACAAGAATCTGGACATGTGGATGGCGAGCTGCGCCGACGGCCGCGACTGGGCGATCTTCACCGGGCCGGACGGAAGCGCGCAGGTTCGCGACTGCAAGGACGTGACCGGCCTTGGGCTTCCAAAATGCGTGATGCCGGAAAGTTCGAAACCGTCAGCGCCCGCCGGCAAGGCTGCCGGCTAGTCGTCGCAGCGGCGGGTTTCCTTATATTCCCCGGCCGCCGACTTTTCCTTGACGGTGACGCACTTGCCCTGGCGGATTTCTTCGCGCCAGCTGCCGTCGGCATTGACCACGCGGTCGCCCTTCGGGACTCGCTTGCCGTCCTTGATCGTGTAGCTCCAGCCCTTCGGAGTCGCCGCATTCTGCGCCGGCGACTGCTGCGGCGCCTGGGCGAGCGCCATCGATGCGACGCCGAACCCGGCGACCACCGCAAGTGCCACTTCCAAACGCTTCTTCATCCCACAATACTCCCTATGCCCGCCTTGTAGCCGAAGCCAAGTGAACCCGCGGTGAAGGCGGGACGAGCGAAATTGGCGGCGAACCGAGCCGCGACACAGGATGTGGGAGCGCGGAGCTTCCTCCGCAACCGGACGCGGGCTTAGCCCTGCCGAGCCTTGAATCGACGGTTCGTCTTGTTGATGACGTACACGCGGCCACGGCGGCGGATGACCCGGCAGTCGCGATGGCGCGACTTCAGTGACTTGAGGCTGTTGCGAATCTTCATGGCCGGGCGCCTTGCTCGTTCTCTTGGCTAGGTTTTGGGAGGTTCGTGAACCGGCGGCTCCCCTATGGGGCCAGCCGCCGCAAGTCAAGGCTGCGGCGTCTTGGGAGCCTTTGCCGGGCAATAGGTTTTCAGGAAATCGCGGATCACCTTCGTCGACGGATCTGCCGAATAGCCAAGATAGGTTCTTGGGTCGCTTGCAACGAAGCGCGAGTAGGTCTCTCGAACAGCGATCCCGCCGCTGGCGCGAATGGCGCCGGCAAGCGCGTCCGCGCGCTGCGCTCCGGTGCGATCGAAGATTTCGGTCATCAAGAGTGTCGGTGGCGCGTTGCCTGCAAAGCGTGCGGGGGCAAGCTCGGCCGGATTGGAATCCTCGGAAAATTTCCGCGTGGCGACCACCGTCTCGGGCGAGCCTGGATCGAGATTCATCGGCTCGATGAAAACCGCCGCGCAGACCGGGGAAGACCCGCGCGGGCCGCTATCGAACGCAAGGAGAGCAGCCGGGAACGCGTCCGCTCCCGAGGCGGCGATCACGATCCTGTCCGGATCGAAGCCGCCGAACTTGGCCGGCTGGGCACGGACTTCGGCGACTTGCGATCGGATTTGCCCGATGTCCTCCCGAATGGACTGTCTTTGCGCGCGGTCGTCTCGCCAGACGAGCTCGCCGAGGGCGTAGCCTTCGTCGTAAAAGAGCCGCCAGAGATAGATGTCGAGGCCGTTTGCATATTCGGCCGGAGCGCCCGGCAGGTTCATGACAAGCGGGCGGCCCTCGCGAGCGACGTAATCCCAGCTGGTGTTGGGCTCGGCCAGCCATTTGTGCTTCCAGCCGAGCGGCGTGACCGCGGGAGCGCCAGCCATGTCCGTCACCCGGGGGGGAACCTGGGCGAATGCTGCGGTGGTCAGAAGCAACGCGCCAGCCAGCGTTGGAAGCCGCCAAATCATGCCAGCAGTCTGCGTCGGCGGTGCCGGGGAGGCAAGCTACGGCTGGGGCTGGCGTTCCGCCCGTGGCTGGCCGGGGGCGAAGGTGTCGCCGAAATAATCACCCTTGTACCACATCGGCCGCTGATCGGCGTCGGCGAGCGCTCGCGAAATCCGGTAGTTGAGCTCGGCATAACGCGCACCCTGGTCCCACAGGATCGGCTGCGACAGATCGTCGTTCACCTTGTGATAGGTGTTCGCCAGGAAATCCTTCCAGATCGGGGCGCCGCCGTTGGCGAAGCCCGTCATCAGCAGGATCCCCGGAATTCCGCGGGTGACGAAGCGGTAATGGTCCGACCGGACGAAGATCGCCTCCTCCGGCATCGGGTCCGGCGAGACCTTCACGCCCATCGAGCCGGCCGCATCGGCGATGGTCCGGGCCACCGTCGAATGATCCCCGCCGAACGCGATGACGTCGGTGAACGGATAGAGCAGCAAAGGCATGTCGAGATCGACGACGCTGACGATCCGGTCTTCCGGAACGGTCGGGTGAGCGGCGAAATAGTCGGCTCCGCGCAGCCCCTTCTCCTCGCCCGTATTGGCGATGAACAGCACCGAGCGCCGGGGCGGCTTGCCCGACGCGACGAACTCGCGCGCCGCCTCCAGCATCGTCGCGACCCCCGCCGCATTGTCGAGCGCGCCATTGCAGATCGAATCCTGCCCGGGCTTGGCGTCGGCCTTGACGCCGAGGTGGTCGAGGTGCCCCATCAGGACGACATACTGATCCTTCAGCGCCGGGTCCGATCCGGGCAGAAGGCCGATCACCTCCGGGCTCGTGAAGTCTTTCCACGCCATCGTGTCGGCAAGGCGGAATCGCGCCGGGATATCGAAGCCTGCGAGCGTGCCCGGAGCCTGGGAGGCGGCGAAGATCCGGCCCGGGTCCTTCCCCGCCGCCCTGAACAGCTGCCCCGCGACGTCCTTGGAGATGGTCGCGACCAGCGGGATGTCGGTCGACTGGCTCTTCGTCTTCCCCGTCGGATCGACCCAGTCGACGACCGGGCGGTCGTAATAAGCGATCAGGCTGTAATTGGGACGCGAGCCGGTGCCGGAGACCTGGATGAGGCCGGCCGCGCCCTTCTGGGCGGCGATCACCTGCTTGTAGGAGTTGAGATGGGCCGAGACTTCCGTCGGAAGGCCCGGCGGAGTGCCGTCGAGGACGACGACGATCTTCCCGCGAACGTCGAGCCCGGCGTAATCGTCCGTCCCCAGGCGCTTGTCGCTGATCCCGTGGCCGGCGAAGACGAGCGGTGCCTCGATCGAGCGCTGCTGCTGCGTCAGGCTCGGCCGAGCGGCGAAATCGCTGCCCGAGCGGAGAGCCCTGGTGACGCCGCCGACGACGACCGCCGCCGCCGGGGTGCCCGCGTGCTCCGCGCGCCGGAAGGGCACCTCTTCGTACCAGCCGCCGTCCTTCCCGCCCGGAGAGAGGCCGATCGCTCGGAAGCGCGAGGCGACGTAGGACGCGCCGATGTCATAGCCCCGCGATCCGGTGTCGCGGCCCTCCAGAAGGTCGCTTGCGAGGAACTCGACGTCGGCCCGAACCCGCTGGGCGGCGCCGGGATCGACCTGGGGCGCGGGCGCGGCCGCTGCGGCGAGCAGCGCCAGCGGCGCAAGTACGAACGTCCATGATTTCACTGGGATCGGAGCCCTTGCAGCTTGCGCTCCCATTCGAGCGCGTGGGTGACGATCACGTCGATGTCCGCAAACCGCGGGGTCCAGTCGAGCGTTTCGACCAGCCGGCGGTTGGACGCTACCAGCGCCGGCGGATCGCCGGCCCGGCGCGGCTTCATCTCGCGCCGAACAGGTTCGCTCGCCACCCTGTCGACCGAATCGAGCACCTCAAGGACCGAGAGCCCGTTGCCGTAGCCGCAGTTCAGCACGAGATTCGTTTCCGGCTGCTCGATCAACCGTTGGAGCGCGAGCACATGGGCATCGGCAAGGTCGCTCACATGGACGTAATCGCGGATGCAGGTTCCGTCCGGAGTCGGATAATCGCTTCCGAAGACGTCGATATGGTCGCGCTTGCCGATGGCCGCTTCGACGGCGATCTTGATCAGGTGGGTCGAACCCTTGCCGATCTGCCCCGCCCGCAGCTGCGGATCCGCTCCGGCCACATTGAAATAGCGAAGCGCTCCGTAATTCAGCGAATGGGCCGCCGCGCTGTCTGAAAGCATCCGCTCGGTCATCAGCTTGGAGGCGCCGTAGGGGTTGATCGGCTCCTTGGGGTCCTCTTCGGCGATCGGCACCCGCTCGGGCGCTCCGTAAACCGCGGCCGTCGATGAAAACAGGATATGCCCGACCCCGGCCTCGACCGCCGCCGAGACCAGCGCATGGGTCGCGATCGTGTTGTTGCCATAGTAAAGCAGCGGCTTCTGGACGCTTTCCGGAACGACGATCGATCCCGCGAAATGCATGATCGCGCCGATTCGCTGCTCGGCGAAGATTCGCTCGACCAGCTCGCGGTCGGCGATATTGCCTTCGTAGAAGGGCACGCCGTCGGGGACGACCTCGCGAGTCCCGTTGGAAAGATTGTCGATGACCGCGACCGGCCAGCCGCCATCCTTCAACGCGAGAACTGCGTGGCTGCCGATATAGCCGGCGCCGCCGGTGACCAGGACTGGAAGTTTCGCCATGGGTTCAGCGCGCTAGCGAAGGGGGCGGCCGATTGCCAGCCGAACCTCCCCAGGCGCTTTGCCGACGAGCCGTGTTGCGGCTGCTGTCACCGTCGATTAAGCGCGGGACGCACGACAGGGGCCTTTCATGTTCAATTGGTTTCAGCGCCTGCTCCCCCGGACGGGCGATTTCTTCGGGATGTTCGAGGCGCACGTGGCGACCTTGGTTGCCGCCGCAAAAGCTCTCGAGGAACTGGTCGACGGCCAGCAGCCCGCGGATGACCGGATCCGCGAGATCGACCGCCGCGAACATGAAGCCGACGACATCATCCGCCAGGTCCTTCGCTCGGTTCGCCAGACGTTCCTGACCCCGTTCGACCGCGGCGCCATCACTTCCCTCATTGGAGCGATGGACGACACGATCGACGAGATGGAGTCCACGGCCCGGGCAATCACGTTGTACGAGCTGACGACGTTCGAGCCCGAGATGAAGCAGATGGCGAAGATGATCACGGAGGCCGCCGATCTCACGGCGCAGGCGATTCCTTTGCTTCGCAACATCAGCCGGAGCGGCGCCCGCATCCACGTGATCACCGAAAAGATCGTCCGACTGGAGGGCGACGCCGACGACGTGCATGCGATCGGCCTCAAGCGCGCGTTCCAGCAGCATCACGATCAGCCGATGCAGTTCATCATCGCCCGCGAAATCTACAAGCATCTCGAGCGGATCACCGACGCTTTCGAAGATGTCGCGAACGAGATCGACGGCATCGTCATCGACCACACCTGAGCGGGCCAAGTGTACGAACTCGCTCTTCCGCTGCTCGTCGGGCTGATTGCCGTCGCGTTGATGTTCGATTTCCTCAACGGACTCCACGACGCCGCGAACTCGATCGCGACCGTGGTGGCGACACGCGTCCTTCCGCCGGTCATCGCGGTCGGATTCGCCGCCTTCTTCAACTTCGCCGCCTACTTCCTCGCGCTGAAATGGCCCGAGCTGCACAATGTCGCCGACACGATCGGCAAGGGACTCGTCGACAAGGACGTCATCACGCCCGCGGTCGTGTTCGGCGCGCTCATCGGCGCGATGTTCTGGAACGTGGTCACCTGGGTGAAAGGCATCCCCTCTTCCTCGAGCCATGCGCTCGTCGGCGGGATCGTCGGCGCCGGGGTGGCGCATGCCGGCCTTCCGAGCATCCAGTGGATTGGCCTCAACAAGACACTGATCGCGATCGTCGCGTCGCCGACCCTCGGTCTCTTGCTGGCGATGTTCATCATGCTTCTGACGAGCTGGCTCGGCATCCATGCCAGCGCCCGGGGCGCCGAGCGGACATTCCGGGGCCTGCACCTCGTCTCTTCCGGAACATTGTCGCTCAGCCACGGCCTCAACGATGCGCAGAAGACGATGGGCCTGATCACCGTCCTCCTTTACTCGACGGGGCATCTGAACGGGCACTTCCACGTGCCGAACTGGGTCGCGCTCAGCTGCTATCTCGCAATGGGCCTCGGAACGTTGACCGGCGGCTGGCGGATCATCGAGACGATGGGGACCCGGATCACCAAGCTGAACCAGCACCAGGGCTTTTCGGCTTCGATGGGCGGTTCGGTGGTTCTCTTCTCCGCCTCCTATCTCGGGATTCCGGTATCGACGACGCACACGATGACCGGCTGCGTGATCGGTGCAGGCGCTGCCCGCCGCGCATCGGCCGTGCGTTGGGGGATCGCCGGGAACGTCGCCATCGCCTGGGTCATCACCATCCCCTGCTCGGCCATTGTCGCAGCGATGTTCTACTGGTTGATCAGCGGGTCTTTCCTGCTGGACCTGATCGCCCTCGCCATCATCGGGGCGTTCGCCTTCGTCGTCAGCCGGCTTCGGAAGCGCCGGCAGCAGGACCCGATCGCCTGATCCGCCGTCCGTGGCGCGCACCCGCGCCCGGTTTGCCTGTTGGACGCCCTCGCACTATCAGCGGCGCCAATTCCAACCTTTGTCCCAGGACCCCGATGACCCTCACCATCTCGAGCGCGTTCGACGCCGGCAACATCCGTGTCGTGAAGCAGGACGGCGACAGCGCCGACCTGGAGATCGTCAAGGATCACATGTCCGATTTCTACCAGTGGTTCTATTTCCGAGTGGCCGGCGGCAAGGGCCGGGAGATCACGCTTCGGATCACAAATTGCGCGGGCTCGGCCTATCCCAAGGGCTGGCCGGACTATCGCGCCTGCATGTCGGCCGATCGCGACGACTGGCTGCGGATCGACGGCACCAGCTACGCCGACGGAACCCTCACCATTCGCGTCACGCCCACTGAAGACGTGGTCTGGATCGCCTATTTCGCGCCTTATTCGATGGAGCGGCATCACGACCTTGTGACTTCCGTCGCAGCGCTTCCGGGCGTCTCTTATTCCTCGCTCGGCAAGTCGCTCGACGGCCAGGACATTGATTGCCTGACCATGGGCGAAGGCCCGCTCAACGTCTGGCTCTACGCCCGCCAGCACCCGGGCGAGTCGATGGCGGAATGGTGGATGGAAGGCGCGCTGGAAAAGCTGACGGATCTCGACGATCCGATCACGCGCGTGCTTCGCGACAAGTGCACCTTCCGAGTCGTTCCGAACATGAACCCCGACGGCTCGCGCCGCGGGCACCTGCGCACCAACGCGGTCGGCGTGAACCTCAATCGCGAATGGCATGCCCCGAGCGCCGAGAAGAGCCCGGAAGTGCTGTGCGTCCGCAACGCCATGGACAAGACCGGCGTCGATTTCGCGATGGATGTCCACGGCGACGAGGCAATCCCCGCCAACTTCCTCGCCGGGTTCGAGGGCATCCCGTCGTTCAGCGAGCGCCAGCAGCGCCTGTTCGAGCTGTTCAGCGCAACGCTGGAGCGCACGTCGCCCGACTTCCAGACTCGCCAGGGCTATGAAATTCCGAAGCCGGGCGAGGCGAACATGTCGATGTCGACGACCCAGCTCGCCGAGCGCTACGGCTGCGTTTCGATGACTCTCGAAATGCCGTTCAAGGACAATTTCGACCTTCCCGATCCCGCCTATGGTTGGTCGCCGGAGCGCTCGAAGCACCTCGCCCGCGCGTGCCTCGATTCGCTTCACGCCATCCTTCCGGAGCTTGCCAAGGCGAAGACCGGCGCAGCGAAGGCCGAGAAGGTCGATGCCTAGGCTGGTCCTGCTCCGTCACGGCCAGTCGCAGTGGAATCTCGAGAACCGCTTTACCGGTTGGTGGGACGTCGGCCTTTCTGAAAAGGGAATCGCCGAAGCGGTTGCCGCCGGCGAATTGATGAAGGCCCGCGGCTTCGATTTCGACATCTGCTTCACCAGCCTCCTCACCCGGGCGATCAAGACGCTGGACCTGGCGCTCGAGGCGATGGACCGCCTGTGGCTTCCGGTCCGCAAGGACTGGCGTCTCAACGAGCGCCATTACGGCGGCCTGACCGGGCTCAACAAACAGGAGATGCGCGACAAGGTCGGCGACGAGCAGGTCAAGATCTGGCGTCGATCATTCGACGTGCCGCCGCCGCTGCTGGAAACGGACAGCCCGTACAGTGTCGCCGGCGACCGCCGCTATGCGGGCGTCGATGTCCCCGCGACGGAAAGCCTGAAGGACACGATCGAACGCGTGCTTCCCTATTGGGATGAGGCGATTGCACCCGCCCTCCGCTCGGGCGAGCGCGTGCTGATCACCGCTCACGGAAATTCGATCCGTGCGCTGGTCAAGCTGTTGTCGAATATCGGCGACGACGAGATCGTCGGAGTCGAAATTCCGACCGGGCAGCCGCAGGTCTATGAGCTGAACGACGACCTGACGGTTCGCGAAACCTATTATCTCGGCGACCGCTAGGCCGCGGATTTTTCCCGGTACATCGCTCGATCCGCGCGGCTGATGACCGACTCGGCGCTGTCATTGGCGCCGATCACGGTCACTCCGATCGCGACTCCGAGCGGGAGCCGGTTGCCGTCGCAATGGCTCTCATGTTCCTCGATGAGGAGCGCGAGCCGTTCCGCCGTCTCGCGGGCGCTTTCCTCGGTTGCATGGGCGAGCAGGATGCCGAACTCGTCGCCGCCGAGCCGGGCCACGCAGTCGCTCTTGCGCACTCCGTTGGTCAGGACGCAGGCGACCTGGACCAGCGCTTCGTCGCCGGCCTTGTGGCCGAAACTGTCGTTGATCCGCTTGAGCCCGTCGATGTCGACGAACAGCATCGCGGCGCTTTCGCCATAGCGGCTCACTCGGCCGATCAGCGCCTCAAGCTCGCGCATGAAGCCGCGGCGGTTGGGAACGGGGAGCATCGGATCCTGGTGGGCAAGCGCGTCGAGCAGCCGGACTCGCTCTTCCAGCCCCGCGATCTTCTCGCGCAGCCGTTCGATTTCCGCAAAGGGATCGCCAGCCGGTTCCAACTCGTCCACGGCGATGGAAATAGCGGGAATCGAAGGCGCGATAAATCTGCTCGATTCGGCTGTCCTGATTGCGAACAGTCGAATCGCTTCCTAAACGGCGGCATCGGCGAGGCGAGAGGATCGGAATAGAGTGGCTGGCCCCCAGGTTGGAATCATCATGGGCAGCAAGTCCGACTGGGAGACGATGCGGCACGCCGCCGACATGCTCGACTCCCTCGGAGTCGCTCACGAGACGAAGATCGTTTCCGCCCATCGCACGCCCAAACGGCTTTACGATTACGCCCACTCCGCCCGCGAGCGCGGTCTGAAGGTCGTGATCGCGGGCGCGGGCGGCGCCGCTCATCTCCCCGGAATGGCGGCCTCGATGACGACTCTTCCGGTGCTCGGGGTTCCGGTCGAGACGCAGTCGCTCAAGGGCATGGATAGCCTGCTGTCGATCGTCCAGATGCCCGCCGGAGTGCCGGTCGGGACCCTCGCCATCGGCAAGGCGGGCGCAATCAACGCGGCCCTGTTCGCGGCGGAGATCCTCGCCACCGGGGATTCCGCGCTTGCCGAGCGGCTGGAAAAACATCGTTCCGACCAGACGGCGTCGGTGGCCGAAACGCCCGAATGACCATCGAACCGGGTGCCACCATCGGGATCATCGGCGGCGGCCAGCTCGGCAAGATGCTGGCGGTTGCCGCTGCCCAGCTCGGCTACACCTGCCATGTCTTCGAGCCGGGGGAGTCGCCCTGCGCTGCCGCCGTCGCCGCGAAATTCACCCGCGCCGCGTATGACGACATCGACGCGCTGAAGCACTTCGCCGACAGCGTCGCCGTCGCCACCTACGAGTTCGAGAATGCGCCGGCCGCCGCTCTCCGGACGATCGCTTCGAAGCTTCGCCCGGGAATCGCCTCACTGGAGGTCGGACAGGAGCGCGGCGTCGAGAAGGAGTTCATCGAATCCACCGGCGCTCGGGTCAGCCGATGGATGCGCGTGGACAGCGAGGCGGACGCGATCGAGGCGGAACGCCGGCTCGGCACTCCGCTCGTCCTGAAGACCCGGCGCCTCGGTTACGATGGCAAGGGGCAGGCCTGGGCCCATTCGTTCGGAACGGCGCTCGCCGCCTGGGATTCGATCGGCCGGGCACCTGCGGTCGCCGAAGCGGGAATCGCCTTCGACTGCGAATTTTCGATCGTCCTCGCCCGCGGCGCCGATGGTTCCATCGCCAGCTGGGACCCGCCGCTCAACGATCACGACCACGGAATCCTTCGCCGCTCGACGGTCCCGGCGCCCGAAACGGTGCTTCGTCACCGCGACGAAGCGGTTCGGGTCGCGACCGGGATCGCCGGAGCGCTCGGCCATATCGGAGTGCTCACCGTCGAGTTCTTCGCGACCGCCGACGGCCCGATCGTCAACGAAATCGCGCCGCGCGTGCACAACAGCGGCCACTGGACGATCGAGGGCGCCGTGACCTCGCAGTTCGAACAGCACATCCGCGCCATCTGCGGCCTCCCGCTCGGCTCGACCGCCAGGGTCGGAAGGTCGGCGATGATGGAAAATCTGCTTGGCGAAGAGATCGACGAGTGGCGGCGGCTCGTCGCCGAGCCGGACACCCATGTCCACAATTACGGAAAGGGCGAGCCTCGCCCGGGCCGCAAGATGGGCCATTTCACCCGAGTGACACTTTAGCGCCGACGCCCGCTGGACACGCTACAAATTTAGCGCTACAAATGTAGCGTCATTGTAGAAAGGTCCCCGACATGCGCGCCTTGCTCTTCCTCCTGCCGATGGCTGCCGCAGCCGTTCCCGCGATCGCCGCGGAGACCGTGTCCGTTCCTGCGTTCCGCTCGATCGAGCTTCGCGGCGGCGGCGACGTGATCGTCCGTCCCGGTCCCGCCCAGCGAGTCACGATCCTCAACGGAAGCACGCAATTCACCGGCTTTCACGTCACCCGCTACGGCCAGCTGAAGATCGACGCCTGCAACGAGCGCTGCCCGCAGCGCTACGACCTCCGGATCGAGATCGTCAGCCCGAACGCTCCCGACCTCGCCATCCGCGGCGGCGGAGCGATTACGGCGGCGCCGGGCTTCGGTCCCCAGTCCCAGCTGTCGGCGGCAATCGACGGAGGCGGACGAATCGACGCCCGCGCGATCGCAGCGACCAACTTCAACGCGGCCATCAACGGCGGCGGCAAGATTCTCGCCGGGCGGGCGTCGGCCCTGGCGGCGGCCGTCAACGGCGGCGGCGAAGTCCGTTATGCCGGCGACCCGCAGGTCACCGTCGCGATCCACGGCGGCGGGAACGTTCGCCCGGGCGACTGATCCCGCGCCGAGGCCTAGCGCGCCGGGACTTCCTCGACCGGCAGGCCGAGCTTCGCCAGCTGCGGCTTGACCGATTTGGCATCACCGACAACGACCCAGACGAAGCTCGCCGGGTTCACCGCCTGGCGGAGCGCCGTATCGAGAGTCGCCTTGGTCTGCGCCCGGTACTTGTCGGCCAGCAGCTCGTAATAATTGTCCGGCCGGCCGAGCAGCGCGTTCGTTTCCATCGCCGAGAGCACCGCATCCGACGTCTCGAACTGGCCCGGAAGCGCCTTGATCCGGTTGGCGATGGTCCGCTCCAGCTCCTCGTCGGTGACCCCCTTGGTGCTCAGGAAGTCGCGGATGTCATGGCGCAACGCAGCGATCGAATCGCCGGTCCGGTCGGACTGCACGGGCGCGATCACCAGGTAGGGAACGACCTTGGCATTGAGCTGCACGGTGCCGCGAACGCCGTAGGACCAGCCCTTGTTCTCGCGGATGTCCATGTTGAGCCGCGACAGGAAGGTCCCGCCGAGGATGTCGTTGGCGGGCCCGACGCCGGTCACGTCGCCGCGCGGATCGATCGGGGTCACCTGGCCGGCCATGATGAAGGACTGGGGCGATCCGGGCCGATCGATGAGGACGATCTTCTCCGCCTTGGGCCGCGCCGGCACGTCGCCGAAGTTCTTTACGCCCTTGGGCGCGGTCGGCGCCGCCCACGTCCCGAACTTCTGCTCCAGTTGCTGCTGTACCTGGGCGAGCGGCAGGTCCGACACGACGAAAATCTCAAGATTGTCGGGGCGCAACCAATGCTGGCGGAAGCTCTCCCGAGAGGGCCGGGTGAAGCGCTTCACCGCGGCCGGGTCGCCAAGGCCGGTCGTCCCATAAGGATGCGATTCGCCGTAAAGCAGGACCGGAAGCATGCGCGCGGCGATGCTCTGCGGGTCCTTCTGCGCCTGGGCGATGCCGGTCAGCACCTGGGTCCGCACCCGCTCGACGTCGGTCGGATCGAACGTCGGCCGCTCGACGATGTCGGCGAGCAGGTCGAGCGACGGGGCGAGGTTGGCCGACAGCGCCGACAGGGTCACGTCGCTCCGGTCCGCGTCGCCGCCGGTGTCGATGACCGCGCCCAGCCGCTCCTTCTCCTCGGCGATCTGCTGCGAGTTCATCCCCGCGGCGCCCTCGTCGAGCATGGCCATGGTGAAGTTCTGCAGGCCTCGGTCGCCCGGCTGGTCGGCCGCGAAGCCGGCGTCGAACACCAGTCCGATCTGGGTGACCGGAACCGCCGTGCGCTGCGCGTAAGCAACCTTGATCCCGTTCGACAGGGTGACGTGAGTCACGTCCGGGAAATCGAGCGGGGCCGGCTCGCCGACGGGCGGGATCGGACGCTTGACGATGGGCGTCGCGATATCGGCGCTCTTCGCCTTCTTCGGGGTGAACGCCGATTCCTGATACGGCGGCCGCTCGCCCGGCTCGAGCCGGATCTTGAGCACCGGACGGCTCAGCCACTGCTGCATCGCCGCCTTCACGTCGGCGGGCGTAAGCGCCGCATATTCGGCGAGAGTCTTCTTGTAATAATCGGAATCGCCGGCGAACACCTGCCCTTGGGCAAGGGCTACGGCCTTTCCGCCGAAGCCGCCGACCTGCTCCAGCCCGCGGATTTCGCCGGCCACTTCGCGGGTCGTGGCGCGGGTCACCTCATCCTGGGTCGGTCCGTTGGCGACGAAGTCGGCGATGATCTCGTCGAGCCTCTTGGCGACTACGTCGGGATCGACTCCCGGCTTCGCAGTCGCATCGACCTCGAACAGGCCGATCCTCTGGAACGGCTGGTATCCGGCGCTGACGGAAACGGCGAGCTTCTCGTCGCGCACCAGGATCCTGTCGAGCCTGGAGCTCGCCAGGCCACCCAGAATGGATGCGCCGACGTCGAGCGCGGCCAGCTGCGGAGACAGCATCCCCGGAACGGCCCAGTGGCGCTGGACCTGGGTCGTCGCCACATGGTCCTTCATCACCACGGTCTTGGGCGCGGGCATGGTCGGCACGTCGGCGGCTGCCGGAACGTTGACCGGCCCGGCCTTGATCGCACCGAAATATTTCTCGACCAGCGGCCTCGCTTCGGCGGCGGTGATGTCGCCGGCAAGGACCAGGGTCGCATTGTTCGGCCCATATTTGTCCATGAACCATTCCTTGACCGTGGCGAGGCTCGCCGCGTCGAGGTCGGCCATCGAGCCGATTGTGGAATGCTGGTACGGGTGGCCGGCGGGGAACAGGCTTCCAAGCACTTCATATTCGACCAGCCCGCCCGGCTGGTTGTCGCCCTGCCTCTTCTCGTTCTGGACGACGCCGCGCTGGTTATCCAGCTTCTGCTGGTCCATCACGCCGAGCAGATAGCCCATCCGGTCGCTTTCCATGAACAGCGCCTTTTCCAGCGCCGACTTCGGGACCGTCTCGAAATAATTGGTGCGGTCGAACCAGGTGGTGCCGTTGTAATCGGTGGCGCCGATCTGCTGCAGGTAGGTGAAGTAATCCCCCGGCAGATTGTCGGACCCGTTGAACATCAGATGTTCGAACAGATGCGCGAAGCCGGTCTTTCCGGCCGGCTCGTCCTTCGATCCGACATTGTACCAGGTGCTGACCGCGACGACGGGTGCCTTGTGATCCTCATGCACAATCACCGTCAGCCCGTTCGCCAGCTTGAACTGGGTGTGCGGGATGGAAACGTCGGCGACCAGTTCCGACAGTGGAGCCGGCTGCTGGACAGTCGGCGCGACGGGAGCCGCAGCAGACGGCGCGGTCGTGACCTGAGCAGAGGCGGACACCGCCAGCGCCGACGTGGCGAGCAGGAACGCGAGACTCTTCAATTTCAACATGCGATTGCACTCCCCCGGGAATTCGCCATCGACCTTAGCCGACCAAGCGGGACTGGCAACGGCTGGTCTTTTCCTTGGCGCCGCTTTTCGACCGGCGGCGGCTCCGAACTTTCCGCAATTCCCGGCGGAGAAAGCCCGTGCTAGCTACCGCTCCTCCGGCGAAGGGCTGATCGCCACGACTGAAAGGGAGTGGACATGAAGAGCATCCTCGCACTGGTAATTGCCGCTGTTTCCGTGGCCCCCGCTGCCGCCCAGCCGCCGCAGCCCGCCGCCGTCACGGTCACCATGGAAAACTTCCGCTTCGAGCCGAACGGCATCGAGCTGAAGGCGGGAGTGCCGACCATTCTTCACCTGGTGAACGCAGCCGGCGGCGGCCACAGCTTTTCCGCCCCGCAATTTTTCGCGGCAGCGAAAATCGCTCCTGCGTCGCAGGGTCTCGTGCATGACGGCACGGTCGAGGTACCCAAGCATTCGGCCGTCGATGTCGCGCTCACTCCGGCCGCGGGGCAGTATCCGCTCAGGTGCAGTCACACGCTGCATGCAGCCTTCGGGATGAAGGGCACGATCACGGTTCGCTAGGACGACTTCCGGCGATCGAATTTCCGACTGTAAGGAACTCTTCGCCTGGAGGTGCGCTGGCAAGCTGGTCTGGCGAGGACGAGGCAAATGGAACTGAAGCGCTCTGGAACGCGGCCGATTCAGCGTGGCCCGGCCGAATGGTTTACCGGCGAGGTCACCATCGAGCCGCTGAGCAATCCGCCCGAGCCGTCGCGCGTCGGCTGTGCCAGCGTGACCTTCCAGCCGGGCGCCCGCTCCGCCTGGCACACGCACCCGCTCGGGCAGACCCTCATCGTGACTTCCGGGATCGGCTGGACTCGATGCGAGGGCGAGAAGCGCGTCGAAATCCGGGAAGGCGATGTCGTCTGGTGCCCGCCGAATCACAGGCATTGGCACGGCGCCACCGACGCCAGCTCCATGACCCATATTGCGATCCAGGAGTCGCTGAACGGTTCGCCGGTCACCTGGATGGAGCATGTCTCCGACGAGGAATATCTGAAGGAATAGGATCGATGCGCGCAACCATCATGCCCAGGGCGCACGACGTTCGGATCGACAACGTCCCGGACGCCGCCATCCTTGAGCCGACCGATGCGATCATCCGGGTTACCCGCGCCTGCATCTGCGGAAGCGACCTATGGCCCTACAACGGCGGTCCCAATGTCGAAGGCCAACGCATGGGCCATGAAGCGATCGGCGTCGTCGAAGACGTGGGAAGCGACGTCCGAACGATACGGCGCGGCCAGGTTGTGATCATGCCCTTCGTCGATTCCGACGGCACCTGCCTGTTCTGCGAAGAAGGCCTCCCGGCGGCCTGCATCCACCGCAATTTCTTCGGCAACGGCGAGCTCGATGGCGCCCAGGCCGAGGCTCTGCGGATTCCGCTCGCGGACGGCACGCTTTACGCGATCGATGTCGCGGAGGACGATGCGCTGATGCCGTCGCTCCTGACGCTATCGGACGTCATGGGCACCGGGCACCACGCGGCTGTCGTCGCTCGGGTGCGGCCCGGAGGCACGGTCGCGGTCGTCGGGGACGGAGCGGTCGGTATTTGCGGAGTCCTTGCTGCAAAGCGCCTCGAAGCCGAGCAGATCGTCATCATGGGCCGCCATCCGGATCGGCTCGCGCTGGCGAAGGAATTCGGCGCCACCGACGTCGTCAGTGAGCGCGGCGAGGAGGGGATTGCGCGCGTGCGCGACCTGACCGGCGGCTATGGCGTCCAGTCGGTGCTCGAGTGCGTCGGCACCGAGCAGGCAATGGATACGGCGATGGGGATCGTCCGCCCCGGCGGCGCGGTCGGTCGCGTCGGGGTTCCCCATTATGAGGCGATCAAGACGGCGCAGCAGATGTTCTACGACAATATTACCGTCGGCGGCGGACCGGCACCGACGCGCGCCTACATCGACGAGCTTCTGCCCGACGTGATGGAGGGCCGGATCGAACCTGGGCGGGTCTTCGACCGCACGGTCGACCTCGACGGAGTCCCCGACGGCTACCGCGCGATGAACGACCGCGAAGCGCTCAAGGTCCTGATCCGGCCTTAGGCGATCCTAGTGCGGAACGGCCTGCAGGATATCGCCTAGTCCGAAGCCGCGCTTCTTCTTTTTCGGCTGCTCCTGCTGCTGGGCCTGCGGCTGGTCGTCGTCGGCGCTGCCCATCATGTCGCCCATTCCAAGCATCACCGAGGCCGTCGTCTTGTAGCGCGCGCGAACGGTCCAGGTCGGCGCCTTGGGCTTGTCCTGGAACCAGGCTTCGGGGCCGTAGCCGATCATCATTACCATGCCCGTGGGCGAGGCCTTCACCACCTCCGCCGGGATCGTGCACTGGTTGGTCGTTGGCGCCAGCACCGCTCCGCTGGCCACGAGCGGCTTCACCTGCGCGGGCGAGAGATAGTCCATGTTGGGGAAGGCGCTCGGCTTGTTGGCCGAGGACCAGATGACGACGTCGCCGCCGCCCGAGGAACCGAACATCGACAGCGCATATCCGGTGGCCTGCGCCGCAGGGGTCCAGGTCAGCCGGTTCGCTCCTGAAGGCAGCACCCCCGCTTCGCGAAGCCCGAGCCCGGGCATGAAGTCCTGGCCCTGGCCGAGGCTGAAGCTGATCGGCGGCGAATAATTGCCCTCGACCTTGTGCGCTCCGATCAGCGACGCGGCCGCGGGGACCGGCCGCGAATCCCGGTCGTTGGGCCATTCGCCAAAACCCGCCGATTTACCCCGGCGCGGCGGCTGGGCGGCTCGGACGGCGCTCATCATCGCGCTGACGCCCGGCGGCATCTGCCCGGCAGCGAGCTTCGAAAAATCGACGATCGTCGGCTGGCCGGCGCCCGCATGCTCGCCGCAGCCCCAGTAGATGATCATCCGTCCCTTCGGCCGCTGGAAATGCTCCGGCATGGCATAGTCCGTGCGCTCCGGCTTGACCGCCTGCGGAGCGATCAGCGGCAGGCTCGCGCCCATCTGCATGCCCGGCGGGATCAGGTGCTGCGCCTGCGGCGAAGGGGCCTTGTCGCGCGATGCGAGGTAGAGGTTGAGCATATGCTGCGCGCCGCCGCCGCCGCCGTTCATCATGCTCATGACCTGCGCCATGTTGGGCCTTCCGCCCATCATCCCCGCGCCCATTCCGCTCGCTGTGGCGACGTCCATCCAGTAATTGGCGACCGGCGGAGGAGCCTTGGGCGGAGCCGCCCCGACCAACACCGTCGCCGCAAGCAACAGACTGATACGCTTCATGATCTTACCCCCGTTAGACCCTCTCCACTATCCGCCAGCCCGCCCTCTCTCGCAAGTGAACATTGTTCCTGCTAGCGGCGCGGCGTGACCGACATTTCCAAGATCCGCAATTTCAGCATCATCGCGCACATCGACCACGGCAAGTCGACGCTGGCCGACCGGCTGATCCAGGCGACGGGCGGGCTGACCGAGCGCGAGATGAGCGCGCAAGTGCTTGATAACATGGAGATTGAGCGGGAGCGGGGAATCACGATCAAGGCGCAGACGGTGCGGCTCCAGTGGAAGGGGCACGAGCTCAACCTGATGGACACGCCCGGCCACGTGGACTTCGCCTACGAGGTGAGCCGGAGCCTCGCCGCGTGCGAAGGCGCGCTCCTCGTCGTCGACGCGGCGCAGGGCGTGGAGGCGCAGACGCTCGCCAATGTCTACGCAAGCATCGAGCACGACCATGAGATCGTTCCGGTCATCAACAAGGTCGACTTGCCCGCCGCGGACCCGGAAGGCGTCCGGCAGGAGATCGAGGAGATCATCGGCCTCGACGCGAGCGAGGCGGTGCTGGCCAGCGCGAAGACCGGCATCGGCATCGAAGAGGTGCTGGACTCCATCGTCGCGAAGATCCCGCCACCGAAAGGCGACGCGGCGGCTCCGCTCCAGGCGATGCTCGTCGACAGCTGGTACGACCCCTATCTCGGCGTCGTCATCCTGGTCCGGGTGATGGACGGCACGCTTCGCAAGGGCCAGCAGATCAAGTTCATGGCGGCCGGAACGACCCACCTGGTCGACCGCGTCGGCTGCTTCACCCCGAAGCGCACCGACCTTCCCGAGCTGGCCGCGGGCGAGATCGGCTTCATCACCGCGCAGATCAAGGAAGTCGCCGAGACCCGCGTCGGCGACACGATCACCGACGCCAAGCGCCCCGCCGCCGCCCCGCTCCCCGGCTTCAAGGAAGTCCAGCCGGTCGTCTTCTGCGGCCTGTTCCCGACCGACGCCGCGGATTTCGAGAAGCTCCGCGACAGCCTCTACAAGCTCCGCCTCAACGACGCTTCGTTCAGCTTCGAGATGGAGACCAGCGCCGCGCTCGGCTTCGGCTTCCGCTGCGGCTTCCTCGGCCTGCTTCACCTCGAGATCATCCAGGAACGGCTCACGAGAGAGTATGACCTGGACCTCATCACCACCGCGCCGAGCGTGGTCTATGAGGTGCACCTGCGCGGTGGAGAGGTCCAGGCGATCCACAACCCCGCCGACTGGCCGGACGCGAACGCGATCGAGATGGTCGAGGAGCCGTGGATCGAGGCGACCATCTACGTCCCCGACGAATATCTCGGCTCCGTCCTGAAGCTGTGCCAGGACCGCCGCGGGATCCAGACGGACCTGACCTATGTCGGGACCGGAAGCCACGCCCGCGCGATGCTGAAATACGAGCTTCCGCTCAACGAAGTCGTGTTCGATTTCTACGACCGGCTGAAGTCGATCAGCCGCGGCTACGCCAGCTTCGATTACCACCAGGTCGGCCACCGCGAGGGCGACCTCGTCAAGATGAGCATCCTGGTCAACGGCGAGCCGGTCGACGCGCTGAGCATGATCGTCCACCGAGCCAACGCCGAGGCGCGCGGTCGCGGCATGTGCGAGCGGCTGAAGGACCTCATCCCCCGCCACCTGTTCAAAATCCCCATCCAGGCCGCGATCGGCGGCAAGGTCATTGCGCGGGAGACGATCGGCGCGCTGCGGAAGGATGTGACGGCGAAGTGCTACGGCGGCGATGCGACGCGGAAGCGGAAGCTGCTGGAGAAGCAGAAAGAAGGCAAAAAGCGCATGCGGGAGTATGGGTCTGTTTCCATCCCCCAGGAGGCTTTTATTGCTGCCTTGAGGATGGGGGAGGAGTGATGTGTCCGAGACGGCAATCGCGCGGGCGACCGATCATGCGTGGAGATACTTTGAGCTTCATGCTCATCAGCGCGTGACGGTTTTCAATTATTATATCGTTTTTGCCGGCATTATCTTGGCGGGCTTAGCCGCATCTCTGCAGAGGAATGATGACTTTGCCGCCCTCGGGATCGCATTGGGCGTTTTGCTAGTGCTGCTTTCTTGGGTTTTTTGGCAGTTAGATCGACGTGCGGCATTTCTCGTGAAGCATGCCGAGCGCGCACTAGAGACGCTGGAGGTACAACTTCCCATCGAGGCCCAACTCTTCCGCCAAGAACCGGAAGCCCCAAAACCGAAATGGCATTGGACGTACGGTCGATCGTTTCGCTTTATTTTCCTCGTAATGAGTCTGGTTGGATTGGCGGGAGCCATTCTCGCCGGATTACAGCTTTCCGGCCAAATCCACCTGCAGAATGATACGACCACCCACGAGTCATCTCGCGCGGCACGCACGCCTTCTGTTCCCAAAAAGAACTACGGATCGGAATAGCAACGCCCATCACGGCATTCCCAATGGCTGGCTAGCTCGCTACAGCTAGACGAGCTCGGTCAAATGGGGGGTGTGACCGCTGCGCGTCGACGATTATCAAAATCAGGCGGTCGCAAGCGACCAATCGCGCGGGCAAGATACGGCCCGATATCTATTGCTCGGCTTGTTTGGCGAAGCGGGCAGCGTTCTCGCTGCTGTGAAGAAGAAGGAGCGAGATCGAAAGACACCAGAGCGATATCTCAGCGAAGTGATTGAGGAACTGGGTGATCTCCTCTGGTATATTGCGACAATCGCATCCCGGAATGGCGTGAAGCTGAGTGCGCTTGCAGCGCCACTTATTCGATCCGCAAGCATTCCGCGCAACAACATCAGATTTGAGCACCTCCAGCGACCACCGGGTCGCATCATGATTCAGCCATCGAAGTGGTTGGAGTTTAGACTTGTGGAGCTTGGTTCCACCGTCGGAGCGCTCGTTGCAGCCCAAACGGACTCATTACACGAAAACGGCAAGCCACCGAACGCCGCCTTTACTGAGGTCCTCAAGCGCGTCATCGAAGTCGCGAGCCGAGTTGGGATTTCGCTAGACCAAGTCGCTCAAGAGAATCTTGATAAGGTTCATGGCAGATGGCCGCCACGGAAGGCTTATCCCGCGCCATTTGATGGCGGATATCCGGTTTACGAACAGCTGCCACGCCACATGGTCATCGACATCGAGGAGGTTATCCCGACACCGGGACAATACTTCGTTCTCCAGACCTGCAACGGACTGCACGTCGGAGATCGCCTAACTGACAACATTGAAGACCTGGACGAGTACCGTTTTCACGACGTCTTCCATTATGCTTATGCTGCCGTTCTCGGCTGGTCACCCGTTTTGCGCTCGCTGCTTCGCCTGAAGCGCAAAAGCAATAAGATCGTCGATGAGACACAGGACGGCGCTCGGGCCATTCTGATCGAAGAGGGAATCGCCGCACTGGTCTTCAACGAAGCGAAGCGACAGGACTATTTTCGAGATGTGACGGCCGGCAAACTGAGTTTCGATTTGCTCAAAACAATAAAGGCATTTGTCGAAGGATATGAAGTCTCGGACCTACCACTTTGGCTCTGGGAAGAAGCCATACTTCAAGGCTTCGACGCGTTTCGCTTCTTGCAGGATAACCGCGCCGGCCGCGTTACAATTGATTATGCCACCCACACCTTGCGTGTAGAATCAATGCCACGCGCTGTGGGTGCCGCCGCCGCAGCAATCCCCAATATCCACAAGCGCCCGGCTTCTCGAATCACGGAAACTCTGCGCTGGATAGGTCGCTCTCTGGGGATCATGCGTGTCAGCAGCTAAGTTCGTTGAAATGGTGTCGCGTCTGCGACTTCCGTCAGTGTTCAACCCTTACAGTGACATCTGTCCGCACTTCGATCTTCCCGATGCGCCGGCGCGCCGCCGAGCGAATTTGCGAGCTCAGCTCCAAGCTGCGCTTGACGCCAAGGTTGATACTTTATGGATTGGCCGAGATCTTGGATATCGCGGGGGGCGACGAACTGGTCTTGCGCTCACCGATGAGGCCAATCTCCCCAACGTGCCTGTCCTATTCGGATGTGAAGTGGCGATTGCACGCGCCACGGTAGGACCAGCGGTCGCGGAGCGAACGGCGGCCGTTGTTTGGCGTACGATGCGGCAGCTGCCATCGCCGATTTTTACCTGGAACGTGTTTCCCCTGCACCCTCACGAGAAGAAACACCCGCTCTCCAATCGCTGCCACACACGAAAGGAGCGTGAAGCAACGGGACCGATTCTTCTAAGGCTCCTCGATCTTCTGCAGCCATCGACGATCGTTGCGATCGGAAATGATGCAGAACTTGGCCTATCGGAACTTGGCATCGAGTCTCTGAAGGTCAGACATCCAAGCTACGGCGGGGTCGCAGATTTCGAGCGAGGAATCGCGTCGATCCACGGGTTTCGCACGGAAGAAAGAAGTCCGCCGCCAATTCACCTGCTTTAAACTTTTCGATTAACCCCGTTTCCATTATGTTCCTCGACTCGGGAGGAGGACACTCCAATGGCGACGAAGAAGGCGTGTGTAATTTACACCCCTCAAAAGAAGACCGAAGCGCAATCGACCGCCGGGCGACTCCAAGACGACGGTTTCGATGTTTGCCTCACAGAGGTGAGTGCCGAAGTGGCTAATGCCGTTCAGGCAGGAAACCAAAGCTCCCTGCCTACCGACGTCAAGGACTGCTTGGATGGAGCAGAGGTTTGCGTAATCCTAGTCGACGAGGCCATCGATCTTGGTGGAATTGGCGGCATCGCTTCAGACGTGGGTTGTCGTGTCGTGACCGTCGGGGGTGATCCAGATAAAATACCCACGGAATTGGACGACATTATCGATGGCCACGTGCCATCGCCTGATGATCCGGAACTGATCGGTGTAGTGGAGGGTCAGCCGGAACGGATTAAGCCGGACCATACGTCTGCTCCGCCGCGCAAGCCGGACAGGGTCAAATGCCAATAGATGAAGCTCTGGTCGTATAAAATCAGCCGCGACTACGGTTTCGCGCCTAATCCGTACTTCGGCTTCTGCACGATTGCGTGTTGCAAGCCAGACATTCGCCGTGGGGCGGTGGTCGGCGATCTCATCGTCGGGTGTGGGAGCTCGAAGCTCCAGCTCGGTGGACATGTTATCTACGCAATGCGGGTAACGGAAAAGCTCACATTCCAACAGTACTGGGATGATCCTCGTTTTGAGCGAAAGAGGCCAAGCTTTTCGGCGGGCACGGCTCGGTCGTACGGTGACAATATCTATCACCACGACGCGCAGGGTCGTTGGATTCAGGAAGACTCCCACCACAGTCTGGATGATGGTGGGTGGAATCAGCTAAACGCCGAACGTGACTTAGGCGCCGATGCCGTTCTTGTATCAGCGGACTTCGTATACTGGGGCCGATTAGCGCCGGAGATTCCGGTTCAGTTGCGAAACTTCGACGGCGACGACCTCTATCCGAACGTGCGGAATCTGAGGAATAGCTACTCAGAAATATTCAAGAATGCGGCGGTTGACTGGTTCGATGGCCAAGACAAAGGGCGGTTTGGGCGTCCGATCAACTGGCGGGATTGAGGCCTCATATCCTACGCAGCCGCGGACGGGACTTGTCCTGCGGGGCGGTGTGGTCCCTCGACGTCGCTCGAACATAGCCGGGGATGACGGATTGGGAGGCTCCTCCTTACCCACCGGCTCTAACGCCTCCTCCGCCCGTTACACATCCACCGCCTCCCTCAACTCCGCCTTCTTATCCGGCCCTTAGCCATGCTCGCCCATCGTGCACCCGTTCTCGGCTGTCAGCACCATGTCCGGCTGGCGCTGGTTGGGGCTCTTCCACGGCTCGTCCGGCTGCGGCTCCAGCCGCGCCCGGTCACTTTGTTGGATACAAATAGGGAAACTCCTGCTTCACGCTGGCGGATGAGCGATTGCGGAGTGGCCCCCTTCCCCTGCTGCGCAGGGACCTCCCCCGGCGGGGGAGGGGCTGGGCTGTGAAGAACCGAACTCCGGTCCCGCGCGAGAAGCGGCCGCCTTTACCAACCTTCGAGCCGGTTCCGCGTCGTTGCAAGCGCCACGACGGCTGGACCCCTGAACGGCAGAAAGCCTTCATCGAGGCGCTCGCCGATACGGGCGCGGTGTCTCGGGCGGCGGCGATGGTGAACATGAGTGCGGAGAGCGCCTACATGCTCCGCCGGCAGAAGGGGGCGGAGGAGTTTCGGCGGGCGTGGGAGGCTGCGCTCGACTTTGGCGTGGCGCGGCTGAAGGACATCGCTTTCGAGCGGGCGATCAGCGGTTACCTGGTCCCGATGTTCGTCGGCGGGAAGCTGATCGGATGGCGGCGCAAATATAACGACCGGCTGCTGATGTTCTGCCTTCGCCATTATGGCGAGGATGCCAACGGCAAGCGCACGAAGATCGAATATTTCTCGACCCGGGCGGCGGCCGGGGCGGTTTCGGGCGATGGCGCTTTGGCTCAAACGTCACCCCACCCCAACCCCTCCCCATCAAGGGGAGGGGCTTCCATGGCGGAGGCCTCGACTACGACTGTGCGGACGGTGATCTCCGGAAGGGGGGAGGCGGCGGACCTGGATTCGACCAGCGACCTGATCGAGCGGTTCGAGGGGGTGGAGCTGGACGAGGAGGCCAGGGCCGCGATCGCCGCGGTGCTGCGCGACTGCGCGGCGCGGCGGCGGGAGGTGGCGGGGACCGCGGACGACGAGAGCGAGCCGTTCGTCGCGGCTCTTCCGCCTCCGTTGCCCGTGACGGACCTGTGGAAACCGCGCGATCCAGTGGAGCGGCCCTTGCCCGTCTATGACGTCGTCGCCTCTCCCGAAGAGATGGTCGAGATCACGCCGCGGGCGGCGGTCGAGCCGGAGGAGCAATATCGGTCGGGGCCGGGCGAGTTCGACTGGGAAATGCTCGACGACGAGGAGGGGATGGCCGCGGTCGAGGAAGCGGTGGAGAGCGTCAGGCGGGCGAAGCGGGGACTCGAAAGCGGCGGCTCCGGTCCCTAGATCGGGGGCGGCTTCCTTCCCGCCGCCACCCTGCTAAATCGCTGACCTCCATGCCCGACGTTTCCACGCCTTCCGCGAGCCCGCACCTCTATCTGGTCGACGGGTCGAGCTACATCTTCCGCGCCTATCACCGGCTTCCGCCGCTCACCAACCGGCACGGGCAGCCGGCGGGCGCGGTCTATGGCTATACGACGATGCTGTGGAAGCTCGCCGACGGGCTGAGCAAGGCCGACGGGCCGACGCACATGGCGGTGATCCTCGACGCGTCGGAGCAGACGTTCCGCAACGAGCTCTACGACCAGTACAAGGCGCACCGGCCGCCGCCGCCCGAGGACCTGGTCCCGCAATTCCCGCTGATCCGGGTGGCGACGCGGGCCTTTTCCATTCCCTGCATCGAGGAAGCGGGGCTGGAGGCGGACGACATCATCGCCTGCTACGTGATGGCGGCGAAGGCGGCGGGGTGGAAGGTGACCATCGTCAGCTCCGACAAGGACCTGATGCAGCTGGTCGAGGACGGCGCGGTCGACATGCTCGACACGATGAACGACCGGCGGATCGACAGCGCCTATGTGCGCGAGAAGTTCGGGGTGGGCCCGGGCGAGCTCGGCGACGTTCTGGCGCTGATGGGCGACAAGGTCGACAATGTGCCGGGCGTTCCGGGGATCGGACCGAAGACGGCGTCGCAGCTGATCGCGGACTTCGGGTCGCTGGAGGCGGTGCTCGCGGGCGCGGAGACGATCACCAAGCCGAAGCTCAAGCAGTCGCTGATCGAGCATGCGGACGCGGCGCGGCTGTCGCGCAAGCTGGTCGAGCTGGTGTGCGATGCGAAGCTTCCGCAGCCGCTGGAAGAGCTGGCGCTGAAGAATATCCCGCCGGAGCCGCTGAAGGAATTCCTCGAGGACCAGGGCTTCAAGTCGCTTCTCAACCGGCTGACGGGCGGCGGCGGGCCGAGTTCCGGGCGGAGCAGCAGCGGCGGCGGGATCGACCTGACCGCGGCGACGATCGCTGCGACGCCGGCGGCCCCGGAGCCGGAGGCGATCAGCGTCGACCGGTCGCAATATGAGACGGTGACCGACCTGGAGGCGCTCGACCGCTGGATCGCGGAGGCGATGGCGCTGGGCGTGGTGGCGGTCGATACGGAGACCGACTGCATCGACTGCATCATCGCGCGGCTGGCAGGGGTCAGCCTTGCGACCGGGCCCAACCGCGCCTGCTACATCCCGGTCGGACATAGCGGTGCGGATCTTTATTCGGACGCGCCCAACCAGCTTCCGATGGCGCTCGTTCTCGAAAAGTTGAAGCCGCTGCTGGAGGACCCGGCGGTCCTGAAGATCGGGCACAATTTCAAGTACGACTGGGTGATGTTCGACAAGGCGGGGATCGAGACCGCGCCGGTCGACGACACGATGGTGATGAGCTTCGACCTCGACGCCGGGCGGGGGCTTGGCGGGCACGGGCTGGACGAGCTCGCGAAGCAATATTTCGACCACGAGTGCATCCCGTTCAAGCAGCTGTGCGGGACGGGCAAGAGCCAGATCACCTTCGACAAGGTGCCGCTGAAGGAAGCGACCGAATATGCGGCGGAGGACGCCGACATCACGCTGCGGCTGTGGAAGCGGCTGAAGCCGAGGCTGGCCGAGGACAATGTCACGCGTGTCTATGAGCGGGTCGACCGGCCCCTGGTGCCGGTGATCAGCCGGATGGAGCGCCGCGGGATCAAGGTCGACCGCGAGTATCTGGCTAAGCTCAGCCGCGATTTCGCCGAGGAGATCGTCAGCCTCGAGGAGCGGATCTACGAATCCGCTTGCGGGCCGTTCACGATCGGATCGCCGCAGCAGCTCGGCGAAGTGCTGTACGGGCGGCTTGGGCTGAAGGGCGGGCGCAAGGGCAAGAGCGGCCAATATTCGACCGACGTCAACGAGCTCGAGCGGCTTGCCGGCGAAGGCGTCGAATGCGCGCGGCTGGTGCTCGACTGGCGGCAGCTCAGCAAGCTGAAGAGCACCTACACCGACGCGCTGCAGGCGCAGATCAACCCGGAGACGGGGCGCGTGCACACCAGCTTCTCGCTCGCCGGAGCACAGACTGGGCGGCTGGCGTCCAACGACCCCAATTTGCAGAACATTCCGATCCGCACCGAGATCGGGCGGAAGATCCGCGACGCCTTCGTGGCGGAACCGGGCAATGTCCTGATGAGCGCGGACTATAGTCAGATCGAGTTGCGGCTGGCGGCGCACATGGCGGACGTTCCGCAATTGAAGGCCGCCTTCCGCGAGGGCGCGGACATCCACAACATGACCGCCGAGGAATTGTTCGGTTCGGCCGACCGCGACAACCGCAACAAGGCGAAGACCGTCAATTTCGCGATCCTCTACGGCATCTCGTCCTGGGGACTGGCCGGCCGGCTGGGGATTTCCAAGGACGAGGGCAAGGCGATCATCGACCGCTATTTCGAGCGGTTCCCGGGTATCCGCCTGTACATCGAGCAGACGTTGCAGTTCGTTCGCGAGCACGGTTTCTCGCGGACCCTGTTCGGGCGGAAGACTCACTTCCCCAATATCCGCGCGGGCAATCCGTCGATCCGCGGCGGTGCCGAGCGGGCGGCAATCAACGCGCCGATCCAGGGCACCAGCGCCGATATCATCAAGCGCGCGATGACCCGGATGGGGCCGGCCCTCGTCGAAGCGGGACTGCCGAACGTGCGGATGCTGATGCAGGTGCATGACGAACTGGTGTTCGAACTGCCCGAGGGCGATGCGGACAAGGCGCGCGGCGTGATCGAGCGCGTGATGGCGACCGCGGCGGAGCCGGCAGTAACGCTTTCGGTGCCGCTCGGCGTGGAGATCGGCACAGGCAAGAGCTGGG
>JBQCIU010000061.1:0-4988 GCA_051953395.1 Sphingomicrobium sp.
ACGAGGCCGCGCTTCTCGCCATTGCCGCAGAGCTGTGCAAGAAGCCACGCTGATGGAGCGGGCGGGGACGAGGCAAGGCATGGGTTGGGGAGCGCGGTTCCTGATCGGGTTGGTTCTGCTCCTCGCCGGGGCGGCCGCCGCAACCTGGGGACTGGCGCATTACCAGCCAGCGGCGAAGCTGTTCGGTGTCGGCACGAGCGCGCCCGCGCCGCAGCAGCCAAGGCTGGTCCTCCAGCAGGTCCCGCAACAGCAGCCGGCCAACGCGGCCACGCTCAATCCGGCCATCGCCGAGCAGATCGGCGAGCTCCAGGCGCGGCTGCAGCGCGTGGAAAGCGAGAACCAGCAGGTCCAGGGGTCCGCCGGGCGAGCCGACGCGCTTCTGATCGCCTTTGCCGCGCGGCGGGCGATCGAGCGCGGCGTCGGCCTCGGCTATCTCGAGCCCCTGCTCCTCGACCGTTTCGGAGCGGATCATTCGCAGGCGGTGGCGACCATCGTCACCGGATCGCGAACCCCAGTCCGGCTCACCGACCTCATCGCGCAATATCAGGACCTCGAGCCGGCGCTGGTCGGGCCGCCGCCCAACGAAGGGCTGTGGACCGGGATCAAGCGCGGTTTCTCTTCGCTGGTCACCGTCCATCGGTCGGACCGGCCGTCGACCGAGCCGAAGGCGCGTTATGACCGCGCCTTGTCCTATTTGATGGCCGGCGAAGTGGATTCGGCGCTTGCGGAAACGATGCGGCTCCCCGGGGCTGCGCGCGCCGGCCAGTGGACCAATTCCGCCCGGCGCTACATCGCGATCCACCGGTCGCTCGACGAGATCGAGTCCGCGGCGATCGTCGGCGGTCCGCGCCAAGGCTGAACCGCTCCCCACGGGGCTTGGCACGGAGAATCGCCTGTGCGAATCTCTGCCCCCACCGCACAGCGAAGGTTCAGGCCTGTCGTGTTAAGCGGTTGAACGCATAGGATATTCACGGGGGAGAGACGAAGCCATGACGTCACTTTGGAGAGGTATCGGGCTGGCGGTCGCGCTGGCCGGACTGACCCAGGTCGGCGCTGCGGCAATCAAGTCGGTGGATTCCCGGCCGGCGAAAACGGCGGCGCAAAAGCCGGCGAAACCAGTTGCCCGGGCCACGGCTCGCCCGGCGCGAGCGGTGCCCGCGCCCGCTTACATCAGCAGCCAGGTCGACCAGCTGGGCAAGAGCTTCAACGGAATGGTCGGAATCGCGGTCCGATCCGTCGACGACGGGTGGGAGACCGGGTGGAAGGACAACGACCTCTATCCCCAGCAGAGCGTTTCCAAGCTGTGGGTGTCGATCACCGCGCTGGACGCGGTCGACAAGGGGAAGGTCAGCCTGGACGACAAGGTGACGCTGACCCGGTCCGACCTCACTGTGTTCCACCAGCCCATTCGCGCCCAGATCCTCGACGGCGGCTATACGACGACCCTGGGCGACCTGATGCTGAAGGCCATCACGACCAGCGACAATACCGCGAACGACAAGCTGATGCGGTCGGTCGGCGGTCCGGAGGCGGTGCGCAGGATGATCGCTTCGAAGCGCCTCGGCGCCATTCGCTTCGCCAACGGCGAGCGGTCGATGCAGAGCAAGATCGCCGGGCTGATCTGGTCGCCGAGCTATTCGATCGGGAACGCCTTCTTCGAGGCTCGCAATGCCCTTCCCCACGCCGTCCGCAAGGCGGCATTCGACCGCTATATCGCCGATCCCTATGACGGCGCCGCGCCGAGCGCGGTCGTCGGAGCGCTCGCCCGGCTGAAGAAGGGCGATCTCCTGTCGCCCGATTCGACGGCGCGGCTGCTCAACATCATGGGCAACACGCGCACCGGCCCGAACCGCCTGCGCGGCGGACTGGAGCCCGGCTGGACGATCAGCCACAAGACCGGGACAGGCCAGGAGCTGGACGGGATCCAGGCCGGGTACAACGACATCGGGGTTCTCACCGCGCCGGACGGCAAGAGCTATGCGGTGGCGGTGATGATCAAGAAGACGTCGACCCCTCTGCCGGTGCGGATGACCCTGATGAACAATGTCGTCAAAGCCGTGATCCGGCAGCACGACATGGACAAGAACAACGCGCTCTGACTCCGACGGCCCGGCGCGGCGGCTTGCCGGACTGGGCGGCGTCCAGAAGGTGCCGAGCGCGAGCCTCGACCTCTTCGTCGTGCGCGGCTTCCTCGATCCCGACACCTGCGCGGCGCTGATCGAGCGGATCGACGAACGGCGGCGGCCATCGGAAATCGCCGACGACATCGGGGTCGCGAACTATCGGACCAGCGAGACCTGCGACCTCGACTGGCGGGACCCGGTCGTCGCCGATGTCGACCGGCGGATCGCGGCTCTCCTGGGGCTCGACCTTGCGGCGAGCGAACCGCTCCAGGGGCAGCGTTATGCGCCGGGGCAGGAGTTCAAGCCGCACACCGACACGTTCGAACCCGGCGGCTATGACTATCACGTCCACACCGCCGATGCCGGGCAGCGGACCTGGACGGCGATGGTCTATCTGAACGTCGCCGAAGAGGGTGGCGCGACGCGCTTCAAGGCGATCGGCAAGACCATCCAGCCGGAGGCGGGCAAGCTGGTCGCGTGGAACAACCTGGCGCCGGACGGGCGGCCGAACCCGGCGACCATGCACCAGGGCATGAAGGTGCGGCGCGGAATCAAGTACATCGTCACCAAATGGTTCAGGGAACGCGCGGCGAGCTGACCGCGACGGGCACTTTGACGTCCTGTCGCTGCGAATAATCGGCCCAGGTCAGGGTGACGAGGATCAGGAGCCAGAAGAAGCCGGCCGCCGCGAACGCGCGGGTCAGCCCGGCGCTTCCCCGAAGTTCCATGAAGAACCACAGGACGAGCACCGCCTTGGCGACCGCGATTGCGAGGGCGATGGCGAGGTTTGCCGAGCCCAGCTGGACAAACGCCGTGGTGGTGGTCAGAGCCAAGAGGACGCAAAGGCCCAGCCAGACCTTCAGCACCAGCTTCGCCGCGCCGCTCACCCGTTCCTCCCGGCAAGGTAGATGAGCGGGAAGAGGAAGATCCAGACCACGTCGACGAAGTGCCAGTAGAGACCGAGAATCCGGATCGACAGCCCCGCGGGAAGCCGGTCGCGGGCGATTGCCACGGCGGCGAAGACGACGAAGCCGATGCCGATCAGCAGATGGAGGGCGTGAAGCCCGGTCGCGCAAAAGTACCAGGTGAAGAACAGCTCCGTGACCTTGCCGTAGCGGGGCGTGTCGAAGCCGAGCGCGGGGACCAGCTGTTCCCCATATTCCAGCCAATATTCATAGGATTTGATGGCGACGAACAGCAGGCCGAGCGCGGCCGTCGCGCCCAGCCACAGAGAGGCCGCGCGGCGCGCTTTCGCTTCTGTCGAGAGGACTGCCATCGCCATGCAGGCGCTGCTGGTGAGGAGCACCGCCGTGTTGATCGTTCCGAGCACGATCTTCGTGTGCGCAGCGGCGGCGATCAGCTGGTCGCCGTACCAGATGCGGTAGTTGAAATAAGCGGCGATGAGCGCTCCGAAGAACAGCACTTCGGTGGCGAGGAACGTCCACATGCCCAGCGTCGAGACCTCGCGCGCCTGGGCCGCGTCGGCATATTGGAAACCGGGGTCGGCGGTACGATCAGTCATGCCTGGCCTGCGGCAACGCCCGGCCGCCTTCATATTGATAGGGCGAGCGGACGACTTCGGGCGTGCGTTCGAAATTCTCCGGCGGCGGCGGCGAGGGCACTTCCCATTCCAGCCCCGTCGCGTTCCATGGATTGGGCGACGCCCGCTTCCCCTTCAGAAGCGACCAGCCGAGATAGAAAACGGGAAGCGCATAAGCGACGGCGAGGATGCTCGCGCCCGCCGACGAGAGCACGTTCCACACCTGGAATTCGGGCGGATAGCTTTGGTAGCGCCGCGGCATGCCGAGATAGCCGACGATGAACTGCGGAGTGAAGGTCAGGGCGAAGCCGAAGAAGGCCAGGATCGCGGTGAAGCGCGCCCAATATTCGGGGTACATCCGGCCGCTGATCTTCGGCCACCAGTAATGGAGGCCGCCGAAATATCCCATCACCGCGCCGCCGACCATGATGAAGTGGAAATGCGCGACCACGAAATAGGTGTCGGTGACGTGGACATCGACCGCCAGCGCGGCGAGGAACAGGCCCGTCAGACCGCCGATCGTGAAGAGGCCGATGAAGCCGAAGGCGTAGAGCATCGGCGCGCTGAACCGGATCCAGCCGTTGTGGAGGGTCGCGATCCAGTTGAACACCTTGATCGCCGAGGGGACCGCGACGAGGTAGCTGAGAAACGAGAAAGCGAGGCTGGCGTAAAGCGCCTGGCCGGCGACGAACATGTGGTGGCCCCAGACGAGGAAGCCGATCACGCCGATCGCGATGCTCGCCCAGACGACGAAATGATAGCCGAACAGGCGGTTGCGCGAGAAGACCGGGATGATCTCGCTGATCAGGCCCATCGACGGCAGGATCATGATGTAGACCGCGGGGTGGCTGTAGAACCAGAACATGTGCTGGAAGAGCAGGGGATCGCCGCCCAGTGCCGGGCTGAAGATGCCGACTCCGAATTCCCGTTCGACCAGCAGCATCGCCAGAGTCATCGCGAGCACCGGCGTGGCAAGCACGAGGATCAGGCTTGTGGTGTAGGTCGACCAGACGAACACCGGCAGCCGGTACCAGGTCATCCCCGGCGCCCGCAGCTTGTGTACCGTGACGATGAAGTTGAGCCCGGTCAGGATCGAAGAGAAGCCCGACAGGAAGATGCCCCCGATCGCCAGGATCACGTAGCCGGTGGCGTAGAAGGTCGAATAAGGTTCGTAGAAGGTCCAACCGGTGTCGATCCCGCCCAGAAGCAACGAGAAGATCGTCAGCGCCCCGCCGGCGATGAACAGGTACCAGCTGGCGAGGTTGAGTCGCGGGAAGGCGAGGTCCTTGGCCCCGATCATCAGCGGAATCATGAAATTGCCCATC
>JBQCIU010000062.1:0-17979 GCA_051953395.1 Sphingomicrobium sp.
CGAGCAGAATGCGTCGACCTCGACCGTCCGCCTGGCGGGGTCGTCGGGCGCCAATCCCTTTGCCTGCATCGCTGCGGGGATCGCCTGCCTGTGGGGTCCCGCACACGGCGGCGCCAACGAGGCGGCGCTCAACATGCTTCGGGAGATCGGCCGGCCCGAAAACATTCCGCAGTACATCGCCCGCGCGAAGGACAAGAACGACCCGTTCCGGCTGATGGGCTTTGGGCACCGCGTGTACAAGAATTTCGACCCGCGGGCGAAGGTGATGAAGGCCACCGCCGACGAGGTGTTGAAAGAGCTCAACATCACCGATCCGGTGCTCGACGTCGCCAAGGAGCTGGAGCGGATTGCGCTTCACGACGATTATTTCATCGAGAAGAAGCTCTACCCGAACGTCGATTTCTATTCCGGCGTGATCCTCAATGCGATCGGCTTCCCGACCGACATGTTCACGGCGCTCTTCGCGCTCGCCCGAACCGTCGGCTGGGTGGCGCAGTGGAACGAGATGATTTCCGACCCGGAGCAGAAGATCGGCCGGCCGCGCCAGCTCTATGTCGGCGCCACTCAGCGCGACTACGTCCCCGTCGGAAAGCGCGGCTAGGCCGCCGGAAGCACCAGCGTAAAGCGCGACCCGCGTCCGGGCGCGCTTTCAAGCTCGATGTCGCCGCCCATCCCGCGGGCAAGCCGCCGGGCGATCGCAAGGCCGAGCCCGATGCCCTCGCCTTCCGGTGCAGCCGTCTCGTATCGTTCGAAGATCCGGCTCTGGTGCTCCGGAGCGATGCCCGGGCCTTCGTCGGCGACGTGCACTCGCGCCGAACCACCTGAATTCCTGAAGGAGATGGTGACCGCAGTCCCGGGCGGCGAATGGCGGACGGCGTTGCCGATCAGATTGACGAGCACCTGGATGACGCTTCTCGGCTCTCCGCGAGCGAGGAGCATGTCGACGGGTTCGACGCCGATAATGATGCTGCGCTCCCGGGCGGCGGTGTCCACGAGGGCGACCGCCTCCGAGGTGAGGACGGCGAGATCGACGCTGTTCGCGCCGGGAGAGTCCGCCTGCTCTGCAAGGGAGCGGATCACGGACAGGAGATGGCGTGCCGCCGTCGCGATGTCGGTCGCATAAGCGGCATATTCCTGCCGAACGGGCAACCCCGATTGGCCGATCATCTGCTCGGCCGAACGGACGATGCTGTCGAGCGGCGAGCGAAGGGCGGTCTGGATGGCCGTATCGAGCACCGGCGGGCTCGCCGCGCCTGCCTCGTCGACCAAAATGGCCGTGCCTTCGAAGCCCGCAAAATCTCCGGTCGGGCCGACGACTGCCTGGCCCTCCAGCACGAGGCGGGTTTCGTCTGCACGAAGGCGGACTTGCTGATCCGAAAAGCCACTCCTCGAAGCCAAAGCGTCGATCAGCGGCATTCCGCCGTCCTCGCCTTCCTCGAGCCGAAAGATTTTCGTCAGCGGCTGTCCGTCCAGGTGCCCACCATCGGCGCATGCCAGGTCGGCGAGCCGCGGAGCCATCGTGACGATTCGCAGATGCTCGTCCACCGACCATCCGAGCGGTTCCACCTCGAGACGTTCGTGCTCGACCGCCCCGAGGGCGCTGAGCCGGGGAGCCGACGGGGAACGGGTGGTCCAGCGCTCAATCGTCAGCGCAACTCCGTCGTCTTCCGGAACTGCCCGCACCCACATGTCGATGTCGCGTTCCCGTCCGGCCGCCAGAACCCTGCGCGAGACAGGGATCTGCAGGCGCGACGCGACCCTTGCCACTGCGGCAAGCTGCGGAAGGGCAAGCGTTGCGCCGACGCGCGATCCCGCTTCGACCTGGAGTTGCTCCAGCTCAGGGTCGGCAGCGATCAGCCTGCCGTTGCAGTCGATTCGTCCGAAGACGGGCCTGGGATCAGAAGGCAGGCTGGCCATCGTCCCAATCCAGTGCGCAGATTGCCGAACGATATGCGTGATCGAGCCGCAACCACTTGCGGCCGGCCTCCGCCTGCTCGTCGCCGACCTGATCGAAAGCCGCGATGGCCGCTTCAGGGTCGACCGACAGCAATTCGCCGGTCGTCGCGAGAATTTCGCCCGCGAGTGAACGGGAAATCCCGGCCATTCGGAGCAACAGGGGCAGATGCCCGGTCCCGCCCAGCAGATGCTCCCATGCGGCTTCGAAGCCGATCCCGGCCCGGCGGCCCAGGATTTCGGCGAACAGCGCGACCTCTCCGGCTTCGAGCGATGAGCGGAGAAGGGAATCGTCGAGGCGGCCGCCGCGCTCGAAGGCATGGACCAGATCGAACAAACGGGCTTCCAGCCGATTGCCCTCGTCATGCCGGCCAAGAAGCGTCCGCGCGGCGGTCGCCAGTCGCTCGTCCGCTTCCGATGGCTGGAACCGCTTGGCGAGATCGTGGCGAAGCCCTGCCGCAAGCGCATTGACGAGCGCGACCGCGGCCTCCGCGGACAGATCGTCGAATGCGAGCCGAGGTCCGTCGTAGCGGTCGCGACGCCGGCCCCTCGCAAGGATCAGCGCCATCGCCGCGGCCGACACCTCCGGATCCTCATCGCCGACGAACCCCTGGAGGAAGCGCGCGGAGCTCGAACTCCTTCCGCCGCGAATGCCTGCGGAAAGCCGCTCTTCCTCCGCGTTGCGAAGAAGCAGCCGGACGAGGTCCGGGATATCGAGCAATCCGGCTTTCCAGAGACGGTCGAAAAGCCGGCCGCCATCGTCGTTTGCGGCCTCCGCAGCGCCCAGCAGAACCGTCAATTCATCGGCGAGGCTGGCGACCAGGTCGCTCAGCATTGCCGTCATCAGCGCCCGCTCCTGCTCCGTCAGCCGGGCGCCGGGATCGAGAAAGAAGTCCGCGCGGACGAGGGGCAAGCGGCCGCTGCCCGCAACGCGTGCGGCAGGACGCCCACCGGCCGTTTCGGCGGTGGCGATCGGCCATTCGACAGGCACCATCGCGCACCCATTTAAACAAAGCGAGTTAACGCGGGGTCAACTCCGTGCCAATCCGATGGTTGACATGCTGGACGACGAAAAAGCTCGCACCGGCGTAGAGCGCGAGTGCGACGAGATATTCCGTCCACGCCCCGAATGCAGCGAATGGCAAAGCGGCGAGGATCGCATTGCGCCTCGAAAGCAGCCAGATTTCTCCCGGCATTTCGAGCTTCTGGCGCTCGACTCGAGCGGCTTCGGCGAATGCTGCGCCCGCCACGGCAGCAACCAGGGCTCCCCAGCCGGAGCCGTGACTTGCCTGCCACCAACCGAGCGCGATGAGAGCGGCCCCGGCCGCCGGCCACAGCAGCCGCCGAACCAGCGAGCGCGCGGGCAATGGAGTCAGCCGGAGAGCCGCGAGGCGGCGGGCGATCAACGGCAACGGCGTTGTCAGCACCAGCAACACGAGCCCCACCCAGCGCCAACCGGTCGCGAAGGCGGCGATTCCGGCGATCGACATCAGGAGCGCCGCGAGCACGAGAACCTCCGGCCGAACCCGGGTTTCGACAAGCTTCTCGGTCGCGAACTCCTCGGCCAGCGGAAGCACGTAGCGGCTCGCCCAATCGCGGCGCGAGCCGCGGGACGCCACGAACAGGTGCCGCTCGAGATCGGCGAGGTCGGCGCTGCTTTCCGCAAGCAACGGCTCCCCTGCTCCAGCGGCAATCGGAACGGTCCGGGCGCCCGACTGAAGCGCTCGCCGAAGCAATGTCGACTGCAGGTCCCAATCGCCGAGCATCGCCGCGGTCGCTCCGACGGTCTGAGCGTCGACCAGAGCGACCCCTGACCAGCGGCTTACCGCGTCGATCCTTTCGAACCGCTCGTGCGCAGGGTCGTCCGGAACGGTGACGATGACCGGCTCCTCTTCTTCCGCGACGCCCGAGAGCAGTTCGGGCGACGGAGCGAGGCCGTCCGCGACGAGCAGGATCAACTCGCCCGCTTCGAAGCGGCTGGAGGCCTCCGCGGCGTCGCCGACCGTCACCACGGGCAGACCCTCTTCCTGCAGCCCCTGGAGGACGTCGTTGAGGGCGATCGGGATGCGATCGACGAGTATGACGATGGGAGCGGCGCCTGCTGCAGCCGCGCAGCGCACCTGATATTCCAGCAGGGTCCGCCCGGCGATCGGAATCAGCGCCCGGAGCGACCCGCTGTCATCTTCGCAATAGGCTGCAATCAGCGCCCCAAGCGCCATTCAAATCCCCTCGCCCCGGCTGTACGATCCCGGCGTCTCGAATCCTTCTAATCGCTTTCTTGGGCGAACAAAGATGGTAAACTGCCGATCATGACCGCAACCAGCCCGCAAGCCGCCTCTCCGGCCCCTCCGGAGACGGAGGTCCCGGCAGCCCTGGGCGAAGACCAGACCACGGCTGCTGGTTTCGATCAGCTTCAATGGGAAGAGAGCCGCTCCGACGAATCGCCGGCGACCGCAGGCGGCCGAACCGTTCTTGCCGGAGCCCTGATCCTGCTCGCTGTCGCCTGGATCGGCTATACCGCCTGGTCCGCCGGCCGGGCGCTCGGCAGCGGTTCGTTGACCTCACCGGCGCTCGCGCAGTGGGTGGCGATCGCCGCAGGCCCGCTCGCGCTTCTTGGTCTCGGCTGGCTCATGTTCGGCCGGACTCGGCGCAGGGAAGCCGAGCGTTTCACGCGATCCGTCGTCACGATGCGGACCGAAGCGCGCTCTCTCGAAGCGCTGTTGGCGGTCCTGTCGCAGCGGATCAACGACAGCCGGTCGGAGCTGACGATGATCAGCCAGCACCTGATGCAGCTTGGCGATGAAGCGACTGGCAAGCTTGGCGGAATCACGCGCGAATTCGATTCGAGCAGCGAAAGACTGATGAAGCATGGCGTTGCGCTCGACCGGGCGGCGGAAGTGGCGCGCACCGACATTGCCGTTCTGCTTGACGATCTTCCGCGGGCCGAGAGCCACGCCAAGGCCATTTCCGAGCAGCTTCGTGCGGCCGCCGCCGACACGGCCGAACGGACTGCCGAGTTCGACAGGCAACTGGCCGCCTTGGCCGAGCGGACTCGCGAAGCCGACGAAGCGGTTTCCGCGGCGAGCCAGCGGCTCGTCGCCAACCTCGGTGAAATCGAAACCGCGGGAGCAGCGGCTTCCGACCGGGTGGGCGAGACCGAATCCCACTTCGCCGGAGTCCTCGACCTGTTGCTCGACCGCACATCAGGCACGCTCGAAGAAATTCGAAGCGGCATCGATGTGCAGGCTGCCGCGGTGACCGCGCTCGTCGAGCAGGCGTCGGCAGGCATCGGTCGCGCGGGAGTCGACGCCGCCGAGGCGCTCGGCACCAACGTGAATGCTGCCACCAGCGCGCTGGATTCGCTCTCCGGCCGTGTAGCGGAGCAGGAACGGGCATCGCAGCATATGATCGCGGAGATCGAGCGGGCGCTCGGCGAACTGGAGCAGCGCTTCGCCGCTCTTGCCGATTCCGGCGACGAGCGCGCCGGCCGCTTTCTCGATTCCGTCGGGCGCTCGCGCTCCGAGCTGGAGGCGCTGGGCGAGCAGACCGATGCCCAGCAGCAATCGATCGACAGGCTTGCGGAGCGAACGCAGTCGCTCCAGGCGCTGCTCGAGCGGCTCTCCGCCTCGATCCGGGCGCAGCTCAGCGATGCCCTCGAACAGGCGGGCGGGCAAACCGAGCATCTCGTCAATTCCACCCGCTCGATCCGGCCGGAGATCGAGTGGATCAGGGACGCAGCACGGGAAGCGAGCGAGCGCCTCGGGTCCACCGGCTCTGCAATCGCGGAGCAGCAGGACCGGCTGGCAGCGTTGCTCGGCTCCCTCGACGAAGGAGTCGGCGGCGCCGAGGACCGGATCGCCAGCCTTGCCGGCGCGATCTCGTCCGCCCAGGCCGAGGCGGCGCAGCTTAGCGGCGAAACGGGCCCGGCCCTTGTGCAGGCAATGGTGCAGGTCAAGGAGGCCGCTGCCCAGGCCGCGGAACGCGCCCGGGAGGCGATCGCCACCATCATTCCGGAAAGCGCGGAAGGCCTGTCGGATGCGACCCGCGTCGCTCTGGAACAGGTGATCCGCGATACCGTCGAGCAGCGCCTTCGCGACGTGGAAACGGTCGCTGCGCAGGCGGTCGATTCCGCGCGTTCGGCCACGGACCGCCTGACTCAACAGATGCTCGTGCTCGGCCAGAGCGCAAGCGCGCTCGAGCAGCATATCGAGAAGCAGCAGGAAGAGCGGCGCGAGGCGGACAGCGAAGCCTTTGCACGGCGCGTGGCGTTGCTGATCGACTCGATGCACTCAGCGTCCATCGATGTCGGCAAGATCCTGTCGGACGAAGTCGACGAGAAGGCGTGGGATTCCTATCTGAAAGGCGACCGCGGCGTCTTCACGAGGCGAGCCGCGCGCCTGATCGGATCGAGCGAGTCCAAGGCGATCCGCGCGCATTATGAATCCGACGGCGAGTTCCAGCACTCGGCCAATCGCTATATCCACGATTTCGAGGCGATGCTTCGCCGGGTCATGGCGGAGCGGGATGGCGGTCCGATCGCGGTGACCTTGATGTCGTCGGACATGGGCAAGCTCTACGCATCGCTGAGCGACGCGATCGACCGGCGCCGCTAGTCTCCGACGATCCGGCGGTAGAGATCCAGGTCGTCGGGCGTGATCCAGCCGAAAATGTAATTGAGGTCGAAGAAAGCCGTCAAAAAGGCTGCGACGATGGCCGCGCGGAGCAAGTGCCTGCGCACGTTGAACCGGTGAGGAGCGCTTTGCGCCTGTCCCGGAACCATCGAGTTGCCGACCTCCTCGTCGGTCTTCACCCCGAACGGCAGGAGGAAGAAGGCGCTTCCGACGAAGAACAGGAAGTAGATCGCGAGAATCGACGTCCACTTCATGCCGTCGCGACCCTCAGGACCATGACTTCGACGATGGGCTTCTTGCCGGTCCAGGCCGTGGCGCACCGCCGAACCGCCAGCCGCACCGCTTCGCGCATCTGTTCTTCCTCGGATTTCGGGTCGAAGGCGCGCTGCGCGGAGTCGATGGCATCGGCGATGAAGTCGTCGCGGTCTTCCTCGACCGGAACGCCAAACGGCCTGACATGCGGAGTTCCGGCGAGCCGCCCGTCCTCCCCGACCGGAAGAGCGACGGTAATCAGCCCGCCGACGCTGATTCGGCGGCGCTCCGTAACCGTTGCGCCGTCCGCCGGCAAAATGACGTCGCCGTCGAGCACCAGCCGGCCGACGCGGATTTCATCGACCTTCTTCGGCTCGCCCGGGGCAAGGCGGATGAGGTCGCCGTTCTTCTGGACGATGGCTTTGGGGACGCCATGCTCCAGCGCAAACCGCGCCTGCTCGGCCATGTGCCGAGCCTCGCCGTGGACCGGAACGATGATCTCCGGCCGGATCCAGTCGTACATTGCCGCCAGCTCGGGCCGCCCGGGGTGCCCGGACACGTGAACGTGGGCCTGGCGCTCCGTGATGATATTGACCCCAAGGTCGGACAGAGCGTTCATGATCCGGCCGATCCCGATCTCGTTTCCGGGAATGATCTTGGACGAGAAGATCACCGTATCGCCCTCGGTCAGCTTGAGATCGTGGTTGCCGGTCGCGATCCGGCCGAGCGCGGCCCGAGGCTCCCCCTGCCCGCCCGTAGCGATGATCAGCACCTCGCGTCTCGGCAGCTTCATCGCTTCGTCGAACGAAATTCTCGGCGGGAAATCGAGGAGGTAGCCGGTCGCCTGGGCGACATTCAGGATGCGGTCCAGCGACCGCCCGGCGACGCACAGCTGGCGGCCCGTATCCACCGCGACTTCGCCGATGGTTTTCAGCCGCGCCGCGTTCGATGCGAAGGTGGTGACGACCACTCGGCCGCTGGCTTTCGCGACCTCCGCCCGAAGGCCTTCGTGAACCCCCGCTTCGGAGCCCGACGGCTCCTGCTGGAACACGTTGGTCGAATCGCAAACGAGGGCGAGGACGCCTAAGTCGCCAATCCGCTCCAGGGTCTCGGCGCTCGACGGTTCGGCAAGGACCGGAGTCTCGTCGATCTTCCAGTCGCCGGTGTGAAACACGCGCCCGAAAGGCGTTTCGATGCAGACGCCGTTCCCTTCGGGGATGGAATGGGCAAGCGCGACGAACCGCACCTTGAACGGACCGAGCTCCACCTCCCCTTCGCGGTCGATGACGTGCAGGGGAACGTGGCCGGTGAGCCCCTCCTCTTCGAGCTTGGCGGCTATCAGACCGGCGGTGAACGGGGTCGCATAAAGCGGGACCTTCAGATCTTCGGCGAGATAGGGAAGAGCGCCGATATGATCCTCGTGCCCGTGCGTGAGGATGATCCCCGCAAGCCGGTCCTGCTGTTCTTCGATGAACTCCAGCTCGGGCAGGATGAGATCGATCCCCGGATACTGGGTGTCGGCGAAGGTCAGGCCGAGATCGACCATCAGCCATTGGCCCCGGCAACCGTAGAGATTGACGTTCATGCCGATTTCGCCCGACCCGCCGAGCGCGCAAAACAGCAGTTCTTCTCCGGGAATCATTCGCTCGCGATGAGTCGTTCGTGCAGCAGACTCAACCCCTGTATCGTCAAATCGGGCTCAACCGCGTCAAAAACCCCTGTGCGCTTGTCGAACAGGGCGGCGAGACCGCCGGTGCCGATGACCGTCACGTCGCGTCCGATTTCGGCCTTCAGCCGCGCGATCAGGCCCTCCATCATCGCCACGTAGCCCCAGTAGATGCCGATCAGCATCTGCCCCTCCGTGGTGCGTCCGATGACGCTGTCATCCTCCGGCACCTCGATCGCGATTCGCGGCAGCTTGGCGGCGGCGTTGACCAGCGCATCGATGGACAGGTTGATTCCCGGTGCGATGATCCCGCCCTTGTAGGCGCCGGCGCCGTCGACGAGATCGAACGTCGTCGCGGTGCCGAAATCGACCACGATAAGGTCGCCCTTGTACTTGGCGTGGGCGGCAATGGCGTCGAGCGCCCGGTCGGCGCCGACGCTTTGCGGCTCGTCGACGTCCAGCTTCATCGGCCACGCAGCCTCGCCCTGGCCGGCGATCAGCGCCTTCACCCCGAAATATTTGCTGGCGAGCACCTCGAGATTGTGCGTGGCGCGCGGAACCACGGTGCCGATGATGACCGAATTCACGTCATCGGTCGTGTATCCCTCCAGATCAAGCAACTGGCGCAGCCACACCGCATATTCGTCGGCAGTCCGCCGAGCGTCGGTCGCGATCCTCCATCGCGCGCGGATTTCCCCCGCCTTCACCAGCGCGAAGACGATGTTCGTATTTCCGGCGTCGATCGCGAGAAGCATGCCGCTGCTACCCGAGGGTTACGTCGGCGGCGTGAATGGCACGGACGGTGCCGTCGGGCAAACGCAGCCGGAGCGTTCCTTCGGGATCTATTCCGTCGAAGCGCCCGTGGACCCTGGCCGAATCCGTGCCGTGGACCGACAATTGCGTGCCGACCGGATGAGCACGCGCGAGCCACGCCTTCGCGAAGTCCGCCGGGTCGCTGCTCCGCCAGAGCGTCAGAATACGGCTCATCGATCCGGCGAGGAGCGGCGCGAAAGCCTCCGGCGCGATCCGCCCTCCGAGGTGCGCCGCCATCCGATCCGCGATCGGCGGGGCGGCCGCGAGATTGACTCCGAAGCCGATGACAACGCGCTCGCCCTGCCGCTCGAGCAGGATTCCAGCGACTTTCGAACCATCGAGAAGCAAATCGTTCGGCCATTTCAGCAGGAGGGGAAGGCCCGGCGCCGCAGCGTCGACCGCCTCGATGAGCGCAAGGCCGGCAGCAAGCGACAGGGATTGTGCGGGCGGATCGCCGGGCGTCAGCGTGACGAGCGTGCTTCCGAAGAAGTTTCCGCTTCTGGTGACCCATTCGCGCCCCTGGCGGCCCTTGCCGGCGGTCTGCTCCAGGGCGACCAGCCAATCGCCTTCGATCGCGGCGCTGTCCGCGAGCAGGTCGGCATTGGTCGAGCCGGTGGTCTCGACAATCCGGATTCGGGTCAGAGCAAGGTCCCCGCGGCTCGATCGGCGAGCCTGCCGAGCGGCTCGATGAGGAGGTAACCGACAGGCGAGACGAGCAGCGCGCAGACGAACATCACGATACCTTCGACAGGCTCACGGACGCGGCCATAGGCCGGAGCCGGGTCGTCGAGGTACATGATCTTGACGATCTTGAGATAATAATAGGCGCCGATCACCGCGCCGATGATGCCGGCGACGGCAAGCGGGATCAGCCCGGCGTCGATCGCCGCCCGGAACACCACCAGCTTCGGCCAGAAGCCGAACATCGGCGGCACTCCGGCGAGGCTGAACATGAAGATAAACATGGCGAAGGCGAACGCCGGACGCGTCTGCGACAAGCCGGAAAGGCTGGCCATGTCCTCGATGGGCTCGCCGTTCGCATCGCGCATCCACAGGACGCAAAGGAAGGCGCCGAGCGTCATCACGACATAGACGCTAACGTAGAAAAGCACCGCCGAAGCGCCGGCGGAGCCGCCGGCGGCAAGGCCGATCAGCGCGAACCCCACGTTGTTGATCGACGAATAAGCGAGCAGGCGCTTGATGTTCATCTGACCCCAGGCGGCAATCGCGCCAAGGAAGATCGAAGCAAGCGCAGCGAAGATGATGATCTGCCGCCAGGCGTCCGTTGCCGGCCCCAGCGCCTCGACGCACACCCGAACGCCCATCAGCAGCGCCGCAGCCTTCGGAGCCGTCGCGAAGAAGGCGGTAACCGGAGTCGGAGCACCTTCGTAGACGTCGGGAGTCCACATGTGGAAGGGCACAGCGCTCACCTTGAAGGCGATTCCCGAAAGCAGGAAGACGAGGCCGAACAGCAGGCCCAGCGAATGCACGCCTTCGCGAGCGAACGCTGCCGAAAGCCCCGCGAAGCTCATCGTTCCGGTGAAGCCGTAGAGAAGCGAAATGCCGTAGAGCAGGATTCCGCTGGCAAGCGCCCCGAGCACGAAATATTTCAGCCCAGCTTCGGCCGACCGCTCGTCGGTCCGGCGGTACGAAGCGAGCACGTAGGAGGCGAGGCTCAGCAGCTCGAGCCCGACGTAGAGGCTCATCAGGTTCGCCGCCGAGACCATCACGCTCATTCCGACGGCGCTGAACAGGATCAGCACCGGATATTCGTTGGCATGCTCCGTCCCGCGCTCGAACCAGCCGTGCGCCATCAGGACCGCGACGGCCGCCGCAGGGAAAATGACTACCTTGCCGAAAGACGCGAATCCGTCGGCGGCGAAGAGGCCGCCGAACACGGGCCCGGCGTGGGTCGGGGCTCCGATGAGAGCGACCGTCGCGGCCGCCAGGAGCGCCACGGCCAGCCAGCTGATCACTCCGACCGCTCGGCGGCCGGCAAAGGCGGCGACCATCATCAGCGCGATCGCGCCGACCGTCAGGATGAGTTCGGGAAGGATTGCGGCGAAATAATTCATTGGTGCGCCGCTCCCGCGTCAATTGCCTTCACGGCCTTCTTGCCAGGCGTCGGTTGGGAATCGCCCTTGGGCGCAACCCGCTCGACCCGCTGAAGCATATGGGTGACGTCGGCGCGCATGGGCCTGAGGAAGCTTTCCGGATAGACGCCCATCCACAGCACGCCGACGGCGATCGGAGCGAGCAGCCACCACTCGCGCGCCGAAAGATCCGGCATCGCGGCCGCTTCCTTGGTCCGCGCCTCGCCGAAGCAGATTCGCCAGTAGAGGTATAACGCGTAGCATGCGCCGAGAATGATCCCGGTCGTTCCCGCGATCGCCCCCCAGGTGGACGCCTGGTAGGTGCCCATGAGGCTCAGGAACTCACCGACGAAGCCGCTGGTGCCCGGAAGCCCGACGCTGGCCATCGTGAACAGCATGAACAGGAGCGCGTAGCCGGGCATGTTGTTCGACAGGCCGCCGTACACCGCGATCTCGCGGGTGTGCAGCCGATCGTAGATGACCCCGACGACGAGGAAGAGCGCGCCCGACACGAGGCCGTGGCTGAGCATCACGATCAGCGCACCTTCGATGCCCTGCCGGTTCAGCGCAAACAGGCCGAAAGTGACGAATCCCATGTGCGCGACGGACGAATAAGCGATCAGCTTCTTCATGTCCTTCTGAACCAGCGCGACGAGCGAGGTGTAGACGATCGCGATCCCCGACAGCGTGAACATCAGCGGCATGAACTCGGCCGACGCATCCGGGAACATCGGCAGCGAGAAGCGCACGAAACCGTAACCGCCCAGCTTCAGCAGGATGCCGGCGAGGATGACGGAGCCGGCGGTCGGCGCCTGCACGTGCGCGTCCGGCAACCAGGTGTGGACCGGCCACATCGGAAGCTTGACGGCGAAACTGGCCAGGAAGGCGAGCCACAACCATTGCTGCACCTGGGGCGCGAAGTCGTAGGCCATCAGCTGCGGGATCGACGTCGTGCCGCTGGTCACGGCCATGTAGATCATTGCGACCAGCATCAGCACCGAGCCGAGGAAGGTGTAGAGAAAGAACTTGTAGCTCGCCTTGATGCGGTCAGCGCCGCCCCAGATGCCGATGATGAGATACATCGGGATCAGCCCGCCTTCGAAGAAGACGTAGAACAGGAACAGGTCCTGCGCGGCGAAGACGCCGACCATCAGCGCCTCCATCAACAGGAAGGCGGCCATATATTCCGGCACGCGCTTCTGGATGGATTCCCAGCTGGCGAGGATGCAGATCGGCATCAGGAAAAGGGTCAGCTCGGTCAGGAGCAGAGCGATCCCGTCGATCCCGAGCGCCCAGTTGAACCCGCCGCCAAGCGGAATCAGCTCCTGGAACTGCCACTGCGGTCCGCCCGGAATGAAGGCGATCCACATCCAGATGCCGAGCGCGAAGGCCACGAGCGTCGAGATGAGAGCGACCCAGCGGGCGGGCTGCGCACTGACGAACAGGCACAGGATGCCGGCGAGCAGCGGTAAGGCGATCAGGATTGTCAGCACTGGGAAGCCGCTCATTTGGCCCACCAGATGGCCCAGCTCGCCGCGCCAATCAGGCCGAGCAACATCACGAGGGCGTAGCTGTAGAGGTAGCCGGACTGCAGCCTGGTCGTCACCCGGTTGCCGACGCCCACCGCGACCGCCGCGCCATGCGGCCCGAAGCGGTCTATCGTACCTTCGTCACCGCCGTGCCAGAACAGGCGTCCAAGCCACAGCGCCGGGCGAACGAAGATGCGGTCGTACAATTCGTCGAAATACCATTTGTTGGCCACGAACTTGTAGATGCCCGGGAACGTCGCGACGAAGGCGGACGAGGCCTTCGGGTCACGGATGTAGTTGTTCCAGGCGATCCACAGCCCAAGCACCCAGGCCACGAGCGGCATGATCTTGATCGCGAACGGAATCGCTTCCGCCGCCTCCGCGAGATGCGTGCTGAAGGCGATGCTGGAGCGCCAGAACTCCGGAGCGGTTTCCGGCGCGACGAAGATTCCGTGGAAGATCTGCCCGGCGAAAACCGCGCCGAGTGCGAGCAGGCCGATTGGGACCAGCATGTTCAGCGGGCTTTCGTGCGGATGATAGCCGCCGGTCCCCGCCGGCGGAGTGGCGGCGCTGTGAGCGCTGTCGCCATGCTCTTCCGACGGATGGTCGTGATCGCCGTGAACCGCGTGCTGGATATGCTCGGAAGCCGCCCAGCGGGGTTTCCCGAAGAAGGTCATGAAGATCAGCCGCCACGAATAGAAGCTGGTGAGCAAAGCCGCGAACACGCCCAGCCAGAAGGCGATTCCGCCCGGCACCGATCCGCTTGCCCAGGCGCTCTCGATGATCGCGTCCTTCGACCAGTAGCCCGCGAAGCCGAGCGGGCCGAAGCCGACGCCGGTGATCGCCAGAGTTCCGGCAATCATGACCCAGAAGGTGAACGGGATCTGCTTACGGAGCGCTCCGTAATAGCGCATGTCCTGTTCGTGGTGCATCGCGTGGATGACGCTGCCCGCGCCGAGGAACAGCAGCGCCTTGAAGAAAGCGTGCGTGAACAGGTGGAACATCGCCGCGCCGTAAGCGCCGACACCCGCCGCGAAGAACATGTAGCCGAGCTGCGAGCAGGTCGAATAAGCGATCACGCGCTTGATGTCGTTCTGGGCGCAACCGATGGTCGCCGCGAAGAAGCAGGTTGCCGCCCCGACATAAGTGACGACGTGGGATGCGACCGGGCTCACCTCGAACATCGGCGACAGGCGGCACACCATGAACACGCCCGCGGTGACCATCGTCGCCGCGTGGATGAGCGCGCTGACCGGGGTCGGGCCTTCCATCGCGTCCGGACGCCAGGTGTGAAGCCCGATCTGCGCCGACTTGCCCATCGCACCGACGAACAGAAGCAGGCACAGCAGCGTCATGGTGTCGACGTGCATCGAGGCGAAGCCGATCGTCGATCCGGCCATTGACGGCGCTGCCGCGAGGATCGCCGGGATTGAGACCGTCCCGAACACCAGGAAGGTGCCGAAAATGCCCAGCGAGAAGCCGAAGTCGCCGACGCGGTTGACGACGAACGCCTTCAGCGCCGCCGCATTGGCCGACGGCTTGTGGTACCAGAAGCCGATCAGCAGGTAGGAGGCCAGACCAACGCCTTCCCACCCGAAAAACATCTGAACCAGGCTATCGGCGGTCACCAGCATCAACATCGCGAAGCTGAACAGCGACAGATAAGCGAAGAACCGCGGCTGGCTGGGGTCCTCCTCCATGTAGCCCCAGCTGTAGAGGTGGACGAGCGACGATACGCTCGTCACCACCACCAGCATCACGGCGGTCAGGCTGTCGACCCGGAGCGACCAGTCCACGACCATGTCGCCGGAATGGATCCAGTCGAGGACCGACACCACCTGAGGCGCGGCATGGCCGGCAATGAAGGACAGGAAGATCGGCCAGCTGAGCGCCGCGCCGACGAACAGGGCGCCCGTCGTCACGACCTTCGCTGCGGTCTTGCCGATCCAGCGGCCGAACAGTCCCGCCACGATCGCGGCGATCAGCGGCAGGAAGACGATGAGTTCGAGCGACAGTCCCATGCTCATCAGCCGCGCATCCTGTCGGCTGCATCGACCGCGATCGAGCCGCGGCGGCGGAAGAAGATGACGAGGATGGCGAGGCCGATCGCAGCCTCGGCAGCGGCAACGGTGAGGACGAACATCGCCATCACCTGGCCGGTGAGATCGCCGAGAAAGGCGCTGAACGCGACCAGGTTGATGTTCACCGCGAGCAGGATCAGCTCGATCGCCATCAGCATCAGGATGACGTTCCGGCGATTGAGGAAGATTCCGAGCACGCCGAGCACGAACAGGATCGCGCCGACGGTGAGATAATGGCCGAGCCCGATCACAGCTTCATCCCCTCGCCTACTCCCGGATTGGCAAGCTTCACCGCTTCTTCCGGATCGCGACGAAGCTGGCGCGAGACCTTCGGCGTGCGGGTGTCGCCGCGACTGCGGTGGGTGAGGACGATCGCGCCGATCATCGCCACCAGAAGAACCAGCCCGGCGAGCTCGAACGGAAACAGGTAGCGGCTGTAGAGAAGCTCACCCAGTGCAACGATGTTCGGCACATGGGCGGTCGGCGGCGCAGGATTGCCGATCCCGGCGCCCTCTTCCCAGGCGGTGACCGCAATCACCATTTCCGCCATCAGGACCAGCGCGACGATCAATCCGAACGGAAGATTCTTCGTGAAGCCCGAGCGAAGGCTCGCGAAGTCGATGTTGAGCATCATCACGACGAACAGGAACAGCACCGCGACGGCGCCGACGTAGACGATGACCAGAAGCATCGCGATGAACTCGGCCCCCGCGAGCAGCATCAGCCCCGCCGCATTGAAGAAGGCGAGGATCAGCCACAGCACGCTGTGCACCGGGTTGCGCGCGAAAATGACCGCAATCGCCGGAGCGATGGTCAGCGTCGCGAACAGATAAAAGGCGATGAGTGCGATCAAGTCCTGAACCCTGTTGCGGCGGCGCTTATCTGTAGGGCGCATCGGCGGCAAGGTTGGCGGCAATCGCCTGTTCCCACCTGTCGCCATTCGCTAGTAATTTGGCCTTGTCGTAGAGCAGCTCCTCGCGCGTTTCGGTCGCGAATTCGAGGTTCGGCCCTTCGACGATGGCGTCCACGGGGCAGGCCTCCTGGCACAACCCGCAATAGATGCATTTGACCATGTCGATGTCGTAGCGCGTGGTTCGGCGGCTGCCGTCCTCGCGCGGTTCGGCTTCGATGGTGATCGCGAGCGCCGGGCAGATCGCCTCGCACAATTTGCACGCGATGCAGCGCTCTTCGCCGTTTGGATAGCGACGAAGCGCATGCTCGCCGCGAAAGCGCGGGCTCTGCGGCGCCTTCTCGTACGGATAGTTGATCGTCGCCTTCGGCTTGAAGAAATACTTCAAGGTCAGCCAGTGGGCCTGGACGAAATCCCAGAGCGTGAAAGCTTTAATCCAGCGGGCGATCATGCGCCGGCTCCATAACGGGTCAGCATCAGCCACCCGGACACGAGGAAGACGAAGACGAGGCTCAAGGGCAGGAAGATCTTCCAGCCGAGCCGCATCAGCTGGTCGTAGCGGTAACGCGGGACGGTCGCGCGGACCCAGCCGAAGACGAAGAAGAAGAACAGCATCTTGGCGAACAGCCAGATGATGCCCGGGATCACATAGAGCGGCGCCCAGTCGATCGGCGGAAGCCAGCCACCCCAGAAGAGGATGGCGTTCAGCGCGCACATCAGAAGAACGTTGCCGTACTCGCCCAGCCAGAAGAGCGCGAAGCTCATCGAGCTATATTCGGTCTGGAATCCGGCGACGAGCTCGCTCTCCGCCTCGGTCAGGTCGAACGGCGTGCGGAACGTCTCGGCCATCGAGCTGATCAGGAACACGACCCACATCGGGAACAGCAGCAGGTTGAACCCGAAGGCGTTGACGATGCCGAGGCCGAAGCCCTTCTGCTGCATCACGATGTCGGAGAGGTTGAACGTGTTCGCATAGAGCACGACGGTGATCAGGACGAAGCCGATCGAGACTTCGTAGCTCACCATCTGCGCGGCCGCGCGGAGCGCCGAGAAGAAGGGATATTTGGAGTTGGACGCCCAGCCGGCGACGATCACGCCGTAAACGCCCAGCGACGAAGCCGCGAGGATGTAGAGCAAGCCAACGTTGACGTCGGCGAGCACCACGCCCGCCTGGAACGGGATCACCGCCCAGACGATGAGCGCCACCGTGAAGCTGATGATCGGTGCGAGCAGGAACAGGCCCTTGTTCGCGGCCGACGGGACGATGGTCTCCTTGAGGAAGACCTTCAGGCCGTCGGCGAAGCTCTGCAGAACGCCCCAGGGTCCGACCACGTTGGGGCCGCGGCGGAGCGCCATCGCCGCCCAGATCTTGCGCTCGGCATAGATGATCATCGCAACCGCCAGCATCAGCGGAAGCGCGATCACCAGGATCCCGATCACCATCGACCAGAACCACGCCCATTCGTAGCTTGCGCCCCAGGACTGGAAGAGTGCGGTCATTCCGCGGCCTCCAGAGTCTCGGGCTGGCCGTGCAGGATCTCCTGCGAGCAAATGTGCATCGTCGGGCTGGAGCGGGTGATCGCGTTGGTGAGGTAGAAGTCCTTGATCGGATAACCCACCGGTCCGGAGACCTTGGAGTCGAGCTTGGGCGGCGCCCATTTGAGCTTCAGCAGGCCGTCGGTGCCGAGCTGCGGATGGTCGGCGATCATCGCGGCGCGGAGCTGGCCGAAGGTGTCGAACGGCAGCGGAGCGCCGAGAAGCTCGGAAACCGCGCGGAAGATCGTCCAGTCCTCACGCGCGTCGCCCGGCGGGAACGCGCCCTTCTCGCCGCGCTGCACGCGCCCTTCGGTGTTGACGTAGGTGCCGTGCTTCTCGCTGTAGGCGGCGCCCGGAAGCACCAGGTCCGCCTGCCGAGCGCCAGCGTCGCCATGATGTCCGATGTAGATCTTGAATGCGCCGGACAGCCGGTCCGCCGGCATTTCGTCGGCGCCGAGAAGGAGCGCGAGCTGAGGCCTGGCCGCCTCGATGTCCGCCAGGCCGCCCTTCTGCGC
>JBQCIU010000063.1:0-9626 GCA_051953395.1 Sphingomicrobium sp.
CACACGGCGTGGAACATCGCCATCGTCCAGCAGGGTTGGTGGTGGGCCGTCACGCCGATCGTCGCCGCCGTGACGTTCACCCTCTTCCGCTGGGTGCTCGGCACCGTCTACTACGCCGGGCCGTACATCGTGCCGCCCAGCTGAACGACGATGGACGCGGTGATGTAAGGCATCACGCCGAGCGCGATGACGCTCATGCGTTCGAGAGCGCCACCCGAGAAGGTGTTGAAGACGTCGAGGATTCCGCCGCTCTGGGTTTCGAACAGCGCCTGCATGGCCGCCGGATCGACGCCCGGAATCGGAACGAACGACAGGAAGCGGAACAGGATCAGCGCGCCCAGGGTGAACCACAGCCGCTTCTTGAGCTCGGTCGCCTTCGAGAAGTTGGCGAGGCTGATGCTTGAAGCGAGTTGGTCGGCTGCGGATGCCATGAGTGTCGAGTTCCTAGTAAGCGTTCACGCCCATATAAGCGGCATTCCCGCCAATGCGAGAGAGTGCCGGAGCTTCAGGCGCTCAGGCGTTCTCGGTCTTCTTCGCCTTCGCGCTGCCCTTCTTGGCGGCGGCGAGCTCGGCCGGGTTCTTCGGCTCGATGATCTCGACGGAACCGCCGGCCTTCTCGACGGCCTCGCGGGCGCCCTTGGAGATGCCGGCGACCTTGACGCTCAGCTTCGCCTTCAGCTCGCCCTTGCCGAGCAGCCGGACTCCGTCCTTGCCGCCGCGGGCCAGGCCTGCGCCCTTGAGCGCTTCATGGTCGAGCGTGCCCTTGGCATCCAGCTTGCCGGCGTCGATCGCCTTCTGGACGGCGCCGATGTTCACCTCGGCATAATCGCGCGCGAAGATGTTGTTGAAGCCGCGCTTCGGGAGCCGCATGTGGAGCGGCATCTGGCCGCCCTCGAAGCCCCAGACCGAGACGCCGGAGCGGCTCTTCTGGCCCTTCTGGCCGCGGCCCGAAGTCTTGCCCTTGCCCGAGCCGATGCCCCGGCCGACGCGCATCCGGCTCTTCCGGGCGCCCTGATTGTCACGAAGGTCGTTGAGTTTCATGTCTTTGCACTCGCTTTCGCTGTTGTCGCGCAGCACCCGTGAGGGCGCTTTGGGTTAGGCTGCCTCGACGGCAACCAGATGCTGGACCTTGCGGACCTGGCCGCGAACGTCCGGCGTGTCCTCGACCTCGACGGTCCGGCCCATCTTGTTGAGGCCGAGCCCGACGAGCGTCGCCCGCTGCGTCTTGTCGCGGCGGATCGGCGATCCGGTCTGCGTGATCTTGATCTTCGCCATCACTCTTACTCCGTGATCGCTTCGGCCTGGGCTTCCGCCTCGGCGGTGCTTGCGCCGCCGCGGCCGAGCAGGTCGGCGACCTTCTTGCCGCGCCGCTGGGCAACCGAGCGCGGGCTCGTCTGCTCCTTCAGCGCCTCGAAGGTCGCGCGGATCATGTTGTACGGGTTGGACGTGCCGACCGACTTGGTCACCACGTCGGCAACGCCGAGGCTCTCGAAGATCGCGCGCATCGGGCCGCCGGCGATGATTCCGGTACCGGCAGGAGCCGAACGGACCGCGACCCGGCCAGCGCCGAAGTGGCCGAGGCCGTCATGGTGAAGCGTGCGTCCGTCGCGAAGCGGGACCCGGATCATCGCCTTCTTCGCCGCGGCGGTCGCCTTGCTGATGGCTTCCGGCACTTCGCGCGCCTTGCCGTGGCCGAAGCCGGCGCGGCCCTTGCCGTCGCCGACAACCACGAGCGCTGCGAAGCCGAAGCGCTTGCCGCCCTTCACGGTCTTGGAAACGCGATTGATGTGGACGAGCTTCTCGATCAGCTCCTCGCCACCCTCGTCGTCGCCGCCACGGCCGCGCCGGTCGTCGCGACGGCCACGGCCGCCACGATCGCCACCGCGCCCGCGTCCGCCGCCGCCCGGACCGCGTCCACGTCCGCCGCGTCCGCGCGGAGCCTCGCCCTCGGTGTGGACGACGACGTCCTCCTTGGCGGGGACCTCGGTCTGCGCCTCGGCGACGCCTTCCTGCGTCACTTCGGGATTTTCAGTCTCTTGCACCATTTAAAACTCCAATCCGCCGTCGCGGGCGGCATCGGCCAGCGCCTTGACCCGGCCATGGAAGAGGAAGCCGCCGCGGTCGAAGACGACGGCGGAAACGCCGGCCTTCTTCGCCCGCTCGGCGATCGCCTTGCCGACGGCTGCCGCGCCCTCGCGGGTGGCATTGGTCTTGCCCTTGAGATCCTTGTCCAGGGTCGAAGCGGAAGCCAGCGTCTTGCCGGCCTTGTCGTCGATCACCTGGGCATAGATGTGCCGGCCCGAACGATGCACCGAAAGCCGCGGCTTGCCCGAGGATACGCCGCGAAGAGCGGTCCGGACCCGGCGACGCCGGCGGTCGAAGAGAGAAAGATTCGCCATGGCTACTTCTTCTTGCCTTCTTTGCGGAAGATGTACTCGCCGCGATACTTGATGCCCTTGCCCTTGTACGGCTCGGGCTTGCGCCAGCGGCGGATCTCGGCGGCGACCTGGCCCACCTTCTGCTTGTCGATCCCGCTGATCTCGATCGTGTTCTGATCGGGAGTCTTCACCTCGACACCCTCGGGAACCGCGAAGTTGACGTCGTGGCTATAGCCGAGCTGGAGCCTCAGGTTCCGGCCCTGCGCCTGCGCGCGATAGCCGACGCCGTTGATCTCCAGGGTCTTCGAAAAGCCCTCGGTGACTCCGGTGACCAGGTTCTGGACCAGGGTCCGCTGCATGCCCCACGCGGCGCGGGCGCGCTGCGTCGGAGTTGCCGGCTGGACGCTGATCGCTTCGTCGGCAACGTCATATTTGACGTCGTCGAGCATCTGCATGGTCAGCGTGCCCTTGGGTCCCTTCACGGTCAGCACGTCGCCCTCGACCGACGCCGAAACGCCGCCCGGGATCGTGACAGGTTTCTTGCCGATGCGGCTCATCAGAACACCTCCGCCAGGACTTCGCCGCCGACGTTCTGCTCGCGAGCCTCGGCGTCCGACAGGACCCCGCGCGGCGTCGACACGATGACCACGCCCAGGCCGTTGCGGATCCGCGGCAGGTCCTTCGAGCCCGAATAGACCCGGCGGCCCGGCTTCGAGATCCGCGCCAGGTGCTGGATCGCCGGCTGGCCTTCGAAATATTTCAGCTCGATCCGCAGGCCCTTCTGGCCGGCAAGGACTTCCTCGCTGTAGCCGCGAATATAGCCCTCGCGCTGAAGCACATCGAGGACGTGCGCGCGAAGCTTGGACGCCGGCGTCAGGACGGAATCCTTGCGCGCCTGCTGGCCGTTGCGGATGCGGGTGAGCAGATCGCTCAGGGGATCATTCATCGCCATGGGTGATCCTCCTTACCAGCTCGACTTGATGACGCCGGGGATCAGGCCCTTGTTGGCCAGTTCCCGGAGCATGATCCGCGACAGGCGGAACTTGCGATAATAAGCGCGGCTGCGGCCGGTCAGCTCGCAGCGGTTGCGGATTCGCGTCGGGTTCCCGTTGCGCGGGAGCTCGGCCATCTTCAGCCGTGCGATCAGCCGCTCGGTCTCGTCCTTGGACTCGTCGTTCGCGATAGCCTTCAGCTTCTCGTACTTCGACGCGTACTTCTGGACGAGCTTCTTGCGACGCTCGTTCTTGTTGATCGAACTCAGTTTCGCCATGACTTAAGTTCTTCTCCTAGAAGCAGACCGCTCAAGCGGCCTGCTTTTCCTCTGCTTCCACGGGGAACGGGAAGTTGAACAGGCGCAGCAGCTCGCGCGCCTCTTCGTCCGTCTTCGCGGTGGTTGTCACGATGATGTCCATGCCCCGGACCTTGTCGATCTGGTCGTAGTTGATCTCGGGGAAGACGATCTGCTCTTTGAGGCCCATCGCGTAATTGCCGCGGCCGTCGAACGACTTGGGGTTGAGGCCCCGAAAGTCGCGGACTCGCGGAAGAGCGATGGTGATCAGCCGGTCAAGGAACTCGTACATGCGCTCGCGGCGAAGGGTGACCTTCGCTCCGATCGGCATGCCTTCGCGCAGCTTGAACTGGGCGATCGACTTCTTGGCCTTGGTGATGACCGGCTTCTGGCCGGAAATCGCCTCCATCTCGGCGGCGGCCGCCTCGACCTTCTTCTTGTCCTGGGTCGCCTCGCCGACGCCCATGTTGATCACGATCTTGTCGAGATGCGGGACCTCGAAGCGGTTCTTGTAACCGAACTTCTCGGTCATCGCCTTGACGATCCGATCGTCATAGTCGGCCTTCAGCCGCGGGATATATTTGTCAGCCATTGATCAGCTCTCCCGACTTGGAGGCGACGCGGACCTTCTTGCCGTCGCGTTCCTCGAAGCGGACCCGGGTCGGGCTGCCGTCCTTGGGATCGGCAATCGCGACGTTGGAAATGTGCAGCGGCGCTTCCTTGCGCTCGATCCCGCCCTGCGGGTTCAGCTGCGTCGGCTTGCGATGGCGAGCGTGGACGTTGATGCCCGAGACGACGACCTTGTCGTCCCTCGGAATCACCTTGGTGACCTCGCCGGTGCGGCCCTTGTCCTTGCCGGCAAGCACCACGACCGTGTCGCCCTTGCGGATCTTCATGGCCATTACAAAACCTCCGGGGCGAGGCTGATGATCTTCATGTGCTTCTTCGCCCGAAGCTCGCGAACGACCGGGCCGAAGATGCGCGTGCCGATCGGCTCGTCGCTCTTGTTCACGAGCACCGCCGCGTTGCTGTCGAAGCGGATCACCGAGCCGTCGGGACGGCGGATGTCCTTGGCGGTGCGGACGATCACCGCGCGGTGAACGTCGCCCTTCTTCACGCGGCCGCGCGGCGCCGCTTCCTTGACGGAAACGACGATGATGTCGCCGACACCCGCAACGCGACGCTTGGACCCGCCAAGCACCTTGATGCACTGGACGCGCTTCGCCCCGCTGTTGTCCGCGACGTCCAGGTTGGACTGCATCTGGATCATTGTTCGACCCTTACCCTCTCAAATTCTGCTCAGGCCTCGGCGTCGGCTTCGGCGACGTCTTCCGCCTTGGCCTTGCCTTTGCCCTTCGAAGCCTTGGCCGGCTTCTCGGCCTTCGCCTCGGTCTTCGTTTCCTTCTCCGGAGCGACGACGCTCGGCTCGTCGATGTCGATGACGGCGGCCTTGGCGGCGCCGATTCGCTCGATCACCGTCCAGCTCTTCGTCTTCGAAATCGGCTTGCACTCTTCGATTCGCACCTGCTCGCCGATGTGGAACGCATTGTCCGCATCGTGGGCGTGGTACTTCTTCGAACGGCGGATGATCTTGCCGTACAGCGGATGCTTCACCCGCCGGTCGACACGGACGGTGACGGTCTTGTCACCCTTGTCCGAGACGACGGTTCCGATCAGGACGCGCTTTGGCATCTCAAATAGTCTCCCTTACGCCTTCGCCGCTTGCTCGCGGGCGCGCTGGTTCTGAAGCGTCTTGATCCGCGCGATGGTCTTGCGGACCACCGCCACTCGCGACGGCTTCTCGAGCTGGTTGGTCGCGGCCTGGAAGCGCAGGTTGAACTGCTCGCGCTTCAGCTCCAGCAGCTGCTGCTGCAGCTGGTCGTCGCTCTTGACCTTGAGATCGTCGATCGCCGGCATCTTAACGCTCCTCTGCGACCAGGGTCTCGCCCAGGCGGGCAATGACCTTGGTCTTGATCGGCAGCTTCTCGGCCGCGCGCTCGAACGCCGTCTTGGCGAGCGGTCCGGGAATGCCGTCGAGTTCGAACAGGATCCGGCCCGGCTTCACCCGGGCGACCCAGAAGTCCGGAGCGCCCTTGCCCGAGCCCATGCGGACTTCCGCCGGCTTCGAGCTGACCGGAACGTCCGGGAAAATGCGAATCCACAAACGCCCCTGGCGCTTGATGTGGCGCTGGATCGCGCGGCGGGCCGCCTCGATCTGGCGTGCGGTGATCCGCTCCGGCTCCATGGCCTTGAGGCCGAAGGCGCCGAAGTTGAGCTCCGTACCGCCCTTGGCCTTGCCGTGGATGCGGCCCTTGAAGGCCTTGCGGAATTTTGTGCGCTTGGGTTGCAGCATCTCTCGTTCCTAAGCCTTAGCGACCGCGGTCTTCGCGGGCCGGGCGGACTCCGGAGGTCTGTGCCTCCATCATCAGCCGGTCCTGGGCGGTCGGGTCGTGACCCAGGATTTCGCCCTTGAAGATCCAGACCTTCACGCCGCAGACGCCATAGGCGGTGTGCGCCTCGGCCTCGGCGTAATCGACATTGCCGCGGAGCGTGTGCAGCGGCACCCGGCCCTCGCGATACCATTCCGTCCGCGCGATCTCCGCTCCGCCGAGACGGCCCGAGCAGGTGATCCGGATCCCTTCGGCGCCGAGGCGGAGAGCCGACTGCACCGCGCGCTTCATCGCGCGACGGAAAGCGATACGGCGCTCGAGCTGGTCGGCGACGCCCTGGGCGACGAGCTTCGCGTCGACTTCCGGCTTGCGGATCTCGACGATGTTGAGGCTCACGTCGCTCGACGTCATCGCCTGAAGCGCTTTGCGGAGCTTCTCGATGTCGGCGCCCTTCTTGCCGATGATCACGCCCGGGCGAGCCGCGTAGATCGAAATCCTGCAGATCTTCGCCGGACGCTCGATGACGACCTTGGAGATCGCGGCCTGCGGAAGCAGGTCGAGGATGTAGCGGCGGATCTTGAGGTCCTCGAGCAGAAGCCGGCCGTAATCCTGGCCTTCCGCGAACCAGCGGCTGTCCCAGGTCCGGTTGATCTGCAGGCGAAGCCCGACAGGTGAGGTTTTCTGGCCCATATTTACGCTTCTTCCTGCTCGCGAACGACGACGCGAATTCGGCTGAACGGCTTGACGATGCGCGCCGAGCGGCCGCGGGCGCGAGTCGCGAACCGCTTCATCGACAACGACTTGCCGACGCTCGCTTCGGCGACGACCAAGGCATCGACGTCGAGATTGTGGTTGTTCTCCGCATTGGCGACCGCCGAAGCGAGAACCTTGCGGACATCCTCGGCCATGCCCTTGGGCGAGAACTTGAGGATGTTGAGCGCTTCCTCGACCTTGCGGCCGCGGATGAGGCCGGCGACGAGGTTCAGCTTGCGGGCCGAGCCACGGATCGTGGTTCCGACCGCCAGCGCTTCCTTCTCGCCGACTTTGCGGGGTGCTGCCTGCTTGCCCATGACTAGCGGCCCTTCTTGTCGGCTGCGTGGCCGTGGAAGGTGCGGGTCGGGGCGAACTCGCCGAGCTTCATGCCGACCATGTCCTCGTTGACCGACACCGGCACGAACTTGCGGCCGTTGTAGACATTGAAGGTGAGTCCGACGAACTGCGGCAGGATCGTCGAGCGGCGCGACCAGGTCTTGATCGGCGCTCGCCCGCCCTTGTCCTGCGCAGCTTCCGCCTTCTTCAGCAGCGAAAGCTCGACGAACGGGCCTTTCCAGATGGACCGGGCCATTGCTTAACCCTTCTTCTTCGCGTGACGCGACCGGATGATGAACTTGTCGGTCGCCTTGTTATTACGAGTGCGGGCACCCTTGGTCGGCTTGCCCCACGGAGTGACCGGATGACGGCCGCCCGAGGTCCGGCCTTCACCACCGCCGTGCGGGTGGTCGACCGGGTTCTTGGCGACGCCGCGGGTCAGCGGCCGCTTGCCCAGCCAGCGGGTGCGGCCGGCCTTGGCGAGCGTCTGGTTGCCGTTGTCCGGGTTCGAGACGGCGCCAACGGTCGCCATGCAGTCGGAACGCACGTAGCGGGTCTCGCCTGAATTCAGCCTGACGATGACCATGCCCTTGTCGCGTCCGACGACCTGGACGTAGGTGCCGGCGGCGCGGGCGATCTGCCCGCCCTTGCCCGGCTTCAGCTCGACGTTGTGGACGATGGTTCCGACCGGCATCTGGCCGATCTCCATCGCATTGCCGGGCTTCACGTCGACCTTCTTGCCGGCGATGACCTTGTCGCCTGGAGCGAGACGCTGCGGAGCGATGATGTAGGCCTGCTCGCCGCCCTCGTAGGTGACGAGCGCGATGAACGCCGACCGGTTGGGGTCGTACTCGAGCCGCTCGACGGTCGCGGGCACGTCCCAGGTCCGGCGCTTGAAGTCGATGATCCGGTACTTCTGCTTGTGACCGCCGGCGATTCCGCGCGAGGTCACGTGGCCCTTGTTGTTGCGGCCGCCCGTCTTGCGCTTACCTTCGGTCAGTTTCTTGACCGGCTTGCCCTTCCACAGCGCCGACTTGTCGACGAGGATGAGGCCGCGGCGCGCAGGGCTCGTGGGCTTATATTGCTTGAGTGCCATCGCTTAGATTCCGCTCGTCACGTCGATCGTCTGGCCCTCGGCGAGGGTGACGATCGCTTTCTTGAAGTCGGACCGCTGATAGGGCTTGCCCTTCCAGCGCTTGCTCTTGCCCTTGGTCACGGAGGTGTTCACGCCGGTGACCTTGACGTTGAACAAAGCCTCGACGGCTTCCTTGATCTCGGGCTTAGACGCGCCCGACGCGACCTTGAAGACGACCGCGTTATGCTCGGAGAGCATCGTCGACTTCTCGGTGATGTGGGGCGCGAGGACGACGTCGTAGTGACGTGCGCTCACCTCGGCCTGCTGCTTCTTAGCCATTGAACCGGGCCTCCAGCTTCTCGATCGCGGCGCGGGTCAGGACCAGCGTCTCGTGGCGCATGATGTCGTAAACATTGGCTCCGACCGCCGGCAGCAGGTCGATGCTCTCGAGGTTCGACGAGGCGCGAGCGAAACCGACGTTGAGCGCATCGCCGTCGATGACCAGCGCGGTCTTGCCGAAACCGAGCGTCCCGAGGCGCGTCCGGAGCTCCTTCGTCTTGCCTTCCGGCAGGTCGAGGTTGTCGAGGACGATGAGATTGCCTTCGCGAGCCTTGGACGACAGCGCCATCTTCAGGCCAAGCGCGCGAACCTTCTTGTTGAGGTTCGACGTGAACACTCGGGCACGCGGGCCGTGCGCCTTGCCGCCGCCGATGAAGATCGGCGCCCGGCGGTCGCCGTGACGAGCCGTTCCGCCGCCCTTCTGGCGACCGAACTTCTTGCCGGTGCGGGCGACGTCGCTGCGCTCGCGAGCGGCGCGAGCCGGAGCGCGGCGGTTGATGAGCTGCCACGTCACGACCCGGTGGAGGATGTCGGCGCGCGGCTCGACGCCGAACACGGCGTCGTTGAGCTCGATGTCGCCACCCTTGCCGGAGTCGAGGGTCTGGACCTTGACCTTCATCTCTTAGCCTTCCTTGCTCTCGTCGGCAGCGGGGGCTTCGCCCTCGCCAGCGCCAGAGTCGTTGTTCTCAGCGGCTTCCGCCTCGGCGGCGGCGCCGGCTTCCTGCTCGGCCGCGATCGCCGCGACTTCCTCGTCGCTCGGAAGCGCCGGCATCTCGTGAACCGCGCCCTCGTCGACCAGCCCGGCCGGAGCATGCTCTTCGGCCGCTTCGGCCTTCTTCTGCTCGAACAGGCCGGCCGGATACGGAACGTCGTCGCGGCGCGGAAGCTTGATCGCGTCCTGGATCGTCAGCCAGCTGCCCTTGTGGCCCGGGACCGAACCCTTGACGAAGATCAGGCCGCGGACCGGATCGGTGCGGACGATCTCGAGGTTCTGCTGCGTGCGGTTACGCGCGCCCATGTGCCCGGCCATCTTCTTGTTCTTGAAGACGCGGCCCGGATCCTGGCGG
>JBQCIU010000064.1:0-3884 GCA_051953395.1 Sphingomicrobium sp.
CTTTCGGGCGCGGGCAAGTCGACCATCGCCAATCTCGTCGAGACCAGGCTGGCGGCGCGCGGGCGGCACACCTTCCTGCTCGACGGCGACAATATCCGGCACGGGCTCAACCGCGATCTCGGCTTCACCGAGGCCGACCGCATCGAGAACATCCGCCGGGTCGGCGAAGTCGCGAAGCTGATGGCCGACGCGGGGCTGATCGTGCTGACCGCCTTCATTTCGCCGTTCCGGGCGGAGCGGCACATGGTCCGCCGAATGCTTCCCGACGGCGAGTTCATCGAGGTGTTCGTCGACACGCCGCTCGAGGACGCGGAGAAGCGCGACGTGAAAGGGCTGTACGCGAAGGCGCGGGCCGGGGAGCTGAAGAACTTCACCGGCATCGACAGCCCTTATGAAGCGCCCGAGCAGCCGGAGATCCGCATCGACACGACGAAGATGACGGCCGAGGAGGCGGCCGACTTCATCGTCGAGAAGCTGCTCAGCCGGCGCTGAGTCATTCTCCAGCTACGCTTTTCCGCAGAAATCCGGTACGCAGGCGGAATCAACAGGCAGGGGGTAAGCCGATGAGATATTGGCTGATTGCAGCGGCGACGCTTGTTCCCGCGTGGAGCGTGGCGCAGGCCCAGGACGCAGACGTCACGCGAGTGCGCGTGGGACTGGGCGCTCAGGTCAAGCCGGACTTCGTCGGCTCCGACAGCGTCGATGTCGCGCCGCTTTTCGATCTCGACACGGCGCGCGGCACGAACGAGTTCAAGTTCGAAGCTCCCGATTACAGCTTCGGGTTTCCCGTCATCAACACGGGCGCGTTCGAATTCGGGCCGGCCGTGAACCTCGCCAGCGGCCGCAAGAGGTCGGACATCGACCTTCCGCTGGACCGGGTGAAGACGACGATCGAAGCCGGCGGTTACGCGAGCTTCCAGGTCAGCAAGTCGATCTTCGTTCGCGCCGAAGTCCTGAAGGGTCTTGGCGGGCACAAGGGAATCGTCGGGACGATCGGGGCCGACCAGGTGTGGCGCGACGGCGACCGCTACGTCTTCTCGATCGGGCCGCGGCTGCTTTTTTCCGACGGGCGTTACCAGCGCGCCTATTTCGGAGTGACTCCGGCGGAAGCGCTTGCGACCGGCTTGCCCGCCTATCGGCCGAGCGGCGGAATCCACGGCGTCGCCGTGGCAAGCGGGCTGTCCTACCAGTTCGACCCGACGTGGGGCGTGTTCGGCTATGCGCGCTACGAACGGCTCGTCGGGGACGCAGCCGATTCACCGATCGTCCGGTCGAGCTTCGGGTCCCGCAACCAGATCTCCGCGGGGATCGGGCTGAACTATACGTTCACGATGCGGCACTGACGGAGGTGGTGATGGCCGTCACGGGAGTTAATCCCGTGACGTCAGTCGGGCTCGGCTGCGCCGACCCGCTGGCCGGCATTCGTTGTCTCTTCGACGTAAGCTTCGCTTACGCTCGGCAACTCAAGCTCAATCGCCTTCGCCGGGGTCGGGGGTGAAATATTTGTCGTACTTGCCCTCTTCGCCCTTGTGCTCGTCGGCGTCGGCGGGGCTTTCCTTCTTGCGGGTGATGTTCGGCCAGTCGGCGGAGAATTTGGAGTTGAGCTCCAGCCATTGCTCGAGCCCGCTCTCGGTGTCCGGAAGGATCGCTTCCGCCGGGCATTCCGGCTCGCAAACGCCGCAGTCGATGCACTCGTTCGGGTTGATGACGAGCATCGTCTCGCCCTCGTAGAAGCAATCGACGGGACAGACCTCGACGCAGTCCATGTACTTGCAGCGGATACAGGCGTCGGTGACGACGTAGGTCATTGTGGCGATGCTCCCTTTGGCCTGTCGCTAAGTCGCGGCGCTTATCCCGTCAACTTCCCGATAGCAGGCGCGAGCTTCGGCGGCGGGGCCGCGGCGGGCCGGCAGGGCCAGCACTTCGATGACTCGGATGCGGCCGTGCAGCGGCAAGGCCACGATGCTCCCCTCGCGCACCTCCTCGCTCGGCCTGGTGACTCGCCGGCCGTCGATCCGGACATGCCCGGGCTCGATGAGCGCTTGTGCGAGGGTGCGGCTCTTCGCCAGCCGGATGAAGAACAGGAAACGGTCGATCCTCACTTGCGCCTGAGCTTCGCGAGCTCGGCAAAGGCATGGGATCCGGTTTCGCGGCGGTCCTGCCGTTTCGCCGAGTGACGGCCGCGCCAGCGCCAGGAATCGCCGGCCCGTGCGAAGCCGACCTCGGCCATCAGTCGTGCGAGCGATTCCGAATCGAGCCCGACCGAAGTCGCCAGTTCCGTGTCGACCGGGTTTTCGCCGCCGGCCGAGCGAACCTTGTGCGCATGGCTGGCAAGCCGATCCGCGAGGTCGATCCGGATCCAGCTTCTGCCCGCTCGCCGATAGGCCAGCGCCGCTCCGCGCGGGTCGGAATAGGCCGGCAGCGTCGCTGCGCCGGCGGCCGGGAGGGCGGGCATCGGTTCGCCCGATCGGACGGCAAGCAAAGCGGCGCGCCACAACTGGGCAGCAGGCTTGAGCAGCGGGGGCAGGAAGACGTCGAGCGGGCCGAGCCGCACCTTGAGCCGGTAGAGCAGCTGGCGGTCCGGCTGCTCCAAGGTCCCGATCGCGCTCACGACCGCTCGGCGCGGAACGGCTCCCCCCGCGTCGCTCAACATCGCGCCCAGCGCCCGAACCCCCGGCGAAGTGGCGGAATCGGTGGCAATATCCGCGAGCCTTCTGAGCGGCCGAAGGTTGGCTTCGACCTGCGCCTCGACCCAGCGCTCCAGCCGCGCCCGAAGCTCGGCGCGGCTGTTGACCGAAAGGCGGTCGAGCGAGCGGGCGGTACGGACCGCGGGCTCGAGCAGCGACCGGCCAGGGGCGAGCCGGGCGAGAATGGTCCCGTGCCACGCGATGCCGATGCTTCCGCCGTCCTCGACCAGCAGCGCGAATTCGCTGTCCGGTGCCTCGGTCAGCGCCGACGCCCTCCGCTCCAGCTCCTCGCCCAGCCTGCGCTCCGCTGCTGCAAGGAGCAACCTCTTGTCGGCATGGCGGGCGGCGGGATCGACCCGGAACTCGAAGCCGGTGAGATGGCCGATCGGCTCCGGCCCGATGCTGACCTCGCCATCGGCGGTAACGGTCATCGGCAGGATGTCGGCGCCGCGCGCTCCAATGTCGCGGACCAGAACGGAGGTACGGCGGTCGACGAAGCGCTGGGTGAGTGCCGAGTGCAAGGCGTCGGACAGCCGCGATTCGACTTCGCGCGTTCGGTCGGCCCATTTGGCCGGGTCCTGAAGCCAGTCGGACCGGTGCGCGATATAGGCCCAGCTGCGGATTCCGGCGAGCCGGTCGGCAAGCGCCTCGATGTCGCCGCTGACATTGTCGAGCCGGGCGACCTCGGCGGAGAACCATTCGTGCGGGATGTGGCCGCCATCGCCGATGTAGCTGAACACGCGCCGCACCATCCGCGCATGGTGCATCGGCCCGACCTTGCGGAAATCGGGGAGGCCGCACGCAGCCCACAGGCGGCGAGCGACGGCTCCGCGCTTCACCACGATGGAAGGGTCCTCGGCGATATGCTTGAGCACGGCGAGATCGATCGACTCCGGCGCGGCTCGAAGAAGGGGATCGTCGCTGGGCCGCTCCAGGCTGGCGATGAGCGCCGCGACGTCGGTGAAATCCAAGTCGGGATTGCGCCAGTAGAGGAAGTCGAGCGGGCGGAAGCGATGCTCCTCGATCGCCTCGATCTCGTAATCCGTGAATTCCGCGCTGTGATCGCCGAGGCCGAGCGTTCCGAAGGTGCCGTCGCGCTGGTGACGGCCGGCGCGGCCGGCGATCTGCGCCATCTCCGCAACGGTGAGGCGCCGGTCGCGGCGGCCGTCGAACTTCTCCAGGCCGGCGAAGGCGACA
>JBQCIU010000065.1:0-12694 GCA_051953395.1 Sphingomicrobium sp.
GTGATCTGCGCATGGACCTCGAGGCCGACCACGACCTCCCACTCGCCGGTTGCGCCTTTCAGGCGATAGTCGCTCACCACCACTTCTCCGCCCGATGCGTGAAGCCGGCGCGTTCCTCGAGCGCTAGCGCGGCGTTCAGCACGGCCTGCTCGTCCAGCTCCGGTCCGATCAGGTGAAGGCCGAGCGGGAGCCCCTGCCCGTCCAGCCCGCCCGGAACGCTCATCGCCGGAAGGCCCGCGAGGCTGGCCGGGACGGCGAACACGTCGTTGAGGTACATCGCGAGCGGGTCGCTCATCTTCTCGCCGATCCCGAATGCCGCGGACGGCGCGGTAGGTGTGAGGATGACGTCACACTGCTCGAACGCCTGCCGGAAATCCTGCTTGATCAGCGCCCGCACCTTCTGCGCCTTGGTGAAATAGGCATCGTAGAAGCCGGCGGAGAGCACATAAGTGCCGATCATGATTCGCCGCTTCACCTCGGCGCCGAAACCCGCGGCCCGCGTCGCCTCGTACATCGCGTCGAGCGAGCCTTCGCCCTTCACCCGCAGTCCGTACCGCACCCCGTCATAGCGGGCGAGGTTCGACGACGCCTCGGCGGGCGCAATGATGTAGTAGGTCGGGAGCGCGTACTTGGTGTGCGGCAAGCTGATTTCGACCGGAGTCGCGCCCGCATCCTTCAGCCACTCGATGCCGCGATCCCACAGCGCATTGATCTCGTCCGGAACGCCGTCGATGCGATATTCCTTCGGAATACCGACGCGCTTGCCCTTGAGACTGCTCGACAATCCAGCTTCCCAATCGGGCACGGCGACGTCGAGCGAAGTCGAATCCTTGGGGTCGAATCCCGCCATCGCGCCGAGCAGGATCGCGCAGTCGCGGACGGTCTTCGCCATCGGCCCCGCCTGGTCGAGCGAGCTTGCGAAGCTGACGACTCCCCAGCGCGAGCAACGCCCGTAGGTCGGTTTGATCCCGCAGATGCCGGTGAAGGCCGCCGGCTGGCGGATCGAGCCGCCGGTGTCGGTCCCGGTGACCCCGGGCGCGATGCCCGCCGCGACCGCAGCCGCCGAACCGCCCGAAGACCCGCCGGGCGTCAGCGCGGCATTGCTTCCGTCCTTGCGCCTCCATGGCGAAATGACGGGGCCATAGGCGCTGGTTTCGTTCGACGAGCCCATCGCGAACTCGTCCATGTTGAGCTTGCCCAGCATCCCCGCGCCCGCCTTGCGGAGGTTCGCGGTGACGGTGCTCTCGTAGGGCGGCTTGAAGTCCTTGAGGATCCGGCTCCCGGCCGTCGTGTCCACGCCCTTGGTCGCGAACAAATCCTTGATTCCCAGCGGAATGCCGGCGAGCGGGCCGGTCGCCTGCCCCGAATCCGCTGCCTCCGCTGCGGCGAGCGCGTCCTTCGGGGTCTCGACCGTATAAGCGTTCAGTCCCCGCGCGGCCGCAACGGCTGCGTTATAGGCCTCCGCCACCTCGCGCGCGGAGAACTGCCGCCCGCGAATCCCGTCGCGAAGCTCGGCGATCGTCTTGTCGGTCAGCTCCGCCACTATTCGATCACCTTCGGAACGGCGAAGAAGCCGTGCTCGGCATCCGGAGCATTCGCCAGCACCTCGTCACGGATGCTCCCCGCCGTCACCTCGTCGTCGCGAAGCCGCAGCTTCTGGTCGATCACTGCGGTCAGCGGCTCGACCCCGTCGGTATTCACCTCGCCGAGCTGCTCGACCCACCCGATGATGGCATTGAGCTCGGGCACCAGCCGCTCGATCTCCTCGTCGCTCATGGCGATCCGGGCGAGCTTGGCGATGTGGCGGACCTGTTCGGAAGAAACACTCATTAGGGGCGCGGATAGCGAGCCGCTAACCGAGCGGCAAGCGCCTCACTTGCGCGACGCGATCCACTCGTCGACCCTTGTCTCCAGCACCGGCAGCGGCTGCGAGCCGTCGCTGATGATGAGGTCGTCGAAGCCCTTGATGTCGAACTTGGGCCCGAGCGCCTTCTCCGCCTTGTCGCGAAGCTTGAAGATCTCGAGCTGCCCGATCTTGTAGCCGGTCGCCTGTCCGGGAAGCGTGATGTACCGCCGCACTTCCGACCGGGCCATGTCGTTCGACAGCCGCGCGGTCGTCTTCATGTAATCGACGGCCTGATCTTCGGTCCAACCGAGCGAATGGATGCCCGTATCGACGACCAGCCGCGCCGCACGGAACATCTCCGCGTCCAGCCGCATGAAATCGGCCGCGACATCGGGATAAGCGCCCATCTCCTTGCACAATTCCTCGGAATAGAGCGCCCAGCCCTCGTTGAAGGCGACATAGCCGCCGACCTTGCGGAACTTCGGCGTGTTGGTTTGCCGGATCTGGATGTCGCCAGCCATCACGTGCCCGGGAACGCCTTCGTGGCACATCAGATCGGTGAGCGCCGCCGGGTCCTCTGTCTCGCCGAGCAGGTGGACGTAAACGCGGCCCGGCCGGCTTCCGTCGGGGCTCGGTCCGGCGGCGTGCGCCGCTCCGCCCGCCACTTCGCTGAAGGAAGGTTCGCGGACCACCTCGATCTTGTATTTCGGGAAATTGTTGAACCGCAGCGGCAGCAGCTCGCGGTTGTGCGCGATGATCGCGTTCGCCCGATCGAGATATTGCTTGCGAAGCGCGTCGGTCCACGGCGTCGGCGGGAATTTCTTCGCCCGGTCGGCGTAGAAGGCCGCCCGGTCGGCAAAGCCTGCCTGCTTCGCCAGCGCATCCTGCTCGGCGGCGATTTCCTTGACCTGGTCGAGCCCGATCTGGTGGATTTGCGCCGCCGACAGGTCGAGTGTCGTGTTGAGCTTGAGCGCCGCGGTATAATAATCCGCCCCGCCGGGAAGCGAGATCGCCCCGACCCGCCCGCTCGGCGCGGTCGGAAGCTCGCTGTTCGCCCAGGCGATCACCCGCTCGTACCCCGGCTTCATGGCCAGCAGCGAGGCTTTTGTATCGGCGAGCAGCGCATCGCCTTGCGCCTTCGTCGCCTTGCCGTCCGCGATCAGCTTTCCGACCTTCTTCTTCGCGTCCGCCCAGAGCGGCGAGTCCGCTCCGCCGTCGAACGGAGCGCCGGTGACGATCGTCTTGCTCCCGCTGATCACCCGCTCGATCTCGAATTTCGGGGCGTGAATGCCGGCCGCGTCCGAATCCTTGCTCTGCGCGATTGCGGTGTCGAGCACGGCCGGAATGGCGCGGATCCGGGCGTTGTACGCCTTCATGTCATCCGAATCCTTCACCTGGTGGGTGTTGATCAGAAAGTTCGGAAGCGACGAGTGGATCGAATAGAGGAAGGAATAGAACGGCGGCGAATAGAGCCGGTACTTGTAGCGGAGCTCGGCGCGCTGGAGCTCGGTCTCGTAGATGTCGTAGTTGGTCTGGCCAGCGGACGAGAGCTTCGACCGATCGAACTGCGCCTTCATCCGCGCAACGCTGTCGCGCATCGCCTCGAGCCGCTTCAACTCGGCCGCATCGCTGATGTCGTCGAGCCTGTCCTCGCCTTCCTTGAGGCCCAAACGGGTCGCCAGCTGCGGCCGGGTCTTCAGCTGCGCGTCGAATTCGTTGTCGAGAAAGGCGGTTAGCCGGGCGTCTTCGGAACTGGCGCTGGCCACCGGCGCCGGCTGAGCGAGAACGGCTCCGGAACCCGGAACCATGACGACCGCCGCGGCAAGCAGTATCCAACGCGATTTGACCACTTTCCCCTCCCTTCAGGATTTTCGAACGAGACTAACGGCGGAGCCGACCCTCGCAACCGCCGTTCGTAGAAAATCTCGGCACCGGTTGCCCGCCGCGCGCCCCTCGCCTAACCGCCGCTCCCGATGTGCGCCCGCCGCTTCCTTGCCGTCATCTTCGTCCTGACCCTGCTCGTCGTCGGCGCGGCCTTCGCAATCTACCAGTTCGGCGGAAGCGTCCTTCTCAAGGAAGCGACTCCCAAGGGGCATTTCGAAACGCCCGCGCCGCACAGCGGTCCGGACTATGCGCAATCGGATTCGTGGATCGCTCGTCCCGACATTCCGCACAACGCGGCTGGCTGGCTTCCCGATGGGGTTGCCCGGACCGCGCCCGGCAAGGCCGCAGTCTTCTACATTCACCCGACGACCTATTTGCGGAGCGACCGCTGGAATGCTCCGCTCTATGAGCCCGACAGCGGCTCGCGCGACCAGCTGTTCGTCCAGAGCCAGGCGAGCGCCTTCAACGGCACCGGAGACGTGTGGGCGCCCCGCTATCGCCAGGCCGCTTACGGCGCTTTCCTGCTCAAGAGCAGCGATGCGCAAAAGGCGCTCGACCTCGCTTATGCCGACGTGTCGGCAGCCTTCGGCGAATTCCTGAAACATGTCGGCGCTAACCAGCCGATCATCCTTGCCGGCCATAGTCAGGGCGCGTTGCACCTCATCCGCCTGCTCCGGGAGCATCAGGCGGACCTGAAGAGTCGCCTCGTTGCTGCCTATGTCGTCGGCTGGCCGATCGATACCCGCGCCGATTTGCCTTCGCTCGGCTTCCCCGCCTGTACTTCGGCGACCCAGACGGGCTGCATCCTCTCCTGGCTGACCTTTGGCGACCCGCCCAACCCCTGGCTGATCCTCGAAGACTGGCAGAAGACGAAGGGCCTTTCCGGCGAAGACCGCCGCAAGGACGACGTGCTTTGCGTCAACCCGATCACCGGAACGCAAGGCGGGGCCGCTCCGCCCGCGGACAATCCCGGGACCCTCGTGCCCAGCAGCGACTTCACCAGCGCTTCCATCGCCGGTGCGGCGGTCGGAGCGCACTGCGACAAGGGGCTGCTGATTGTCGACGGGGACGTGCCCAACCTCGGTCCGTTCGTGCTGCCGGGCAACAACTACCACGTTTACGACTATGCCCTCTTTTGGGGCGCGGTCCGGCGCGACGCGGAGCGGAGGCTCGCGGCATGGCAGCGCTGACTGCCGACACTTCCGAATTCCGTGCCGCGCTTCCGGGCGCCGGCAAGCTGGCCGGGCTCGATGTCGGGACGAAGACGATCGGGCTCGCCGTCTGCGATGCCGGCTGGCATTTTGCGGGCCCAGCCGAAACCATCCGCCGCACCAAGTTCACCAAAGATCTCGAAGCGCTCAAAGCCTTCGTTGCCACCCAGGATGTGGTGGGTCTGGTTGTCGGCCTTCCCCTGAACATGGACGGCACCGATTCCCCCCGAACCCAATCGGTCCGCGCCTTTGCCCGCAACCTCGCGCCTCTGGAGCTCCCGATTCTTCTTTGGGACGAGCGCTGGTCGACCCAGGCCGTGGAGCGGGCAATGATCGAGGCGGATCTCAGCCGAGCGAAGCGTGCCGAGAAAGTCGACGCCCTCGCCGCGGCCCATATCCTCCAGGGCGCGATCGACGCTCTGGCAAATCTTCCGGCGCCGGAATAAGCGAAGGCCCCGTGGACCTGATTTCGATCGACAGCCTGACCGACGCCCAGATCGCGGACATCCTCGATTCCGCCGATCGCTTCCTGGCCGACAATCGATCCGGGCGAATTCACGACCGGCTGAACGGCAGGATCGTCTTCAACCTCTTCTACGAAAATTCGACCCGGACGCTGATGTCCTTTTCGACCGCCGCGCACCGTCTGGGCGCGAGCTTCGTCACTCTGCCGGTCGAATATTCCTCCGTGAAAAAGGGCGAAACGCTGGAGGATACGGCGCGCACGTTGAACGCGATGCGGCCCGACGCACTCATCATCCGCCATCGCGAGAATGGAGCGCCGGAGCGGGTCGCTTCGATCATGGGCTGCCCCGTCGTGAACGCCGGCGACGGGACCAGGGAGCACCCGACCCAGGCGCTTGTCGACGCAGCGACGATCCGCTCCCACTTCGGGCGCATCGAGGGGTTGAAGGTCGCGATCTGCGGCGACATCGCCCACAGCCGCGTTGCCCATTCCAACATGAAGCTGTTGCCACGGCTCGGCGCCACGGTGCGGCTCGGCGGTCCGGAAAGGCTTGTGCCCGACGATGCCCTGTCGGTGGACGAAGCGATCGACGGCGCCGACGTGGTGATGATGCTTCGGGTTCAGCGCGAGCGGCTGGAGGAAGACCTCGGCGACGCGCCGGGCGAATATCTGAGCCGATACGGCCTAACCGCCGACCGCCTTGCAACCGCCGCGCCAGATGCTGTCGTAATGCATCCCGGTCCGATGAACCGCGGTGTCGAGATCGACGGCGCAATCGCCGACGATCCGGAGCGTTCGCTGATCACTCTGCAGGTCGAATATGGCGTGGCAGTCCGAATGGCCTGCCTCGACCTGGCGCTGGCCTAGCGCGAGGCGAACTCGACGGGAGCGTCGCCCGCCACGCGGCGGACAAAGCACTTGCCGCCGCGGCTCTGCAGCTGCTCGCAGCGCTCGATCGCTTCCTGCTGGTTCTCGAAGCCCTTGATCGAGAGCCTCCAGAACGTCCCCTTGGAGCCCGTGAAGCGAGCCCGCATCGGGGTGTAGCCGGCGAGCGCCGGATAGCGCTTGGTCAGATTGGCCCAGGCGACGTTGACCCGGTCTGCCGAGCTGTAGGCCCCAAGCTGCACGACCGAGCTCGAGCGGCCGCTGGATTTGTGGACGGCAGCCGCGGCGCGGCGAACCGTGTCGCTGATCGCAACAAACTTCGCCGGCTCGACAGGCGTGTCGAAGCGGGTCGGAGCCTCGGGCTTCGCGGCCACGGCCTGAACCACCGCAGCTTCCGGCTGCGTCGCCGGCGGGGTCAGCAGCGAACGCGCTGCTTCCGCGACCGCTGCGGGCGGCGGCACTTCGACCGGAGCCGCCTCGGCGACAACGGGCTCAGGGTCCGGAAGCGCAGGGGGCGGAGTGGCGGGAAGGACGGCAGCTTGCTGCGGCTGGACCGGGGCCGGCATCGGCGCCGGAGCTGTCTTCGGAAGCAGCTGCGCAAGGCGAACGCCCGCCGGTGTGCTGTTCAGCGCGAGCGCCTGCGGCTGACCGGGATCGGCGGCCGGGTGAACGCCGGTGAGCATCGCCACCTGGTCGGACGGCCGCGAAGGAGTCGCGATCGCCATCCACTGCTGGATTCGGGCGTCGAGCTGGTCCGCCGGCACGTCCTGGGCCGCAACCGTCTTGGCCATGGTCCAGTCGCCGGACAGACCGTAGGCCAGCGCGAGATTCTGCCGCGCCCGGGCATCGGCGCCGGGAGCGCGAGCCACGTCGTTCAGGACACCGACCGCCTCGTCGGCATGTCCGGCAAGAGCGATGGCGAGGCCATAGTCAGCCGGGTCGAGCGCGGTTCGTGCTGCCTCGAGGGCTGCAACCGCATCGGCATCCCTGCCCTGCGCAATCTCGACCAGCGCCAGTTTCAGAACCAGCTTCGGCTGGGTCGGCATCAGGCTGAGCGAATCGCGGTAAGCCTGCTCGGCGGAAGCGAACCGCCCAGCGGCGAAATAGCTGTTGCCGAGAAGCGCCCGCAGCTCGGAATCCTGGGGCGTCGCGGCAACCGCCTGCTCGGCCAGCTGGACGGCCTGAGCGAAATTGCCGGAATTGAGGGAAGCCTGGGCCTGGAGCGCGAGCCCGAGGTTGGGCGCGCCGGACTTGGGCGCGAATGCCTGGCGCCCGTCCTGACCCGCGGCGCAGCCGCCGAGCACGGCGACGATGGCGAGGGTGGAAATTGCGGATGCAAAGCGCTTCGGGCGGCTCATTGTCTTACCCCTTCCGTTTGGCTTTCACGGCCATGGCGTCGAGGCCCGGCATCTCGCCGAGCAATTTGTCGAGCGCCTGAGTTACGAGCATCTGCGCCGAGCGGCCGTCGAGTGCACAGGCGAGGCGGAGCTTCAGGTGCCGTTCCGGATCGAGCCGGAGCGTGAAGGCTGCCTTGCCCTTGCTTCCAGCGGCGGCTCGCGGCTTGCGCTGCCGGCGCGGCGCGGGCGCAGGCCCTGCCTTCGCGACGAAGATCGGCTCCGGACTCACGACCGGAAGCTCCATCTCCGCGACCGGCTCGGCGGCGATTTCTTCCGCCTCTTCAGCCTCGGGATCGTAAAGCTCGGCGGTTTCGTCGAGTTCTTCCTCTTCTCCCGAATCATCGAGCGAGTAAGCGGAAAGACGGGCGCCGATCTCGGCCTGCTGGTTATGAACCGGCGATTCGACCGGCGTCAGCCCGGCGAGATTGTGCGGGTGGGCCGGGATCACTTCGCCGAAGGCGTCATGGTCGGAGTCGACCGCGGCAGGGTGCGCCGGCTTGGGCGGCTCGAACCCCATGTCGTTCCAGCCGAGGTCCTCCAGCCCGGCGCCGACCTGGCCGAAGCCCTGCGGACGCATGGCGGGGCGCGCCGCGCCCTTTCGAGCGAGGAGACCGGAAGAAAGAGAAGCAAAAGGCTTGGCTTCGGTGTTCACGCCGTCCCCCGTTACTGGCCGACGACGCGACGGCCGAAGCCGCCGACGGGACGCGGACTGGCTGGGCTGATGCCCGGCGCGGCGTTGGGAGCGGCAAAGACGGTCCGTCGAAAATTCTTTTCGAGCCGGTCGGAGATATAATCCCAAAGCTCCACAACCTCGGCCGCCGAACGGCCCTGCGGGTCGATTTCCATCACCGTCCGTCCGTCGATCATCGAGGCGGCGAAGTCGGTGCGATGGTGAATGGTGACTGGAGCGACGGTTCCGTGCTGCGAGAGCGCGACCGCCGCTTCATAGGTGATCTTGGCCTTGGGCGTGGCCGCGTTGACGACGAAGATCAGCGGCTTCCCGGCGCGATCGCACAGGTCGACGGTGGCGCCGACGGCGCGAAGATCGTGCGGGCTCGGCCGAGTCGGGATGACGATCAGCTCGGCGACCGCGATGACGCTCTGGATGGCCATGGTGATCGCCGGCGGAGTGTCGATGACCGCCAGGCGGAAACCCTGCTGGCGAAGGACCTCGAGGTCGGACGCGAGACGAGCGACCGTGGTCTGCGCAAAAGCGGGCATGTCCGCCTCGCGCTCGTTCCACCAGTCGGCAAGGCTGCCCTGGGGGTCGATGTCGATCAAGCAGACGGGACCAGCGCCCGAAAGCTGTGCCTGCACCGCCAAATGCCCGGAGAGGGTCGTCTTCCCCGATCCGCCTTTCTGCGATGCCAATGCGAGAACGCGCATGCTTATCCCCTGCCCCTTAGTTCGATCGATCGTGGGCCGAGGTGACACCCAAGGCTCTAAAATCTGGTTAATGCCTCCAAGACCCTGTTGCGGCGCCAAGGAAGTCGGCTAGGCTGGGTTGAGGAGGCGGGGGAGGCATGAAGCTTATTCGATTCAGCTTGTTAGCGGCGCTGGCGATCGGCTTCGCGGCCCCCCTTGGCGCAATGCAGGCAAAATCGGTTCGCGACGGGATCGAGGCCTGGCAGAGGTCGGATTATGCCCAGGCGATCGCGATCTGGCGTCCGCTGGCGGCGAATGGCGATGCCGATGCGGCCTTCAACCTGGGCCAGGCCTATCGGCTCGGCCGCGGCGTTCCGGTCAACCTCGCAGCGGCAAAGACCTGGCTGGAGAAGGCCGCAAATGCCGGCCACCTCGACGCACAAACGACTCTGGGGCTGCTGCTGTTTGACAGCGGCAATCATTCGGCGGGCATCCAGTGGCTGAAGAAGGCCGCAGAGCGCGGAGAGCCGAGGGCGATGCTCGTTTACGGCACGGCCCTGTTCAACGGAGATAGCGTCACGCGCGATCCGCTGATGGCCTATGCCTACGTCAGCCGGGCTGCGGCCCAGGGGCTGGAGCCGGCCAAGAGCACGCTGAACGACATGGACGGAATCCTTCCGGTGGAGGTGCGCCGAAGAGCGGTCGAAATTGCGCTCCAGCAGGCCTCGGAAAATCCGGCGCCCGGCACGAAGCCGAAGAAACCCGCCGCGAGAGCGCCAGTCAGGGTCGCCGCAAAGCCCCCTGCTCCCGCCCCGCAATTGCCGAAAGCCAAAGCCGCACCCGCCGAGGCGCCGACGGCGGCTTCGGGCAGATGGAGGATCCAGCTCGGCGCCTTCTCCAAGCGGTCGTCGGCCGAGGATCTCTATCGGAAACTGGCCGCCTCATCGGCAATCGCCGGTCATCCGCCTTATTACGTCCCCGCCGGTGGAATCACTCGGCTACAGGTCGGCGGATTCCCGAGCCGCGCTTCAGCAGCGGCAGCGTGCGCTTCGCTCAAGGGGCAGGCCTGCTTCCCCGTCGAAGGCAAGTAGCGCCTAGCCCCGGACCCACTCCTTCTTGCGGATGCCCTGAGCCCACAGAAGCGCGTCGAGGCCGTGGTGCTCGATCCGCGCATCCGCGACTTCGACCAGGGCCGGCTTGCCCCGAAAAGCGACACCGAGGCCCGCTTCCTCGATCATCAGCCGGTCGTTCGCGCCGTCGCCGATGGCCAGCACCTGCTCCGGCTTCAGACCAAGCTCGCCGCGCGCTTCGATCAGAGCGTCCAGCTTCGCCCGCCCGTCGACGATCGGGTCCTCGACGCGGCCGCTGAGCTGGGTGCCGTCGAACAGCAGCCGGTTGGCCTTGACCACGTCGAAGCCGATCATCTTCGCAATCGGTTCGGCGAAGGACAGGAAGCCGCCGGAAATCAGCAAGCTCCTGGCGCCGCCGACCCGCATGGTCCGCACCAGGGTCGCGGCGCCCGGATTCGGCACCACCCGCTCAGCCAGGCAACGCTCGATCGCATCTTCCTCCAGCCCCGAAAGCAAGGCGACGCGCTCCCTGAGCGCGGCCTTGAAGTCGAGCTTGCCCTGCATCGCGCGCTCGGTGATGTCCGCGATCTCGCGCTTCAGGCCGGCGAAATCGGCAAGCTCGTCGATGCATTCCTGGCCGATGATCGTCGAATCCATGTCCGCGACGAGCAGCTTTCTGAAGCGCGGCTCGGGCGGCTGCACAACGACATCAACGTCGGGAAGAGCGTCGAGCGCCCATCGGATGGAAGCCAAGTCACCGTTGACCATCAGGTCGACTGCGTCGCCTTCGTCGATCCAGCTGCCGAACCGGGCGCTCGGGTCGATCTCCCGCAGCAGGCCCAGCGCCCGGTCAACCAGCCTGTCATCGAGCCGTCCGGCTGCTATCAAAGTCGCGATGAGCATGGTCGCCTTAATTGCCGGGCCGACGGCGAGCGGCAAGTCGGCACTTGCGCTCGAACTGGCCGAGCGCACGGGCGGCGTCATCATCAATGCGGACAGCGCGCAAATCTATCGCGACCTTCCAATCCTGAGTGCGGCGCCAACTCCCGCGGATCGAAGGCGCGCGGAGCACCGGCTGTACGGCATCCGGGATGGAGCGGAGCCATGCTCGGCGGCCGATTGGGCAGCGCTTGCGAAAGCCGAAATCGCCGCCGTCCAGAGTTCCGGCGGGCTGCCTATCCTGGTCGGAGGGACCGGGCTGTACCTGCGGACTTTGCTGGAGGGAATCGCCCCCGTCCCGCCTATCGATCCGCAGGTGCGCGAGCGCGTGCGCGCAAGCCCGGTGGAGGAGAACCGGGCCGAACTGGAGCGGCTCGATCCGGCAGCCGCCGCCCGGCTCAATCCCGCTGACACGACCCGCATTGCCCGGGCGCTCGAGGTGATCCTGTCCACGGGCCGGTCCCTTGCCGACTGGCAGAGCGCCAGCGAAGGCGGAATCGCTGCGACGATCGCGCTTCGGCCCCTCGTCCTGCTCCCGCCTCGCGACTGGCTCTACGACCGCTGCGACGCGCGATTCGCCGCGATGCTCGACTCTGGCGCAATCGACGAAGTGCAAGCGCTCCTCGCCCGCAAGCTCGATCCCTCACTTCCGGTCATGCGCGCCATCGGCATCGCCGAGATCGCGGCATTTCTTGGCGGGGAGATCGATCGTCAGGAACTGATCCGCCGTGGCCAGCAGGCCACTCGAAACTATGCGAAGCGCCAGTACACCTGGTTTGCTCACCAGCCGCCGCCGACGTGGCCGCGCTTCGAGCGAGCGCTGGATGGAGAGGCGTCGGCGGACGCTCTGGCCCTGCTCCAGGCAAACGCGTAGGCGACCCGGATGGAGCTGACGCTTGAACAAGCCATCGATCCAGCGCCGCTCGCCGGGAAGCGAGTCGCCATCCTCGGCTACGGGAATCAGGGGCGAGCGCAGGCGCTGAACCTCAAGGACAGCGGCATCGACGTCGTGGTTGGCCTTCGCGGCGGCTCCGGAAGCAGGATCGAGGCCGAAGCGGCGGGGCTGGAGGTGGCGCTGGTCGACGATGCCGTAGCCACCGCGGACGTCATCATGCTGCTCGCCCCCGACGAGATCCTCGCCGACTTGTACCGGGAGATCGAGCCCAGGCTCCGGACCGGCGCGGCGCTCGGGTTCAGCCACGGGCTGGTCGTGCATTTCGGGCTTCTCCAGCCTCGCAAGGACCTCGATGTCTATCTCGTGGCGCCGAAGGGTCCCGGCACAGCCCTTCGAACGCTCTACGAACAGGGCAAGGGCATGGTCGCGCTCTGGGCGGTGGCGCAGGATGCGACCGGCGATGCCAGGGCGATTGCACTCGCCTACGGACGCGCCATTGGCTGTGCCCGGGCGGGGCTGATCCATTCGACCTTCGAGGAAGAAGCCGTCGCCGACCTGTTCAACGAAAATGCTGTGGTCTGGGGCGGCGTTCCGGAACTTCTGCGCGCCGGTTTCGAAACCCTCGTCGAAGCCGGCATTTCTCCGGAAGTTGCCTATCTGGAATGCCTCGGCGAGCTGAAGCTCATTGCCGATCTTAGCGATGCCCGGGGGATCGCCGGGATGCGCGAAGCGATTT
>JBQCIU010000066.1:0-2947 GCA_051953395.1 Sphingomicrobium sp.
CCGTCGGGAAGGGCCGCCAAGCCGTGAGGTGTCTGGAAGATCCGGCAGGCAGGCTCCGTCGTCGGGGTGCCCGGGAAGGGGTCCCTTCCATCCACCAGGATCGTGGGCGATCCCGCGAACCCGAGCCTGAGTGCCTGAGCCTTGCTGCGGACCTCGGTCGCGAACACGTCGACCTCCCCCGCGCCGGCCTTCCGTGCCGCGGAGCGGGCGAGGCGCAGGGCGGCCTGCCACTGCGGGCAGTCTTCGATGTACAGCACTTCGATGCTGGGCGGGAACACCATCGGAATTCCTCGGATCCGTCTAAAACTTATACTCAAGATTTTACAGCCTACACACGTGCCGGGCAACGGGAACCCAGTGCAGGAAGGGAGGCGCTTGGCAGAAAGGTTGTTTCTTCAACTATTTGAGCGTAGTCTTAGTTGAAGCATCAACCAACTGGTGCGGTTTCAGAAGGAGATCGTCATGACCACAGTGAGCATCATCGGAACCGGCAACATGGGCCAAGCCATCGCGAGCGTCGTCAGCAAGGGCGGACACGCCGTCGAGCTCTTCAGCAGCAAGGACGCCGGTAAGCCCGCCACGGGAGACATCATCGTGCTGGCCGTCCCCTACCCCGCGATTCCCGAAGTGCTGGACCAGCGGGCCGAGCAGTTCGCCGGCAAGGTCGTGGTGGACATCACCAACCCGCTGAACTTCGAGACCTTCGATTCCCTGACCGTGCCGGCAGACTCGTCTGCCGCGGCTGAGATCGCTGCCGCGCTTCCGGGCTCAAAGGTCGTCAAGGCCTTCAACACGAACTTCGCCGCCACGCTGGCACAGGGCGAAACCGGCGGCGAGCGGACAACAGTCCTCATCGCCGGAGACGACGAGGATGCGAAGTCCCAGCTCGCCGAGATTGTCACCGCGGGCGGTCTGAACGCGGTCGACGCGGGCTCCCATCGCCGCACCCGCGAGCTCGAGGCCCTCGGCTTCCTGCAGATCACCCTCGCTGCCCGGGAGAAGATCTCCTGGACCGGTGGCTTCGCCGTCCAGTCCTGACCGCGCCCCGCCCCCACGACAAGGAGCCGCCCATGTCTTCGCATTCCGCACTGGGCATAGGCGTACGACGGCGTTGGCTGGCCGAGCAGGGCTTGTCGCCTTGCCTGGCGGCAGCTCGTTCAGCGTCGCCGCTCGTGGAAGCACCTCTGACCTAGACCTTAGTCCCCGGGTGCCCCCAACCGCCGCTGCTGCGCGATCGGGAAGTCGCGACGGGTCACGGCGATGCGCCTCGGGTCGAGGTCTGCCACAGCGACACCGGGCTCGCCGCCGAGCCGGCCGAGCACCGCACCCTGCGGGTCGAGGATCTGGCTGTGGCCCACGGAGATCGGCGGGGCCTGACAGGACCCGGCGACGAACACTGCGTTGTCGATGGCGCGTGCTGCCAGCAGCGTGAGCCACTGGTCGGTCTTGAGCTCCCCCGGGACCCACGAGGCCCCGACCGCCAGCACCTGCGCTCCCGCATCGGCGAGCGCCCGCGCAAGTTCGGGGAAGCGCAGGTCGTAGCAGGTCATGAGCCCGAAGGTGAGACCCCCGACGTCGAACGTCACTGGCGCGGCGCTCGGGGCAGGCGAGATGAAGTCTGACTCCCGCTGCCCCTGCGCGTCGAACAGGTGGATCTTCCGGTAAGCCGCGATCAGCACACCGGACGGGTCGAATGCAGCCAGCGTGTTGAAGGGGCGCTCGGGAGCAGGACTGGCCTCCACCACCCCCGCCACGAGCGTGATGCTGTGGCGGCGGGCAATGGAGGCCAGGTCGGCGCAGACGGAGCCGTCGAGCGGCTGGGCCGCGCGGGCGAAGGTCTCGTCGAGGCGCCGCTTCTCGTACGTGGCGTATTCGGGGAACAGCACCACCTCGGCTCCCTCCCCGGCCGCCTGCGCAGCGAGCCGGTCGATCGACGCGAGGTTCGCTGCGACGTCGTCGTTCGAGGCGGGCTGGGCGACGGCAACGCGCACGGGGAGGGATCCTCTCAGTCAGACAAGTGCTGCCTCTAGACGAGCACTGCCTCAGCAGTCTGCATCTCCGGCGGCGCCGAACGGAAGCCGCGGGTGATGGTAGCGAGCACGATGATGCCGACGACCAGCCAGGAGAGCCCAAGGGTGAGGGCGTTCGAGTCGAGTTGCGAGAGCAGGTACGCGCAGATGATGGCGCCGATCGCCGGCACGCCGAGGTAGCTCACGCGGTTCAGGCGGACGCCGCGCTTCGTTTCGCGGAAGTAGTGGAAGATCACCGAGACGTTGACCAGCGTGAACGCGGTGAACGCGCCGAAATTGATGAACGACGTGGACGTGGAGACGTCCAAGAACATGGCGATGAGGCCCACCGCCCCCGTGATGACGATGTTGACCACCGGCGTGCGGAAGCGGGGATTGAGGCGCCCGAAGACCTTCTTCGGCAGGACCGAGTCGCGGCCCATCGCGTACATGAGGCGGGACGCGCTGGCCTGCGCGGCGATACCGGACGCGAACTGCGCCACCACCAGCCCGGCGAGGAACACCGCTGCGAACAGGTTGCCGCCGATCTGCACGGCGATCTCGGTGGCGGCCGAATCCACGTTCGCGAAGTCGCCGCCGGGGTGGACTAGCTGGGTCACGTAGGAGACGACAACGAAGATGCCGCCGCCGATGAGCGCGACGAGCATGATCGCGCGCGGCACGGTCTTCTGGGGCTGGACGGTCTCCTCCGTCAGCGTGGTCACGGCATCGAAGCCGAGGAACGAGTACGCGGCGATGGCCGCGCCAGCGGTGATGGGACCGAAGCCAGTGCCGGGATTGGCGAACGGCGTGGCGCTGAAGAGGCCCGTTCCGTGCGCTGTGATCGAACCGACCGAGAGCACCACGAACAGCACGATGACGAGCATCTGGAACGCCATGAGCAGGAAGTTCGCCTTGTCCGCGACCTTGATGCCGAG
>JBQCIU010000067.1:0-4984 GCA_051953395.1 Sphingomicrobium sp.
AGACCGACATGCTCGAGCGCACTCAACGCTTCTTCCAGGCTGTGGGCAATCGCCGAGCGTGGGCTTTCGAGCCCGATCTTGTCCATCGCTTCGCGGAACTTGAGCCGGTCCTCGGCCTTCTCGATCGCCTGCGCATTGGCGCCGATCAGCTCGATCCCGAGCCGGTCGAGGGTCCCGTCCTTGTAGAGCGCAAGCGCAGTGTTCAGCGCCGTCTGCCCGCCCATCGTCGGAAGCAGCGCGTCCGGCCGCTCCTTTTCGATGATGCTCGCGACGAAGCCCGGCGTGATCGGCTCGATATAGGTGACGTCGGCGATCTCCGGGTCGGTCATGATCGTCGCCGGGTTCGAATTGACGACGATGACCCGGTAGCCCTCGGCCTTCAGCGCCTTCACGGCCTGCGACCCCGAATAATCGAACTCGGCCGCCTGGCCGATGACGATCGGCCCGGCGCCGATGATCAGGATGGATTTGATGTCGGTGCGCTTGGGCATCAGGCTACCGGCTCGCTATCGGTTTTGTTGATTTGTCCGCGCTTCACCCATTGAAATGCGAGATAACCAACGAGCGGAAAAAACAGTGCTGCGAAGAAACAAAAAAGGATTTCGCCGCGCCGCTCGTGGCCTTCACAAGTGACAACGTAGTAAGGCTCATGAGACGCCAAATTATATCTGGCAGCTAACGATCCGGGGGCTGGTTCAGGTGACTTTTGATAGCTCACACGCGAACTCCCAAGCTCACAATCGAACTTGTCGAAAAGTATATCGCGAGACTCAAAGGGGCCATTCGCGGTACCAATTATTCCTTCGATAAACGGCAAGTTTTGCGGACTATCTGAGAAACCGGTGAGCTCATCGCTCCGTGGGAGAGCGACAAAGCAAATCACCAGTAAGAGCGCTCCATAGATTACATACGCGCGAGCTAACGCTCCGAGTTTCATGCCATCATCCCGACGAACTTCTGGAACAGGTAGAAACTGTCCTGCGGGCCCGGGCTTGCCTCCGGGTGATACTGCACGCTGAACGCTGGCTGGTCGGTCAGCTCGATCCCGCAATTGCTGCCGTCAAACAGGCTGACGTGGGTTTCGCGCACATTCTCCGGCAGCCCCTCGCGCTCGACCGCGAAGCCGTGGTTCATGCTGGTGATCTCGACGCGCCCGTCCGCAAGCCGCTTCACCGGATGATTGGCTCCGCGATGGCCCTGGAACATCTTGCTGGTCTTCCCGCCGACCGCGATCGCGAGCATCTGGTGGCCGAGGCAGATTCCGAACAGCGGCTTCCCCGTTTCGAGCATCTTGCGGATCACCGGCACCGCATATTCGCCCGTCGCAGCAGGATCGCCGGGTCCGTTCGACAGGAAGAAGCCGTCGGGCTCGTGCGCCATGATCTCTTCGAAAGTCGCGGTCGCCGGGACCACCGTCACCCGCGCTCCGGCCTCGCAAAGATTGCGGAAGATGTTGCGCTTCGACCCGTAGTCGACCGCGACGACGTGGGGGATTTTGCCCACCCCGCCTTCGCTGCGCTCGGACTCCCCTCCCGCTTGCGGGAGGGGCTGGGGGTGGGCATCGCCGATCTCATACCCCTTCCCCCACGCCCACTTGCCGCCGGTCCAGCGCTCGACCTGCAGCCGGCTGACCTCCTTCGCCAGGTCCATGCCCTCCAGCCCCGGCCAGTCAGCCGCCATCTTCTGAAGCTCGTCGAGATCGAACTGACCGCTCTCGCTATGCGCGATGGCGACCGTCGGAGGCCCCTCCTCGCGCACCAGCTTGGTCAGCGCACGCGTGTCGACGCCAGCGATCCCGATCCGGCCCCACTTGCGCATCCACGACGCGAAATCCTCGCCGGCGCGATAATTGCTCGGCGCAGTCACCGGATCGCGCACAAGGCAGCCGAGCGCATGCGCCTCCACCGCCTCGACGTCCTCGTCGTTGGCGCCGACATTGCCGATGTGCGGGAAGGTGAAGGCGATCACCTGCTTGGCGTAGGAGGGATCGGTCATCACCTCCTGGTACCCGGTCATCGCGGTGTTGAAGCACAGCTCGCCGACCGCCTCGCCCTCGGCTCCGAAACCCTGGCCCCAGACCGTCCGGCCATCGGCGAAAACAACGACTCCCGTCGCGCCCTTCGGTTGGGGAGCGCGCGTGAGTATTGCTTCGGCCATGGGCGGGAAGAGCCTTTCCGTGAACGGGTTTCCAGCGATGTCGCTAAGCAACTGCCGCTAGGGCGATTCGGGGGCGCGGTCAACGGCTGGCCAGCACGGCATTCCGCGGCTAGGGCTGGCGGTTTCCTGCACGAGACGGAACGATGATCCGAGACGACATCAAGGCCGCGACCATCGCGGCAATGAAAGGCGGCGACAAGGAAACGACGGCGACTCTCCGCCTCGTATCCGCCGCCATAAAGAACCGCGATATCGAGGCGCGGACCGGCGGCGCACCCGCCGACGACGACCAGCTGGTCACCGAAGTCCTGCAGAAAATGATCAAGCAGCGCCGCGAATCGGCCGACGTCTACCGCAAGGGCGGCCGCGAGGACCGGGCCGCGACCGAAGAAGCCGAGATCGGGGTGATCGAGCGCTTCCTTCCCAGGCAGATGAGCGACGACGAAGCGCGCGCGGCGGTCCAGGCGATCGTCGCCGAAACGGGCGCTTCCTCGATCAAGGACATGGGCAAGGTCATGACCGAGGTGAAAGCCCGCCACGCCGGCGAGCTCGAACCCGCCCGAGCCAGCGCGCTCGTCAAAGCTGCGCTCAGCTAAGACTCCCCTCCCGCGAGCGGGAGGATGCCTCCTCTGACTCCCCTCCCGCGTGCGGGAGGGGCTGGGGGTGGGCACGATGACGACCTCATGCCAACGTTCCGGCAACGCCCTACCCGTCGCGCTCAGCAGCTGCGCAACGACGCGACCGACGCAGAGCGCCGCTTGTGGCGCCATCTCAGCCGTCGTCAGCTCCACGGGTTCAAATTCTCACGCCAGATGCCGGTCGGGCCCTATATCTGCGACTTCCTTTGCCGCGATCGCAGGTTGGTGATCGAAGTCGACGGCGGCCAACACGCGGACAGCAAGCGAGACGAAATCCGGACGGACTTTCTGGAAGCGCAGGGCTATCGGGTGATCCGCTTCTGGAACAATGACGTTCTGGAAAATGTCGATGGAGTTCTTCAGGCCATAGCCGAAGAATTGAAGGCGTAGGCCCACCCCTCGATCCCCTCCCGCGAGCGGGAGGGGAAGCTTTTCATGAAAAAGGCTCCGCCGCTCTTCAGCGACGGAGCCCGGAAATTCAGTCGGAAACTATCTCGCCGCGGTGGCTGGTTTTCCTGCCGCTTCGTCGCCCACCAGTCCCGTCACGCCGTCCATGACGAAGTGGTAGAGGACGATGGCGAGCGCGCTGGCGAGCGCCCCGGCAACGCCGAGCTGCAGGTTGGTCGCTACCGCCGTGAGGTGCGCACCGATTGTCGGAATGGTGCCGAGCGCGGCGCCGATGATCGGCAGCACGATCGCCGTGGCGGCTGCGGGAACGTAATTTTCCTTCGCCATCGCCAGGCCGGCAATCAGGCCGAGCACGACCAGCACGAGGCCGGTGTTCATCGCCCCGAGCGCCATGAAGCCGGCGACGATCGCAAGTAGAATGTAGAGAGCGCGGGCCAGGCCGCAGATCTTCTTCAACATTGTACCCCTCCGCTTTTGCATCCCGGCGGACCCGGCTTGGGCCGGACCGTATCGGGACCGAAACAGTTTACCTTCAAAGGGGGCCGGTGCCTTGGTTAATTATTCACCGGCCGGATTTGCCCAGTTGACCTGTGGAAAACTGCTCCCCTCCCGCTTGCGGGAGGGGTCGGGGGTGGGCATCACTCGATCGGCATGACCCTCTCACCGCAATGGCTCGACGAGCTTCGCGCTCGGACGCTCCTGTCGTCCGTCATCGCGCCGTCGGTGAAGCTCATCCGCGCCGGCCGCGAGTGGAAGGCCTGCTGCCCGTTTCACAACGAAAAGACGCCCAGCTTCACCGTCAACGACGACAAGGGCTTCTACCATTGCTTCGGCTGCGGAGCGCATGGCGACGCGATCCGCTTCCTCACGGATCAGCGCGGCCTGCCGTTCATGGATGCGGTCAAGGAGCTCGCCGCCAAGGCGGGCATGGACGTCCCCGCTCCCGACCCCCGATCGAAGGAACGGGCCGAGCGCGCGGCCTCGCTGACCGACGTCATGGCCGCTTGCCAGAAGTGGTTCGCCGAGCAGCTTCAGGGCATCAACGGCGCATCGGCCCGCGATTATCTGGCGAAGCGCGGGATCGACTCCGCCCAGGTCGCCCGCTTCGGAATCGGCCTCGCCCCCGAAAGCCGCAACGCACTGAAGCGCGCCCTCGCCAGCCTCGGCGAGGACAAGCTGATCGAGACGGGCATGCTCATCCAGCCGGAGGAAAGCGGCAAGGAGAGCTACGACCGCTTCCGCGGGCGGCTGATGATCCCGATCCGCGACCAGCGGGGGCGGGTGATCGCGTTCGGCGGCAGAATCCTTGGCGAAGGCGAGCCGAAATATCTCAACTCGCCCGACACGCCCCTCTTCGACAAGGGCCGCACCCTCTACAACATCGACCGCGCCGGCCCCGCCAGCCGCCAGGCGAAGCGGCTGATCGTGGTCGAGGGCTATATGGACGTGATCGCCCTCGACCGGGCCGGCATCGCCGAGGCCGTCGCGCCCAACGGAACCGCCGTCACCGAAGCGCAGCTCGAGCGCATGTGGAGCCTCGACCCGGCGCCGATCCTCTGCTTCGACGGCGACAGCGCCGGCAGGAAGGCCGCCATCCGCGCCGCCGCCCGCGCCCTCCCCCACCTCGGCCCCGAGCGCACCCTCCGCTTCGTCGAGCTCCCGGCCGGACAGGACCCGGACGACCTGGTGCGCTCCGGAGGAAGGGACGCCGTGGAGTCCCTCCTCGCCGAGCCCGAGCCGCTCGACCAGCGCCTATGGCGGCACGAGCGCGATGCGGCCCC
>JBQCIU010000068.1:0-4730 GCA_051953395.1 Sphingomicrobium sp.
CCCGTCTTCCGCCTCGCGAACGTCGTTCACGGTCAGCGACACTCCGTCGAGAGCGATCGATCCCTTGGGCGCGACGAGCGCGGCATAGTCTTTCGGGATCGAAACGCCGATCCGCGTCGATCCGCCTTCGGGACAGACCCCGACAATGGTGCCGACGCAGTCCACGTGCCCGCTGACGAAATGGCCGCCGAGCTCGTCGCCGACGCGAAGCGAGCGCTCGAGGTTGAGCTTCGCCCCTTCCTTCCACAGAGCGTTCGCGGTTCTCGACAGGGTTTCGGTCGAAACGTCGACCGCGAACCAGTCCTCGCCCTTGTCGACGACGGTCAGGCATACGCCGGAGCAGCAGATGGAGGCGCCCAGGTCCACCGTTTCCATGGCGTAGCCGCAGCGGATCGTCAGCCTGAGGTCGGAACGCTGCTCGGCCCCTGCGACGGTTCCGATGTCGGTGACGATGCCCGTGAACATGGCTGGCGCTTAGGCGTCCCGAACCCGCTCGTAAACTTCGAGCCGGTCGACGCCGAGCCCCTGCTCTCCGGCCGGCCGCCAGCGGCCATGGGCGTCGGCGATGGCGTCGAGCCCGACATAGCCGAACGAAGACTTGCCTTCGCCGACGATGATTGGCGCCCGATAGATCAGGATCCGGTCCACGAGATCGTCGACCAGGAATGCCGTCGCGGTTGCCGATCCGCCTTCGACCAACAGGTCGTTGACGTCATGAAGCCGATAGACATCCTGCGGAGAAGACAGGATTTCCCATCCGTCGACAGCCTCTCCGCGAGTCAGCAAGGCCCGTTTCGGGGAGCGTTCCTCAAGGCCGGGCAAGCGAACGTCGAGGCGCGGCTTGTCGGCCAGATAGGTGCCGCGCCCGACCAGGATCATGTCGGAATGCGCCCGCTCGAGATGGACATGCCGGCGCGCGTCCTCACCCGTGATCCATTGCGACTCGCCCGAGGGCAGCGCGATCTTGCCGTCGATCGACAGCGCCAGCTTCAGCGTGATCCGCGGGCGGCCGAGCCTGAGGCGTGTGAGATAGCCGGCGAGCGAATCGGCGGCCGCCTTGCGCCCCGTGCCGAGCTTCACTTCGATTCCTGCCTTGCGGAGCCGCTGAATCCCCTTGCCGGCGGTACGGGGATCCGGGTCCTTCAGTGCGATCACGACCTTCGCTGGAGCGGCTTCGACGAGAAGGTCCGAACAGGCGGGGCCGCGCTCGCTTTCGTGGGCGCAGGGCTCGAGCGTCACATAGACTGTGGCGCCCTTCGCCCGCCTTCCGGCCTGCTTCAGCGCGACGGCTTCGGCATGCGGCCGGCCGCCCGGCGCGGTTGCCCCTTTGCCGACGATCTTGCCTTCGGGAGAGACGATGATGCAGCCGACGTTCGGGTTCGGCGCTGTCGATCCGCGCGCCGCTTCGCCAAGCGCGATCGCCTCGGCCATGAAGCGCGCGTCGCCGCTCACTTCATCCCGAGCTTTTTCTCGAGTTCCTGGAATTGCCGCTGCTTCTCGGCCTTGTAGGCATGCTGCTTCGCCTGATCCTTCTTCTGGTCGGCGATGATGTCGGCGTCCGTGCGGTTGGGCGCGTAAAGCTCGACTTCGACGACCTGCGGCGGCGGAGCGGTTCCGATCTTCGAATCCACCAGGAACTCGATGACGATGATCATCGTCACGAGAAGCGCGAGGGCAGCGCCGATCACCTGCTCGCGGCTTCGCTGCCGCATGAAGGCAGCGAGGTCGCTGAGCGCGGCCCGCGGGCCGACCGGACGAGGGAACCAGGACATTGCCGCAAGATAAGCGCTTGGGCCCGGTCTCGCCAGTCGCCCCGCTCAATCGTCCAGCTGGAACCTCAGCGTGACGACGGTCGAGGTGGCGACCGGATGCCCGTCCTCGGTCGCCGCCCGGTAGCGCCAGTGCGCGAGGATGTGCTTGCGGGCGGCCGCGAGAAATACCGGGTCGGCCGAGCCGACGGGATCGACTGCCGTGACCCGGCCCCCGGCGTCGATCGTCAGCTTCAGCTGGAGCACCGCCTCTTCCTGCGAACGCAACTTGCTCTGCGGATAGGGCGGCTTGACGTCATAATCGGGGGTCGCGAACCGCGGTCCGATCCGCACGGGTTCGGCCGGCGGCGTGAACTTGACCGGGCCCGGCTCGAGCGTCGGCCCCGGATCGGGAAGCGGAAGCGGGATCGGAATCGGGTCCGCGTCGGTCGAAGGGTGAGGGATCGGAACGATCGCGATCGGATGATCGAGGGGCGCTTCGTGTTGCGGCGGCGGCGGCGGCGGCGGGTTTTCCGGAGGGGGCTTGGGCTGGTCGATGAGGTCGATCTTGGTGATGGTCGGTATGAAGGGCCGGACAACGTCCATCCTGGCGGTCATCACGGCCGCGATCAGCGCGGCATGGCCGGCAAGGATCAACAGCAGCGCTTTGGGATGCCGCTTCTCGACGGCGAAGGCGGGTACGGGAGCGTAGACTGACATTGCGTGTCTCCTACCGATTGGCACGTGCAATGTTACAACATTACTTGATTCGGCCGAAGAAAAATCGTTTCGAGCGCGAGCCGGGTTAACGCGTGGCTGCCGCTTCCAGCCGGCGGATGACTCGTTCCTTGCCGAGGATTTCGACGAGCTTGGCCATTTCGGGGCCGCTGTCCTTGCCGGTGAGCGCCAGCCGAAGCGGGTGGAACAGCGCGCGGCCCTTCTGGGCCGTGGCGTCCTTCACTGCAGCGGTGAGCTGTTTCCAGGGCTCGTTCGACCAGTCGATGGCCGGCGCGAGCGACCTTGCCTGGCGTACGACCGCGCGCTCCTCATGATCGAGCGGCGCAGGGGCGATCTCGCCGTGAAGCACCGGCAGCCAATCGACCAAGTCGCCCACGCGATCGAGATTGGGGCGGAGCAGGTCCCAGTCCGCCGCCGTCGCCGACGCTGGAAGACGGTCGCGGACCGCGTCGAAATCGAGCGCGTGCATGAGCCTGGAATTGACCAGCTCGACCTCATGCAGGTCGAAATGCGCGGGGGCGCGACCAAAATGCGCGAAATCGAAATCGGCGGCGAGCTCCGCGAGACCGTGCGCCGCCTCGACCGGCTGCGAGGTTCCGATTCGGGCCAGCACCGACAGCAAGGCCATCGGCTCCAGCCCCGCTTCGCGCACCGCATCCACGCCGATCGCTCCAAGGCGCTTCGACAATTTGCCTTCGGCGGCGACCAGGAGCGCCTCGTGCGCGAAGTGCGGCGGCGGCGCGCCCAGCGCCTCGAACATCTGGATCTGAGCGGCGCTGTTCGAGACATGGTCTTCGCCTCGGACGATGTGCGTGATGCCGAGATCGATGTCGTCGATCACGCTCGGCAGCAGATAGAGCCAGCTTCCGTCCTCGCGCCGGACGACCGGGTCGCTCAAGAGCTTGGGATCGAACTTCTGCGGGCCGCGGATGAGGTCCGTCCATTCGATCGGCCGGTCGTGATCGAGGCGGAAACGCCAGTGCGGCGCCCGCCCCTCCGGCACCGGCGCGTCAGCCGGCTTGCGCTCATAGACCGGCGGAAGCCCGCGCCCGAGCAGAACCTTGCGGCGAAGCTCCAGCTCCTCCGGCGTTTCATAGCAGGCATAGACGCGGCCCGCCGCCCTCAGCTTGTCGAACTCGCGCTCGTAAAGCGCAAAGCGTTCGGACTGGCGAACCATGGAGTCCGGCTTCAGCCCGAGCCAATCGAGATCGTCGCGGATCGCCTGGTCGAATTCAACCGTCGAGCGCTCGCGGTCGGTATCGTCGACCCTCAGGACGAACTGCCCGCCCTCCTTGAGAGCGAAGAGGAAGTTGTGAAGCGCCGTCCGGATGTTGCCGACATGAAGCCGCCCGGTCGGAGACGGCGCGAACCGGGTGACGACGGTCACTTTCCGGTCCGGAAGAAATTGCTGATCGGGTAGCGGCGGTCGCGCCCGAAGTTGCGCACGCCGATCTTCACTCCGGGAGGCGCCTGCCTGCGCTTGTACTCCGCGCGCAGCACCATTTTTTCGATCTGCGACACCAGTACGACGTCCGAGCCGGTGGCGAGCGCGACCTCCTTCACGGACATTTCCTTGTCGACCAGCCCTTCGAGGATCGGGTCGAGCACCGAATAAGGCGGGAGCGAATCCTCGTCCTTCTGCCCGGCACTGAGCTCGGCCGTCGGCGGCTTCACGATCACCCGCTCCGGCATTACCGGCCCGTCGGGGCCGAGCGCTCCGCCCGGCTTGTTGCGGTTGCGCCACCGCGACAGCGCGAACACGGTCGTCTTGTAGGCGTCCTTGAGGACCGAGAATCCGCCGGCCATGTCGCCGTAGAGCGTTGCGTAGCCGACGCTCATCTCGCTCTTGTTGCCGGTGGTCAGCAGCATCTGCCCGTCGGCGTTGGACAGCGCCATCAGGGTCACCATGCGGATCCGCGCCTGGATATTCTCCGCAGCAACGCCGTGAAGGTCGGGCATCATCTCGCCAAAGGCCTGAACCGCAGGGATAATCGGGATGACGTCATGGCGGCAGCCGAGCATCTCGGCGCTCCCACGCGCGTCCTCCAGGCTCTCTTCGCTGGTGTATTTCGAGGGCATCATCACGCCCCACACCTTGTCCGCGCCGAGGGCATCGACCGCAATCGCCGCGGAAAGTGCGCTGTCGATCCCGCCCGACAGGCCGAGGATGACGCCGGGGAAGCCGTTGCGCCCAACATAATCTCGGAGGCCGAGCATCATCGCATGGTAGATGTCCTCGGGATA
>JBQCIU010000069.1:0-21298 GCA_051953395.1 Sphingomicrobium sp.
CTTTCGGCGTCGGTCCGGGCGACGAGAATCGTCGGCACTCCGGAGACGTCGGCGGCGAGGCGCGCCGCGTGGAGGTTGCGGATCGCCGCCTGGGTCGGGATCAGCACCTTGCCGCCGAGATGGCCGCACTTCTTCTCCGAAGCGAGCTGGTCCTCGAAATGCACGCCCGCCGCGCCCGCCTCGATAAAGGCCTTCATGATCTCGAAAGCGTTGAGCGGGCCGCCGAAACCGGCCTCGGCGTCGGCGACGATCGGCGCGAACCAGTCGCGCTTGGCTCCGCCCTCGCTATGCTCGACCTGGTCGGCGCGCTGGAGCGCTTTGTTGATCCGCCGGGCCAGCTCCGGCCCAGTGTTCGCCGGATAGAGCGACTGGTCGGGGTACATTGAGCAGGCCGTGTTGGCGTCCGCCGCCGCCTGCCAGCCGGAAAGGTAGATGGCCTTCAGGCCCGCGCGCACCATCTGCATCGCCTGGTTGCCCGTCACTGCCCCGAGCGCGCGCACCGGCTCATCCTGCCTGAGCAATTCCCACAGGCGGAGCGCGCCTCGCCGGGCGAGCGTGTGCTCTATCGGGATAGATCCACGAAGCCGGAGCACTTCATCGGGCGAATATGGGCGTTCGATCCCGTCGAAACGCCCTGCGGGTGCCGATACGACTTCGCTGAATCCGACCATGCTGCGCCTCCCTTTCGACGGCAGCAGGAAAGCTCATCGGCTTGCAAAAAGATGCACAGAAAAGTGCCAACATGTCCGAGCGTGACTTGTAAATCCTGTAAATCAGTTCACAACTTTACAAATGGCCGGGCGCAAGCTGTTCCTCGGGGCACGTCTCAAGCGGCTTCGGCGCGAGCGCGGGCTCAACCAGAATGCGATGGCCGGCGAGCTCGGCATTTCCGCGTCCTATCTCAATCATCTGGAGCGCAATCAGCGGCCCGTAACCGCGGGAATCCTGCTTCGCCTCGCGCAAGTCTTCGATGTCGACGTGAAGGCCTTCGCCGCGGAGGGCGGGGACAGCGCGGGGCCCGAGCAGCTCGGCGAAATCTTCTCTGACCCGATCCTCTCCGGCCTCGGGGTCACCCGAATCGAGCTGGTCGAGCTGGTCGACAGTTCGCCGACCGTCGCGGATGGCATCGTCCGCCTCTACACTGCGCTACGCGAGCTTCAGCGCCAGCCGGCCGAGGCCGCGGGCGCCGACCCGCGCGTCCTGATCACGCCCGAGACCTGGGTGCGCGACTATATCCAGGCGCAGCGCAACCATTTTCCTGAGCTTGAAGAGGGCGCGGAAACGGTCGGCGGCGCGCTCGGCGATCCGTTGTCCATCGCGGAAGCGCTGCGGCGGCGCCTGAAGGACGCCTGGGGAGTCGACGCCCGGGTGGTCGATCCGGAGCTGCTCGACGATGCCAGCCAGCATTACGATCCACTGCGCCGGACCTTCATGCTGTCGACCCTGCTGCGGCCCGAGAACCGCACCTTCGGCCTCGCCTACCAGCTCGCCTTGCTCGAATTCGCCGCACTGATCGATCGGATGGTGGAGAGCGCCCGGCCGCCCGATGCCGGAAGCCGGCGGCTGCTGCACATGAGCTTCGCCAATTATGCCGCGGGCGCGATCATGATGCCCTACGGCAAATTCCTGCGGGCCGCCGAGGAGCATCGCTACGCGCTCGACCGATTGTGCGGGCAGTTCGGCGCCAACGTCGAGCAGGTCGCGCACCGAATCACCACGCTCGGCCGCTCCGGCGCACGGGGCGTGCCCTTCTTCATGCTCCGGGTCGATCCGGCCGGGAACATCTCCAAGCGCTATGCCGGCGAGAGCTTCCCCTTCTCGCACTTCGGCGGCACTTGCCCGCGCTGGCACCTGCATGCGGCATTCCAGACGCCCGGCCAGACGATCCGGCAGCTGATCGAGACTCCCGACGGCCAGCGCTATTTCACCATCAGCCGCACCATCGAGCGGCCGATCCGCCCCGACCTCCGCGACGATGCCCTGCTGGCGATCGGGCTCGGCTGCGACATCCGCTACGCTCCGCGGATCGCTTATGCCGACGGACTCGATCTCGCCAACACGCCGGCGACTCCGGTCGGCCCAGCCTGCGCGATCTGCCCCAGGATCGGCTGTGCTTACCGGGCGACGGCGCCCGCCGGTCGGATGCTCGCGGTCGAGGAGAACCGGAAGACGATCTCGCCTTACCCGTTCGTCGCTACCTAGGCGGGCGCGGCTCGCGCTCCAGCAAGGCCCGGTCCCAGTCGGCAAGATCGGCGGCCGCTTCGTAGGTTTCGTGGAGGAAGCGAGTCAGCATCGTCACCGGATCGGCCGCCTTGCGAACCTCCTCGTAGGGCAAAGTGAACTCCTGCCATTCCTCGTTCCAGCCGCCGGCGGACAGCGACCGCTTCCGGAATTCGTCGGGTTCCGGATAGGCATAGCTGTAGAAGAAGGGCTCGGCCGGCGTGACGCCCGATGCCCAGAAGCCCGCGCTCGACAATTGCCGGTCGTAGGCCTCGCGCGTGATCCGGTCGGGGAGGCCCGGCACGCCGCCCGGATGCTCGGGCGCGGTGCGGCCGGAGAAACGCGTCACGGCAAGGTCGAAGCTGCCCCAGAAGAAGTGGACCGGGCTGGCCTTGCCGGTGAAGCCGGCGCGGAATCGCTCGAAGATCGGAACCACGAGCTGGAGGCTGTCGTGCAGCCGTCGTGCGCTCTGCGGATCGTAATTGCGCGGCGCGGTGTCGCGGTCGAAGGGAATGGCGTCGGCAATTTCGTTCGGCCGGCCGTTGAAACTCGACGGAAGCCCGTGAAGATCGAGCAGGGCGATCAACTCGTCATGGATTTGCGCAACGGTCTTCCCGGCAAAGGGGATGAGGTCGCTTGAGCCGTCGGAAACCCGGAGCGCGATCCCGTGGCTGCACAGGTCGAGCGCCAGCGTGAAGGTGCGGCCGTCGTTCGCCGCGGTCGGCAAGGTCGCCAGCCCGCTTGAATTCGGCCGAAGCGTGACATGCCACCCGTGATTGACCCACGGCGCGTGTGCGACCCGGATCTTTCCGAGCATCTGCGAGACGAGATGGAGCAGCGCCAGCGTCTCGTGATCCTGCTCGACGCTGAGACTCGGCCACTCGCTCATGCGCGCCGATGTAGCACGTCCCTTTGCATTTTGCCCGGCAGCAAGGATAAGGCCCGCCGCCATGGCTGACAGCGAGCTTATCGATCAAATCCGCTCCGCGCCCGACTTGCAGGCGCTCGATGCGCTGCGCGTGTCGGCGCTCGGGAAATCCGGCTCAATCACCGCGCAGCTGAAGTCGCTGGGCAAGATGAGCCCCGACGAGCGAGCGGCGGAAGCCCCGAAGATCCACGCCCTGCGCGAGACGGTCACGGACGCGATCGCAGAGCGCAAGGCCGCACTGGAGTCCGCCGAGCTCGAGAAGCGCCTGGCGACCGAGCGAGTCGACTTGTCCCTCCCGGCGCCGGAGCGGCCGCAAGGGAGCGTCCACCCGGTGAGCCAGGTGATGGACGAGCTCGCCGAGATTTTCGCCGACCTCGGCTTCTCCGTCGCGGAAGGGCCGGAGATCGAGGAGCAGTGGTTCAACTTCACCGCGCTCAACATGCCCGAGTTCCATCCGGCCCGCGCGATGCAGGATACCTTCTACGCACGCCGGATCGACGGCGAACCGGATTCGGAAGCGCACGTGCTTCGCACGCACACGTCGCCCGTCCAGATCCGAACCATGACGTCATCGCCGCCGCCGCTCCGGCTGATTGCGCCGGGGCGGGTTTACCGCTCCGACAGCGATGCGACCCACACGCCGATGTTCCACCAGATCGAGGGGCTGGTGATCGATCGGGCGATCACCATGGGTCATCTCAAATGGACTCTGGAGACTTTCCTCAAGGCCTTCTTCGAGCGCGACGACGTCGTCCTTCGAATGCGCCCGAGCTATTTCCCCTTCACCGAACCGTCGGCCGAAGTCGATGTCGGCTGGTCGATGGAGAAGGGGCGGCGCGTCGTCGGCGGATCGGAAGGCTGGATGGAGGTGCTCGGGTCGGGAATGGTTCACCCGAAGGTGATCGCCAATTGCGGCCTCGATCCCGAGGAGTGGCAGGGGTTCGCATTCGGCACGGGCGTCGATCGATTGGCGATGCTCAAGTACGGAATGGACGACCTTCGCGCCTTCTTCGACGGCGACCTTCGCTGGCTGAGGCATTACGGCTTCCGAGCGCTCGACGTGCCGACGCTTAGCGGCGGAGTGGGCGCATGAAGTTCTCGCTGTCCTGGCTGAAAGCGCATCTCGATACCGATGCCTCAGCGGAGGCGATTGCCGAGCGGATGACGGCGATCGGGCTCGAGGTCGAAGAGGTCTCGAACCCCGCCGAAGCCCTCGCGCCGTTCAAGGTCGCGAAGGTGCTGACGGCGGCCAGGCACCCGCAGGCCGACAAGCTGCAGGTGCTGACAGTCGACGCGGGGGAGGGCGCGGTGCAGGTCGTCTGCGGTGCCTCCAACGCGCGAGCCGGGATGCTCGGCGTGTTCGGGCCGCCCGGCGCCTATGTTCCCGGAAGCGCCATGACCCTGAAGGTCGCGGCGATCCGCGGAGTCGAGAGCCACGGAATGCTATGCTCGATCCGCGAGCTTCAGCTCGGCGACGAGCATGAGGGGATCATCGAGCTGCCCGAGGACGCACCGGTCGGCGCGGCTTTCGCGGATTATGCGGAGCTCAACGATCCGGTGTTCGACGTCGCGATCACGCCCGACCGCGCCGACTGCATGGGCGTTCGCGGAATCGCGCGCGACCTCGCCGCGGCAGGCGTCGGGACTCTGAAGCCGCTGCAGGTTCCGCAGATCGCCGACAGTTTCGCCTCACCCATTGAAATCCGCATCGAGGACCCGGAAGGCTGCCCCGCTTTCTATGGCCGGGCAGTCCGCGGCGTCACCAACGGTAGCTCGCCCGAGTGGATGCAGCGCCGGCTGAAGAGCGCGGGCCAGCGGCCGATCTCCGCCATCGTCGACATCACCAATTACGTGATGCTCGATCTCGGCCGCCCGAGCCACGCCTATGACGTTGCCAGCCTCGACAGGGCGCTGGTGGCGCGCCGCGCCCGCGACGGCGAAAAGGTGCTGGCGCTCAACGAGAAGGAATATTCGCTCGATTCGTCGATGACCGTCATCGCCGACGAGAGCCGGGTCCACGACATCGGCGGCATCATGGGCGGCGAGGACAGCGGCGTTACCGACGCAACGACCGACGTGATGCTGGAGGTCGCTTATTTCGATCCGGGCCGCATCGCGCGCACGGGACAGAAGCTGGCGCTCGCCAGCGATGCCCGAAGCCGCTTCGAGCGCGGAGTGGACCCTGCCTTCCTGGAAGACGGGCTGGCAATCCTCACCGGGCTGATCCTCGATATTTGCGGCGGCGAGGCGTCGGAAACGCTTCTCGTCGGGCAGCCGCCGGTCGAGCAACGGACGATCCCGTTCGATCCGCAGCGGACGCTGACCCTCGGGGCCATCGACGTCCCGGAGGACCAGCAGCGCGCGATCCTTCTTTCCCTCGGGTTCGAATTCCAGGGCAGCAGCACGGTCGTCGTGCCGAGCTGGCGAGGCGACGTCGAAGGACCGGCCGACCTCGTGGAGGAGGTGGCGCGGATCGTCGGCTATGACTTGATCCCCTCGACCCCGCTCGACCGTGAGCCGGGCGTCGCCAGGCCCACCGCTACCCGCTCCCAGCTGGTCGAGCGGCGGGCCCGGCGCGGGGCTGCAGCACGCGGCCTGGATGAAGCCGTGACCTGGAGCTTCGTTTCCGAAGAGGAAGCCGCGCCGTTCGGCCCCGCCTGGCGGCTCGAGAACCCGATCAGCGAAGAGATGAAGGTGATGCGGCCTTCGCTTCTTCCCGGCCTCATTGCCGCCGCTCGGCGCAACAGCGACCGTGGGGCGCCATCCGTCCGGCTGTTCGAGGTGGGACGGCGGTATCTCGCGGATGCCGAGCGGCCGACGATCGCGGTTCTCCTTGCCGGCGAAAGGAATCCGCGAGACTGGCAAAGCGGAAAAGCGAAGCGCTTCAGCGCGTTCGACGCCAAGGCCGAGACGCTCGCCATTCTCGAAGCTGCGGGTGCGCCTGTCGCCAATTTGCAGGTCTACCCGGATGCCGGTCCGACCTGGCACCCCGGCCGGTCGGCGAAACTGGGGCTTGGACCGAAGACCATTCTCGCCAGCTTCGGGGAAATCCATCCGGCGCTTGCCAAGGCGCTGGACGCACCGGAGGCAGTTGCCGCCGAAATCTATCTCGACGCGATTCCCGCGCCGCGAAGCAGTGAGCGCGCGCGATCGTCCTTCGAACCGCCGGCGCTGCAGCCGGTCAGCCGCGACTTCGCCTTCCTTGTGCCCGCCGATTTGCCCGCCGAATCCCTTGCGCGGGCGATCCGGGGCTCGGACAAGCTTGCGATTACCGACGTTCGTCTCTTCGACCGGTTCGAAGCTTCGGAAGGGCTGAGCCTCGCCTTCGAGGTGACCCTGCAGCCGGGCGAGAAAAGCTTCACCGAGGAGGAGCTGGGGGCGATCTCGAAGAAGATCGTCGCCGCCGCAGAAAAGGTGGGAGCGAAGCTGAGGAGCTAGTTGAGCGCGTTGATCGCGGCGTGGACTCGCGCTTCGATCTCGTCGCGCTTCAGGCCGGGCGGGATGGTCTCGCCGATGCGGAAGCGGATTGTGCCCGGGCGTTTCAACAGGCCCCGCGTCCACAGCTTCCCGCTATCGACCGCCACCGGCACCACCGGGAGGCCGAGCGCGCGATACAGACCCGCGAAACCCGAACGAAGCGGCGGCGCCTGCTTGTGAGGGACCCGCGTCCCCTCGGGATAGATGAGCACTGCCCGCCCGGCTTCGGACGCCGACCGGCCGGCGGCCACCATTTCCCGAAGCGCTTTCGAGCCGGCGCTGCGATCCACCGGGATGACGCCGTACCGGCGGGTCAGCCAGCCGAAGAACGGAATTTGCGACAATTCGCGCTTCAGCACGATGACTGGCGTGTCGGCGATCCGGACCATCTCGAGAGTCTCGTACATCGACTCATGCTTCACGGCGATCAGCACCGCGCCATCGGGAATCCGGCCCTCCACGTGCGAACGAATCCCGAGAACGGCCACCGAAAGGCCATGGTTGAAGGTACACCAGCTTCGAACCAGCCGCCGAGTTGAGTCTCTCCCGAAGACCGTTGCCACCATTCCCGCGATCACGAACAGCACGGTCGCCGGATAGAAGATCAGTGCATAGAGGAGGGACCGGAGCCACTGCACGGAATCAGATCTCGAGCAGGACCGCGAGTCGGCGAAGCAGATATTTGTTGTACTCGCCGAACAGGGTCATGAAGCTGGGCTGGGTTCGCACGGCATCCGGCACGACCACGAACTTGCCGTCCATGACCCTGCGGAATTCGTAGCGCGCCCGGCGCATGTGCCAGTCGCTGGTCACCAGCCGGAAGCTCTTGTAGCCGCGGTTGTCGAGCCAGCGCTTCGCCTCCTCCGCGTTGGATCGCGTATCGACCGATTCGCTCCCCAGATCGACGCAGCAGTCGACGAGCTTTTTCCTGCCCTTGAGCCGACGGACCAGGTCCGGCTTGGTGACCGAGGGGTCGGTGCCGGCGATCAGCATCCGCTTCGCATAGCCATGGGAGAGCACGTCGATTCCGTGCTCGATGCGGTCCGGCCCGCCGGTGATGGCGATCACGGCATCGGTCCGCTGGTCCTTGGCCGGCCCATCCAGAGTCACCGAGAAAATGATGAAGCCGAGCAGGTAGAGCAGGACGAAGACGGAGAAGAAACGCAGGATCATAGGCTCGCACGCAATGCCCTCAGAAGCGTGACGTGCGCAACGGCTACGGCGATGGCGATCGCGCCGATCGGGACCAAAGCGAGGATCAGCAGGTCCGCTCCGCTCAAGGGCGGGATCCAGGCCAGATCGGCGGCGGTAGCGGAGATCCCCCCGCCGACGGCCAGCAGCACCGCGGCGGCGGCGATCGTCGCTGCGATCGCTCCGGCGATGGCATCGATCGCGATCTTGCGCTCGAACAGCCGGGTCACCTGGCCGTCGGTGGCGCCGATCCCGTGCATGATCTCGACCGTCGGCCGGTGGGTGTCGAGCGCTCCGCGTGCGGCGAGGACGATCGCGGCGGCGGTCGCTGCCGCCATCAGCAGGACCATCGCCACGGCCAGCCATTGAAGCGTTCGAAGCGAATCCAGGAGCGGCTTCAGCTCGGCGCTCTGGGCGCTGAAGCGCGCAGTTGGCACATGCGCTTCGACTGCTTTCGCTACCGACGCCGGGTCCGTGCCTGGCGCGAGGTCGACCGTCGCCATTGCGGGAATCGGCAGATCCGCACTGTTCGCGGCTTCGCCCAGCCATCGCTGGAGAGTCTTGCGCATTTCGGCCTGCGGCACGGCCTTGACGTTGCGCACGCCCGGAACCGAGCGAGCGGCGGCAACGGCACTTGGCAGGTCTGCCGCGGATGCGGCCGGGAGCTCCACCACATAACGGCTTTGGGTACCGCTCACGACGAGTCCTGCTGCGTTGGCGAGCGCGAGCCCGGCGGCAGCGACGAGAATCATCACGAAGGTCATGATCGCCATCACAGCGACCGTCGGCGCGTGTAGCCGCTCCGCAGGAAGCAGCCGCGCTTCGGGCCCCGAAACCCAGATTCGGTCGAGGATCATGGCCGCGCCTCCCGCCGGTCCATCCGCGGCGGGTTCCTGAGCAGACCGGTGGGATCGACCAGGGCCCCGGAATCGAGCCGAAGGATGTCGGCGCCTGGATTGGAGGCGATGAGCCCCAGATCATGCGTCGCGACGACGACCGTGGTCCCGAGGCCGTTCAGGGCGTCGAACAGGTGGAGCAGCCGCTTGGCCATTTCGGAATCGACATTGCCGGTAGGCTCATCGGCGACCAGGAGGTCCGGCTGGGTGATGACCGCCCGGGCGATGGCTACGCGCTGCTGCTCGCCGCCGGAAAGCGTGGCGGGCCGAGCCCCGGACCGGTCGCCGAGCCCGACCCAGTCGAGCATCTCGCGGACCGCGGCGTTGATCTCACCCTCGTCACGGCCCGCAATTCGGAGCGGAAGGGCGACATTGTCGTAAGCCGACAAGTGCCGGATCAGCCGGAAATCCTGGAACACGACCCCGATGCGGCGGCGGAAATGGGGCAGCGAGTCCCGCTCGGCATCGCTCAGATCCTGGTCGAAGAGCCGGATTCGCCCGCGCGTTGGACGCTGCGCCAGGTACAGGAGCTTCAGGAGCGATGTCTTGCCCGCGCCCGACGCTCCGGTGAGGAAATAGAAGCCGCCTTTCGACAGGCTGAAATCGAGGTCGCGGAGGACTTCCGCGCCGGTACCGTAACGCAGTCCAACGCTCTCGAACTGGACGATTGCCGACAGCTGCACCTCCCCGCCACTCGGCGCCTTGTCGCATGAGGCCGCTGCCTTGCCAACGGTCGCGCATTCCTGTTTACCGAGACCTGTTTACGAAAGGCGCGCGGCCCATGATCCTGACCTGCCCGTCGTGCGGGACGCAATATGCGGTGAAAGACGGCGCGATCCCGGAAGGGGGCCGGAAAGTGCGCTGCGCATCCTGCGGGCACAGCTGGCACCAGATGCCGGAAGACACCGACGGCGCCGAGCGCGCGGACGTGCCGGTGCCGGAGCCCGCGCCAGAGCCCGGCGACCCCGCGGCCCCAGCGACGGAGTTCGACCAGGCGCCCGGCGAGCCGGAGCCGATCGGCTACGAGCCCACGGAGCCGATTGCCCCGGGTCCCGAGCTGGTCGAGGCCCCGACGGCGGTCCCGGTGCCGCCTCCTGATGGTCAGTGGCCAGTAGGGCGCAGCGACGAAGAGGACTGGGACCCGGAAAAGGAAATTCCGGACGTGGAGGAAATCGCCGCGGCGGAGTCCGAGACCGCGCCCGAGCGCAAGCGGACCTGGCTGATGGCGATCCTGCTCGGGATCCTGGTGGTGGTCGTCGTGGTGATCGCCTTGTGGTTGATCGCGCCGGACTCGCTTCGCCGGGGAATCGGCATTGCGAGCGCAGGCGCAACGCCCCTTCAGATTGCCCCGGGGACGCCCGAACGGCAAAAGCTCGCCAGCGGCAACGAGCTGGTCGTCGTCAGCGGGCGGGTGATCAACCCGAGCGCAAAATCGCAGCAGGTTCCGCCGATCCAGGCGCAGCTCCGCGACAAATCCGGCAAGCTCGTCTATTCCTGGACGATCGCCCCGCCGGCGCGGACTCTTCCGCCGGGTGGGACAGCGACCTTCAACAGCGCCGAAATGGACGTCCCGCCGAGCGGGCTCGATTCGACCGTGACTCTCAGCCTCAACGGCTGATCAGGAAAATTCCACGAGCAAGGCGGGCATTTGCGTGCCGTCGACGTCCACTTTCGTCTGCCGCGGCTTTGGAGTTCCGTGGTTCCCTTGCTCGCTGAGCGCGTCGAAGCGAACCCTTTGCCCGGCAACAATCCTGACCGTCGCGGTCGCCTGCGCGGTGACTCCGGACTGCGGCTGCCACGGCTGCGCGGCGGCGATTGCGGCGGCGAGGGCAAGGCTGACCATAAGCCGGTGTAACGCCCCGGCGCCCCAATGGTAAACAAGGCGTTAAGCACTGTCCCGATACGGGATCGCCACGCTGCCATTGCGCCTCTCGAAACCCTTTGATAGAGGCGCGCCCTTGCCAGGAGCGGCGGCTGTCCAAGCCGTCCATTTTCATGCACGTGCGGTCGTGGCGGAACTGGTAGACGCGCAGCGTTGAGGTCGCTGTGGCCGAAAGGCCGTGGAAGTTCGAGTCTTCTCGACCGCACCAGCATGTGGACGAAGCCCGAAGGGCGTCCCCGAAAGCCAAGCGGACAGTCGGCGTTGCGAGTGCGTCGCAACAGCCTTTGCCCAGGAAAGTCGTCTCGGACGACTATTTCGCGGAGGCGATTTTGGGCTGCGGTTGAAGCTGGGTCGTTCCGAGGCGAGCGACCGGATGCTGATCGTCGACCGTTGCCTGGAGCCGGGTGTCCTGCGGGACGCCGATTGCGTCGGCCGAACTCTTCGCGATTCGCACCCTGTAGGTGCCGTAGGGCACGCCTTCGAACAGGAAGTAGCCGTCATAGTCCGTGCGGGCGGTCCCGACGACTGCGCCGCTGGAATCCAGCAGCTCGAGATCGATCCCCTCGAAGCCGAGGCCGCCGTTCTTGACGATCGCACCTTCGACGTCACCCGATGAGACAAGGCCGATATCGACCTGTGCGGGGACTCCAGGCCTTGGGACCACCACCTGCAGGGCCTTTTTCGGCGCCAGCATCGGATCGCCAAGGCTGCTTCGGTCGATCCCGACGGTGATCGGCGTGAAGGTGGCGAGCCCGGCGACCATGACCATGCCCTTGGCGTTGGTCGGATCCTTCGCAACCATATGGCCGGCGGTGACAATCGCGCCTTTCTCGAGCGGCTCGCCAGGGTCGGCGATCCCATTGTCGTTCAGGTCGCGATAGACACGCGCCCGAATCGATCCGCCGGAGGCCAATGGCTGCCTCGACAAGTCGAAACCGTGGCTCGGATCGAGCGAGAAGTTGAGATTGAAGCCGATCGCGACCGATCCATCGGTCGCCGCCTCGCCCGTGATTGCCAGTGCGAGCCCGTCGAAGCGGTTGATATGGCTGATCCGGGCGCGCGCCCGGTGCAGCGGCCCGTCATAGGCAAGCGTGCCTTCCCAATCGACATTGTCGGACGCCGACCAATAGCCGGTAAGTTCCGCCCCGCGGAACCGGCTCTTGCCGTTGATCTCCAATGTGGTCGACCCGCGGACCCGCACCGGGCCGATTCGGCCAGTCCCGATCAGATCCGCGACGACGTCGCCGGGCGGAGCGGGTCCATTGGCCAGATATTGCTGCGTGTAGCGGACCTGCGCCGCGAGGTTGAAGCGGTCGATCGTCGTCGCGAGCCTTGCCGCGGCATCGAGCTGAGCGCTTCCGTCGGCACGGCTGGTGTAATGGACGTCGGCATGGGCCGGGATGACCGCCCGCCCAAGCCTCACCGGAGCGTCGAGCGCCAGCCGCGCCTCCCTCTGCGTCGTCGGCGGTCCGCCCTGGAGGTGGAAATCATTCGCGACGAGCGCTTCGGCGCTAACGTTGAGGGATCCGAGCTTGGCCAGCAATTGCGCCCTTGCCGCGGTTCCCCCGCTGCTTTCCCGGGAAACGCCCACTTCGACCAGAGCCGAACCGATCGACCTGCGGACCGATCCTTCGACAAAGGTAACCCGTTGATCCTGAAGGAGCATCGTCTGGGCAAGAACTCCGACGGACGTGCGGTCGTCCAGCCCGTGCTCCACCGACACAGTCGCCTGCAACTTCGGTTCGAGCGGGCTGATCGCGTCGCCGCCGAGCGATACGAGATCGCGGCCCGGCTGATTGACGCCTGCCCAGTACCAGGTCTTGCCGGCCGGAACATTGTCCTGGCCGACGTTGATCACTTCGTCGCGCGTCCGAACCTGCCCTTGGGGACCGTAGAGCACGATGCTGATCTGGTTTTCGCCGTACATCAGCTGCACGTCGTCGAAGACGTAGCGCTGGCGGCCATCTCCGTGGGCAAAGGCGAGAAGCTCCCCGTTGCGGTAGAGCTCGGCGTCCCATCCCGCGGGAAGATCGCCTTCGAAATGCGTGCGATCGAAGCTCGTCGGGCTGACCACCGGCCGGTTGGTGACGACGGCGCCGCGCCCGCTCGTCGCGCTCCCGCTGAGGCGGGTTGTCATCCCTGCGACGTCGCCGAATCCGAAATGGGTAGCGTGGAGCGGCCCCAGCAGATCGCCGTCGGGATCGGACCGATAGGCGCGCAACCGCAGCGAGGAGGGCACGCCTTTGTCGTTGGTCGCAATCTGCGCGTCGTAGGAGAGGGTCGCGATTTCGCCGGCGGCATAGACGGACGTCCGTCGGTCGACCTGCATTCCGGTGTCGGCGCGATAGGTCATTCCGGCGCTGACCACGAAGTCGAGGGCCGGCGCCCGCCACATTCGGTAGGGGAGTCGCACCTGCGGTAGGGAAGCGAGATCGAAGCTGGCCTTGTGCAGGTTCGCCGCCCTTTTCTCGCGCTCGAGCGCCAGTTCGACGGGCAGCTTGGCCTCGCTTTCCAGGACCAGGACCGATCCGTTGGTGAGCGGCTTCACTCCGATGCCGAACCAGCGCGACAAGGCGGCGGTGTCGACGCACCACCCTTCGGGCGTTTCCCGGATGTCCGTGGGAGCGAGCTTTTCGCTCTTCCCGCCGTAAACGACTTTGCCGGCCCCGGCGTCGATGGAAATGGCGTTGGATTCCTTGAACGCCCAGCCGCTCGCCTTCTTCGCGGTGAGGTCGATCTTCATCGGTACGTCGAGGGTCGTCAGGAAGTCCCCGAAGACGACGCACGTGCCTTCCGGAGTGTTGTAGGCGCGAACGCCGTCGCCGAGGCGATACTGGTGCAGCTTGACGTCAAGAAGGTACTGTTCGTCAGGGTTGGCGGCCCACTTGGCTCCGACGGGAGCAGCGGCATCCGCGCCCACGGCGCCAAGGCAGGCGAACGCCGACAGCGCGCCTGCCCAGCCAAGCCACTTGCCGGCCGCACCCATAGCTGGTCGCCTTCTGGCGATCCCCTCCCCTAGCGCAGCACCGCCTGGGTCTGCGCGATGGTCTTCGAGCCATCGTCATAGGTTTCGACATATTCGACGGTCACTGGGCCGGAGAGCGCGCCCTTGTAGTTCTCGTCGATCGGGACGAGCACCTGCCGCTTGTTGATCTCCGTATAGACGGCGACGGCTCGCGACAAGGCGATGGGATCCTTCACCCCAGCCTTGAGCACCCGCACTTCGCCGAAGGTCGAGCGGGCGCCGGTACGGCTGAGCTCGAGCGCGACGACCGGCTTGCCGTCGCGATTTTCGAGATGGACGTCGGAAATGGCGGCTTCGACGCTGAGGTTGCCGAGGCGCACGATCACCGGGATCGTCACGCCGTAGACGGGCGTCAGCTTGAAGCTCAGCCCCTGCGCCGGCGCGCTCGCCGCCTTGGTGACCGGAGTCGCCGGCGGAATGGCCCGAAACAACAGGTGGACCCGATATTCCCCGTCGGGAAGGCCTGCCGGCGGCCGGGCGGCGATCCTGATCGACTGCGGCTCGCGCGGCGCGAGGGTGACCCGGCGCGGAGCGAAGATCAGCATGTCGGCAGCGGCCTTCTGCGAATCGCTCGGCGTTTCGACTTCCTCCAGCGACCCGTCGGCGTTCATGCGCCTGAATTCGGCCGAGATTCGGTAGGTGGCGGGCTCATCGCCGATATTGTTGAGGATGACCTCGGCGCTTCGGCCGCCGTTCAGTACCAGGCGCGTCGGAGCAACCAGCAGGTCGCCCACCCCGGCGTTCGCCTGCGAAAGCGGAAGAAGAGGCGCGGCAACAAAAGCAGCCGCGGCGATGGCTTTGGTCAGCAAGTTCATTTCGGATCCCCACAATCCTCCATTTCGGAGTTATTGCGGAGTAGTCGGGAATGGTTGATTTTCGGTTCACCATGGCCGTTCAACGGCAAGAAAAAGGGGCCGCCGGTGTTTGGCGACCCCTTCCGGCCGCGGCGCATGGACCGCGGCAGGTCAAACGCGATTACTGATAGTCGGCAGTGACGTCGAACGTGCCGGTGTAGACACCGTCCGCAGTCGTGTCGCTGACCTGGATCGAACCGCCAACGTCGAAAGTGACGGTTCCGGCCGAGTCGAGGACGACCGAGCCGGCAGCCGGGTAGGCGACGGTCAGCGTCAGGTCCGGCGAGGTCTGCGTCTGGTTGACGAGCGCGATCGAAGACGAGCCGGAAACGGTCAGGGTCTGGCCCTGCGTACCGGTCGCCTTGTACTGCGCCGTCTGAGTCGTGCCCGAGCAGGTCACGTCGGCGCCGCAGCTGAACACGCCAGCCTGGGTGATTCCCACGGTGTCGGTGTACGGAGCCGTTCCGCTCAGGACGATCGTTCCGAGATCGAGGTTCTGGACCGAATCCAGGGTGAGCGGCTGGACGATGCGAGCCGTCGCAGTCGCCTGAGTCGTCGGCGTCGCCGCGAGAGCGGGAGCGCTGGTGAAAGCCAGGGCGGAGACCGCGCCGGCAGCAATCAGGACCTTGTTCATTTCAATTTCCCCACTGGTTCAAAAGTACAGCGGCTGCCCGACCGCTGGTCCGGTCACCCGTGAGCATCCCATTAACCGCTGCCGCTTACCCCTTCCCTCAAGGCTTTGGTAAACGCCGCCGTAACGATTACTCCAATTTGAACCTTATTCCTGAAAGGCGGCCGCCCGGATCAGAGATATTCGACGGTAATCGGGACGTCGCCGCGATATTGGCCGTCCGCGTCGCCGCTGATCTGGAGCCTGCCTCCGAATCGGAAGGTCAGGTTGCCGGCCGAGTCGAGTCGCGGCATTCCGGGAAGGTCGGTGTTGAGCTGGTCGATCGAGATTCGGCCGCCGGTCAGCGAATAGAGCTCGATCGTTCCGGGCATCTCGACCCGAAGCGCCCGGTTCGGTTCGCCGTGGACGGTAACCGAACCGACCATCGCCCGGGCGCTCACCGTTGCCACCGATCCAGTGGAGCTGCGATCGCCGTTCGGAAGAAGGGTCGCCGCTCCGTGACCGTCGCCGAGCAGCACCAGCCGATCGAAGTCGAGCGTCGCGTCGACGTCGAGCCGGATGTCGCCGCCGTCCTCGTCCGTTTGCAACTGAGTCGTCGGAGTCGAACACAGCCGGCATTGCGCGGACGCGGGCCAGGGTGCGCCGGCCAGGAGGACGGCAGCCAGGCTGCTCAAGAGGCGGAACGTGCACCTCATCGCCGCCGATATTCCGCGACCGGCGTAAAAACAGGGTTAATGTGCGCGTAACCTGGCGTTCGCCATTGGAACTCGCCATGATGATTCTGCCACGGCGCGGAACGAGCGACAGGGGCGACCGCCAATGAATGCCTTGCCGGATTCGCAACGCATTTCTATCGCCTGATCCAGATGGCCCGAAACCAGACCGGCACCGAGCGGCGCCCCTTCGTCACTGCGCTCAAGCTGTTCCTCTATGCCGCGATTCTCGGCACGATCGCGCTTGTCGTCGCGGTGGCCGTCGCGGTGGCGTCGCTCCCCAGCTACGGCGAGCTGACCAAGCGCAACGACCTTGGCCAGATGATTCGCGTCCATGCGGCCAACGGCGCGGTCCTCGTCTCGCTCGGTCCGAGCTTTGGGCAATGGCTGACCTATGACGAGATCCCGCCGTCGATGCGCTCGGCGATGATCGCCATCGAGGATAAAAGATTCCGTTCGCATCCCGGGGTGGACCCGATCGGAATCGCCCGGTCGCTGGCGGTCAGGGTCAAATCCGGCCACTGGCTCCAGGGCGGATCGACCATCACCCAGCAGCTCGCGCGCAACATCTTCCTGACCAACAACCGCACCTTCGGACGCAAGATCAAGGAAGCGATCCTGGCGCTCGCGCTGGAGCGGAAGTTCAGCAAGGATCAGATCCTCGAGCTTTACCTGAACCGCGTCTATTTCGGCGGCGGCGCCTATGGAATCGACGCCGCTTCGAGGCGATTCTTCGGCCACAGCGCGGACCATCTCTCGCTCGGCGAAGCGGCGATCATCGCCGGGCTGGTCAAGGCCCCGTCAAACTATGCTCCGACGGCCGATGTCGAGGCTGCCCGCGATCGATCCGAGGTCGTCCTCCACGCGATGGTCGACAACGGCTTCATCACCGAGGGCCAGGCGGCGGACGTGGATCCGGCCAAGATCAAGATCCAGCAGACCACCAAGCAGGACAGCGTCCGCTATTTCACCGACTGGGCCCTTCCCCAGCTCGACACCCTGATCGACGAAACGTCGGAGCCGATCGACGTCTGGACCACGCTCGACCCCGGGATGCAGCAGGCCGCTCAGCGCGCCGTGGTCGCCAATGCCCCGGACGGAGCGCAGGGCGCGCTGGTGGCGATGGATCGCGACGGCGCGGTGCGGGCGATGATTGGCGGCAAGAGCTATCCCGATTCGATCTACAACCGGGCAACCCAGGCCGAACGGCAGCCGGGGTCCTCCTTCAAGCTCTTCGTTTACCTGGCCGCGCTCGAATCGGGCATGAAGCCGACCGACATGATGGTCGATCAGCCGGTCACGATAAACGGCTGGAGCCCGCGGAACGACACCCGCGATTATGCCGGGCCCGTTTCGCTTCGCGAAGCCTTCGCCCGGTCGATCAACACGATCAGCGCCCAGATCGGCCAGCAGCTCGGCTTCTCGACCATCGCCGACATGGCCCATCGCTTCGGCATCACCACCGACATCTCGACCTATCCGTCGATGGTGCTGGGATCGAGCGAAGTGCGGCTCATCGAGATGACCCAGGCGTTCGCCTCCGTCGCCAACAACGGAATGGCCGTCACCCCCTACGCGATCTCGCGCGTCGTCACCGTGAACGGGAAGGAGCTGTATCATCACGACTCGCCCGAGCAGCGGGTGCTGGTGGCGCCGTGGGTCGCTGCCGAGATGACGGACCTGCTGCAGTCGGCGGTGCTGACCGGCACCGGCCGCGCGGCGCAGATCGGCCGACCGGTGGCGGGCAAGACCGGCACCACGACGTCGAACAAGGACGGCTGGTTTATCGGCTTTTCGAGCGGCCTGACCACGGGCGTCTGGATGGGCCGCGACGATGCGAAGCCGGTTGCGGGGCTCTATGGCGGCACCGCCCCGGCGCGCGCCTTCCACGATTTCATGAGCGTGGCCGTTGCCAATCGGCCGGTCGAGCAGTTCCAGACCACGGTGCCGATGCCCGACTGGAACCTGGAGCCGGACGAGCAATATATGGGCGACGAATATATCGACACGAACACCGCGCCGCTGGTCGACGAGAACGGCAACCCGATTCCGCCGCAGGGCGGCTATCCGCCCGGGTACGACCAGCAATATCCGCAGGGGACCCTCCCGCCCGGACAGCAACAGCCGCAGCAACAGAACGGGCTCAACCAGCAGTGGCTCGACAATGTGCTGGGGAATTCGCGCGATCGCCAGCAGCCGCAAAGGCCGCAGCAGCAGATCCCGCCGGCGACGAACCCGCAGCAACCCCAGCCGCAGCCGGGAACTCCGAGGCCGGCGCAGCAGCGCCCGCCCCAGGACGGGTCAGCGGGCGATGGCTATCCGGCGCAACCGCGGAGCGGCTTCCCGCAATAGCCGCTCGGCCGCGGCCACATCGCCGCCGAACAGCTCGCGCTCGAGGGCCTTGAAGTCGCGGCCATGGTCGAGATGCTGCAGGTGCGCCACTTCGTGCGCGACCACGAACCTTCGAGCTTCGGGCGGAGCGAGGATCAGCCGCCAGGAATAGCGGATCGATCCCTTGCTGCTGCAGCTTCCCCAGCGCGTCCTTGGATCGCCGATGCCGACCCGGATCGCGCGGAGCCCCGCCCGATCGGCGATTTCCGCGGTCTCCGAAGACAGCCTTTCCAGCGCAAGTTTCTTCAGGAAGACCTCGATCCGGCGAGCAAAGCCATCCATCGGCCCGCCGCACATGAGCTTTCCATCGGCAAGCACCGGAGTTCGGGGCAGCCGCTCCGCCCAGCAAAGTTCGACGTCCGAACCGTCGACCGGAAGCACGGCGCCGGGAACGAGCGGCTCGGCCGGAAGGGAGCGGCTGAGCTGCTCCTCGACCCAGGCCTTCTGCGTTCCCGCCCAGGCGAGCGCTGCCGAGGCCCGGACCCCGCGCGGGTGCGTGAGCTTGAGCATCCGATCGCGCTCGTCGAAACGAAGCCGCATCCGCCGAGCGTTGCGAAGCGCGCATAAAAGCACCGGCAGCGGAAGATCGGGGTGAGTGGCGACCTGCCGGCTCGACGTTCGCCTAAAGCGCACGCTCGACCAGATGATGTTCGAGTTCTCCGGCGTCCACTTCGCTGACGGTCCAGCCGCGCGTCGACTGGCCTGCCTCGTGAACCGTCTCGCGGCTTCCGGAGATCAGATAATGCCACTTGGGGAGCGGCTTGCCGGCCGCTCGGAGACGATAGGCGCAGGTCTCCGGCAGCCAGTCGAGCTTGCCGAGGTTGCGGCGGTCCAGCCGGACGCAGTCGGCGACCAGCGCCTTGCGATTGCCATAGTCGGTGCAACGCCCCTCGCGGCGGTCGAGAAGCTTGCACGCGACGTTGGTCGGATAGAGCTCGCCGGTGTCCTCATCTTCCAGCTTGTGCAGGCAGCAACGCCCGCATCCGTCGCACAGGGCTTCCCATTCGCCCCGGTCGAGCGCCGACAAAGGCTTGTCCCAGAAAGGCTTGCTGGCATTCATGACAAAGCCAGCAATGCTCTGCTAACTGCGGCCGATCAAGTGAGCTTGGGGGATTGACGATGAATGCTGTGAAGTGCGCGCTGATTGCCGTCGCGGCGGCAGGCCTTTCGGTGCCCGCATCCGCACAGGTCACGGGATTCGAAGGCGCGCAGTTCGTCAAAGCGATCCAGGACGGCAAAAGCGACGACGCCGCCAAGCTTCTTCAGGACAAGCCGACATTGGTGAATGCCCGGGACCTGAACGGGCAGACTGCGCTTCTGGCGGCGATCGGCAATCGCGACAGCGAATGGACCGGTTACCTTCTGCAGCAGGGCGCAGATCCCAACATGGCGGGTCCCAATGGCGAGACTCCGCTGATCGCGGCCGCTCGAGCGGGATTTCAGGACGCCGTCGATTGGCTGCTCCAGCTCGGAGCGCGCGTGAACGACACCAACAGGGCCGGCGAAACGGCGCTGATCATTGCCGTGCAGCGCCGCCAGGTGCCGATCGTCCGGGCTCTCCTCAACGCCGGCGCCGACCCGGACAAGACCGACGCGGTCGCCGGCTATTCGGCGCGCGACTATGCGAAGCGCGACAGCCGGACGCCCGACATGCTGCGGTTGATCGAGGCGAAGAAGCCCGGCCGCTAGGATCCGGCGCCGAGCGTCGGATCGAGTTGCTCGGCCAGCCGTCGGGCGGCCCTCCGGGCGAAACGCAGCAGCTCGGCCTTTCGGCGCGCGGACGCGAGTGGCCGGTGCGCTGCTCCGCGGACCAGCGCTGCATCGTAGCGGTCGGCGACGATAAGCCCCGCAGAATCGGGCAGATACTCCTGCCCATCGAGGATGGCGGCGAGGCCGGGCGGGACGGCCCAGTAGAAATGGTCGCAATAGTCCAGATAGTCGGTCCACTTGCAGTCACCGAGGAGGTCGGCCTTGGCGACCTTGATCTCGACGATAGTGAGATTGCCCTTCGAATCGACGCCCATCAGATCCGCTCGGCGGCCGTTGGGAAGCGGCACTTCGCAAATCGCGAACAGGTCCTGCCGGCAGAACAGGCGGGTGACCCCGCGCGCGACATCGGCAGCGACCGGCGCGTCGGTGAAGCAGGCGTCGAGAATCGGCTGGGCGGCAGTGCTCACCCGCAACAGCTAGAACAATGGGAGAACAGGGGCAATCGCCCCTGCGTCCGGTTTATCTGAAGAAGATGTGATTGCCGATCGAGGCGACGCGCTTCATGCGCCAGCCCGGATGAACCCGGCGCGCGTGGAAATAGAGCGCATCGGCGACGGCGGACTCCTTGAGATCCTGGTCGACGATCTTGGCGATCGCGACCGCCGTCTGCCACTGACGGCCGTCCTTGTTGATGTGCGGCCAGCTATGCCCGCGAACGAAGGAGAATTGCCCGCGCTGGAACAGCACGCCGCAATAGGTGTCGGCGAAACGGCCGCTTTCGGCCCGGTTGGCGATCACCTGGCCCACGGCGAGCTGGCCGGCCAGCGGCTCGCTCTTGGATTCGAAATAGACGCCTGCGGCGAGGCATTCGAGCTGGCGGCTGCCGGGGTCGGAGCTGCGAAGCTCCGCGACCATGGTCGGAAGATCCGCGTTCGGATCGACCTGCGCGGCCGAGTCCTGGTCTTCGGTCGCGTTCGTGGTTTCGGGAGGAACGGCGAGGGTTTCGGAGTTGCGCAGCAGTTCCTTCGCGATCGCCGACGGGCTGACGGCCGTTGCCGCTGGAAGAACCGATTGAGCGCTCGGGCCGACCTGGGCCGGGGCAACCGAGCTGGCGCTCATTGCGGCGCAGATCAACATCGCCGAACGAAGCGAAACCACCATATTGTCCGTTATCAGTGCGGTTATCCGCCCAGACCGAGGCTCTGTTACGCGCGGCTACTTCCCGCAAATGCCCCCGGGTGGATCCCCGTCTCGCGTGGTGCTTCCGTCCGTTGATTCGGCGGAAAAGCACCCCCCGCTCTCACTTTCGATAAGCCCCATTCCCCGGGCTCCGGACGAGAATCAACCCGTCGAGGTCGTTTCAGCGATGAATCGTTCCGG
>JBQCIU010000070.1:0-25312 GCA_051953395.1 Sphingomicrobium sp.
AGGTTCTCCAGCTTCAGCCGCACATCCGGCCCGCCAAGGTCCAGCTTCACCCGGGGCGTCCGAAGCACGGTTCCGGCACTGCGCTCCCGAGCCGCCTCGAGGTCGGCAAGCTCGATTGGCCGAACCGGTTCGATCATCGCCCTCTCCTGCCACCTTGCCGTCATTGCGAGCGTAGCGAAGCAATCTAGCTGCGCAAACTGGATTGCTTCGTCGCTCCGCTCCTCGCAATGACACCGTCGAGGTGAATCGATGAAGACTCAACAACTCCTCAATTACGAGCGCGACCGCTGGGTCGCCGGGCAGGATGGGCTCATGGAGCTGCCGAGCGCGATCGACGGCTCTCCCGTCGCAATCGCCGGCTCGGGCGGCCTCGATTTCGGGGCGATGCTCCGCCACGCCCGCGAAGTCGGCGGCCCGGCGCTTCGGAAGCTGACCTTCCACGAGCGCGCGCGGATGCTCAAGGGGCTGGGCCTCGCGATCATGGCCCGCAAGGAAGAGCTGTACGAGCTGAGCTTCCAGACCGGCGCGACCCGCAAGGACGGCTGGATCGACATCGAGGGCGGTGCCGGCACTCTTTTCTCCTTCTCGTCGAAAGGCCGCCGCGAGCTTCCCGACGCGCACGTGCTGCTCGACGGCGCTCTCGAGCCGCTGTCGAAAGGCGGCAGCTTCGTCGGCCAGCACATCTACACCTCGCTCCAGGGCGCGGCGGTGCACATCAACGCGTTCAACTTCCCGGTCTGGGGGATGCTGGAGAAGCTCGCGCCCACCCTGCTCGCGGGCGTTCCGGCCATCGTGAAGCCGGCCTCGGCGACGTCCTACCTCACCGAAGCCGCCTTCCGCGTAATGATCGATAGCGGCCTGCTCCCGCCCGGCGCGGTGCAGCTGATCGTCGGCGGAGTCGGCGACCTGTTCGACCATCTCCAGGGGCAGGACGTGGTCAGCTTCACCGGCTCCGCGTCGACCGCCTACAAGCTGCGCACCCATCCGACGGTGATGCGGGAGAGCGTCAAGTTCATCGCCGAGCAGGACAGCCTCAATGCTTCGATCCTCGGGCCCGACGCCGCGCCGGGAACGCCCGAGTTCGACCTGTTCGTCAAGGAAGTCGCGACCGAAATGACGGTGAAGGCCGGGCAGAAGTGCACCGCCATCCGCCGCGCCATCGCGCCCGCCGATTACATCGACGCCGCGGAAGCCGCGCTCCGCGACCGCCTCGCCTCGACCAGGGTCGGCGATCCCCGCGCCGAGGACACGCGCATGGGCGCGCTGGTCAGCGCGAGCCAGTGCAAGGACGTGCGCGAAAAGATCGCCGAGCTCGAAGCCGCGGGAGCGCGAATCGTCGCCGGCAACCTCGACGCCGAAGCTCCGGTCAAAGGCGGGGCCTTCCTCGAACCGATCCTGCTTCGAAGCGACGAACCGTGGAAAGCCGAAGCGGTCCACGACGTCGAGCCGTTCGGCCCGGTCTCGACGATCATGCCCTATCGCGACCTCGAAGACGCCGTCGCTCTCGCCAATCGCGGCAAGGGCAGTCTGGCGCTGTCGCTGTTCACCCACTCGCCCGATGCTGCGCGCGATTTCGTCCAGCGCACCGCCTCCTTCCATGGCCGGATGCTGGTCATCGACCGCACCAACGCCAAGGAGTCTACCGGCCACGGCTCGCCGCTTCCGGTGCTGGTCCATGGCGGCCCGGGCCGCGCCGGAGGAAGCGAGGAGATGGGCGGCATTCGCGGCGTGAAGCATTACATGCAGCGCACCGCTCTCCAGTCCTCGCCGACCATGATCGCGGCGATCACCGGGCAATATGTCGCCGGCGGGCCCAAGCACGTCATCGACGTCCACCCGTTCCGGCTCAAGATGAGCGAGCTCAATATCGGCGACACCTGGGTCACCGGAAGCCGCACCGTCACCATCGAGGATATCGAGCATTTCGCCAATTTCACGGGCGACAAATTCTACGCCCACATGGACGAGGAAGCGGCGAAGGCCTCGCCGATCTTCGAGGGGCGGGTCGCCCACGGCTATCTGATCCTGAGCTTCGCCGCCGGCCTCTTCGTCGATCCCGATCCGGGGCCCGTCCTCGCCAATACCGGCCTCGAGAATCTGCGCTTCCTCACCCCGCTCTATCCGGGCGATTCGATGCGCGTCGAGCTGACCGTCAAGTCGAAGTCGCTGAAGAGCGAGGAGACCGGCGTCGTCCGCTGGGCGGTCGAGATCTACAACCAGAAGGACGAACTGGTCGCGACCTACGACCTCCTGACGGAAAACGTGCCCTGAGGCTGGCACCGCTCGCGCCTTTCCTTCGTTGAGCGAGGGAATCCACCAAGGAGGGCGAGATGAAAGTCAGCGAAGTGATGACGCGCGACGTCAAGACCGTGCGTCCGGACCAGACCGCCAAGGAAGCGGCGAGCTTCATGCTCAGCGAAGATGCGGGCTCGATGCCCGTCAGCGACGGCGACCGCCTGGTCGGGATGATCACCGACCGCGATATCGCGGTTCGCGGAGTGGCCCAGGGCCATGGCCCGGACACGCCGGTCAGCGAAATGATGACCGACGACGTGGTCTGCGCCCGCGAGGACGACGATGTGGAGGAGGTCGCGACCAAGATGAGCCGCGCACAGGTCCGGCGGATGCCGGTGGTCGATGCCAACGACCGCCTGTGCGGGATCGTCAGCCTCGGTGACCTCAGCCGCGAAGCCGATCGCGAATCCGCCGATCAGGCCCTGCAGGGCGTCAGCGCGCCCGGGAGCCAGCACAGCCAGGGCTGATTAGCGCCCGAGCTCCTTGATCGCCTTGTCGACCAGGGACGAATCCGCCTTCGAGTCGACCCGCTCGGCAATCAGCCGCGCGGCGGCTCGGGTGGCGGCGTCGGCCGCTGCGGAACGAAGCTGCTGAATCGCGGCCCGCTCCTCGGCGGCGATCTTCTCTTCCGCCATCCGGCTGCGCCGCTCGACGAGCGCGTCGGCGTCCTTGCGCGCCTTCTCGATCAGCGCCTCGGCCTCGTTCTTCGCGCGCTCGACCATTGCCGCCGCTTCCTTTTCGGCGGTCGCGGACTTGGCGGCATATTCCGCCTTGAGCGCTTCCGCTTCCTTGCGCAGGGCTTCCGCCTCGGCGAGCTGGCCACGGATTGCGTCGATTTTCTTGTCGAGCGCCTTGCCGATCGCGCTCGGCACCTTCTGCCAGATGAGCAGCGCGAACACGACCAGCATCGCCAGTGCGACCCAGCCGCCCGGGTTCAGCAACAAGGCGGTCGGTTCGGCATGTTCCGCCGCCGGAGCGTGGCCGACCATCTCGGTAGTCTGAACCTCAGCCATTGAGCACCGCCTTCACAGCCCGCGTCGCTTCCGCCGCCGGCACCGTCTCGCCGGTCAGCTTGGCGAAGATCTCGCGGGTGGCCTCGACAGCGACGGTCTCGATTCCCGACTGCGCGGAGGCCGCCGATTCCCGGATCTTCGCCTCGGCCTCGGCGAGCTTGTCGTCGAGCGACTTGGAGGCCGCCCCGACCCGCTTTTCCGCTTCCCGCGCGCCCGCCTGCTTGGCTTCCTGGGCGAGCCGCATGGCTTCGCTCCGGCTAGCGTCCATCTTCTCGCGATAGGCGCTTTCGGCCTTCTCCGCGGCGTCGCGGGCAAGCTGCACCTGCTCGAGGTCGGAGGCGATCTTCTTTTCCCGCTCGTCGACCGTGGCCTGAATCTTGGGGACCATTCCGCGGGCGATCACGAAGAAGATGAAGCCGAGCGCCACCGCCAGCCACAGGAACTGTGACAGGTAGACTTGGGACAGCTGCGAAAGTTGGGGCATCGAGGGTTTTCCCGGCGCGTTCCTGGTCGATTACATGAACAGGATGAGCATCGCGACGACGAACGCCATCAGGCCGAGAAGCTCGGCTGCGGCGAAGCCGATGTACAGGCGGCCCTGCTGGCCGTCCGAAGCTGCCGGGTTGCGGATTGCGCTCTGGAGGAACGAACCGAACACGAAGCCGACGCCGAGCGAAGCGGCGCCAACGCCGATCGCCGCGAGACCGGCGCCGATGAGCTTTGCAGAAGCGAGATCCATGATTGAACTCCTTTGAAAAAACCGTGGGTTAGTGGAGGTTTACGGCCTCGCTGATGTACAGCGAGGTAAGAATTGCGAACACATAGGCCTGGATGGCCGCGACCAGCAGCTCGATCACGCTCACGAACATGATGAACAGGAAGCAGAGGATCGAAATGCCGATCCCGCCGGCGCTGTTGGCGTTGAGCGCCTGGACGACGAAATTGCCGAACACGTCGAGCAGGACGTGGCCCGCGAACATCGCGATGAACGGCCGAAGCCCAAGGCTGAACGGACGCACCAGGAAGCTCATGAACTCGATCGGCGCGATGAAGAATTTGAAGATCAGCGGCGCGTCCCTGGGGACGAACAGCGAGAAGAAGTGAAGCCCGTGCTTCCAGAAACCGACGCCGAGCACGATCGCGAAGGTGATGATCGACATCACGCCGGTGAAGGTGAACTGGCTGGTGACGGTGAACGGATGGGCCGCGGCCACCACTCCGAACGGCATGTTCCCCATCAGGTTGGCGAACAGGAGGAACACGAAGGCGGTGAAGACCCAGGGAAGATATTTCTTTCCGTCCGGGCCGATGTTCACGCTGACCATGTCGTCGACGAACGAGATCAGCCCTTCGACCGCGACCTGCCAGCGGCCGGGAATGATCTCGCGCTTCATTCCGCCGAACATGAACAGCCAGATCGCCGCGAGGACGATCAGCGTCCAAAGCGCGCTGTTCGTGAAGACGAACGGATTGCCACCCTGGAACGACCCAGCGATCGGCTGGATCATGAACTGGTGCATCGGGTCGATTTTGCCCTCGGCGGCCACTTTGCGTCCTTATTCCCGTCCGTCCCGAGCCTTGCTCGTGGATGCGTTTGAAATCCGAATGACGTTCCAGATGCCGACCGCGAAGCCGACGAAGATCAGCGCCACCATCAACCACGGCCTGGTGTCGAACCAGCGGTCCAGCAGCCATCCCACGATCCCGCCGCCAAGAGGGCAGCCGACGAGTTGGCTCAGGACCAGCTGGCCGGCCTGATAGCCGGGATCAGGCTGCCGTTTCCGGTTCCGCTTCGCCTCTGCCTGCTGCAAATGCTCGAGCCGCTTTTCGAGCGATTCGAGCCGTGCGTCTGGCGGAAGCTTCTGGACCTCGTCGCGCTCGTCTTCAGCCATGCGTCTTCCCCTGTGCGTCGCCCGTGCCGAACAGCGTGGGGCCAGGCTCAGGGACGAAGAACATGGCGGCGTAAGAGCCCGCCAAGGCGCGGCCCCTTTATGAACGGGCGTTTAGATAGTCAACCGCGGGAAACGGCTGTAGCCTGCTCGCGTGAAGACCTCACTCGCCCTCCTGCTCGCGGCCGCGCTTATCGTGCCCGGCACAGCGGATGCAGCGCCCGCACGCCGTTCAGCCCCGGCAACCCCGTACACGACGCTGGCAAAGACCCAATTGCTCGATTTCCGCTACACTTTTCCAAGCCAGGTCGGCTCCGACCCGCAGCTTCTCGCGCTGGTTCTTCAGGACCGGGCCAAGAACCGGCAGGCGGCGACCGACGGCGCGCGGGAGGATTCGGCCATCCGCCGGCCGCAGGGCTTTCCATTCCATCAGCATGAATTCTGGCGCGACTGGACCATTTCCGGCCAGTCGGCGCGGCTGATGTCGCTTCGCTCCCAGACCGAGACCTTCACCGGCGGCGCCCATGGAATGCATAGCACCGGCGCGATGCTCTGGGACAAGGAGAAGAAGCGCCAGCTGCAGTTCGCCGCGCTTTTCGCGTCGCCCTCGGCTTTCTGGCCGCTGATCGAAGGGGCATTCTGCAAGGCCCTCGCGGCCGAGCGGCTGCGCCGAGCGCAGTTGGAAGGCGGACAGTGCCCCAAGCCGGATGAGCTGGTGTTCGTCCCCGCCGACACGCGATCGGACTGGAAGTTCGACACGATCCAGATCGTCGCCGACCCCTATGTCGCGGGGTCTTATGCGGAAGGCCGGTACGAAGTGCCGCTCCCAGTCACAGCCCGGCTGGTCGCCGCCCTCAAACCCGAATTTCGCGATTCGTTCGAAGCTCAGCGCCCGCAATAGCTCGGCACCGGCGCCGGCTGGCCCGCTTCGCGCCGCCTCCACACGCCGTCGTTGAGCATGTAGCTCTCCCCCACCTTCACCTCGGCGAGCAGCTCGCACCCCGCCGCGATCCCCACTTCCTGGACGGTCGCCCGCCGCCGTGTCGCGAGCCCCGTGTAAAGGCTCCGCCGCTTGATGTTCACCGCCCCCACCTCGCGGCTCACGCGCTCGCCCGGATTGCTCGCATAGCCCAGATAGCCGTCGTAGCGTTCGCCGACCGTCCCGGCTTGCCTGGCGGCGACGATGTCGGGACTTGTCTGGGCCGCCGCTGCCACCCCGCACAGCGCCAGTGCAGCGCCGAGAACGGCGCTCGCCGCGAACCTCATTGCGACCCTCCGCTCGGGGTCGTCGGAAAGGCTTCCGGGTTGTTCTTGATGAGCTGCTGGACGTCCTGCTGAAGCCGCACCACCACCTCCTGCCGGATATCGACGTTGAGGTTGATCTCGATCGGCTTGTCGGGCGCCTTGACGGTGATGCAGCTGGCCAGCGGAACGGCCATCGCCGCCCCGGCGAGCAGCCTCGTTGTTCGCTTGATGTCGAGCTTCGTCATCTCACTTCTCGCTTGGCTGTGGGGGTTTGGTGGAAACTGTGACGTCATTGGTCGGCGTCGTCGGAGTCTGCTCTTCCTGCTTGCCGAGCACCCGGACCTCGGTGACGATTCCGGGTGAATCGAGCGGGAACGGCATCACCGGAGCGATGACCTGCCTCGGGTCCTTGAAGCCCTTGGCCATCTGGATGAGCGCCCGGAACGGCCCGCTGATGTTGAGGTTCACCTGCAGCGGGACCTTGCGGAATGCGCCGCGGACCAGGCCGCCGAGCAGCCCGCCCCGGTTGCTGAGCGAGATCTGCCGGATGGTGAAGCGGGTCGCGAACTCGCCGGCGAGATCGCCGTCCAGCCGGATGGTCATCGACCGATATTTGATGTCGCTGAGCAGGTCGAAGGCCAGCCCCGCGACCATTCCCGCCTTGGGCTTGGTGCCGGTGTAGGCGAACTCGCCGCCCGGATCGCGCGAATCCAGGCGGCCGCCCACAATCCGGCCGCCGCTCTCGTCGAAGATCATCGGAAGCACGCCGTCGAAGGTGCCGGTGATCTGCAGGCCGGCGAAGCCGAGGCTGTCGATGAACTGCTTGGCGTCGAAGCCCTCTAGCTCGAACGTCAGCCGCTTCGGGCTCGGGCTGCCGAAATTGAGGATGGTTTCGTCGAGGATCAGCTTGCCGCCCATGAACGGCCATTCGCCCCGCTCGATCTTCACCAGGTTGTCCGGCAGCAGCTGGTACCGGATCACGCCGTTGTCGACGATGATGCCCGGGTTGATCGAGCGCACGGTCGCGATCTGCCCCGGCGCCGTCTCCAGCTTCAGAAGGTCGGTGAAGTGGACGCTCGTCGTCAGGCCTTCGACCGGCCCGAACGGCGCCGCCAGGTCCATGTTCCTGGTGGCAAAGTCGCCGGTCGAGGTCACCGCTCCCGAACCGCTCCAGTCGATCCGGCCGTGGCCCGTGACTGTTCCCTGGACCAGCGCGACGACCCCTTCGGTCAGCCGCGTCAGCTCGTCGGGCTGGAGGTTCGGCCCGAATGTTATCCCCGGAACGTCGAGATCGGCATGGCCCGCGCCGCTGTTGAGGTTGTGCGCGATGTCCACGTTGGTGACCAGCGTTCCGGTCTCCGGGTGGCGAAGCGTTCCGGTTGTCGTGATCCGGTTGTCGGCGAGCACGAAATGAACGTCGTTGCTCTTCAGCGGATAGAAGCGCGGCGGGTCCGCCCGGTCGTTGACGAACAGGCTCCCGTCCATCGTCAGTCGGCCGTTGAGGAAGCGCCACTTGCCGTTGATGTCGGTCATCTTCAGCGGAACGGTTCCGATCACCGCATCGGCATTGCCCAGCGTGCCGGTCGCTCCGCCGCTGGTGAAGGCGCCGCGCAACGTCGCCGCGTTGAGAGCGACCGGACTTTCCGACTTGCCGATGCGAAGGGCGACGCTGCGCCCGTTGAAACCGGACTGGTCGACAAGGATGCTGCTGGCGTTGAGCCGCATCGGCGAGGAACCGATGCTTCCCGCAAGCGCCGGATTGCTGATGCGGCCACCCACCCGAAGCGCCCCGCCCGGCGCCTTGGAGATGATTGCCGCGCCGGTCGGGCACACCGGCAGCCGGGTGCGGCCGATCCGGAGCGCCTGCATCTTCAGCATTTCCCAGGTCACGACCATGCACTGGCGGCCGACCAGGATTCCGCCGTTGGGCCCAATCGTGCCGTCGATCGGCAGGTTGAGATCGCGCACCTGCCCGCCGGGGAAATTCCCGGTCAGGCCGGCGACCGTGTTGAAGCTCGTCGCTCCGTTGGCCTGGGCGTTGAACCGCAGAGTGGACAGCGTCAGCCGCGATCCATCGACGACATAGGGCCGGAAGTTGCCGAAGCCGCTGATCGCGCCATTTTCCGCCTGGTGGAGGGTGACCGACCCCGCCGGAAGCCCGCCGCCCGCCATCTCGATGGTACCGTCGAGCCGAAGCTGCCCCTTCGGCCAGTAATAGGTCACGCCCTTGCCGCCGAAGATCCGGGCTCGACCGCCGGTCACGGTCTGGACGCTCGCATCCGTCACCCGCGCCGCTCCGAAGCCCGGGAAGTTGACGAGCCGGATTCCGCCGCTGACGTCGAACGACCGGGCGCTGCGGGTGATTGCTGTCGCGATCGAATGGGCGACCGGGCCGATGGGCGTCGACCTTGTGGCCTCAAGAGCGCCGGTAAGGCCGGAGATCATCGAAGGGGCCAGAGTCGCACCGTTGGCGAGATACTGGCCGACCATCACGACGCTGCCCGCGGTCGTCTTCAGCCGGTACTTGCCTTTCACCTGGGTCCGCTCGGCCGTGATCGTGCCAAGCCTCGACTTCTGCGCCGACAGGTCGACCGCGCCGGTCGCATCGACCAGGTTTCCGACCAAAGTGATCCGCCCGTTCATCGCCGCCAGACCGTTGTCGCCGGCCGTCAGCACCTGCGACAGGATTCGCGCGCTGGCGTCGTAATTGTCGAACGCCTCGCCGAAGCGAACGTCGAGGTCGAGCCTCGGCTGGACGATGGAGAAGCGGCTCGCTGGACAGGAGAACTGGTCGGCGGTCAGCGGTCCGACCACATGCGGATGCCGCGCCTTCACCTCCAGCGCTCCGACCCCCCGGATGTTCGCCACGGAGCAGCGGCCGGTCACCATTCGCGGACTGTAGGAGACGAACTTGCCCGCGAACCCGCCGGTCAGGTTACCCGTGCCCTGCACTGCGAATCCCATCGGACCCCAGGGTGTCTTGAGCGAGATGCTGCTGTCGGCAATGTCGAGCGCGACGTCGGGAAGCGAGAAGGGTTTGCCGCTGGGCGGCGGAAGCAATTTGTCGATCTCGCCCCAGCTCACCCGCCCGCTCGGCATCACCGTCCCGCGCAACCGCACGCCGCGGGCGACGATCCGGTAAACGTCGATGCTTCCGTTGAGCTTCAGCCGCATCTGGATGAGGACCCGCTTGGCCGTGACGTCGGGGTGCTTCGGGTCGCCGATGCTGAGATTGCTGATCTGCTGGGTCCTGAGGCCCACGCGGTCGAGCGTGAAGCTGCCCTTCACTCCCCGGCTCGCAAGCTCTCGGGCGATGAGGTTGCGGGCGATCGGCCGCCGCTCGATCCACACCAGGATCAGCACCGCGAGGATCAGCAACAGGATCGCGACGACGACCCACGTCAGGATCGTGCGCCACCGCGACCGCCGCTCGACGACGACGACCGTATCCCCGCTATCGCCCACCGGATCAGCCATTGGTGGGTTCAACCCGCGCCTGTCGCCGCCGTTCCGTCACCGGTATGATCGGTAGGCCACACTTTCCTCTTCGCGCAATGTCCGCTTATGCTGGCGCGGCTCGGGCAGACGGTACAGGGACGACCATGCACGGGCGAGTTGCGGACATTTCCAGTGGCGGCGGAGGGCATCGGGCACGCCTGCGTCAGCGGCTTTTCGAAGGCGGCGGCAAGGCGTTGCTCGATCATGAGCTGGTCGAATATCTGCTCGCGCTTGCGATCCCGCGCCGCGATACCAAGCCCCTGGCGAAGGAGCTGATCGCCAAGTTCGGCGGGATTGGTCCGTTGCTCTCGGCGAGTGCCGACACGCTCCGCCGCGAAGGGCTGAGCGACTCCGTGATCGGCGCCCTGAAGATCGCGGAGGCCGCGGCGCTCCGTCTTCTCGAGACCCGCACGGAGGGCGCCCCGGTCCTTTCCAGCTGGGATGCCCTGACCGATTATCTCCACGCGGCGATGGCCCATTCGCGGACCGAGCAGGTGCGGGTCCTCTTCCTCAATGCCAGGAACATGCTGATCGCCAACGAAGCCATGTGGAACGGCTCCGTCGACGAAGCCTCCGTGCACGTTCGTGAGATCATCGCCCGGGCAATCGTCCTCGGCGCAACCGCGCTCATCATCGTCCACAACCACCCGAGCGGCGATCCGTCTCCTTCCGGCCAGGACATCCGCATCACCCAGGATCTGATCGAAGCCGCCCGCCACATGAAGATCACCGTCCACGACCACGTCATCGTCGGCGCGTCGGGCCGAACGAGCATGCGCGCGCTGGGCTTGATCTGATCCGGCCGCGTCCCGCTAAGCGATTGGGGTGCGGGCCTTGCTCGCCGCCTGCTGGCACTGCTTGAGCGGCTGCTCCTTGCCGCAAAAGTCCGGCCACTTTCCGGTGCTCGTCCAGTAACGCACCAGGCCCTGCTGCTTGGCCACGGTCCAGAAGCGCGGATCGGCACGGAGCGGAGCGGTTTCCGGCGCGAACAGGAAAGAGGTCCCCGGGTTGGCGGGCGCAAGATCCATTTCCGGCGGAAGCGTGTGCGACAGCCCTTCCAGAAGACCGAACGCCTGGTCGATCTTGCCGAGCGTAACCAGAGCCTTGATCGCAAGGTCGACCCTGAGGTTGGAATCGGAAGGGGACAGGATGGCGGCCGCGGCACGGTCCGCATCGGCGGGCCGCCCACTGCTTCGCGCGGCAAGGTAGAGTTTGAGAGCGTCGATTTCCGGGGCGCCGAACCCCTCCCCCTGGTTCAGCATTGCCGGAAGCAGCGCCCCCGCTTTTTCGTGCTCGCTTCCGAAGGCCAGCATCTCGAATTTCGCAAGCCGGACCAGCCCGTTCTGCGGGTAATCATGAACGGCTTTGTCCATCGCCTGCTCGGCAAAGGAGTCTTCGCCGCGCATGTGCAGGGATTCGGCAAAGCGCCATTCGATAGGAGCGGTCAGCGGCCGCATTGCATGGGCGCGCTGGCAATATGGCCAGGCGTCATCGTTGCGGCCGACGCTCATCAGGAACTGGCATTCGCGCATGCTGAGATACGGGAAACCGGGGGCGTGGCTCAGGCCATCGAGGAGCAGGGCTTCCTGCCCCGCGATGTCGCCGGGCTGGTTGTAGACGCTGATCAGGTAACGCGCGTCATAGCCTCCACCGGATGCAGCCGGACTGATCTTGAAGGCGGTGTCCGCTTCCGCCCGCGCCTGCGCGAACAGGGCATTTCGCTGATCGGGCGGTGAGCGGGCGCCATCCTGGACCAGAGTGACCGCCAGGTTCCCGTGCTCATAGGCGATGTTCGGCGCCCGGGCGATGGCGGCTTCATACGTCTGGCGCAACATGCCCTGGTCGAAGACGCGCGGATTGTTGATCAATTGCTGAGTCTTCATCAGCGGCGCGAGATCGTCCGCGGAGACTTTTAGGTCCTTCTGCAGCTTGATTTCGCGAAGCTCGTAAAGCGGCTCGGCCGCAGCGATGGCGATGGCGTTGGTCAGGGCGTCCGAATTCGCCGCCGGCCCCTGGAATTCCTGGCTCCACAGGCTGACGCCGCTCTTTGCGTCCTGAAGCTGGGCGAAGACCTTCAGATTGCCGCCGGCTTCGATCACCGAACCGCCGAGAATCATTCCCGGCCGGACGCTCGTCGACGAGCCCGCCGAATCGTCGGTCGTGGTCGGGATTCCGGCCTCGCCCATCGTGTCGACGAGATGGTCTCGCAAATCCTGGGCGAACTGCGTCGCCTCGGATCCTTGTTCCGCATGAAACGCGGCGATTCGAAGTGGTGGCTCGGCCTGCGTCTCGCTCGTCGAAATCCACCAGAGCAGGCCGGCGACGAGCAAGGCGAGGACCGCCACTCCCGCGGCAATTGGGCTGCGCAAGCGGCCAATCCAGCCGGCGCTTGCAGCGATCCTTGAGGGCCGCTCGGGCGTCACCTTTGCCGGATTCGCCTCACGGCCGATCATCCGGCGGACGTCATCGCCCAGGGCGCGCCATGCCGGGTCCTTCCTGTTGCCCTTCCAGCGCGAGAGGTCTGCGGTCTGGGTCAGCTCGAATATCACCGGCCGTCGGCACGGCTTGATGGTTACGGGCAGCAGCGTGTCGTTGTGGTCGGCGACCGTCGCCTCGGCCCGGACCCAGCGGGAAACCACCGATTCCGGAGACCAGAGGACGACTACCGCCCTGGCGCGGCGCAACGCGTCTTCGATGGCCTGGTCGAACAGCTCGCCGGTCTGCAAGGCATTGTCCCACCACACGTCGAAACCGTCGGCTCGAAAGGCCTCGGCGAACCGTCGGGCTATTTCCGCGTCTGCCCTGGCGTGGGAGATGAAAATATCTGGCACGGGCTGGCGGGCGCGGCTCAATATTGCGTGTGGATGGAAAGCATGATCGTCCGCAGCGGATTGGGGCCGGCGAGATAGGCTCCGTAAAAGGCTGCGAACCGCGGATCGACCGAAGGGCTCGCGAAGTCCTCCGAGATCGAGTTCGTGACATTCTTGGCGACGAGGTCGACTCCCCAGCGGTTGTTGCGCGCCTCGACCCCGGCCCAGATATCCAGCGTCGTCAGCGCCTTTGAGGGGAATTCCTCCTGGCGCTGGTTGAACATCATGCTGCGATGGCGGAGGTCGCCGCCGAGCCGCCAGTCGAGGCTCCCGGCAAGACGGGCCGTGTAATCCGCCTCCAGGTTGAAGATGAGCTTGGGAGCCTGGGATCGCCGATACCGGCGGAACACGGGCTCGCCGTTCGAATCCACTTCCGGCGCATTGGTCGCGGGATCGATCGGCTGGATGATTCCCGTCGCGTCGGCATAGGTGAGGCCGCCGTCGACCTGAACGTGCTGGCCGAGCCGGGCCGCGCTCTCGACTTCCACGCCCCGGCTCCGCGCCGGTCCGTTGAAGGTGATGAAGCCAAGGGTTCCGCCGGTGAAGACCGTATCCTGGAAATTCCTGATCTCGGTGTCGAAGACGGCGACGTTGAGCCTCAAGCGGCGATCGAACAGATAGGATTTCAGCCCGGCCTCATAGTCGCGAACGCTCTCGTCCTTGATTGCGGCGCCGGCAGCTACGAGCGCCGGTGGAACCTTGCCGTTGACGAGAAGCGGCGGCGGAACGGCGATCGTGTTGGTTTCTACGTAGCCGCCGGATTTGCTGCCATGGCCGAACGATGCGTAGGCCATCGCGTCCGGGCCGAGGTCGTATTCGACGCTGGCGTTGCCATCCAGGAAGCTGGATTTGTGCGACAGCGGCGTCGGGTCGAATGGCGGGTTTGCGATCGTGTTCCAGACGGTGAACGGCGGCAATGCCTCTCGCCCGAAGATGATGTGCTTGGTTTCCCTGGTGTAGCGCAGACCTCCGGAAAGCCGCATTCTCGGCGCCACGTGCCAGGTCGCCGAGGCGAAAGCCGAATAGGCCTTCTGGTCCTGCACGAAATGATTGACGAACGGTCCGTTGAACAGCTGGCCGGGCCCCGGCGGTCCCGCCGGAGGAAAGCCGGGAACGGCCCAATCCTGATCCTCCAGCGAGTTCCAATGGCTGCTCAGGAAGAAGACGCCCGCCAGGTAATCGAGCCGGCCGCCCGTCGGCGACTGCAGGCGGATCTCTTGCGTGAACTGGCGGTACGTCTCCCGCCGGTCGAACGTGTTGCTGTCGTCCGGCGAGAAATCGAAATCGTCGATGTTGTGTAGCTGGTAGCCGACATAGGCGGTTTGCGAGACCAGCTTGTGAGTGCCGATGTCGAGCTCGCCCTTCAGCGATGCGATGTTCGACCGGGTGCGATGCTCGGAGTCGCCGCTCGAAGTCCTGGACGTGAACTGCGAGGTGTGACCATCGAGCTTGTTGTCGCCGTAGATCGCCGGAAGGTCGCCGCCGACCAGCTGGTAATTGGCGCCAACCTGCCGGTTGTCGGAATATTGATAGCTTCCCGTGACCGTGAGCCGATTGCTCACGTCGGCGCGGACCGTGGTCCGAAGGCCAAGATCCTTGTGCTCCGGCCCGTCATGGCCGGTGACGTCGTTGTGAACCCAGCCGTTGAGATCGTTGTAATGTCCAGCGACGCGCATCGCGACAGAATCGCTGAGCGGCAGGTCGCTCGCCGCGTCGATCTGGTAGCCGCCGTCGATCATTTCGTAGCCGGCGCGGCCTTCGAAAGAGAGACGGTCGCCCGGCTGGCGGGTGATGATGCTGATCGCGCCGAGGCTCGCGTTCTTCCCGAGAAGCGTCGACTGCGTGCCCTTGATGAATTCGATCCGGTCGATGTCGAACAGTCCGACCGAATAGAGGCGCGTCTTGCCCAGGAAAACGCCGTCGGTGAACAAGGCGATCGACTGCTCGAAGGCCTGCGACCGCGCGGCGGTGCCCAGACCCCTGAACGTCAGCGCCAGGCCGTCGTCGGGAGCGCGCGAGAAGATTGCGCCGGGAACCACCGTCACCGCCTGGAACAGGTCCTTGATATTCTGCTTCGCCAGGTCGTTTCCATCGACCGCGGTGACGCTGATCGGCACCCGCTGGGCGGACTCGGACCGCTTTCGGGCAGTGATGACGATGTCCGTCGTCTGCACGGAAGGCTGGGTCGAAGGATCGGCGGGGCCGGTTTGGGCGGCAGCCGGGTCGGCGGTCCATGGGGCCAGCGAGCAGGCGGCAGCCAGAAAAAGCGTCGTGTCGCGCATCGGATCGTCCCCAGGAACCGCGCAGCGACCGTGTTGTCACGGCCAGCCGACACTTGCTCGGCCGCCGCAACTCATATCACAATCAAAGGTAAGGAATAGTGAGAACGCCGTAATGAAGGGGTCGAGGCCGGCGCGGCGTAAATCCCGATCCCTGTTTGAAGCCGCCGGGCCGCTCTGCTAGCGGCTCGCCATGGTACCCCGCTATTCCCGCCCCGACATGACGGCGATCTGGTCGCCGGAAAACCGCTACAGGATCTGGTTCGCGATCGAGGTCTTCGCCGCAGAGGCGATGGGCAAGATCGGCATGATCCCGGCCGACGACGCGGCCACGATCCGCGCCGCCTACGACCGCGACGTTCTGGGCGAGATCGACGTGCCGGCGATCGACGCGATCGAGGCGGTGACCAAGCACGACGTCATCGCCTTCCTCACCTGGGCCGGCGAGAAGCTGGGCCCGGAAAAGCGCTGGCTTCACCAGGGCATGACCAGCTCCGACGTGCTCGACACCGCGCTTGCCGTGCAGCTCAAGCAGGCCGCCGACATTCTCCTCGACGACCTCGACAAGCTTCTGGAAGTGCTGAAGCGCCGCGCCCAGGAGCACAAGCTCACCCCGACCATCGGCCGGAGCCACGGGATCCATGCCGAGCCGGTCACCTTCGGGCTGAAGCTGGCGCAGGCCTATGCCGAATTTTCGCGCAACCGCGACCGTCTCGCCGCCGCGCGCGTGGACATCGCCACCTGCGCCATCTCCGGCGCCGTCGGCACCTTCGCCAACATCCCGCCGTCGGTGGAAGAGCATGTCGCCCAAGAGCTCGGCCTCAAGCCCGAGCCGGTTTCGACGCAGGTCATTCCCCGCGACCGCCACGCGATGTTCTTCGCCACCCTCGGAGTCATCGCGTCCTCAATCGAGCGGCTCGCAACCGAAATCCGCCACCTGCAGCGCACCGAAGTCCTCGAAGCCGAGGAATATTTCTCGCCCGGCCAGAAGGGTTCGTCGGCGATGCCGCACAAGCGCAATCCGGTGCTGAGCGAGAACCTCACCGGCCTCGCGCGCATGGTCCGCAGCTATGCGATCCCGGCCATGGAGAATGTCGCCCTCTGGCACGAGCGCGACATCTCGCACTCCAGCGTCGAGCGCTACATCGGTCCCGACGCGACGATCACCCTCGATTTCGCCCTCGCCCGCCTGACCGGCGTCATCGACAAATTGCTCGTCTATCCCGAGCGGATGATGAAGAACCTCGACCGGATGGGCGGCCTCGTCCATTCGCAGCGGGTCCTTCTCGCGCTCACCCAGGCGGGCCTCAGCCGCGAAGAGAGCTACGCGCTCGTCCAGCGCAACGCGATGAAGGTGTGGGAATCCGACGGCGAGCTGTCGCTTCTGGAGCTTCTGCGCAAGGACCCGGAGGTCACCTCACGCCTGTCGCAGGAGCAGCTCGAGGCGCTGTTCGACCTCGACTACCACCTGAAGCGCGTCGACGACATCTTCGCGCGGGTGTTCGGTCCGGCCTAGCCGCCCAGCATATCCTTCACCCGGCCGAAGAAGCCCTTCGCGTTGGGGCATTCGTCGCCGGTCTCGGTCCCTCGGAATTCCTCGAGCAGCTTCTTCTGCTCCTTGCTGAGCCTCGTCGGAGTCTCGACGATGATCCGCGCGACCATGTCGCCGCGCCCGCGGCCGTTGAGCACGCTCATGCCCGCTCCGCGATGGCGCAGCTGCTCGCCCGACTGGACCCCGGCCGGGACCTTCATCTCGACCTTCTCGCCATCCAGCCCCGGAAGGGTGATCGATCCGCCCAAAGCGGCCGTCGTGAAGCTGACGGGGCAATCCGCGATCAGGGTCGTTCCCTCGCGGGCATAAACCGGGTGCCGCTTCATGTGCACGAAGATGTAAAGGTCGCCCGCGGGCGCGTTGCGAACGCCGGCCTCGCCCTCTCCGGCGACCCGGATGCGCGTCCCGTCATCGACTCCCGGCGGGATTTTCACGGTCAGCTTGCGCTTGTTGAGCGTCCGCCCCTCGCCCTCGCAGGCGTGGCACGGGTCGGCGATGATCTGGCCGCTTCCCCGGCAGGTCGGGCAGCCGCGCTCGACGACGAAGAAGCCCTGCTGGGCCCGGACCTTGCCCATGCCGCCGCAGGTCGAGCAGGTGCGGGCGCAATCCGCCGCTTCCTTGCAGCCGTGGCCGCCGCATTTCTCGCACGCGGCGAGCGCGTCGACGGTGATCGTCGCCTCCTTGCCGGCGAACGCCTCCTCCAGGCTCATCTCCAGGTCGTAGCGAAGGTCGGCGCCGCGGGCGGGATTGGCCCGAGCGCCGCCGGTCCTGTCCATGAAATCGCCGAAGATCGACGAGAAGATGTCGGAAAAGCCCTCAAAGCCGGCCGCTCCGAACGGGTCCTGCCCGGCGGCCCCGCCATTCTGGAACGCGGCCTTGCCGAACCGGTCGTAGGCGGCGCGCTTCTGCGGGTCGCGAAGGCAATCGTACGCCTCGCTGATCGCCTTGAACTTCGCCTCATGGTCGCGGCAGCCGTTGTGCCGGTCCGGATGGCATTCCTTGGCGAGCTTGCGATAGGCGCTCTTGATCGTGTGCAGGTCCGCGCCGCGGGAAACGCCCAGCAGCTCGTAATAATCCTGCTCCATGACGGCCCTCAGGCCGTCACCCCGGCGCAGGCCGGGGTCTCAGCGAGCAGGGCGGCGACCCTACTTCCTGAGATCCCGGCCTTCGCCGGGATGACGAACACGTTCATAACCGTTCCCACTCCCCAACAGCCGCCCGGCTTTCGCCGGGACGACGTTCAGTTTCATCAGCCCTTGTTCTCTTCGTCGACCTCGGAGAATTCCGCGTCGACCACCTCTTCGTCCGGCTTCGCGGCCTCGCCTTCCGGACCCGAAGTCCCGGCATCCGGCCCGGCGGCAGCTTCGGTCTCGGCCTGCTGCGCCTTGTACATGGCCTCGCCGAGCTTCATCGCCGACTGAGCGAGCGCGTTGGTCTTCTGAGTCATCTGTTCGACATCGCCGCTCTCGACCGCCGCCTTGGCTTCCGAGATCGCGTTCTCGATTTCCGACTTCACCGACGCGTCGACCTTGTCGCCATGCTCGGCGAGCTGGCGCTCCGTCGAGTGGATCAGGCTTTCGGCATTGTTCTTGGCCTCCGCCCCGGCGCGGCGCTTCTTGTCCTCTTCGGCGAAGCTCTCCGCTTCCTGGACCATCTTGTTGATGTCCTCGTCGCTGAGGCCGCCCGACGCCTGGATCCGGATCTGCTGTTCCTTGCCGGTGCCCTTGTCCTTGGCGCTGACGTTGACGATTCCGTTGGCATCGATGTCGAAGGTGACCTCGATCTGCGGAACGCCGCGCGGAGCCGGCGGAATCCCGACCAGGTCGAACTGGCCCAGCATCTTGTTGTCCGCGGCCATCTCGCGCTCGCCCTGGAAAACCCGGATCGTCACCGCGCTCTGGTTGTCGTCGGCGGTCGAGAAGACCTGGCTGCGCTTGGTCGGGATGGTCGTGTTGCGGTCGATCATCCGGGTGAACACGCCGCCAAGGGTCTCGAGGCCCAGCGACAGGGGGGTGACGTCGAGAAGGAGCACGTCCTTGACGTCGCCCTGCAGAACGCCGGCCTGGATGGCCGCGCCCATGGCGACGACCTCGTCCGGGTTGACACCCGTGTGCGGGTCCTTGCCGAAGAATTCCTTCACCACCTCGCGAACGCGCGGCATTCGGGTCATTCCGCCGACCAGCACCACGTCGGCGATGTCCTTCGCCTCGACGCCGGCGTCCTTCAGAGCCTTCTTGCACGGCTCGATGGTCCGCTGGATGAGATCGCCCACCAGCTTTTCGAGGTCGGCGCGGGTGATCGTCTCGACGAGATGGAGCGGCGTCGTCTGGCCGCCTTCCATGCGCGCGGTGATGAACGGCTGGTTGATCTCGGTCGTGGAGGCGGACGACAGCTCGATCTTCGCCTTCTCGGCAGCTTCCTTCAGTCGCTGGAGCGCGAGCCGGTCGGTGCGGAGGTCGATGCCCTCCTTCTCCTTGAACCGGTCGGCCAGGTAATTGACGATCTTGGCGTCGAAATCCTCGCCGCCCAGGAAGGTGTCGCCGTTGGTCGACTTCACCTCGAATACGCCGTCGCCGATCTCGAGGATCGAAACGTCGAACGTGCCGCCGCCAAGGTCGTAGACCGCGATCGTCTTCCCGTCCTGCTTCTCAAGCCCGTAGGCAAGCGCAGCAGCGGTCGGCTCGTTGATGATTCGAAGCACTTCGAGGCCCGCGATCTGGCCGGCGTCCTTGGTCGCCTGGCGCTGCGCGTCGTTGAAGTAAGCGGGAACGGTGATGACCGCCTGCGTGACCGTCTCGCCGAGATAGGCTTCGGCGGTTTCCTTCATCTTCTGCAGGATGAAGGCGGAAATCTGCGACGGGCTGTAATCCTTACCGCCGGCCTGGACCCAGGCGTCGCCGTTCTGGCCCTTGACGATCTTGTAAGGGACGAGCTCCGTATCCTTCTTCGTGATCGGGTCGTCGAAGCGGCGGCCGATGAGGCGCTTCACCGCGAAAATCGTGTTGTCGGGGTTGGTAACGGCCTGGCGCTTGGCGGGCTGGCCGATCAGGCGCTCGCCGTCCTTGGTGAAAGCGACCACCGACGGGGTGGTGCGCGCGCCTTCGCTATTCTCGATCACCTTGGGCTTGCCGCCTTCCATCACGGAAACGCAGCTGTTCGTGGTGCCAAGGTCGATACCGATTACCTTCGCCATATGTCTTCCCTCTTCCATTCGCCCCCGGGCGCGGCAAGGCACGCCCGCAAATGCATGTTTCGGTGGCGATATAGGTGCAGCACGCCGCCTCACAAGGGCCGCTGGACGCTTGGCCGATCCACGAAACGAAGCTCGCTAAAGCGACTGCGGCGCCGAATTGACTCCGGTCAGCCCGCCGCCTGCCGGATTTGTTAACCAAGACGTGGCAACAGCGACCCGTGGTGGACGCTCTTCGAAACGGCAGCTGGCTGACCCGCCAGCGAATCCTCGTGATCTCGTCGATGGTCGGGATCGCCGCTCTTCTCGAGCTCGTGTGGCTGTTCAGCTTCGGGCACGGGACGCTGGACCCGTTCGGCCGGCCGCTCGGGACCGATTATTCCGAAGTCTATGCGGCCGGGCGCATGGCGCTCGCCGGCAATTCCGCCGACGTCTGGAGCTGGCCAAAGCATTTCCTCGTCCAGCAGCAGATCCAGCACAGCACCACGGTCGATCTCTACGGCTGGCAATATCCGCCGCCGTTCCTGCTCATCGCCTCGGCGCTCGCCTTCCTGCCCTATATCCAGGCGCTCATCGTCTGGCAGGCGGTCACGCTCGGCGCTTTCGCCTGGCTCGCCTGGCGGATCGTTCCGCGGTGGGAGACGGTCCTGCTCGTGGTGACGGCTCCCGTCACGCTGGTGTGCGTCACCCACGGGCACAACGGCCTCCTGACCGCCTTCCTCCTCGGCGGGGGCCTTCTCCTCCTGGAGCGAAAGCCGGTCGCCGCCGGCCTCCTGCTCGGCTGCCTGATCTACAAGCCGCAATTCGCCCTGGTCATCCCGCCGTTGCTGCTCGTCACGCGAAACTGGCGTGCGATTTCCGGCGCCTGCCTTTCGGCGGCGCTGCTGACTGCCGCCACTCTGCTGTTGTGGGGCTGGCCCGTCTGGCAGGCCTTCATCGACAGCATCCCGCTGTCCCGCCACGTGGTCATCGAGCAGGGGGTCACCGGCTGGTACAAGATCATGAGCACCTTCGCTGCGGTGCGCATGTGGGGCGGGAGCATTCCGTTCGCTTATGCGGTGCAGTTCGTCGCCACAGCGGCGGCCGTTGGCGCGGTGGCCTTCCTCTCCGCTCGCGACAATGTCCGCCTGCGCAATGCTGCGGTGGCCGCGGCAACGATCCTGGCGACACCTTATGTGCTCGATTACGACTTCGTCGTTCTCGGGCTCGCGATTGCCTGGCTGTGGCTCGACGGCGAGGAAAACGGATTCCTGCCGTGGGACCGGATGATCATGGCCTTTGCCTGGATGGCTCCGATCGCCGCCCGCCAGACCGCCCATTATACGGAAATTCCGCTGGGCCTGCTCGCCGCCGCGCTCATGCTCGCGCTGCCGCTGCGCAGGTCGCTCGTCAGGGCATCGCCATTCCGCCGTTCACGTGAAGCGTTTGCCCGGTGACGTAACCGGCCTCGCGGCTGGCAAGATAGACGCAGGCCGCGCCGATGTCGTCGCCGCTTCCCATCGCGCCCATCGGGATTCGCGAGAGAATCCCGTCGCGCTGCTGCTCGTTCAGGGCATCGGTCATGGCCGAGGTCATGAAGCCCGGCGCGACGCAGTTCGCGGTCACTCCGCGGCTTGCAAGCTCCTGGGCGACGGCCTTGGTCATCCCGATCAGCGCCGCCTTTGAAGCGACGTAATTCGCCTGGCCCGGGTTGCCGGTCACTCCGACCACCGAGGTGATCGACACGATCCGCCCGAAGCGGGCCTTCATCATCGGCTTGGCCGCCGCTCGCATCAGCCGGAACGCGGCCTCCAGGTTGATCCGGATGACCTCCTCGAACTCCTCGTCCTTCATCCGCATCAGCAGATTGTCGCGGGTGACCCCGGCATTGTTGATGAGGATGTCGAGCTTGCCGCCAAGCGCCTCCACCGCCGACGGCACCAGCCGGTCGACCGCTTCCCCGTCGGAAAGATTGCACCCGATGGCGACATGATCGCCGCCAAGCTCTTCGCGGAATCGCTCCAGTTTCTCGACATTGCTGCCCGAGACCGCCAGCCGCGCACCCTGCCCCGCCAGCGCCTTGGCGATCGCCGAGCCCAGCCCGCCCGAAGCGCCCGTCACCAGCGCCGTCATTCCAGATAAATCGAACATTCCTCTCTCCCGTCATCCCGGCGAAGGCCGGGATCTCGGGACGAGAGCACACCGGCGTTCTTCACCCGCTGAGACCCCGGCATCCGCCGGGGCGACGTCAAATTTCCTTCGCCAGCGCTTCGATGTCTTCCATCGTGACCACGCTCGTCACCTTCACGTCGGGGACGATCCGCTTGACCATCGAGCCCAGCACCTTCCCGCCGATCTCGACGAATTCCTCGACTCCGGCCTGGACCATGTTGCCGACGCTCTCGCGCCAGCGGACCATGCCGGTGACCTGGTCGACCAGAAGGCCGCGGATCGCGTCGGGGTCGCTTTCGGCGCTCGCGGTCACGTTGGCGAAGACCGGGGCGACGGGAGTTTCGACCACCACATAGCTCAGCGCGTCGCTCATCGCTTCCGCCGCCGGTTGCATCAGCGGACAGTGAAACGGTGCGGAAACGGGCAGGAGCACCGCGCGCTTCGCGCCCAGGCCCTTCGCCATCTCGACCGCCCGTTCGATCGCCGCGGTCGCCCCCGAAAGCACGACCTGGCTCGGGTCGTTGTCGTTGGCAACGGTGCAGATCTCGCCTTGCGCCGCCGCCTCCGCGATCCGCCGCGCCATGGGCAGATCGGCGCCAAGCAAGGCGCACATCGCGCCCTCGCCCACCGGCACCGCCGCCTGCATCGCCTGGCCGCGAAGCTTCAGAAGCTTTGCCGTCGTCGCCAGATCGAACGATCCCGCCGCGCACAGGGCCGAATATTCGCCGAGGCTGTGGCCGGCGACATAGCTCGCCACATCGCCCAATTGCACGCCCAGCGTCCGAAGCACGGCGATCGAATGCGCCATGATCGCCGGCTGCGCATTTTCGGTCAGCTTGAGCTCCTCGTCGGGCCCTTCCTTCATCAGCCGGAACAGGTTCTGCCCAAGCGCCTCGTCGACTTCGCCGAACACGTCGCGGGCGGCGCTGCTGGCCTCGGCCAGGGCTGCGCCCATGCCGACCGACTGGCTTCCCTGCCCCGGGAAAATGAATGCGCGCATCGCTGCCCCTGTTCGGTTATTGACTTCGCCGGGCGACTAGGCTGGCGAGCGCCGCTTGCCAAGGCGGGAGAGATGGATGACCGACGAACGCGAGCGCCGGATGCTCGGCCCGTGGATGACTCTCGCGCTGGTGATCAGCGGCGTCGTCGGGGTCGGCATCTATTACCTGCCGATCGCCCTCGCCCCGCTTGGCGGAAGCGTCCCCATCGGCTGGCTGATCAGCGCCATCGGGGTCATGTCGATGGCCTATTGCGCGTCGCGGATCATCAGCCCGGACGGCGGCGGCATCCAGGCCTATGTCGAAAACGAGCTCGGCCCCGGCGCGGGCTTCATGGTCACCTGGATGACCTGGTGCTCCAGCTGCGTCGGCAATCCGGCCGTCGCACTCGCCGCGGCGGCGGGCCTCGCGAGCATCGTCCCCGGCCTCGGCAATCACCTGGTGCTCCTGGCCTCGGCGTTCTTCATTGTCCTGACGGTGGTGAACCTGCGCGGTATCAAGGCGGTGGGCGAGCTCGCCATCGTCACCGTCCTCATCAAGGTCCTGCCGCTCATCGCCGTCATCGTCATCGCCGCGATCCTCGGCGGCAGCGGAGCCCCGCTCCAGCCCATCGACGTCCCTCCGCCCTCGTTCGGCAACATCGCCACCGCTTCGGCGCTCTGCCTGTTCGCGCTGACCGGCTTCGAATTCTCGCTGTCCCCCGTCGGCAAGATCCTGAACCCGGAGCGCAACCTCGCCCGAGCGCTGGTCTTCGGCCTCGCCGGCATCGCCGTCACCTATTTGCTGGTGACCCTGTCGCTCAGCCTGATCATGCCCAATTCGGCGATCGCCAAGTCCATCGCGCCCTTCCCGCAGGCGATCGGCTCCTACTGGGGCGGAGTGGCCGGCCTTCTCGCCGCCGCCGCGATGGTCGTCAGCGCCTTCGGCACCCTCAACGCCTCGATCCTCGCCTGCGGGGAGATGCTCTATTCGATGGCGCTGAGGAACGACATGCCGCGCTATTTCAGCCGCACCAACCGCTTCAACGCGCCTCATGCCGCGCTGATCGCCAGCGTCGGCCTCGGCTTCATCCTGCTCGCCCTCAACGAGGCGAAGGGCACCACCCAGCTGTTCACCTTCATCACTCTGCTGGCGACCGACGCCGTCCTCTACCTCTATTCCGCAGCCGCGATCGCCGCCGCGATCAAGGACAGGCGCCCGACGACGACCATCGCCTGCGTCATCGGCCTCGCCTTCGTCCTGTTCGCTTTCTACGGCTCGGGGCTCGAGGCCTTCCTGCTCTCGGTCGGCCTGTTCGCCGCCGGAGGCGTGATCTTCCTGTTCAGGAAGCGGCGGACCACCCCGCCGCCGGAGGTCGCTCCAGCCGCGCCTCGGGAATGAGCCGCCGGAGCTTCCTCGCGAAGCTCCGCAGGCACACCTCGCTCGTCCCAAGCGGCCCCGCCTCATAGGTCGGCGACTGCATCCCCAGCTGCACCCGCGTGATCAGCTCCGTATCCTCGGCATTCACCCGCCGATTGATCCGCCAGTTCAAATAACGCGCCGCCTTCATCTCCCGCCGCTCGTCCGGAAGCGCGTAGCTGATCTCCCGGATCACCGTCTCCGTCGAGCTGACGGGGAGGAACTGCATGAAGTCCACCTGGTCCGGATAGATGTCGAAGGCCACGTTGGGGAACAGCTTGTAATAAAGCCACTTGCGCCGGTGGCTCGCCGGCAGCTGCTCCACCTCCGGAAGCAGCGCCTGGTAGGCCCGCTCCGACACATTGGCGCTGGCCTTCTCCACCAGGTCGCCCTCCATCCGGTCGACATGCTCCTGCGCCTCGATACGGTAGTTGCGCCCGAACAGCCGCGTCAGACCAGGGTGGCCGACGGGAATGTGCAGATGGTCGGAATAATTGTCGGCGATGGTCTTCCAGTTGAGCGGCCGCGGCCGAAGCGTTACGCGGCCGATCGCACGCACATCCTCGAAGCGATACGGCGCGACTTCATGCTCATAAGGGGCCATCATCTCGGCGACCGAAGGTGCGCCCGGCTCGAGCGTCACGAAGAGGAAGCCGTGCCACCGTTCCAGCGGGATTGGGTGAAGCCCCATCTTTTCGGTCTGGAGCCCGGGATATTCGTGGCGATGCGGAACTCCGACGAGCCCGCCGTCACGCGCGTAGCTCCAAGCGTGATAGGGACACGTAACAACCTTCGCGCAGCCGCCTGTTCCTTCTAGCAGACGTGAGCCGCGGTGCCGGCAGACGTTGGAGAAGGCCCTGACTTCGCCATCGTCGCCACGCATGACGAACAGGCTCTCGCCGAGATACTCTAGGGTGCGCCAATTGCCGGGCTC
>JBQCIU010000071.1:0-4473 GCA_051953395.1 Sphingomicrobium sp.
GAGCGCACCGGGATCGCCATCACCGACGGCATCGGTTCGACCGAAATGATGCACATCTTCGTCTCCGCGGCGGGCGACGAGATCCGCCCCGGCTCAACCGGCAAGGCCGTGCCCGGATACATCGCGACGATTCTCGACGAGCAGGGCAATCCGATGGACGAGGGCGTCGGCCGCCTCGCAATCAAGGGCCCGACCGGCTGCCGCTATCTCGACGATCCTCGCCAGCGGAAATATGTCGAAGGCGGCTGGAACGTGACCGGCGACACCTACCGCCGCGACGCCGACGGATACTATTGGTACCTCGCCCGCAATGACGACATGATCGTCAGCTCCGGCTACAACATCGGCGCGCCGGAAGTGGAAAACGCCCTCCTCTCGCACCCCGCAGTCGCGGAATGCGCGGTCATCGGTGTTCCAGACGCCGAACGCGGCCAGAAGGTGAAGGCGTTCGTCGTTCTAGCTGCTGATGCGCACGCCTCAGACGTGCTTGTCACGGAGCTGCAGGCCCACGCCAAAGCGGAAATCGCGCCCTACAAATATCCGCGGCTGATCGAGTTCGTCGAAGCCTTGCCGAAGACCGCGACGGGCAAGCTGAGGCGCAGCGAGTTGAGGGGGCAGTGAGCCTACTTTCGCCGAATTAGACACATGATCGTGTACGCCGATGCGGCAACACACAGCACAATCTGCACAATACCAATCGCCACATATCCCGATGTGTCGTGAATGTCCGCGGGCGCAAGCGCTGCCCATGCCGCAGCAGATATGCCGACCCAGAACATAAACGCGAAGGGTACGCTCTGTAGCGAGAACAGTCGCACCGGTGGCTGATCAGTTCGAAGCTGTCGGAACGCCACGAACGCGATCGCTAAAAATGCAGCCAAAGACAGGAGATTGTCGGAATCCATTCAAGCTCCAGGGTGACCTGATCGGCCTGCGGTTACGCTACTTCCCGCTGAACACCAGCGCCACCGCGGCGACCATGCAGGCGAAGGCGGCGAAATAGCGCCAGTGCACCGGCTCTTTCAGCCAGACGAGCGCGAATATCGCGAACACCGCGAGCGTGATCACTTCCTGCGTGATCTTGAGCTGCGCGGGGGTCCAGCCGTTCGCGTAGCCGATCCGGTTGGCGGGGACGGCGAAGGAATATTCGACCAGCGCGATTCCCCAGCTGATCAGGATGACGATGAACAGCGGCTTCGACATGCCGCCGCGCAAATGCCAGTACCATGCGATGGTCATGAAGGTGTTGGAGACGATCAGGAGAAGGATCGTCGGCATCGCTCAATCGATGCTCCCACTGTTCCCCGGCGAAGGCCGGGGCCCAGGGCAGGCGGAAGCCTGCTCAAGCCAGTGATTGGAGATGCCGCCTCTCATTTGTTCCCCGCTGTTTCCAAGCCTGCGGCTCCTGGACCCCGGCCTTCGCCGGGGAACACCTCTATTCGAACTCGACGATGACCTGATCGACCGCGACGCTGTCGCCCGCTTTCGCCGGCGTTGCCTTCACCGTCGCCGCCTTGGGTGCGCGGAGGATATTTTCCATCTTCATCGCTTCCATCACCGCGACCGGCTGGCCGGGCTCGACCTTGTCGCCGACCGCGACGTTGAGCTTCGTCAGAAGCCCGGGCATCGGCGCCAGAAGCAGCCGCGACAGGTCCGGCGCGGGCTTTTCGATCATGTGCTTCGAAAGCTCCGCCACGTGCGGCGGCATCACCTGCACGCGATGCTTGGCGCCATGCGTGGTCAGGATGAAGGCGCGGCCGTCCCGGCGCACCTGAACCGTGCGCGGGCGCCCGTCGATATTGACGGTGAGCAGCCTCTGCCCCGGTGTCCAGCGACCGATGATGTCGGTCAGCTCGCCGCCGTTCAAAACCGCGAGCGTTCCGCCGTCGTACGGCTTGATTCGCACCTTGTGCGGCTCGCCATCGACGACGACGACGCGCTCGGATGACGGGATCACCGGCGGGCCGAGCTGGTGGTCGATCCCGGCCGCTCGTTCCTCGGTGATCGCGCCGATCATCCCGCCGACCACGGCGATATCGGACAGCAATTGCGCATCCGCGGGGGCGCCGTGGAAACCTTCGGGATATTCCTCGGCGATGAAGTTGGTGGTGATGTCGCCGGTCCGGAAGCGCGGGTGCTGCATCAGCGCCGAGAGGAAATCGACATTGTCGCCGATGCCGTCGAGCTCGAAGGCATCGAGCGCGGCGATCTGCGCGTCGATCGCGGCCTGCCGGTCCGGCCCCCAGGTGATCAGCTTGGCGACCATCGGGTCGTAGAACATGCTGATCTCGGAGCCTTCGGTCACTCCGTCGTCGACGCGGACTCGGAGGTCTGAGCCCTCCCCCTTGATGGGGGAGGGTTGGGTGGGGGTGCCGGTGGCGCCGCGCTCTACGTCGGATGTCACCCCACCCCTACCCCTCCCCATCAAGGGGAGGGGAGTCTGTTGAGGCCGCGTGTAGCGCGTCAGCCGGCCCGTGCTCGGCAGGAAGCCGCGATACGGGTCCTCGGCATAGACGCGCGTTTCCATCGCCCAGCCGTCGAGCTTCACATCGTCCTGGCTGAAGGTGAGCTTCTCGCCATTGGCGACGCGGATCATCTGCTCGACGAGATCGAGGCCGGTGATCTCCTCCGTCACCGGATGCTCGACCTGCAGCCGGGTGTTCATCTCGAGGAAGTAGAAGCTCTTTCCCGAGGTGTCGGCGCCGTTGACGATCAGCTCGACCGTGCCGGCGGAATAATAGCCGACGGCCTTCGCCAGAGCGACGGCCTGCTCGCCCATGGCGCGGCGCATCTCCGGAGTGACGAAGGGCGACGGCGCTTCCTCGACCACCTTCTGGTGGCGGCGCTGGATCGAGCATTCGCGCTCGTTCAGGTAAAGGACGTTGCCGTGCTGGTCGCCGAGCACCTGGATCTCGATGTGGCGCGGCTGCTCGATGAACTTCTCGATGAAGACGCGGTCGTCGCCGAAGCTGTTCAGCCCCTCGCGCTTCACGCTTTCGAAGCCTTCGCGGACGTCCTTCTCGGACCAGGCGAGGCGCATGCCCTTGCCGCCGCCGCCGGCCGAGGCCTTCATCATCACCGGATAGCCGATGTCAGCCGCGATCTTCACGGCCTCGTCGGTCGTCGCGATGTCGCCGAGATAGCCAGGGACGACGTTCACGCCAGCCTTCTGCGCCAGCTTCTTGGATTCGATCTTGTCCCCCATCGCGGCGATCGCCTTGGGCGGCGGGCCGATGAAGGCGATGCCCGCTTTCGCCAGCGCCTTGGCGAAGCTCTCGCGCTCCGAAAGAAAGCCGTAGCCGGGATGGACCGCCTCGGCGCCGGTCGCCTTGCAGGCGTCGATGATCAACTCGGCCTTGAGATAGGATTCAGACGCGGGCGGCGGACCGAGGCGAACGCTCTCGTCCGCCATCAGCACGTGCGGCGCCCGCGCGTCGGCGTCGGAATAGACGGCGACGGTCTTGATTCCCATGCGCCGAGCGGTGCGGATCACCCGGCACGCAATTTCGCCCCGGTTGGCGATCAGGATTTTCTTGAACACGTGCGGCTTATTCCCCGTAATGAGCGCGGGCGTACCAAATCGCCGCTGCAATCTGCAAAACCAAAGCTACGAGCGCTGCAACGATGATCGGGAAAGCTCGCTCAGCCTCCGTGGGGCAATCCGGAGCGATGCAGTCTCCCGTGGCGGCCCCGATCAGCGCGAACAACGGAATGCACCAGATGACCACACTCAAAAGGAGCAACGAAGCAGCTGATGGCTTGCTTGTCACTCCGCTGCCTCATCAATCGGCGGGCGGTTGTGGCCGAGCAGGCGCAGCACCTCGTCTGCGGCGTCGGCGAGGTTGGTGCCGGGGCCGAAGATCGCCTGCACGCCCGCAGCGCGGAGCGCGGCATAATCCTGCGGCGGGATAACGCCGCCCGCGACCACCTTGATGTCGGCGCGGCCCATGTCCTTCAGCGCCTCGATCATTTCCGGGATAAGCGTCCGGTGCCCCGCGGCGAGCGAGCTCGCGCCGACCACGTCCACGTCCTTCTCGACCGCCATCTCGGCGGTCTCGCGCGGCGTCTGGAACAGCGGGCCGGGAATCACTTCGAAGCCGAGATCGGTGAAAGCCGAGGAGACGAGATTGGCGCCGCGGTCGTGGCCGTCCTGGCCCATCTTGGCGACGAGAATCCGCGGCTTGCGGCCAATGCGATCTGTGACCAATTGCGTGCCTTGCTCGACCGCCTTCCAGCGGGCGTCATTGCGCGCCTTGCCATAGATCCCGCGCACCGGCTCAGGCACCGTGTCGTAGCGGCCGAAGGCGCGCTCCAGCGCGTCGGAAATCTCGCCGAGGGTCGCCCGCGCCCGCGCCGCTTCGATGGCGAGGGCGAGGAGGTTTGCCGCTCCCCCATTGGGGGAGCTGTCGACCGCAGGTTGACTGAGGGGGGGGGCGCCCGCCCCGCGCGCGGCCCCGCCCCCCCCCCCGCGGG
>JBQCIU010000072.1:0-7021 GCA_051953395.1 Sphingomicrobium sp.
CGGTGGGCCCCGCAATCCTAGATGCGCGTCCATGAGCGGTGAAATCGGCGAGCTGACCGACCGCATGCGCGAGATCTTCGGTCTCGTGGTCGAAGCCTATCTCGATCGCGGGCTTCCGGTCGGGTCGAAGGCGCTGACCGGAAGCATCGGCCTGTCGCCCGCGTCGATCCGCGGCGTGATGCAGGAGCTGGAGGAGCGCGGGCTTCTCACCCATCCGCATACCTCGGCCGGCCGGATCCCCACCGAAAGCGGGCTCCGCCTGTTCGTGGACGGGATCATGCAGGCATCGGTTCCCGACCCGCGCGAGCGGGCCGAGATCGAGCGGCAGATCGGCCGCGACCAGCCGATCGAGGATGCGCTCGCTGCGGCCACGGCGGCGCTCTCGGGACTGAGCCAGGCGGCGGGCGTGGTGCTCGCTCCGAAGCGCGAAATGCGGCTCAAGCAGTTCAGCCTGGTGCCGCTGTCGCGCGACCGGGCGCTCGCGGTGCTCGTCGGCGTCGAAGGCAATGTCGAGAACCGCGTGGTCTCGCTCGACCCGGGGACCAGCCCGGGCGCGTTCGAGCAGGTCACGAACTTCGTCAACGCCCGCCTTGCCGGAATGACGCTGACGGAAGCCGAAGCGCGCCTCCGGCAGGAAATCCGCGAACAGAAGGACGCGATCGATGCAGCCGCAGCGGAGCTGGTCGCCTCCGGGCTGGCCGCATGGTCGCAGGATCATTCGCGCCGGCCGGTGCTGATCGTCCGCGGCCAGGCGAACCTCATCGACGAGGCCGCAGCAGCCGACCTCGAGCGGGTGCGGAGGCTTCTCGACGAGCTCGAAGACCGGCAGGAAATCGCCCGCCTTCTCGAAGGCGCGCGCGACGCTCCCGGCTGCCGGATCTTCATCGGCAGCGAGAATCGCATGTTCGCTTTGTCGGGCTCGTCCGTCATCGCCGCGCCCTATCGTGGGAGCCATGGCGACGTGGTCGGCGTTGTCGGTGTGATCGGGCCCACTCGGTTGAACTATGCCCGCGTGGTCCCCATGGTGGATTTCACCGCCAAGGCGCTAACGAGATTGATCGGATGATGCAGCACAACGACGACTTTCCTGAACCCGATGACGGCGAGCCGCTCGACACGGCGGAAGAAGCCGAGGAGATCCGCAGGCAGACCGCGGACCATGCGCCCGAAGTGGCCGAGCACGACCGGCTGACGGAGCTCGAAAAGGCGCTGGAAGAGGCGAATGCCAAGGCCTTGTACGCCGCAGCGGAAGTCCAGAACACGCGCCGCAGGATGGAGAAAGAGGTCACCGACGCTCGCTCCTACGCGTCCGCCACGTTCGCCCGCGACATGCTTGCGATCAAGGATCACCTCGATCGCGCGCTGGCTGCGGTGAGCGACGAGCTTCGCGCCGACAAGGTGGCGAGCAATTTCCTTGCCGGCATCGAATCAACCGCCCGCGAGCTCGAGGCTGCGTTCCAGCGCAACGGGGTCACGCGAATCGAAGCGGTCGGCCAGCCGCTCGATCCCCACAAGCACCAGGCGATGATGGAAATCCCGAGCGACAAGGCCGAACCCGGGACCATCGTCGAGGAGATGCAGCCCGGCTACATGCTCAAGGATCGGCTGCTCAGGCCGGCGCTGGTCGGAGTGGCAAAGAAGCCGGACTAGAAAGGCAGCAGCGAACGCGGCGGACAGCTGATGTTCGCGCCGTGCTCGGCCATGAAAAGGTGGCGGACGATTTCCGCCTGCTGCTCCAGCCCGTAGCGGTTGAACGGCCGCCCCGGCGTCACGGTATAGCCGTATCTGCAAAAGGGGTGGCGGGCGAGCGGCAGGTAGAAGCGGCCGCCCTTCTGCGCCTGCCAGACATGGGTCATTTCGTGGATGAAGAAGCCCTGGGCGTGCAGTGGCTCTTTCGAAAAATCTTCCGACCAGCCGCCGCCATCGGGATGGAAATAGATATTGCCCATTGGCGCCATCGCGCTTCGCCGCGGTTGGAACGGCCACCATTTGCCGAGCACGAGGCGAACCTTCGAATAATCGATCGCTTCGCCGAAGATCGAGCGCGCCAGCGCGATTTCGCCGGAGGTGAGGGAGCGGGATCGACGCATCGCCGTTGCGAACCTAGCGAAGCAATCCAGAAGCGCCACTGGATTGAGTCGGTGCTGACGGTCCTCGCAATGACCCCCGTCAGACTTGCGAGCATCAATCCGCGCCGCTAGGGCAGCGCAAAACCAACACGTGGAGGAAAGCCCAATGAGCGAGACTGCCGACCGGGTTAAGAAAATCGTCGTCGAGCATCTCGGAGTCGAACCGGAAAAGGTCACCCCGGAAGCGAGCTTCATCGACGATCTCGGCGCCGACAGCCTCGACATCGTCGAGCTGGTCATGGCCTTCGAGGAAGAGTTCAACGTCGAGATTCCGGACGACGCCGCCGAGAAGATTTCGACGGTCAAGGACGCGACCGACTATATCGATCAGCACCAGGGCTGATCCGAGGGGGCTGACGCCGCCCGGATCTGCCGACGTGCGGCACGAACGGCTTCCCGAACAAAAGCGGGGGGCCGTTTGTTTTTGAACTGACGGAGAACGAATCATGCGCCGTGTCGTCGTGACGGGTCTGGGGCTGGTGACGCCGCTTGGCGGCGACGTCGAAACGAGCTGGCGCAACATCATCGCAGGCAAGAGCGGTGCCGGCGCAATCACCAAGTTCGACGCCAGCGACCAGAAATGCCGAATCGCGTGCGAGGTGAAGCCTGCCGACCATGAATATGGATTCGATCACTCGAAGCGGGTCGATCACAAGGTCCAGCGGCAGGTCGATCCGTTCATCGTCTATGGCATCGATGCTGCAGGACAGGCGATTGAAGATGCCGGCCTGACCGAAATGGACGAGCAGACGCGATATCGCGCCGGCGTGTCGATCGGCTCGGGAATCGGCGGCCTTCCGGGGATCGAGAAGGAAAGCGTCAACCTTCACGAGAACGGCCCCGGCCGGGTCAGCCCGCACTTCGTCCACGGGCGCCTGATCAACCTGATCTCGGGCCAGGTTTCGATCAAACATGGGCTGATGGGCCCGAACCACGCGGTGGTGACCGCCTGTTCGACCGGCGCTCACTCGATCGGCGACGCGGCGCGGATGATCAAGGACGGCGATGCCGACATCATGCTCGCGGGCGGGGCGGAAGCGACCATCTGCCCGATCGGGATTGCCGGTTTCGCGCAGGCACGCGCGCTGTCGACCAACTTCAACGACGAGCCGACGCGCGCCAGCCGCCCCTACGACAAGGACCGCGACGGCTTCGTGATGGGTGAGGGCGCGGGCGTGCTGGTGCTCGAGGAATATGAGCACGCCAAGGCCCGCGGAGCGAAAATCTACGCCGAAGTCGTCGGCTATGGCCTGTCGGGCGATGCCCACCACGTCACCGCGCCGCACCCGGAAGGCTCCGGCGCCTACCGGTCGATGGAGATGGCGCTGAGGAAGTCGGGTCTGCAGGCATCGGACATCGATTATATCAACGCCCACGGCACCTCGACCCCGCTTGGCGACGAGCTCGAGCTTGGGGCCGTGCGCCGACTGTTCGGCAATGCGATCGGCTCGCTGTCGATGAGCTCGACCAAGTCGGCGATCGGCCACCTGCTCGGCGGCGCAGGCGCGGTCGAAAGCATCTTCTGCATCCTCGCAATGCGCGATCAGATTGCCCCGCCGACCCTCAATCTCGACAATCCGAGCGAGGGAACGGAAGGGGTCGACCTCGTCCCGCACAAGGCCAAGGAGCGGAAGATCCGCGCCGTCCTGAACAACAGCTTCGGCTTCGGCGGGACCAACGCCAGCCTCATCATGAAAGCGGTCGACTGATGGTCTGCACCCCCCGCGGCAAGCGGGGGCACGGCCCGATTGGCAGGCTGTTTCGGTGGGGCCTTGCGGCCGTCGTCCTGGCGGCGCTCCTGACCATCTATTTCCTGTGGTGGAGCGCAGGCCCCAAGCCGGGTCCGCACGCCATCATTGTCGCCGAAGGCTCCACTCTCACCACGGTCGCCGAGCAGCTCGACAAGGCCGGGGCGATCCCCGGCAACGCGACGACCTTCCGGGCGATGGCGAAGCTGTTCGGCTCGAGCGACCCGATCCAAGCCGGCGAGTTTCAGATCCCCAGGGGAATGAGCGCCTCGCGAATCCTCGACCTGCTGCAGCATGGCAAGCCGTTGCAGCGCCTGATCACGGTGACAGAGGGCATGCCGTCGATCATCGTTGCCGAGAAGCTTGCGGCGAACCGCTACCTGACCGGCCCGCTTCCGCCGATGCCCGAGGGATCCCTGCTGCCCGACAGCTACAGCTACGACCGTGGCGACACGCGTGGCGAGGTGGTCAAGCGAATGCAGCAGGCGATGGTGAAAACGCTCGCCGAGCTCTGGCCGAAGAATAGCGGCCGCTGCCCGCTAGCGAGCAAGGCGGACGCGGTCACGCTCGCCTCCATAGTCGAGAAGGAAACGGGCAAGCCGGCCGAGCGGCGGATGGTCGCGGGAGTCTATTGCAACCGGCTTCGCATCGGCATGAAGCTGGATGCGGACCCGACGGTCATCTACCCGATAACCAAGGGCAAGCCGCTTGGGCGCCGGATCAAGCGGTCGGAGCTCCAGTCCGACGATCCGTACAACACCTACACCCATGCCGGTCTTCCCCCGGGACCGATCGCCAATCCGGGCAAGGCCAGTATCGAGGCGGTGCTGAACCCGGCGCAGACCAAGGCGCTCTACTTCGTCGCCGATGGAACCGGCGGGCACGTCTTTGCCGAAACGCTCGCGGAGCAGGCGGCCAATGTGAAGCGTTGGTACGCCATTCGCCGCCAACGGGGAGAGATGTGAGGAACAGGGGAATTGCGCGTGGCCGGATGTTCGTCGGCGGGTTCCTGCTGTTCGCTGCGGTCATCGTCTGGGCAACCGGGATTCTGACGAGCCCGCACGGCGAAAGCGTCGCGCCGGGGACCGACCACATCCGCTCCGTCGTCGTCATTTATCTTCGCAACGTGGCGCTCGCGACGATCTTCCTTTCCGCGGTGTCGGCCTGGCTGCTCTTCCCGGCCCGCCGGCCGCGCGCTCCGAAGCGGGACTGGGCTGTCGGCATCCTGATCGTAATCCTGATCGCCAGCAGCTTGTACGAGCTGTTCTGGCTTCGAACGATCGTCAGCTAGGCGGGCTTGCCGCCATAGTGTTGGAAAACATCCATGAAGCCCGGCACCGTGTCGGTACGGTTCCAGTCGCGCTGAAGCTCGCAATAGAGCTGGGCCCGGCTGATCAGCACGGCGCCCGCCTGCTCGATTCGCCGAAGCGCGGTTTCGTGCGCGGTCACCGAGGTTCCGCCGATCGCATCGGTCACCGCATAGACTTCATAACCTGACCGCAGCGCATCGAGCGTCGGGAAGGTCAGGCACGCTTCGGTCCACAAGGCGGTCATCACCAGCTTCTTGCGGCCCGTTGCCTCGACGGCTTGCCGGAATTGCGTGTCTTCCCAGGCATTGATCGTGGTTCGGTCGTAGACCGGCGTGTCGGTCAGGACCTGCATCAGGGGATCGATGGTCGGCTTGTTCCGGCCGGTCGACACGTTGACGGTCGAGAGGACGACCGGAAGCTTGTAATTCATCGCCGCCTTGGCCGTGCTGACGATGTTGAAGAGGAGCTCGCCCTGATCCATCGACCGGATCGAGCTGACCTGCACCGGCTGATAATCGATCACGATGAAAGCCGCGTTCTCCGGGGTCAGGAGCTGATCCGTCACCGGGTCCCGCCTTGGTTCGCTCGTCATCGAACTCCTCCGTATCGCATCGGCGATCCGCGGCTACGGATGCGCCAGGGCAGCGCTCCTGACATAGCCGACCAGCCGATCCGGCCCGCCATAACCCCAGGCCCAGCCGAGACTGTCGTCGAGCAGTTCGAAGGGTTCCCCTGCCTTCAGATCAGCAATCGTTCCCGAACCTTCTTCCGGTCGAGCCAGAAGGGGCGTGGCCGTCGCGAGCACTTTCGCCAGCGGCCTGGCGTAATGCGAAGCGATGACCCGGTCGGCCAGCGCAATGTCGGCAAGATCTTTGCGATAGGCGTGGGTCGCCGGGTCGGGATGCTCCGACGGGCCGCTCAGAACGAACTCAGCGGTGATGGGCGAAAGCTGCCTGTCCGATGATTGGCCTGTTGGCCGCGGAGGCTCGGTCGCTCTCGCGGAGGTTGTGCTTGAACCCTTCAAGGAAATCCGCCCCGTCCTTGGTCCTCACGACGAACACGTTGCGGCGGTCGTCCTGGTCCCGTTCGCGGCGGAGATAGCCGAGGCCGCCGAGCGTGTTCAAGGCGCGCGTGACGACCGGCTTCGACACACCCAGCACCTTGGCCAGTCCCCGCACCGTGTGCGGACCCGGCGTCAGATAGACCAGCATCAGCAAGGCCATCTGGCGATTGGTCAGGTCGGGCTCACCTGATCGAACATAAGCGATCAGCGCCCGCATCCAGGCTGACAGCGATTCGTCGGCCATTGGTGCACCATCTCCTGCGCTTTACCGCGCTTGCCCCGTTAAACCGGCAAGGAGAGAAATCGTTGCAGGCAAGTAACCGCAAAACGGTCAGAAAATGGCCTTTCGACCCAATTCGCCCGCCTCAGGGCGTCGGGTAGCGCGACCGCAGGGTCTCGAAAATGGCGCGCAGGCCCAGCGCTTCGCCGCCCTTGGGCCGACCGGGCTTCGCGCTGTCGCGCCATGCCCAGGTGTCGAGGTGCGCCCACGGCGTCTGTTCGGGGACGAAGCGCTTCATGAACATGGCGGCGACCACGGCGCCTGCCATCGGCGAGTTCGCGGCATTGGCGAGGTCGGCCACATCGCTCTTGAGCATGTCGCCATAGGGATCCCACAGGGGCATCCGCCACACCGGGTCCTCAACCGCGCCGGCGCTCTCAGCGATTTCGGAGGCCAGCGAATCCTCGCTGACGACCAGCGCTGGAAGATCGGGGCCGAGCGCGACTCGAGCGGCGCCGGTCAGGGTCGCGAAATCGACGATCAGCTCGGGC
>JBQCIU010000073.1:0-17538 GCA_051953395.1 Sphingomicrobium sp.
TGCTCGAGGTCCTCGACCCCGAGCAGAACAACAAGTTTCAGGACCATTATCTGGAGCTCGATTACGACCTTTCGGACGTGATGTTCGTCACCACCGCCAACTCGCTCGACATGCCGCAGCCGCTGCTCGACCGCATGGAGATCATCCGGCTCGAGGGCTACACCGAGCACGAGAAGCTCGAAATCGCCAAGCGCCACCTGATTCCCAAGCAGATGGAAGCGCACGGGCTGAAGCCGGAAGAGCTGGTGTTCACCGACGACGGCCTTCGGGCAATCCTTCGTCACTACACGCGCGAAGCAGGGGTCCGGACTCTGGAGCGCGACCTGGCGAAGATCGCACGCAAGGCGCTTCGCCAGATTCTGGAAGGCAAGGCGGAGCGGATCGAGCTTACCGCCGACAACGTCTCCGATTTCCTTGGGGTGAGGCGCTATCGCTATGGGATCAGCGAGGAAGAGGATCAGATCGGCGCCGTCACCGGCCTCGCCTGGACCGAAGTCGGCGGCGAGCTCCTGACCATCGAGGCGGTCACCGTTCCGGGCAAGGGCCAGATCAAGACCACCGGCAAGCTCGGTGACGTCATGCAGGAGTCGATCCAGGCGGCGATGAGCTTCGTCAAGGCGCGGTCTCCCTCGTTCGGTGTGAAGCCGAGCCTGTTCGCCCGCAAGGACATCCACGTCCACCTGCCCGAAGGCGCGGTCCCGAAGGACGGCCCGTCGGCCGGGATCGGCATGGTCACCGCGATGATCTCCACGCTGACCGGGATCCCGGTCCGGCGCGACGTCGCGATGACTGGCGAGGTCACCCTTCGCGGCCGGGTCCTGCCTATTGGCGGGCTCAAGGAAAAGCTGCTCGCGGCGCTCCGCGGCGGAATGAAGACCGTTTTGATCCCCGCCGAGAACGAGAAGGATCTGGTCGACATTCCCAATACGGTGAAGGAGAGCCTCGAGATCATCCCGGTAAGCCATGTCGACGAGGTGCTCGCGCACGCGATGACGGAGCCAATGCGGCCGATAGAATGGACCGAAGCGGATGAGCATGCGGCCGAACCGCCGCCGCCGACCGGGGAAACGGCTGGCGAGGCGGCAGTCCGCCACTAGCACCGGTGCTCTAGGCTTTGACTTCGATGGCGAGTCTGGCCTTTAGTCGTGACTAGAACCGCGCGAGTCTGTCTCGCGCTAGTGACCGGGGAGCAGCGAGGGAATGAACAAGCAGGAACTGATCGGCCATGTCGCCGACCGTGCCGGACTGAATCGCAACGAAGCGGCACGCGCGGTCGAAATGATGCTCGAGGTGATCACCTCGGCGCTCAAGCGCGGCGACGAGGTCCGGCTGGTCGGTTTCGGCAATTTCTCGGTCACTCGCCGCAAGGCTTCGACCGGCCGCAACCCGCGCACCGGCGAGCCGATGCAAATCAAGGCGACATCGCAACCGAAGTTCCGCCCCGGCAAGATCCTCAAGGACGCCGTCCAGTAAGCTGGACAGTCCGGGCGGCTGCCCCTATCTGGCCGGCTCCGCATCAGGGCGGGCGCGTAGCTCAGCGGTAGAGCACACCCTTCACACGGGTGGGGTCACAGGTTCAATCCCTGTCGCGCCCACCATCCTTCGCCACGGCCCCGGACGGCCGGCGTCGCGGATGGTTCAGTCCAGGTAGGCCGGCTGAAAGCTGGCGATGCGGCGAAGCTCTCGCCAGTCGCGGAATTCGATCTCGCGGCCCGTGCGTTCGATCAGGCCCTGCCGCTCCAGGTCGGCGAAGACGCGGTTCACGTTGACCGAGGTCTGGCCCGTCATGTCCGCGATCTGCTGTTGAGTGAACGGGTTGACCATCATCGCACTCTCGACGTCGACGCCGCTGCGCATTGCAGTCTCGCACAGCAAATGCGCCACCCGCGCGGTCGAATCCCGGCGCCCGCAATTGACCAGCCATTCGTAGCCGATCGCCTCGTCGCGCTGGAGCAGGTGGACGAAGAAGCGCTGGAGCTCGGGATGCGCTTCGACGACGGCGTTGAAGTCGGCTGCGCGCCCGACCATCACCTCGCTCCGGACAATCCCCTGGATGCCGTAGCTTGCAGCACCGACGCTCGGCAGGATTCCTTCACCGGGAAAGCGAAGGGCGACGATCTGGCGGCGGGATGAGCCGTCGGATTTATATTTGGCGAGGATTCCGGAGCGGACGAACATCACTTCGTCGCGCGGCGCGCCTTCTTCGCGGAAGGGCCGACGCGGATCGACGTGGATGACCCTGTGCGGCATGTTTTCGAGGAGATCGGCGAAGCGTTCCTCGAGTCCGGCGCTCATCAGGGTATCCTTCAGCGACACGCGCGGAGCAGCGGCTGAACGTGGCCGGCGACTCGACAGCATTGGCACTTCTCCCCGGCGCTAGATGCTCCCGCCGTTAATCCCGCGCAAGATAAAACGCCTGCTCGTTTTAACTAACGGAAACTAGAAATGGCGTTTTAGTTGATCGCGCATTGAAGACAGCTGCGGACCGTCGAGTTCTACTGCTATCTTTAGTTGGGGCGGCCCGGGCCAGCCGGCGTCCGGGAAAGCGATGCCCTGCCACTGGCGATCTCCGGAATATCTTGGAATCACATGGAAATGTACGTGAGGATCGACCATCATCAGCATCAGGTAATTGATCCGCTCATAGGCGCAGAAGTCGCGAAGCGCAGACTCGATCGCTCGGACCGCCTCCGCCTGTTCGGCAAAGGCCCCGTCGGGCAGCCGTGAGTAAGCCTCCGCGTCGTCCGTGGCGGCAAGAACGAGCGATCCCAGCGTCACTTGGGCGGGGCGGACCAGGATCGCCCAATGTTCGAACTCCCGCACCAGCGAGTCCGGGTAGCCGAATTTGCGCATCGTGGAGTTACTCATCGCTCTTCCGTTCGGGTTGCGTTCAGGGGCGGCCAACCCTAAGGAGCGCGCGCGGTTTGGGGAACCTTGAGGCGACCCGGGCGCGACACCAATGGCGATCGTAGCTCAGCTGGTTAGAGCATCGGTTTGTGGTACCGAGGGTCGGGGGTTCAAGTCCCCTCGATCGCCCCACTTTTTCAAGTCTAGAAGCGGAATTCCGAGCACAAATGGACACGCCCTGGGGTTACCCCGATTACGACGCGCACGAGGTCGTCCACTTCGTCAACGAGCCCGAGCAGGGACTCAAGGCGATCATTGTCATCCACTCGACCCACCTCGGCCCGGCAGCGGGCGGAGCGCGCTTCTGGCATTATGATGATCCGGCGGACGCCCTGACCGACGCGCTCAGGCTGTCGCGCGGAATGAGCTACAAGAACGCGATGGCCGGTCTTCCCCTGGGCGGCGGCAAGTCCGTCATCCTGGCGCCTCCGGAGCGGCAGAAGTCGCCCGAACTGCTCGCCGCCTTCGGCAAGGCCGTCGACCGGCTGTGCGGACGCTACATCACCGCCGAGGACGTCGGCATGAGCGTGCGCGACATGGTCGAGGTCAGCCGCCAGACGAAGTTCGTTGCCGGGCTTCCCAACGACGCCACCGACGTTGGGGGCGACCCCGGACCGCACACCGCGCTCGGCGTCTTCCTGGGATTGAAGGCCGCGGTGAAGCGGGCGCTGGGCAAGGACAGCGTCGACGGGTTGCACATCGCGCTCCAGGGCGCGGGAAGCGTCGCGTCCGGCGTAGCGATGCACGCCTGTGCCGAGGGCGCGAAGCTGTCGGTCGCCGATATCGACGAAGTCAAGGCGAAGAAGCTCGCCGATGCGACGGGCGGATCGGTCGTTTCCCCGGACGAAATCCTGTTCCTCGAGGCCGACGTCGTCAGCCCGTGCGCGCTTGGGGCGATCCTCAATGCCGACAGCATCGCCAGGCTGAAGACGCCGGTGATTGCGGGCGCTGCGAACAACCAGCTGGCAACGGCCGCGGACGGGGCACGGCTGATGGAGCGCGGCATCCTCTATGCGCCCGATTACGTCATCAACGCCGGCGGGATCATCAACGTCTGCACCGAATATCTCGGCGACGGCGACGCCGCGCTGGTCCGTGAGCGGATCCAGGGCATTCCCGCGCGGCTCGAGCAGATCTGGGCCGAGAGCGCCGAAAGCGGCCGCGATCCGGGTGTGGTCGCCGACGCGATGGCGCAGCGGCTGATCGGGAGAGGCTAACGCCCACCGCAATGCACGCGCTTGCAAATCCGGCGCGTTTTCTGCGCATCGCGAGACCGGCGACCGGCTGGTCGCTGGCGATCGGGCTCGTGCTTGCGATCGCGGGGATCGTCGGCGGACTGATCCTTACTCCGCCCGATTACCTGCAGGGCGAGACGGTTCGGATCATGTACATTCATGTGCCTGCCGCCTGGCTGGGAATGGCGGGCTGGGCCGGGATCGCCGTTGCCGCCCTCAGTCAGATCGTCTGGAGGCACCCGCTGGCGGCGGTGGCAGGCCGGGCGATCGCTCCCTGCGGAGCGACATTCGCCGCAATCTGCCTCATCACCGGCTCGATCTGGGGGCGCCCGACCTGGGGCACCTGGTGGCAGTGGGACGGACGGCTGACATCGATGCTCATCCTGTTCTTTCTCTACCTGGGCTACATCGCGCTTGCCGCGGCCGAGAAGGAGCGGAGCGGGGAAGGGCGGATCGCGGCGATCTTCGGACTTGTCGGGGCGATCAACCTGCCGATCATCCATTATTCGGTCCTGTGGTGGAGGACGCTGCACCAGGGCCAGAGCATCAGCTTTTCGGGCTCGACCATCGCCCCGTCCATCCTGTGGCCGCTGCCGCTCACCTTCTTCGGTTTCACCCTGCTGTTCGCGGCGGCGGTGCTGATGCGCATGCGTGGCGAGCTTGCCCGGGCGAGGGTCGAGGCACGGCTGAGGCGGAGCGCGGCGGAATGAACCCCTGGCCGTTCGTCGTCGCGGCTTACGCGTTCGCGCTCCTTGCGACGGCGGGGCTGCTGCTGGCGTCATTTGCGTCGATGCGGAGCGCCGAAGCGGAGGCGGAGAAGCTCCGCGACCGCAAATGATCGGCAAGCCGAAGCATCAGCGGCTCGTCCTCGTGGCGATCGCAGCAGTCGCGGTCCTGGTCGCCGTTCTGCTCGCGATGTGGGGACTGAGGGACCGCGCGGCCTATTTCTACACGCCGACCGAAGTCGCGGCAGGGAAGGCCGCGGTCGGCCAGCCGATCCGCCTCGGCGGAATGGTCGAGAAAGGCTCGATCCAGCGCCTTGGCGACGGAGTGACGATTCGCTTCCGGCTCGGTGACGGTACCGGCGAAGTGCCGGTCGTTTTCCGCGGGATCACGCCCGACCTGTTCCGCGAGGACAGCGGCGCGGTGGCGGAAGGGCGGCTGGAGAAGGACGGCACATTCGTCGCCGACAATATCCTCGCCAAGCATGACGAGCGCTACATGCCGCCCGAGCTCGGCAACCAGGCCGCCGAGCACAAAGCGGCAAAGACGGTCGAGAAGTGATCGCCGAGGCCGGTCTCGCCGCGCTGTGGCTGGCGGCGGCGCTTGCAATCCTGCAACTGTTTCTTGCTTTCGGCCCGGCTCCGGTGCGGACTGTCGCCGCCGGGCCGGTCCGGTCGATCGCAATCGTCGAGGGGCTTCTGACCGTCTTCGCAATGGCGATGCTGATGTGGCTGTTCGAGCGGACGGATCTGTCGGTGCTCCTGGTCGCGGAGAACAGCCACAGCGCCAAGCCCTGGCTCTACAAGGTCGCCGGAGCCTGGGGGAACCACGAAGGGTCGATGCTCCTTTGGGTGACGATCCTCGGGCTCGCGGGGGCTGCGCTCGCCATCTTTTCGCGGCGGCTCGACGCCAGGACTCTGACGGCGGCGCTCGGGGCTCAGGGTGCGCTGGCGCTCGGCTTCTTCGCTTTCCTGCTGCTGTCGTCGAACCCGTTCGCGCGGCTCAACCCGCCGGCATTCGAGGGCAGGGGCCTCAATCCTTTGCTCCAGGACCCGGGCCTCGTCTTCCATCCGCCGACTCTCTACGTCGGCTATGTCGGACTGTCGGTAGCGTTCAGTCTCGCAGTTGGCGCGCTGATCACCGGACGTGTGGATTCGGCGCTGGCCAAGGCGATGCGGCCGTGGGTGCTGGGTGCGTGGATCATGCTCACGCTGGGGATCACCGCCGGCAGCTACTGGGCTTATTATGAGCTCGGCTGGGGTGGGTGGTGGTTCTGGGACCCGGTCGAGAACGCCTCGCTGATGCCGTGGCTTGCGGCGACGGCCTTGCTCCACTCGATCAACGTGCTTGCAGCTCGGGACTCGCTGAGGGCCTGGACGGTGATGCTGGCGATGGTCGCCTTCTCCATGTCGATGGTCGGGACTTTCCTGGTGCGCTCCGGAGTGCTGACGTCGGTCCATGCCTTCGCGGTCGACCCGAAACGGGGAACGTTCCTGCTGGCGCTGCTCGCCATCTATGTGGGGGCGGCATTCGCCTTGTTCGCGCTTCGCTCCGGCAAGTTGTCCGAAGGACCGCGTTTCGAGCTGGTGAGCCGGGAGGCGGCACTGGTCGGCAACAACCTGCTGCTGACCGTGATCCTCGGAATCGTGTTCATCGGCACGCTCTATCCGTTGTTCGTCGAGGCAGTGACCGGCGCCAAGCTCTCGGTTGGTGCGCCCTATTTCAACAGCGTGGCGGGACCGCTGGCGCTGATCCTGGCAATTCTGGTGTGCGTCGGGCCCCTGCTCAGCTGGAAGGCCGATTCCGGCGAGAAGCTGAAGCGGCTGGCGATCCCGGCGCTGGTCGGGGCCACGGTGCTGGTCATCGCGATCGTCGTCATTCCCGGCGAGGGCATTCTTTCCCGGATCGCCTTGGGGATCGCCGGAATGCTGGCGATTGCCGCCTTCCTTCCGCTGGTCGGGCGCAAGCTGCGGAGGACGCCGCTGTCGACCTGGGGGATGGTGGTCGCTCACTTCGGGATTGCCGTCGCTCTTGCGGGAATGGCGGCGAGCACGATGCTGACGAAGGAAGTGCTGACCGCGGCCCGACCCGGCGAGCAGGTGCAGGTTGGCCCCTGGCTGATCGAGTTCGAATCGGTCACTCCGACTGCCGGCCCGAACTGGACGGCGCTGGAGGCGGAGCTTCGCGCCTCCCAGGGCGACGGAGTGACGGTCCTGAAGCCGCAATCCCGGTTTTACACGAGCCCGCCCACCGAAACGACGGAGTCGGCAATAAAGACCGTGCTTTCCGGACAGTTGTACACGGTTCTTGGCAAGCCTGCGGAAGATGGGCGCTGGCAATTACGGCTGTGGTGGAAGCCGCTGGTGACCCTGATCTGGCTCGGCGGGGCGCTGATCGCGCTCGGGGGCGCTCTTTCGCTGGGCGGACGCGCCTGGCGAGGCTGGCGGAAGGAGCGCGACCGGTGAAGGCGCTTCGATTCGTCCCCGTTGCGCTGGTGGCGTTGATCCTCGTTGCGCTGGTCTGGAGGCTGGCGAACCCGCCGGACACCGACGTCCAATCGGCCATGGTCGGCAAGCCGTCGCCTGCCTTTACGGCGGCGGCCGCGCTTCCGGGGGCGCCGGGGCTCGCATCCGCCGACCTTGCCGACGGGCGGCCGAAGCTGGTCAATTTCTTCGCCAGCTGGTGCGTCCCCTGTGTCGCGGAGGCGCCGGTGCTGACCATGCTCAGGAACCAGGGGGTGCCGATCGTCGGGATCGCGGTCCGCGACCGGCCTGAAGACCTTCGGCAATTCCTGTCCGCCAACGGCAATCCCTTCGAACGCATTGCGTCGGACCCCGAAAGCCGGGTGCAGCTTGCGTTCGGATCGGCGGGCGTACCCGAGACGTTCGTCGTCGACGGGCGTGGAGTCATCCGGATGCAGCATATCGGCCCGATCGAAGCCGGCGACGTTCCCGGAATCGTCCAGGCCGTAAAGGCTGCGCGATGAAGCGGCTGCTGCTGATCCTTGCGCTTTGCTGTGCGTCCCCGGCGCTGGCGGACAGCAGCCTTCCTCCGGCTTACTGGGCGAACCGGCAGCTTCCGGACGCGGCCAAGGAAGCGCAGGCGCAGGCCCTGATGGAGGAAATCCGCTGCCTGGTCTGCCAGGGCCAGTCGATCGCCGATTCCGACGCCGATCTTGCCGGCGACATGCGCGACATGGTCCGCCGGCGCATCGCTGCAGGCGAGAAGCCGTCGGCAATCCGGTCATGGCTGATCCAGCGCTACGGTGCCTGGATCACCTTCATGCCGCCATCCGAACCGGCGACGTGGCCCTTGTGGATCGCGCCGATCGCGCTTCTTCTCGGAGGCGCCTTCGTCGCCCGGGCGCGGCTGAAGAGGCGAGGATCGAAATGACGGGCTGGATCATCCTCGCCGCGCTCTTCGCCCTGTCGCTCGGCGCGCTGGCGCTGCTTCGAGTGCGCGGGTCGATCCTCATGCTGGCGGCGTCGGCGATGCTGTTTGGCTGCATCGGCTATGTCGTACAGGGCAATCCGGGGCTCCCGGGCTCACCGCGCGAAGCGAGTTCGTTCCAGGCGCCGATCCCGCTGACCGACATGCGCCACGCCTTCTTCGGCAACTTCACGGGCGAGGAGAGCTGGCTTTCGATTTCCGAAGCGCTGGCCCGAAGCGGGGACACCGAAGAAGCGGTCGGCGTGCTTCAGAACGCCGTCGGCAAATACCCGCGCAACGCGCAGCTTTGGATCGGGCTCGGCAACGCGCTGGTCGATCATGCCGGCGTGCTGACCCCGGCGAGCGAATATGCCTACGAACAGGCGGCCGAGCTGGCGCCCGGCCATCCTGCACCGTTGTTCTTCATGGGGCTCGCGCTGGCTCGCTCGGGCGACGGCCAGGGCGCACTGGCGCTCTGGAAGCAGGTGCTGGCGAAGGCGCCCGCCGACGCCGAATGGCGCCCGATGGTCGAAGACGCCGTTGCCGCCCTGTCGCCCAAGACCCGCTAGGCGACCGGTTCGTACTTGAGGTCGAGCGCTTCGGCGACGGCCTGGTGACGGACCTTGCCATTCGACACGTTCAGGCCGTTGGCGAGGTGCGGGTCGCGGCGCATCGCTTCGTCGGCGCCGAGATTGGCGATCTTGAGTACGAACGGAAGCGTCACATTGTTGAGCGCGAAGGCCGAGGTGCGGGCGACCGCGCCGGGCATGTTGGCGACGCAATAATGGATGATGCCGTCGACCTCGAAGACCGGGTCGGCGTGCGTGGTCGGATGGCTGGTCTCGAAGCAGCCGCCCTGGTCGATCGCAATGTCGACCAGCACCGACCCGCGCTTCATCGTCTTCAGCATTTCGCGGGTGACGAGCTTCGGGGCAGCGGCGCCGGGCACGAGCACCGCGCCGATGACCAGCTCGGCCTTCTCGACGGCGCTGGCGATCGCCGCGCGCGAAGCATAGGCCGTCTTGATCTGGCTGGAGAAGAACATGTCGAGCTCGGCCAGCCGCTCCATGTTGATGTCGTAGATGGTGACGTCGGCGCGCATTCCGACGGCCATTTGCGCCGCGTTCACTCCGGAAACGCCGCCGCCGAGAATCGCGACCTTGGCAGGAGCGACCCCGGGGACTCCGCCGAGCAGGATCCCGCGACCGCCCTGTTCCTTTTCGAGATAGTGGGCGCCGACCTGGACCGACATCCGGCCAGCGACCTCGCTCATCGGCTTCAGCAGCGGGAGAGAGCCGTTGTTCGAGGTCACGGTCTCATAAGCGATGCAGGTCGCGCCGGACTTCATCAGGCCTTCGGTCTGCGGCTTGTCCGCGGCGAGGTGCAAATAGGTGAAGAGGATATGGCGCGGCTCGAGAAGGGCGATCTCCTGCGGCTGCGGCTCCTTCACCTTCACGATCATGTCGCTCGACTTGAAGACGTCCGCTTCGGTCGGAAGGATGGTCGCGCCCGCCTTCTTGTAGGCGGAGTCGGGGCAGTCGATGTCTTCGCCCGCGCGCGTTTCGACGAACAGCTCGTGCCCGTTGGCGACGAGCTCGGCGACGGATGCCGGGGTCAGGCCGACCCGATATTCGTTGTTCTTGATCTCCTTCGGCACCCCGATACGCATTATTCGTTCGCTCCAATGATGATGTTTGACGCGCCTATAGACACGGATTTGGCTCTTGTAAGCAGCGATTGCGGCAGGCGAGTGCCGGTGCTAGTCCGCGCCACTCGTCACGCCAGTGGCACCGGGGCATCAAGAGTGCGCATCCGTCGAACGCCGAAGCTGATCCTCCACGCATGAGCATTACCGAGACCGGCGGCGCCGAGGAGGTGACGCTCAACGAAGGGCATCATCCGCACGAGCAGGGCCCGCTGTACAAGCTGGCCGTGGGAGCGATCGGTATCGTCTATGGCGATATCGGCACCAGCCCGATCTATTCGTTCCGCGAGACGTTCGCCGGCCACCACACGCTGATCCCGGACCAGCTGCACATCTGGGGCGTGCTGAGCCTCATCTTCTGGTCGATGATGATCATCGTCACCCTGAAGTACCTGACGGTGATCATGCGGGCGGACAACAAGGGAGAGGGCGGAAGCCTTGCCCTCCTGGCCCTGATCAACCGATCGCTGGACGGGCGGGTGCGCTGGACCGGCGGGATCGTTCTTCTGGGAGTCTTCGCGACGGCGCTGTTCTACGGCGATTCGATGATCACCCCAGCGATCTCCGTGCTTTCGGCGGTCGAGGGCCTGACGACCGTGAACCCCACGCTGCAGCCGATGGTCATTCCGATTGCAATCGCAATCCTCATCGGCCTGTTCGCGATCCAATCGCGCGGGACAGCCAAGGTCGGCCTGATGTTCGGGCCGGTGATGATGCTCTACTTCCTGACGCTGGCGGTGCTCGGGGTCATCCATATCGTCGACCGTCCGACCGTGATCCTGAACACGCTCAACCCGTGGAATGCCGTCAACTTCTACATCCAGGAGCCGGTGCGCGCCTTCGTCGCGATGGGCTCGGTCGTGCTGGCGGTGACGGGCGCGGAGGCGCTCTATTCCGACATGGGGCACTTCGGCCGAAAGCCGATCCGGGTGTCCTGGCTCTATTTCGTCATGCCGGCGCTGCTGCTCAATTACATGGGCCAGGCGGCGATGATCCTTTCCGCGGCGCCGAGCGACGCGCTCGCCAAGGTCAAGGACCCGTTCTTCTACCTCGCCGGCGATATGTTCCGGCTCCCGCTGGTTCTCCTCGCCACCGCCGCCACGGTCATTGCCAGCCAGGCGGTGATTTCCGGGGCTTTCTCGGTAACTCAGCAGGCAATCCAGCTGGGCTTCGTCCCGCGCCTCAGGATCACGCACACCAGCGAAGCGGCGGCCGGCCAGATCTACATCCCGGTCGTCAACTGGGCGTTGATGGTGATGGTGATCCTGCTGGTCCTCACCTTCCAGAACTCTTCGAACCTCGCCGCGGCTTATGGAATCGCCGTAACGGGCGCGATGCTGATCGACGCGATCCTGATCAGCGTGGTGCTGCTGGTCATGTGGAAATGGAACCGGATCCTGGTGTTCGGGATGCTGTTCCTCTTCTTCGGAATCGATCTTCTCTACTTCTCCGCGAACCTGCTGAAGATCCCGGCCGGTGGCTGGTTCCCGCTTCTGGTCGGGATCATCGCCTTCACGCTGCTGACGACCTGGGCGAAGGGGCGGCAGCTGATGATCGCACGGATGAACGAAGCGACGCTGCCGATGCAGATCTTCATCAAGTCCGCGGCACCGAGCGCCGCCAGGGTGCCGGGCACCGCGGTCTTCATGACGAGCTCGTCCGACGGCGTTCCGCATGCGCTTCTTCACAACCTGAAGCACAACAAGGTGCTTCATGAGCGAGTCTTCCTGCTGACGGTGCGGATCGAAGACGTGCCGTTCATCCGCAGCAGCGAGCGCTGCAGCGTCAAGGACTACGGTTCGGGCTTCTATCGGGTGATCCTGCGGTATGGGTTCATGGAAGAGATCGACGTCCCCGCCGCGCTGGCCAAGGTGAAGGGCGCCGGCCCCACCTGCAAGATGATGGACACCAGCTTCTTCCTGGCCCGGCAGACGTTGATCGCCTCGGCCAGGCCGGGAATGGCGATCTGGCGGGAGAAGCTGTTCGCCTGGATGCTTCGGAACGCGGAAAGCGCGATGGAATTCTTCAAGCTTCCGACCAACCGCGTCGTCGAGCTCGGAAGCCAGCTGGAGATTTGAACCGGCAGCGACGGTCGTCTGTTGCGATGCAATGGAACAGATCGCCGCTTATGTCGCTCCGGCCGCAACCCTCCTCGCCGCCTTCGTCGTCGCGTGCAATCTCGGCGCCCGGATCACCGGCTGGGGCTTCGTTGTCTACACGATCGGATCGGTTGCCTGGCTCACCATCGGCCTCACGGCCGGCCCGTCCAGCCTTGTGTGGCAGAATGCGATTCTCCTCCCGCTCAACCTGTTCGGCATCTGGCGCTGGCTGGGGCGCCAGTCCGGAATCGAGGACGGGGCGCATGCGGCGATGGCGAAGAGCCGCAAGCTCGACAGCGAAACATTGTTTCCCCTGTCGCTTCTCGGCAAGGCGCGCCTGGTCGGCGCGGATGAGGACACGCTCGGCCATTGCGTGGACGCGATGACCGGCTGCCGGAGCGGCCGCATCGACTATCTCGTCATTTCCGATGGAGGAATTGCGGGCGTGGGGGAGACCCTGCGCCGATTCCAATGGAAGGACGCGCACGTGCACGATCGCGATATTCGCACCGGGCTCGACCGCGAGAGCTTCGAGAGGCTTCCGGAGCTCGCCAGGGACGACTGGCCCGGGCAGTGAGCAGCCTGATCGTTGTCGCCGAGCTGTCCAGGGCCGATTTCGCCTGGCTCGATGCGCTGCGCAGGCGCCACTATCCGGCGGAACGGAACCGGGTTCCAGCGCATCTCACCCTGTTCCGGTCGTTGCCTCCGTCGGCCGAAGAGGAAATACGCCGACGCCTTGCCCGTGCGGCATCCCGGCCTGCTCCGGCTGCGCGGATCGCAGGCGCGATGGATCTCGACAGCGGAGTGGCGCTTCGCATCGTCTCGCCCGATCTCGATTGCATCCGGGAGGAACTCGCCGACGAATTCCGCGGCCTTCTAAGCGCCCAGGACCAGGGCGGCTGGACTCCCCACGTGACCATCCAGAACAAGGTCGAGCCGCGGGAGGCGAGGGCGCTGCTCGCTGCGATTCGCTCCGGATTCGAATCTCGGCCTGTCGCCATTTCGGGATTGCAGCTCGTCCGATACGTGCAGGGCAGCTGGGAACCGGTCGCCCGCTACGCCTTCCGCTCCTAGGTCAGCTCGCCGACTCCGTCGCAGCTGAGGTCGAAGGAGGCCAGGCCGGCTTCGAGGACCGAAGGAAGCATCGGCATTTCGAGAAGCTCTTCGATAAGGGTTTCGCCGCCGCCGTCGTCGAACATTTCCTGCGCTTCCTGGAGCGCTTCGTCCCAATCCGCGGCCTCGTAGTTACCGGCGCCGACCCAGCACAGGGCGACGACCTCCATAAGCTGGTCCTCGCCGAGGTCCTCCAGGATCGAGCGAAGCTCCTCCTCGACGCTGTCGTTGATCTCATCGTCGAGGACAGAGAGCGATCCCTCGTCCTCGTCGTCGACATTGTCGGCGTCTTCGTCGGAGTCGTAATCGCCAGGCGTCTGGGCGTCATATTCCCTTGCCCGGATGACGATCCTGCACAGGGTTTCAAGCGGGGTTACAGGGTCCATCAATCGCCTCTCGTCTGATCGGCTCAACGAGAACGTCCGTAAGCGGTTCCTCACGTTGACCGCCGTTTGAGCCGCTCCTATATCGCCGCCCGCACTCGCCTTCGAGTGCGGCTTCCACACATGCCGCTTACCAAGCGCGCGGTCGGTCTGGGGCGGAGTAGCTCAGCTGGTTAGAGCAGCGGAATCATAATCCGCGTGTCGGGGGTTCAAGTCCCTCCTCCGCTACCATCCATGACAGCGGACGCTTCCCCAAAAAAAAGAAATCGAAATCGCCTTGGACGTTCACCCAAGGCTCCAAAAGCAAACGCCCGGACCGCATAGCGATCCGGGCGTCCTGCGTGACGATTGCTCGTCAGCCCCCTTCGAACATGTCTCCGCCGTCTTCATGAGCGGCCCCGAACAAGCGCCCAAGGGCGGAGCATTCGGCACGCCGGACAGCTAGACCCGCGATCCGCGGCTTGTCACGCCGCGATTGGGGGCGATGCGACTTTTCCACAGGGGCTGTGTCGGTACGGACACAATCTCCGGTGCCCGAGCGTTGCATTGCGTTGGGCGGGAGAGCGCCCTAGGGCTTCGCCCGCAAACAGCCATTTCCAAGGATGCACCGTTGCGACTTTCCCGCGCTTTTCTGCCGGTCCTGAAGGAAAGCCCGTCGGACGCGCAGATCGTCAGCCACAAGCTGATGCTCCGCGCCGGCCTGATCCGGCAGACTGCCGCCGGGATCTATGCGTGGCTGCCGCTCGGCTTCCGGGTGCTGAAGAAGATCGAGCAAATCGTTCGCGAGGAGCAGGACCGCGCGGGCGCTCAGGAAATGCTGATGCCGACGATCCAGTCGGCAGACCTTTGGCGCGAGAGCGGCCGCTATGACGCCTACGGACCGGAGATGCTGCGCATCCGCGACCGGCACGACCGCGAGATGCTCTATGGTCCGACCAACGAGGAAATGCTCACCGCGATCGTCCGCGACGAGTTCAAGAGCTATCGCGACCTTCCGCGAATGCTCTACCACATACAGTGGAAATTCAGGGACGAAGTGCGACCGCGCTTCGGAGTGATGCGCGGCCGCGAATTCCTGATGAAGGACGCCTATAGCTTCGACCTCGACGAGGCGGGCGCGCGGCTGAGCTATTACACCCAGCTTCTGGCCTATCTCAGGACCTTCTCGCGAATGGGCATTCGCGCGGTTCCCATGAAAGCGGCGTCGGGCCCGATCGGCGGCGATCTCAGCCATGAGTTCATCGTGCTTGCGCCGACGGGTGAGAGCGAAGTGTTCTACGACGCCGCGTTCGACGAAATGGACTGGAGCCGCTCCGATCTTCGCATCGACGATGCGGTCGGCCTTCACAATCTCTTCAGCGACGTCAGCTCGACCTACGCTGCGACCGACGAGACCCACGACGAGGATCGCTGGGCGGAGATTTCGGAGGAGCGCCGCCGGACCGGCCGCGGGATCGAAGTCGGCCACATCTTCTACTTCGGCGACAAATATTCGGCGCCCATGGGACTGAAGGTTTCCGGCCCTGACGGGCAGCCGGTCACCCCGATGATGGGAAGCTACGGAATCGGCGTGTCGCGCCTGGTGGCGGCCATCATCGAAGCGAGTCACGACGAAGCGGGGATCATCTGGCCGGAAGCGGTCGCTCCGTGGAAGGTCGGGCTGATCACGATGCGGCAGGACGATGCTGCGACCGTGGCGGCGGCGGAGGACCTCTACGGGATGCTGAAGGGGGCTGGCGTCGACGTGCTCTACGACGACCGCGACGAGCGCGGCGGAGTGAAGCTCGGCTCGATGGATCTGATTGGCCTTCCCTGGCAGGTGATTGTCGGCCCGCGAGGGATCGCCAACGGCGTTGTCGAGCTCAAGAACCGGGCAACCGGCGAGCGCCAGGAGCTGAGCGTCGAGAGCGCCCTCACGAGGCTAACTCAGTGAGCGGGCATGTCATCCCGGCGAAGGCTGGGATCTCAGGTCGAGAGGTCGCCGGCGTTCTCGCTGGGGCCCCGGATCAAGTCCGGGGTGACGAGCTGGAGCGCTCGTCATGATCCTCAATTCCTACGAGCGGATGGTCGCTCGCCGCTATCTGCTCCCGGGAAAGGGCGAGGGGTTCATTTTCCTCGTCGCCTCGATCAGCCTGATTGCGGTCGCGCTTGGGGTCGCTGCGCTGATCATCGTGATGAGCGTGATGAACGGATTCCGGGCGGAGCTGTTCGACAAGATCACGGGCCTCAACGGGCACGCAATCGTCCAGGGGTATGAAGGGCGCTTGCAGGACTGGCAGCAGATCGGCGTCGCCGCCCGCCAGCTTCCCGGAGTGACATCGGCGACGCCCCTCATCGAGCAGCCGTTGATGGCGTCCGCGAACGGACGGGTCGAAGGCGTGCTGGTTCGCGGGATGCGGCTCGAGGATATCCGCGACAACCCGGTGATCGCGAAGAACATCAAATCCGGCAGCCTCGCGCTGGTCACCCCCGGAAGCGGCCGGGTCGCCATCGGCTCCCGGCTTGCCGAGGCGCTTGGGGCCTATCCGGGGAGCACCATCAGCCTGATCAGCCCGGAAGGGCGCTCGACAGTCGTGGGCACGGTCCCGAGGATCGTCAGCTACACGGTCGCCGCGGTCTTCGAGGTTGGCATCTACGATTATGACAACAGCTTCGTGGTGATGCCGATCGAGGACGCGCAGCAGCTTTTGCTGATGGGCGACAATGTCAGCACCATCGAGGTGCAGACGAAGAACCCGGACGACGTCAACGCGATCCTCGCCCCCCTCCAGCCCATGGTCCAGGGCAAGGGCGTGATCGTCGACTGGAAGCAGATGAACTCGGCGCTGTTCGACGCGCTGGAGGTCGAGCGGGTCGCGATGTTCGTGGTGCTTTCGCTGATCGTGCTGGTCGCGGTTTTCAACATCCTGTCGTCACTGATCATGCTCGTTCGGGCAAAGACTCGGGACATCGCAATCCTGCGAACGATGGGCGCAAGCCGAAGGGGAATGATGAAGGTGTTCGTCACCGTCGGCGTGACGATCGGGTCGCTCGGGATCGTTCTCGGCCTGATCCTCGGCGCGATCTTCCTCTTCTTCCGGCAGGATATTCTGGATGTGATCCAGTACCTGACAGGGCAGAATTTGTGGGATCCTTCGGTTCGCTTCCTGTCCGACCTGCCTTCGAAAACGGATCCGTTCGAAGTTACCGCGATCGTGCTGACGGCGCTGGTCCTGTCCTTCCTCGCGACGCTCTATCCGGCGTGGAAGGCGGCAAGCACCGACCCCGTCCAGGTGCTTCGCTATGAGTGACCCGACGCCGGTTCTCGAGACGCGCGACCTCAAGCGCAGCTTCACCCAGGGCGACGTCACCATCGAGGTGCTTCGCGGAGTCGATCTCCAGGTCATGCCCGGCGAGATCGTCGCACTTCTCGGCCCGTCGGGATCGGGCAAGTCGACCCTCCTCCAGGCGGTCGGACTTCTTGAAGGCGGGTTCAAGGGCTCGATCCGCCTGAAGGGAACCGAAGCGAGCGAGCTCGACGACGAGGGGCGAACGAGACTTCGGCGCGAACTGCTGGGCTTCGTCTATCAGTTCCATCACCTTCTGCCCGAGTTCAACGCGCGCGAGAACGTCACCATTCCGCAGCTGGTCTTCGGGACGGACATCGCGGTCGCTCGGGAGCGTTCGGAGGACCTGCTGACCAAGCTGGGGCTGAAGAACCGGCTCGAGCACCGGCCGACCAAGCTTTCCGGCGGCGAGCAGCAGCGCGTCGCCGTTGCCCGAGCGCTCGCCAACCGTCCGCCGCTCGTCCTTGCCGACGAGCCCACCGGCAATCTCGACGAGGCGACGGCCGACGTGGTTTTTGACGAATTCCTGAGGCGGGTGCACGGCGCGGGAAGCGCGGCGCTTGTCGCGCCGCACAACGAGCGGATCGCCAACAAGATGGAGCGCGTGATCCGGCTGCA